>DATMEX010000027.1:0-1662 GCA_035556455.1 Pseudolabrys sp.
CGCATAGTCTTCCGGCGTTTCGTGTTCGTCATCGTAGAGACCGGTGCACACGATGGCCTCGGCGGCCTCCGCATCGACGCGAATGAGATCGAGGCCCGCCAGCGTGGCGAGATCCCGCTCCGGACCGATGTGCAGGATCGGGCGCCCCGAATAGCGCGCGATCAGCGTGCGTGCGACATCACCGGAGGTGACGATGGCATCCCAGCACGTGCGCGGCACGCCGATGCCATCGAGCTGCGCGGCCACGCTGTCGTGCGGGCGCGGCGAGTTGGAGACGAGCACCACGATGCCGCCCCGTTCGCGAAAGCGTATGCAAGCGGCACACGCATCGACAAACGGCACGACGCCGTTGTGCATCACGCCCCAGACGTCGACCAGCCACGCACGGGTGCCTGTGGCGACCGAGGCAATGGAATCGATGAGGGGGATCATTTCGGATGTTGGCGCGGGCGGCATGGCGTCTTGCTAGCCGCCGCCCGCGCAAATCTCAAGCGGCGGCTTCGCCCCGTCCGGCAAAACCGGTACCCGCAACGGTAGCAGGCACGCCAAACAGCGCGCCTTGGCCAAGCGGAGCACCCGCATCGAGCACTTTGTCGCGCATCGGCGCATCGGCGATGCCGCCGACGATGACGGTCAGGCCGAGGTCGTTGAGGCTGCGGCAGACCTCACCCGCCGGCATCGTGCCGTTCGGCGCCACCAGCCCCGCCATCAGCGTGGCCGCATCGACCTTCACGAAGGCAAAGCCCGCAGCGCAGAGCGCGGTGAACTCGTAGTCGAAGTCGGTCACATCCTCGATGCCGAAGCGGAAGCCGAGATCGCGCATATCCGTGAGCGCGCTCCATTCCGAGTTGCCGAAGGTGCGGATGTCCGCCTGGGCGAAGGTGAGCACCAGCTCGCCCGCAAGCGCCTCACGGTCCTGATAGGCGGCGGCGAGCTCATCGAGGAAGCCGTCGTTGGCGAGCGACACGGCAGTTGCCGGCACGAACAGGTGGGCCTCGCGACCTTCATTCGCGAAGGTACGCGCCACCACGGCTGCCTGGCGCAGACGCGCACTGTCGAGCAGCGGCAATAAACCGGCGACCGCGAGCTGCGGATCTCGCGTTGAGGCGGAAAGCGGCATCCCGCGCTCGTCGCACGGACGGGCAAGCACCTCGTGATAGTGCACCTGATGATCGTCGAGGCCGACGACAGGTGCGAGCGCCACGTCGATCCGTCCCGAAGCGACAGCCTCGGCAAGCGAAGCAAGGCGCGTATGCGACGGCATGATCGGAGGCGGCATGGCGCCACCCGCCGACGCGCCGGCGGCACCCGGCTTCTTCTTGCCCGCACGCATGACGTTCGCGGTCGTCTGCAGTGCGTTGAGAGAGGCGCGCAGCGCGCTCTCCTGCCGCTGCGGCAGGCCTTCGAGCGGCTGCTCGTCGCCGACATCCACCTCTTCGGCAAGACGCTTGATCATGCCGTGGACGGCATCGAGATCGGTCTCACGGTCGGAAGAAAGCGAAGGCTCGGCGCGCGGCGCCTCAGGCAACGTCGGCTTCCCGCGGCGCGACGACCACTGACCGTGCATTTGGTCGCTGGAAGAAGCAGCAGGTGCCGGCGGCGGAGCCGACCAATCCGGAAGCGTCGGCGCCGCAGAAGCATCAGCCTTGAGCGACGGCGCAG
>DATMEX010000028.1:0-29509 GCA_035556455.1 Pseudolabrys sp.
CCGGCACGCGGCTGGCGTGCTGGAAAACCTGGCGCGGCTTGAACCGCCGGGGAGGGAAAACCTGCGCCGCATCTCCGACGCCCCTGGCCCGGCCACCGCTCCCCGCCCCAGCATCTGGAGACGCTGATCAGACACCCCTCGTTAACAGGGGCGGGATGGATGGGAATATAGGGCTAGATTGGGATCGGAGTCAATAGTCCTAGGAATATTAATTTGACGACGGAGGAGAAGACACGCGCCCTCGAATAACGAGTGTCCCCGTAGCCCGGGTGGAGCGAAGCGTAACCCGGGATCAATGGGCCGCCCCGGATTTCGCTGCGCTTCATCCGGGCTACGAGGCTGGCCATACCGCGTCGATTTCCTCACACCCTCAAATACTCGCCCAACCGCGCAAGGCGGAAAGGCGACAGGTCCACATGTCGGGCTTCGCCATAAGTGAGTTCGTCGGCCAGCGCCTCGCCCAGCGCCGCCGAGTGCTTGAAGCCGTGGCCGGAGCAGGCGGAGGCGAACATGATGCGTTCGCTGCGCGGGTCGTGATCGATGACGAAGCGCGAGCGATCGACCCGCGTATAGAGACAGGTCGCGGTGCGCACCGAGCGCGGGCCGAGATCGGGAAAGAACGGTTCGATATAGGTGCGGAAGGTACGTTCGGTCTCCGCCGCCGGATCGACGCTGCGATCGACATGGTCGGGATCGGCGGCCGGGCCGCTTTCCTCATGCGTGACCTTGAGGCCGTTGCCGGCATCGCCCTCCAGCGGGAAGCCGTAGATGCTGCTCACGACGCCGCCGCGCCGCGGCAATTGCCAGATGAAGACCGGGCAGTTCTCGGGGCGGAAGCGCTCCGGGTTACTTTTGATCTCGAACCAGTGCAGGACCTGCCGCGTCACCGTGAAGTGCCGCGCAATCTCGCCGGCCACGAGGCCCGGCAGCCAGGCGCCGGCGGCGATCAGCACGCGATCGGCGGTGAAGCGCTGGTTGTCGCCGGTGGCGACCTCGACGCCCGAAGCCGACGGCTCGATCTGCATCACCTGCGTGTCGCGCATGAGCTGCGCGCCGGCCTGTGCCGCCAGATCGAGCGTCGCGGCGACGCAGCGCTCGACATAGAGATAGCCGGCTTCCTCATCGAGGATGGCCTTGTCGCCGGACTGGACGGCGAATTGCGGATAGCGCGCGCGGATGGCGGCGGCGTCACCGAAAGTGCGGGTCGGGATGGCGAAACGCTTTGCCGCGCTTTCGACATTGGCGAAGAAGTCATCGACGTCGTGCATGACGACGGCGTCGGCGCCGGAAATGGTCAGGCAGCCATTGCGCACGAACAAAGTCTGGCCGGTGAGCGCCTCGTATTCGCGCCACAGCGCATGCGAGCGCAAGGCGAGGGCCGAGTATTCGACGCCTTCGCCGATCGCCGCGCGGGTGATGCGGGTGTCTCCATGCGACGAGCCATTCTTGTGCGGCGGCGAGAAACGGTCGATGCCGAGCACGTGCGCGCCGCGCCGCGCCAGATGCAGGGTGGCGGCGGCGCCGACAGCACCGACCCCCACCACGATCACGTCATATCGCGCCATGTCCCACCGATGAGTCGCACCGAAGGTCCTCCGCACAGGATACCGCGGCGGCGGTAGACTAGCACAACCGGCAAAAGCAAAATGCCCGGCGATGGGCCGGGCATTTGAGTCGAAAGTGGCGGTGAGGCGAGCTTACTTGATCTTGCCTTCGCGATACTCGACGTGCTTCTTCGCGATCGGGTCGTACTTCTTCTTCACCAGCTTGTCGGTCTGGGTGCGCGAGTTCTTCTTGGTGACGTAGAAGTGCCCGGTGTCGGCGCTCGACACGAGCTTGATCTTGAGGCTGACGGCCTTGGCCATGATTTAAGTCCTTGAATCTCGGGATATCGTGAGCCGCAGAAGCATCAAGGCGGCTGCGTGGCGCGGAAACTAGCCAGAACGGGCCGAATGTCAAGAAAAGCGGGTCCGGACGCCATTTGCGCCGTAATTGCGGGGTTTGGTCGTCGAAATCCGACGTTTCCGGGGCCATCCATGCGTCCGCGCCTGCAAGAATCCGCGTTCCGGCCGGCGATCCTCGGGCTCACCACAGCCACGATCCTGGCCTGGCTCGTGGCGGGCGCGCTGCCGGCGCTGGCGGCCGAGCCCGACAACTGGGTCGAGGTCAAATGCGCGCGCTACACCAAGGCCTGGGAGCAGGGGCTGGCGCGGATGGGGACACAGGGCCTGAGCCACGCGTTCCTCGAGCGCCATGCGGCGTTCATCGCGTCCGGCTGCACGGCGAAGGCCGACGTCTGCGCGCGGTCCGACCGCGAGATCGCGCTCGCGAATGCCATGATCGTCATGGCGATGAATGCCGGCATGGCCAGCACGTTCCCGCCGTTCTACTGCCGCGACTGAAGCGCTACAGCAGCTCGCGATTAAATTTCTGGTTTTCCATGTAATAGAACGGCACCGGCAGGTCGTGCGCCATGCCGGCGGCAACGCGGGCCGCCAGTTCCTCCAGCACCACCGAGGTGATGGTCGGCATGTCGAACCGGGCGGCTTCCTCGATCGGCGCCCAGACCAGTTCGACCAGTTCCGAATCCGGCCCGACCACGCCCTCGATGCGATGGGCGATGGTGGTGGCATCCGCCGTGAAGAAGCGGGTGTCGAAGCGTTTGGGCCGCTTCGGCGGCGTGATGGCGCGGGCGATGAAGTGCAGCTGGCCGAGATCGGGGAACACTTTGGCCTTGGCGAATTCGGTCCAGATCTCGCCGGGCGTTTGCGGCGGCGTTTCGCCTTTGACGCCGAGCAGGATGCCGGTCTCTTCCGCCATCTCGCGCACGGCGGCGAGCGCCATGCCGCGGGCGAATTCCGGCGAGGGGGCATCGACGCGCTCGAGCAACTTGGCCTGCGTGCCGGGATGCAATTCGCTCACGGCGGTCATGGCGCGATCATGCGCCTCGATGCGGCCGCCGGGAAACACGAACTTGCCCGGCATGAATTTGTGGCCGTGATGGCGGCGGCCGAGCAGCACCTTGGCCTGCGGCCCGGAGCGGTCGATCAGCATAATGGTGGCGGCGTCGCGCGGTTCGGAATCGGGGAAGGATTGATCGCGCTCCATGTCGCTCATGCGCCTGAGGAGCCGGTCGCCGTCGTTGCTGGTCATGGTCGTTTCGCTTCCCGTTACTTCTGCTCTTACTTTCGCTTTTATTTTCTCTTGCCCTTGTTCTTGCGAACCTTGTGGCGGGTATTCTTCTTGCCGAACTTGCGGCGGCGCTCTTCGCTGCGCTTCTTCTCGTCGTGGCCCTTGGCGGCATCGCTCGAGAACTTCGATCCCTTCAGCTTGAGACCTTTGCCGCGCCGCTCGTCGCGGCCGAAGCGCCGTGCGCGGGGCGGCGTGCCCTGCGTGCCATGCGACAGGATCTCGAAGCGCAGCGCGCCGGCCACGGGAGCCGCCTCTACCAGCTTCACGGTGATGTTGTCACCCAGCCGGAAAGTCTCGCCGCTGCGGCTGCCGACCAGCGCATGGCCGGCCTCGTCATAGGCGAAGAACTCGTCGCCGATGGTGCGCGCCGGCACGAAGCCGTCGGCACCGGTCTCGTTGAGCTTCACGAACAGGCCGGCGCGATGCACGCCTCCCACTTTCCCCTCGAAGGTGGCGCCGACACGGTCGGCGAGGAAATGCGCGATCAGCCGGTCCTTGGTCTCGCGCTCGGCCAGCATGGCGCGGCGTTCGGTGGCGGAGATTTCCGCCGCGATCTCGGCAAGCTCCGGAATGCCGAAACTGCCGGGCAGGCCGTCGTGACCCAGATGCAGCGCGCGGATCAGCGCGCGATGCACGATGAGATCGGCATAGCGGCGGATCGGCGAGGTGAAGTGCGCATAGCGGCGCAGGTTGAGACCGAAATGGCCGTAGTTCTCGGCCGAATATTCGGCCTGCGCCTGCGAGCGCAACACGACTTCGTTGACGAGCGTTTCGCGCTCGCTGTCCTTCACGCGCTCGAGGATGAAGTTGAAGTTCGAGGCGCGCAGGGTGCCGCCCTTGGCGATGTTGATGTCGAGGCTGGCGAGGAATTCGCGCAGTGCGTTGATCTTCTCCAGGCTCGGCTCGTCATGGGCGCGGTAGATGAGCGGCGTGCGCGCCTTCTCTAAGGTTTCCGCGGCGGCGACATTGGCAAGGATCATCATCTCCTCGATCAGCCGGTGCGCATCGAGCCGCTCCGGCACGGTGACGCGATCGACCATGCCGTCCTTCTTCAGGAGGATCTTGCGCTCCGGCAGATCGAGATCGAGGGGCCCGCGCTCGGCGCGGGCGCGCTTGAGCGCGTCATAGGCGGCGTAAAGCGGCTTGAGGATCGGCTCCAATAGGGGACCGGTCGTGTCGTCGGGGCGGCCGTCGATGGCGGCCTGCGCCTGCTCATAGGCGAGCTTGGCCGCCGAGCGCATCATGATGCGGTGAAATTTGTGCTCGCGTTTGCGCCCGTCGGCGCCGATGACCATCTGCACCGCGAGCGCGGCGCGGTCTTCGTGCGGCTTGAGCGAGCACAGATCGTTGGAGATGCGCTCGGGCAGCATCGGCACGACGCGGTCGGGGAAATACACAGAGTTGCCGCGCACCAGCGCTTCGCGGTCGAGCGCCGAGCCGGGCGTGACGTAATGCGCGACGTCGGCAATGGCGACGGTGACGATGAAGCCGCCGGGATTGAACGGATCGGCGTCGGCCTCGGCATGGACGGCGTCGTCGTGATCCTTGGCGTCGGCGGGATCGATGGTGATCAGCGGCAGCTTGCGCCAGTCCTCGCGGCCGGCCAGGGTGGCGGGCGTGGCGCTGTCGGCCTCGTTGAGGGTCTCGCGGCGGAACACATCAGGGATGGAGTGCGAATGAATGGCGATGAGGCTGACGGCCTTCTCGCTCTTCAGCGAACCGAGACGTTCAACGACGCGGCCGTTCGGCGGGCCGAAGCGCGACACGCGTTGCGCTTCGACGGCGACGAGATCGCCATCCTGCGCGTCGCCGGTGGCGCCTTCCGCGATCTGCATTTCGCGGCCGAGCATCTTCTTGTCCACCGGCTCGAGCCGGCCGCCGCCCTTCGGATTGGCGCGGAAGATGCCGAGCACGCGGTGCTTGGGCCGCTCGACGATCTTGATGATACGGCCGCGGTGGCGAATGCCGTCCTCGGGCTCGATCTCGTCGGTGTGCAAGAGCACCTTGTCACCGAGACCGGCGGCTTCGCCGGGGCGCGGGCGGCGCGCCGAGAGAATGCGGATGCGCGGCGCCGGGCCGTGTTCGTCCTCGTCCCATTCGTCGGGCACGGCGATGAAGTCGCCGTCGCGGTCGCGCGAGACGATATCGGCGAGCACGGTCGAGGGCAGGGCGCCGGGCTGATGCAGCTTCTTGCCCTTGTGGCCGTGGCGAGCGACCGCGCCGTCATCGGCGAGGTCGCGCAGCAGACGCTTCAGGTCGGCGCGCAGCTCGTTCTTCAGATTAAAGGCGCGGGCGATTTCGCGGGTGCTGGCCTTGCCGGGATTGGCGGCAATGAAAGCGAGGATGTCGTCCTTCGACGGCAGGGTATTGGGATTGTGTTTGGGCGTTTTCTTCAAAGCGGGTTCCGGCGCCGGAACGGCGCGACGGCTATAATGTAATCGCGGCGCGCGGGCCGCGCCACTATGAGCCTTGTCATGGCCGGGCTTGTCCCGGCCATCCACGTCTTTCAAAGAAAAGCAGGCAAGGCGTGGATGCCCGGCACAAGGCCGGGCATGACGGTGTCCTTACTCGGCCGCTGTGATCTTGGCAGTCTTGCCCGCAGGCTTTTTCGGTTTCGCCGGCGCCTTGGCCTTGGCAGCCGGCTTCTTGCGCGCGGCGGGGGCCTTCGCCTTTACCGCCGGCTTGTCGTCAGCCGGTTCGGCGGCGGCCTTGCCTTTGGCGGCTTTCTTCGGCGCGGGCTTTTTTCCGCGCGGCGAGGAACCGAGCGCGGCGGCGCGCGCGTCGAGCAGCACGATGGCCTCGTCGAGCGTGAGCGTATCCGGTGTCTTGTCGGCGGGCAACGTAGCGTTGACGCCGTTGTTCGAGACGTAAGGCCCGAAGCGGCCGCTCTTGACCACGATCGGCCCGCCCTTGTCGGGATGCTCACCGAGCGTTTTGCCCGGCGCCGGGCCGAAGCGGCGGCCCTTCTTCGGGTTGGCGATCTTCTCGGCGATGAGGTGCATCGCGCGATTGAGGCCGATGGTCAGAACGTCGTCGCCTTCCTCGAGCGAGGCGTAGGTCTTGTCGTGCTTGACGTAAGGCCCGAAGCGGCCGACGCCGGCGAGGATCGGCTGGCCGTCCTCCGGCATGATGCCGACTTCGCGCGGCAGCGACAGCACGGCGAGCGCTTGCTCGAGCGTGACGTCGTCGGCCGAGATGCCCTTGGGCAATGAGGCGCGCTTGGGCTTGACCGGCTCCGGCGCATCCGGGTCCTTCTTCTCACCCTTCTTGCGCTTCGGCGCCTTGATCTCTTCACCGAGCTGCAAATAGGTGCCGAAGCGGCCGCCACGGATCGTGACATCGAGACCGGTCTCGGGATCCTGACCGAGGACGCGGGTTGCCTGTGCGCTCGCAGCGCCTGGCGTCATCTGCCTTGTATAGTTGCACTCGGGATAGTTCGAGCAGCCGATGAAGGCGCCGAAGCGGCCGACCTTCAGCGACAGCTGGCCGTTGCCGCATTGCGGGCACTGGCGCACTGGCGCGCCGTCGGCGCGGGCCGGGAAGATGTGCGGCTCCAAGAGATCGTTGAGCGCGTCCAGCACCTGCGTGATGCGGACTTCCTTGATCTCGTTGACCGCGCCGATGAAGTCGACCCAGAAATCCGACAGCACCTTCTTCCACGCGATCTCGTTGTTCGAGACCTTGTCGAGCTGCTCTTCCAGCGAGGCGGTGAAGTCGTACTCGACATATTTATGGAAGAAGCTTTCGAGGAAGCCGACGACGACGCGGCCCTTGTCCTCGGGGATGAGGCGCTTCTTGTCGATGCGCACATAACCGCGGTCCTGCAGCACTTGCAGGATCGAGGCGTAAGTCGACGGCCGGCCGATGCCGAGCTCTTCCATGCGCTTGACCAGCGCGGCTTCGGAAAAGCGCGGCGGCGGCTCGGTGAAGTGCTGGGCGGCGTCGATGGCGAGTTTGGCCAGCGCTTCCTTCTCGCTCATCGCGGGCAGGCGCTTGGACTCATCGTCATCGGACGCGTCGTCCTGGCCTTCTTGATAGAGCGTGAGGAAGCCGTCGAACTTCACCACCTGACCCGAGGCGCGCAGTTCGGCGACGCGCGCGCCGTTCTTCGCCACGATATCGACCGTGGTGCGCTCGAGCTCGGCGGATTCCATCTGCGAGGCGACGGCGCGGTTCCAGATCAGCTCGTAAAGCCGGGCCTGATCCTTGTCGACGTAGCGGGCGACCTCCTGCGGCGTGCGGGAGGCCGAGGTCGGGCGCACGGCTTCGTGCGCTTCCTGCGCGTTCTTCGACTTGTTCTGATAGGTGCGGGGCGAACCCGGCACATACTGTTTGCCGTAGTTCTTGCCGATCATCGAGCGGATGTCGGTGATGGCTTCCGGCGCCATGTCGATGCCGTCGGTACGCATATAGGTAATGAGACCGACCGTCTCGCCATCGATCTCGACGCCTTCGTAGAGGCGCTGGGCGAGACGCATGGCAATGGCCGGCGCGAAGCCGAGCTTGCGCGAGGCTTCCTGCTGCATCGTCGAAGTCGTGAAGGGCGGCGGCGGATTGCGCCGCGCGGGCTTCGCTTCGACCGAAGTGACGGTGAACGATGCGCCGTCGAGCATATTCTTGAGGTCGGTCGCCTGGACGCCGGTGCCGATATCGAGGCGCTGGAATTTCTGACCGTCGGCGCCGACGAGGCGGGCGTCGAACTCGTCGCCGCGCGGCGTCTTCAGCTTGGCGACGATCGACCAGTATTCGCGGGCGATGAATTTCTCGATTTCCAGTTCGCGGTCGCAGACCAGACGCAGCGCCACCGACTGGACGCGGCCGGCCGAGCGGGCGCCCGGCAGCTTACGCCACAGCACAGGAGAAAGAGTGAAGCCGACGAGGTAGTCCAGCGCTCGGCGGGCGAGATAGGCGTCGACCAGCGCGGTGTCGATCTCGCGCGGCTTCTTCATCGCCTCGGTCACCGACTGCTTGGTGATGGCGTTGAAGACGACGCGCTGGATGGCCTGGCCCTTGAGCGCCTTCTTTTCGTTCAGCGCTTCCAGCACGTGCCAGGAAATGGCTTCGCCCTCGCGATCAGGGTCGGTCGCCAGAATAAGAGTGTCGGCGCCTTTGACGGCGCGCGCGATGTCGTTGACCCGCTTCTGCGATTGCGGGTCGATCTCCCAAAGCATCTTGAAGTCGTGGTCCGGATCGACCGAGCCATCCTTGGCCGGCAGGTCGCGGATATGGCCGAACGAGGCAAGCACCTCGTAGCCCGCGCCAAGATACTTGTTGATCGTCTTCGCCTTGGAAGGCGACTCGACAACGACAACTTTCATCGAAAATCCAAAGGGTTAAACGCCCGGACCAATGCGGATAGGGCTTGAATCGACGGCTTTCGTCGGCCGGAACATGGGGAAGGAGACCCTCCCTGTCAAATCAGGGTCAAGCGCCCGCCCGATGAGATAATAGAAAGACAAGTAAAATCAATGGTATAGAAAAAGGGCATTTGCTGCGCCTAAATGCAACCTAAGAGTGTATTTTACAATAATGCTATTATTAATATTATCTTTTTGGTCCGATACTGTAATTTCGACGTCGTGCTGAGCAGGCCGGATCGGATTATGCCCCTAAAAGGCGGAGAAAATGGCAGTCAGAACGCGGTGGCCAGCTATGTGGCCACCCTGTCGAACGACCTCGCGACCTTGGCCCGCCGCAGCGGTCTCGACACTCTCGGCTACCTCCTCGAAATGGTTCGGCTCGAGGCCGAAAACCTGACCCGGCCGAATGGCAACGGGAATGGTAACGGGCGGCGAGGGTAGGGGCGCTGTCCCGTCATTCCGGACGGCGCGTTAGCGCCGATCCGGAATCCAGACCGGCACTCGGGTGGTCGTTGCTGGATTCCGGGCTCGCGCTTTCAGCGCGCCCCGGAATGACGGATGGGCTACCGCACCGGCACCCCCAGCTTCTCCAGGAGCGCGATGGTCGGATTGCCGTCCGGCACCATGCCGTTCTTCTTCTGCTCGGCGCGGATGTAGTCGCGAATGTCGAAGTCGATGCGTCCCTCGAAATCGGCGACCTTGTAGCCGAGCGCGGCGAGCTTCTTCTGCAGGGCAATGCGCAGGTCGCGCGACAGCGGCCGGTCGTCCTTGGGCCAGGCGGCGCGGAATGGAATGCCGCCATGCAGCCGGTCGGCGAGATGGCCGACCGCGATCGCATAGGCATCCGAGTTGTTGTAGTGCTTGAGCACCAGGAAGTTCTCGGTGGCGATGAAGGCCGGCCCGTTGATGCCGCTCGGGAAGAACAGAATGGCCTGGCTGGTCGTCTGATCGTCGCGCGGGTAGGGCTTGCCGTCGGCGCGGCGCACACCGAGCTTCGTCCATTCCGAGAAGGTGGCGCGGCTCTTCATGGTGTCGAAGCCCTTCGGCACGATGACCTCGAAGCCCCAGGGCAGGCCGCTGCGCCATTCCGCCTTGTGCAAATAATTGGCGGTGGAGGCGAGCACGTCCGGCACATTGTTCCACAGATCGGGGCGGGCCTGGCCGGAATAGCTCACGGCGTAGCCGACCATGCTCGAGGGCATGAACTGGCTCTGGCCCATGGCGCCGGCCCATGACGACACCATCTGCTCGCGCGGATAATTGTTGGTCTGCATGATGCCCATCGCGACGATGAGCTCGTTGCGGAAATAGGGATGGCGGTACTTCACATAAGCCAGCGTCGCCAGCGATCGGAACACATCCCACTTGTCCTTGGCAGCGCCGTAGTCGGTTTCCATGCCCCACAGCGCCATCAGGATCCAGCGTTCGACGCCGTATTTCTTCTCCACGCCTTCGAGCGCGCGCGACCATTCCTTGGCTTTGGCGAGGCCGTTCTGGATGCGGCGCGGCGAGGCCAGCGCATTGATGTAATCGCCCACCGGCTTGCCGTATTCCGGCTGGCGCTTGGTGGCGTTGATGACGCGCTGGTCGGGCGTGACCCCGCGCATGGCGGTATCGAACGTCGCGCGGGTGACCCCCTTGGCGCGCGCGTCCGGCCACAACGCATTCACGAAGGCGGCGAAGCTTTCGTCCTTGCCCTGCGCATGCGCCAATGGCGCGGCCAGCAGGACAAAGAGCGCGATGAGAACGGCGCGGTGAAGCATTCGCTGGGCCCGGTGTTTCGATTCGACGCGTAGTTTACACGAGCGACACGAGGCCGCCGCCGTGACGCTCCAGCCGTCCCGCCAGTTCAAGCTCCAGCAGCACGACGCGGACGATGGCCGGGGTGGTATCAGACAGCCGCACCAGATCGTCGATGGTGATCGGCGAGGGGCCGAGCAGCGAGACGACGCGGCTGCGCTCGTCGTCGCCGGGCTCGCGGTCCGGCGCGAACAGGTCGTCGGGCTCAGGCTCCTCCATGGGCGGCAAGCCGCGGCCAAGGATCGGCTCGATGGCGTTGATGATATCGGCGGCTTCGGTGACCAAAGTCGCGCCCTGCTTGATGAGGCCGTTGGTCCCTTCGGCGCGCGGATCGAGCGGCGAGCCCGGCACGGCAAAAACCTCGCGGCCCTGTTCGCCGGCCATGCGCGCGGTGATCAGCGAGCCGGAGCGCTTGGCCGCTTCGACAATGACGACGCCGACGGCAAGGCCGGAAATCAGGCGATTGCGGCGCGGGAAGTCATGCGCGCGCGGTTCGTGTGTGAGCGGCATTTCCGACACCGCGGCGCCGTGCGCGATCAACTCCTCGACCAGCTTCTCGTGTTCGGCGGGATAGATGCGGGCATGGCCGCCGGCGAGCACCGCGATCGTGCCGGTTTCCTTCGTGGCGCGATGCGCGGCGGCGTCGATGCCGCGCGCCAGCCCCGACACGACGCCGTAGCCGGCCTCGCCGAGATCGCGCGCGAGAGACGCGGCGAACTTCAGACCGACGGCGGAAGCATTGCGCGAGCCGACAATGGCGATGAGCGGCCGCGCCAGCGAGGCGATGTCGCCGCGCACGGCGAGAAGCGGCGGCGCATCGTCGATGGTCTGCAGACGCGGCGGATAGTCGGGCTCGCCGAGCGCGATGAGCTCGATGCCGCGCGCGCGGCAGGCGTTCAGTTCGGCTTCGGCGTCCTCGACGGGGCAGATGGTGATGCGCGATGCGCCGCCACGGCGGGCGAGCTTCGGCAGCGCCGCGAGCGCCCCTTTGGCGCCGCCATAGGCATTGACCAGGTCGCGGAAGGTCCGCGGCCCGACATTGTCGCTGCGGATCAGCCGCAGCCAGTCGAGGCGCTGCTCGTCGGTGAGTTTGGTTCTGGCCGGCAACGTCGCCCCCGATGTGCCCGGGGGCAGTGTCGCGCGCGGCGCCGCGCGGTACAATCAGAAGTTTAGGTGCGGTTGTGGGGAAGGGCGCGGGCCTCAGCCCTTGCTCCCAATCTTCCCCTCGGTCCCATTCAGCAGCCGCTGAATATTCGCGCGGTGCATGATCCATAAGAGAATGCCGAGCAGGAAGAACAGCGACGCGGCTTCGGGGCGGCCGAGGCCGAGCAGGGCGATCGGCGTCAACGCCGAGGCAACCAAGGCCGACAGCGACGAGTAGCGTGTGAAGTAAGCGGTGACGAGCCACAGGCCGATGAAGATCAGCGCGCCGGGCCAGGCGAGCCCGATCAGCAGGCCGATGTAGGTGGCGACGCCCTTGCCGCCCTTGAACTTGAGCCACACCGGAAAGAGATGGCCGAGGAAGGCGCCGAGGCCGGCGATCAGCGCGGCCTCATAGTTGACGAAGTGCCAGACCAGCAGCACCGCAACGGTGCCCTTGAGCGCATCGCCGAGCAACGTCGCTGCGGCGAGGCCCTTGTTGCCGGTGCGCAGCACATTGGTCGCGCCGATATTGCCGGAGCCGATGGTGCGCACATCGGGACCGCCCGCCGCGCGCGTCAGCAACAGGCCGAACGGGATCGAGCCGAGCAGATAGCCGAACAGGAAGGCGAGGAGGAAGGTGAGCTGCCAGCTCATAGCGATTCATACACGGTACGGCCATTGACGATGGTGCGCACGACGCGGCCGGTCATGCGCGCTTCGTCGAACGGCGTGTTCTTGCACTTCGACTTGAGTTCGTCCGGATTGACCAGCCACGGCACGTCGGTGTCGATGACGATGACATCGGCCGGCCCGCCGCTGCGCAAGGTGCCGCCGGGCAGGCCGAGCAGTTCGGCCGGGCGCGTCGACATGGCGCGCAGCAGCGTCGGCAGCGCCACGTCGCCGGAGTGTACGAGGCGCAGGCCCGCCGACAACATGGTCTCGAGGCCGATGGCGCCGGCGGCGGCTTCGGCGAAAGGCAGCCGCTTGGTTTCGACGTCCTGCGGATTGTGATCCGACATGACGACATCGATCAGCCCGTCGTTCAGGGCCTTGACCAGCGCCTTGCGGTCTTCCTCGGCGCGCAGAGGCGGCGACATCTTGAGGAAGGTCCGATAGGGGCCGATGTCGTTCTCGTTCAGCGTCAGATGATTGATCGACGCCGCGGCGGAGACGGCAAGGCCGGCTTCCCTGGCGTCGCCGAGCACGGCGAGCGAGGCCGGGCAGGTGACGGAGGCGGCGTGGTAGCGGCCCTTGGTCAGAGCCACGAGCCGCATGTCGCGCTCGAGCATGATGGCTTCGGCGGCGGCCGGAATGCCGAGCAGGCCGAGGCGCGCGGCGAATTCGCCCTCGTTCATGACGCCGTCGGCGACGAGATCGGGATCCTCGGTGTGGTGCACGATCAGCGCGTCGAAATCGCGGGCGTAAGTGAGCGCGCGGCGCATTACCTGGGCATTGGTCACGCTCTTGGCGCCATCGGTGAAAGCGACGGCGCCGGCGGCCTTGAGGAGGCCGATGGCGGTCATCTCCTGGCCTTCCAGGCCTTTGGTCAATGCCGCCATCGGCGCGACATGAACGATGGCGGTGTCGCGGGCGCGGCGCAGAACGAAATCGACGGTCGCCGGATCGTCGATTACTGGCGAGGTGTCGGGCTGGCAGACAATGGTGGTGACGCCGCCGGCGGCGGCCGCCTGGCTCGCCGAGGCGAAGGTCTCGCGATAGCCGGCGCCGGGTTCGCCGATGAAGGCGCGCATGTCGACAAGGCCGGGCGCAACCACCTTGCCGCGGCAATCGATCACCTCGGTGCCTTCGGGCACGCCGGCCGCGCCGATGCCCTTGCGGGCCTCACGGATGACGCCGTCGGCGATCAGCAGGTCGCCGAGGATATCGAGATCGCGCGAGGGATCGATGATCCGGGCATTGGCGAGGAGAACGGGGCGGCGTTCATTCAGCATAGTTTTGCAACATCACGATTGGTCCTGGTCCGCGCAAGCCCGCGGAAGAAGCGAACCCAGAACGAGACGGCGACGCCGGCCGCGACGACGAAGATCATGCCGAAGCGCGCCTTGCGCATCGCGGCGTGACCGGCGTTGACGAGGACCTCCCGGCTACGCATTGGGCAGGTTCCTCGACAGCGCTTCGAGCACGGCCATGCGGATGGCGACGCCCATCTCGACCTGTTCGCGGATCAAAGACTGCGCGCCGTCGGCGACAATTGAATCGATCTCGACGCCGCGGTTCATCGGACCGGGATGCATCACCAGCGCATCCTTCTTGGCGTAAGCGAGCTTCTTCTGGTCGAGGCCCCAGTAATTGAAATACTCGGACACGGACGGCACGAAGGAGCCGTTCATGCGCTCGCGCTGCAGGCGCAGCATCATCACGATGTCGGCGTCGGCCAGGCCCTCCCGCATGTCATGCGCGACTTCGACGCCCATGCGCTCAATGCCCGGCGGCATTAGCGTCGATGGCCCGACGACGCGCACGCGCGCCCCCATGGTGTTGAGGAGGATGATATTGGAGCGCGCGACGCGCGAATGCAGGATGTCGCCGCAAATGACGACCAGTAGGCCTTCGATGCGGCCCTTGTTGCGGCGGATGGTGAGCGCATCGAGCAGCGCCTGGGTCGGGTGCTCATGGGCGCCGTCGCCGGCATTGACCACCGAGCAATCGAGCTTGGAAGCGAGCAGGGCAACCGCGCCGGAGGCGTGATGGCGCACCACCAGGATATCGGGGTGCATGGCGTTGAGCGTCATCGCCGTGTCGATCAGGGTCTCGCCCTTGCGCATCGACGACGAGGACGCCGACATGTTCATGACGTCGGCGCCAAGGCGCTTGCCGGCGAGTTCGAACGAGGACTGCGTCCGCGTCGAAACCTCGAAGAACATGTTGACCTGAGTGCGCCCGCGCAGCGAGGCCTGCTTCTTCTCGATCTGGCGATTGAGGGTAACGAACTCCTCGCCAAGGTCGAGGAGGCCGGTGATGTCAGCGGCCGAAAGGCCTTCAATCCCCAACAAATGACGGTGGCTGAGGACGAATGATGATTTCGGCGAATTGGTCATTAAAGCCAGTTCTATAGGCGCGCCGTCCGGTGGCGGCAAGGGCGGTTCCCGGCGATCCACAAGGGGCGCTCACGGTGTCGTTAACCGGGCGTTCCGGAACCGGCCTCCGGCTTGGGAATTGACCCCCGGAACGCCCGATGAACGGGAACAGGAGGCATCAAATGAGAACTTTTGCGAAATTTGCTGTGGCGGCCGCGATGACCAGTGCGCTGGCTCTGGCGGCTGCGTCTCCGAGTGAAGCGCGTAATGGCCGAAACACGGCGGCGGCGATTGGTTTCGGTGCCGGCGCCCTGGTCGGCGCGGCGGCGGCGTCGTCGGCCAACAGTGGCTATTACGGCTCCGGCTACTATGAGCCTGGCTATGCGTATGAGCCCGCTTATGCCGACGACTACTATGCCTATGAGCCGGCCCCGACCTACCGCATGGCGCCGCGCTACCATCGCTATGGTGGCGTGAGCACTGACAATTCCCGCTGTGGCGGCAGCCCGGCGACCCCCGGCTACACGCCCTGCGCCAACCAGTAGGGCGGCAACGCTGAATGAAAAGGCGGGTCCAACTGGGCCCGCCTTTTTCTTTAGCCGGGGATGACGTGCCGCAGCCGGTCGAGCGCGCCCTGGAGGATGAACATGGCGGCGTGCTGATCGATGACCTCGGCGCGGCGCTCGCGCCGCATGTCGGCCTCGATAAGGCCGCGCTCGACCGCGGCAGTGGAGAGCCGCTCGTCCCAGAGGGCGATCGGCAGGGCCGTGAGCTTGGCGAGATTGCGAGAGAAAGCGCGCGTGGACTGCGCGCGGGGGCCTTCCGAGCCGTCCATGTTGATCGGCAGGCCGAGCACCAGACCGGTGACATTGCGCTCCGCCGCGAGCGCCAGCAGGCGCTGCGCGTCGGCGGTGAACTGCTTGCGCGCGATGGTCTCGACGCCGGTGGCAAGCTTGCGGTCGGGATCGCTGACGGCGACGCCGATGGTTTTGGTGCCAAGATCGAGCCCGAGCAGCGCGCCGCGAGCACCGAAATGCGGCGCGATCTCCACGAGCGGGCCGATGAGTGCCGTCACGCTTTGGCCTGGGGTCCGTCGAAGGTCCGCAGCAGGCGCGAGAGTTCGGCCTTGTCGGTCTTCGCCAGCGTCTCGAGCGCACTGCGCGCCTGGTCATAGGCGCTCGATGCCCGGCGTTCCTTGATGGCTTCGATCTTTGCCATGGCGTCCTTAAGCTGTTTCAGAGAACCGGTGGCTGAATCGTCTTTCAGCGAATCGGGAGCCGCCTTTGCGAGTGCCAGCACAATATCATTGAGCCAGCCGATCTGCCGCCCATAGGTGGCCACGTCCTCGGTGACTTCGCGTTCGATTTCCGCATTGCCGGCAAAATTGAAGGTGTAGGTCGGCGAGAAGGCGCGGCTTTCGAAAGATTGCATGTTCCCGGCGGCGCCGGGAAACATGATGTTGAGCGGGAAGGGAATGAAACTGGTCATGGCTTACACTCCTGTCATGACAGAGCTGCAAGTCCTCGGCGGGCCGACTTTATCATGCCGCCGTCAACGAGAAAGCGGCAGGGGGCCGGACTGCCGGGTTGCCGCCACGCCGTGGCTGCGCATAATGGGCCAGCACAGAAAATAATCGGGGGTGATTGTCGTGCGTCGTCGAATCCGTCTGGCGCCTGCGGCGTCCGTTCTTGCGCTCGCCGCGATATCGCTGACGGCTGTCGCTCTGGCGCAGAGCTACGAGGCGCCGCCATCATACGATGCAGCCAAGATCAAAGGCATCGTTCCTGCCGGCGATAACTACACCGTGCGCTCGCCAGTACGCAGCGACGGCTTGCTACGTGTCTACGATATCGACACCCCTTATGGCGAAACGGTCGCGCCCGGCGACCAGATGGCGCGCATGCGTATCACCGAATTGCGCGCGCTGGCCGAGCTCGAAAAGGTGTCGAGCTCCAACACCTTCGTGACCGCACTCGCCAATGCCGGCCTCAATCCGCTCAAATATACGGGGCGGCTCATCACCAACCCGGTGGACACCATCCAGGGCACCTTGTCGGGCATTGGCACCATGTTCAATCGCCTTGGCTCCGGCCTCAGCAATGCCGGCAAGACGCAGGACGGCGCGTTGGCGAGCCTGATCGGCGTGACCACCGAGCGCCGCATCTTGGCCGCGAACTATGGCGTCGATCCCTATACCGACTTCCCGCCGCTCGACGCCAAGCTCAAGCAATTGGCGGAAGCCGCGGCTCTCGGCGGCCTCGCTGTTACCGGGGCGCTAATCGCGGTGCCGGGCGCGGCCGGCATTGTCGTTTCCAATCTGTCGACGGCGAACAGGCTCAACAACGTGTCGATCGAGGATCTGGCGCGCCAGTACACGGCGGCGCAGATACTCGATCTCAACCGCAAGAAGCTGCTCGAGATGGACGTCTCGACGGAGATCACCGAGAGCCTGCTGGGCAACCGCAACTACACGCCGATCGACATGGCGGCGATGGTTGCGGCCATCGACAGTATGAAGACGGTGCAGGGGCGGGCGGTGTTCTTCGATGCCGCGGCCGCCGCCGACGAGCGCTCCAATGCCTATTTCATGCGGCGGCAGGCCGAACTGCTGGCCGCCGAATACAAGCGGCATCCCGGCTACCGGCATGTCATCACGCTCGGCGGCCTGCCGTTCCTGGTGGCCAAGGACGGCGGTTTCGTCACGGTGGCGCCGCTGGACGCGCTGTCCTGGACGGCGGACACCGCGGCTCGGCTTGAGGCCTTCACCAAGGCGCGCAACGAACTGGTCGCCAAGTCGCGCGGCGAAATCCGCATCACCGGCACGGCCACGGCGCAGGCCAAGAAGCAGCTCAAGGCGCTGGGCTGGACTGTTATCGAGAACCAGCGCGGCTGAGGTGGCAGAACAGGCGCGGAACGGCGGTTGCCGCCAATTCCGCGCCTCTGCTATACGCGCGGGACACCGCTTCGGCGCTGCCGAAGCCTCGTAGCCGCCAAAAAAGCGTAACGATTTCAATGTCCGTCGACGCCGACACCGTCCGCCGTATCGCCCGTCTTGCCCGCATTGCGGTCAAGGATGACGAGGTGGAGCACCTCAAGGGTGAACTCAACGCCATGCTGGCCTTTGTCGAGCAACTCGGCGAGGTCAATGTCGAGGGTGTCGAGCCGATGACGTCGGTGACGCCGATGGCCATGAAGCAGCGGACCGATGCCGTCACCGACGGCGACGATCCCGATGCCGTGCTGTCGAACGCGCCGAACAGCGAAGACAATTTCTACATGGTGCCGAAGGTGATCGAGTAAATGTGCCAGGCGTGCGAGTTGGCCGATATGGAGGCGCGCTGGGAGATGATCAACGTCATCTCGGCCGGCAAGCTGCCCGACGGCCACACGGCCGATGATTTGCGCGCCATGGGCCTGCCGCTGCCGGGCGAAATCTTCCGCGATCCGCAGCCCGATGGCTCTTACCTTATTCGGCAGCGCTCGCCCGCCGAGATCGAAGCGCTGAAGTCCAAATTCGAATGCGACAGCCCGCAATGACCGAACTGACCACACTGACCCTGGCCGAAGCGCGCGACCGCCTGCGCAAGAAAGACCTGAGCTCCGCCGAGCTCACCGCCGCGCACATTGAAGCGGTGGAGAAGGCGCGTCCGCTCAATGCCTTCGTGCTGGAGACGCCGGAGATCGCTACGCAGATGGCGAAGGCGTCCGATGCGCGCATCGCCAAAGGCGAGGGCGGTCCGCTCGAGGGGATTCCGCTCGCCATCAAGGATCTGTTCTGTACCAAGGGCGTGCGCACCACGGCGTGCTCGCACATCCTCGACAATTTCGTGCCGACCTATGAGTCCACGGTGACGTCGCAGCTCTGGCGCGACGGCGCGGTGATGCTCGGCAAGACCAACAATGACGAATTCGCCATGGGCTCGTCGAACGAGACGTCGTATTTCGGGCCGGTGCAGTCCCCGTGGCGGCGTGCCGGGTCGAACACGCCGCTGGTGCCGGGCGGCTCGTCCGGCGGCTCGGCCGCGGCGGTTGCGGCGCAACTGTGTCTCGGCGCCACCGCAACCGACACCGGCGGCTCGATCCGTCAGCCGGCGGCCTTCACCGGCACGGTCGGCATCAAGCCGACTTACGGCCGCTGCTCGCGGTGGGGCATTGTCGCGTTCGCTTCGTCGCTCGATCAGGCTGGCCCGATGGCCAAGACCGTGCGCGACACCGCTATCATGCTGCGCTCGATGGCCGGACCCGACGCCAAGGACACGACCTGCGCCGATATTCCGGTGCCGGATTACGAAGCCGCGGTCGGCAAATCGGTGAAGGGGCTGCGCATCGGCATTCCGAAGGAATACCGGATGGACGGCATGCCGGCCGAGATCGAGAAGATCTGGCAACAGGGCTGCGAGTGGCTCAAGGCGGCCGGCGCTGAGCTGGTCGAGGTGTCGCTGCCACATACCAAATACGCGCTGCCGGCATATTACATCGTGGCGCCGGCGGAAGCTTCGTCAAACCTCGCGCGTTATGATGGCGTGCGCTACGGCCTGCGCGTTCCGGGCCGCGACATCACCGATATGTACGAGCAGACCCGCGCCGAAGGTTTCGGCGACGAGGTGCGCCGCCGCGTCATGATCGGCACCTACGTGCTGTCGGCCGGCTATTACGACGCCTACTATCTGCGCGCACAAAAGGTGCGCACGCTGATCAAGCGCGACTTCGAGCAGTGCTTCGACGCCGGCATTCACGCCATGCTGACTCCGGCGACACCTACGGCTTCGTTCGGCGTCGGCGAGAAGGGCGGCGCCGATCCGGTCGAGATGTATCTCAACGACATCTTCACGGTGACGGTGAACATGGCCGGCCTGCCGGGCATCGCCGTGCCCGCGGGCTCCGATGCGCAGGGGCTGCCGCTCGGCCTGCAACTGATCGGCCGGCCGTTCGACGAAGAGACCTTGTTCTCGCTCAGTGAGGTGATCGAGCAGGCGGCCGGGCGTTTCGTCGCGCAGCGGTGGTGGTGAAGCGCCGTGTCCGGTCGCGGTCCGGCTTACGCGGTCGCCATGGAAATCCATGACGCGTTTGCCCGGTCCGACTATTTCCGCATGGCAGCGCTTTATGCCCGCGACATCGAGTGGGTGATGCATGCATCGCCGACGATTTTTCCGGTCGGCGGACGCCGGCGCGGCAAAAGCGCGGTTTTCCTCATGCTGCTGAACGTCAGCCTGCATTACCGGTTCGACAACTATGAAATCGAAGACGTCATTGCCGAAGGCGAGTGGGCGGCGGCCGTCGCCGATGTGACCATTACTCAAAGGGCGACGGGCCGGATCATTCGATGCCGCGCCGCCAGCTTCAACCAGGTACGAGACGGCAAGGTCGTGGCCTATCGCGGGTTCATCGACAGTTTCGATGCCGCAGAGCAGGTATTGGGCCGCGTCATAGTGCCCTAGCGACGCCGCGCGGGCATGGCCGCCGGTGTTAACCTCAGCAGCAATTGGCCCAGGCTTTCGGTGTCCGCCGACTTCCCGCCACGGGAGCAAGGCGGTATCCCGCCGATGATCGAGGGAACCTGCGGCGGGGGCGATACGGTGACGACAGAGACGACGCGCGCTGCGCTCGAGGATACCATCGATGCGTTTCGGCGCGGCGATCACGCCCGTCTGGCGGCGCGCTACGATGACAACATCGAATGGCTGCTCCATGCGCCGACCTCGATCTTTCCGTTCGCGGGCCTGAAGCAGGGCAAGGACGCGGTACTCGCCGGGCTGTTGCAGGTGTATCAGGCCTACAACATCACCCGTTACGAAATGCGAATGACCGCGGTCGACGGCGATCGGGCAGCGACGATGGCCGATATTGGTCTCATTCAGCGCTCGACGGGCCGCGTCATCACGGCGGGGCTGGCCAGCTTCTATCGCTTTCGCGACGGCAAGGTGATTTCCTATCGCGGGTTCACCGACAGCTTCGATTGGGCTGAGCAGGCGCTTGGGCGCGAAATAGATCCGTGACCGGGGAGGCTCGCGGTCTCACGGCCGGTTCTGAACGCGAGATTTACCGAATTACGCGCATTGCGAGTGCAGATTGCGGTAGCGCCGCTTCGCCGGCGCTGTAAGCTCCAAGGCGAACTGGAAGAAGGGCCAATTGCAATGCCGCTCCAGCCGTCAGAACTATCCCCGTACAAGACGGAACAGACCCGGGCGGCGCTCGCCGAACTTCTGCGCGCCTTTGTCAGTGGCGATCGCGACCGCCTCATCGCCTGCTATGACGCCGACGTCGATTGGCTGTTCCTGGCTCCGGCGACGGTGTTTCCCTTCGCCGGCCTCCGTCGCGGCCGGGCCGAGGTTGCCAAAGGCTTCGGCCTGCTTTTTGAAAACTATCGGATCGTCGAGTACCAGACCGAAACGATGCTCGCCGATGGCGACTGGGCCTCGACTCTCGCCGCCGGACAGATGCTGCAACAGGCAACCGGGCGCATCATTCGCATCCGCACCGGCAACTTCTATCGCTTCCGCGAGGGCAAGGTCGTCGCGTATCGAGGCTTCACCGACAGCCTGGATACGGTCGAGCAGGTGCTCGGCCGCGAACTCGACTTCTAGACCCGTCGCAGGCGCCATCTTGCCCGGCCCGCGCGCGGGGGGTACGAGAATGGCCATGAACGTGCAGCAGAAGCCCTCCAAGCTCATCAAAGGCGCCTCCGGCGACTGGGAAGTGGTCATCGGCATGGAAGTCCATGCCCAGGTGACCTCGAAGTCGAAGCTGTTTTCCGGCGCCTCGACGGAATTCGGCGGCGCCCCGAACAGCCATGTGTCGCTGGTCGATGCGGCGATGCCCGGCATGCTGCCGGTGATCAACGAGCAGTGCGTCCGTCAGGCGGTGCGCACCGGCCTCGGTCTCAAGGCCAAGATCAATCTGCGCTCGGTGTTCGACCGCAAGAACTACTTCTATCCCGACCTGCCGCAGGGCTATCAGATCAGCCAGTACAAGCAGCCGGTGGTCGGCGAGGGCGAGGTCGTCGTCGATCTCGACAATGGCGAGGCCGTGACCGTCGGCATCGAGCGCCTGCATCTGGAACAGGATGCCGGCAAAAGCGTGCACGACCGCCATCCGTCGATGTCGGCGGTCGATCTCAACCGCTCCGGCGTCGCGCTCATGGAGATCGTGTCCAAGCCCGACCTGCGCTCGTCGGAGGAGGCGATGGCCTTCCTGACCAAGCTGCGCTCGATCCTGCGCTATCTCGGTACCTGCGACGGCGACATGGAGAAGGGCAGTTTGCGCGCCGACGTCAATGTCTCGGTGCGGCGCCCCGGTGAGCCGTTCGGCACGCGCTGCGAAATCAAGAATATGAACTCGATCCGTTTCATCGGCCAGGCGATCGAGCACGAGGCGCGCCGGCAGATCGAAATCATCGAGGACGGCGGTTCGATCGACCAGGAGACGCGGCTGTTCGACCCCGGCAAGGGCGAAACGCGCTCGATGCGGTCGAAGGAAGAGGCCCACGACTACCGCTACTTCCCCGATCCCGACCTGTTGCCGCTCGAACTCAGCGGCGAATGGGTCGAGGGGCTGAAAGCGGAGCTCCCGGAACTGCCGGACGAGAAGAAGACGCGTTTCATCCGCGATCTCGGCCTGTCGGCCTATGACGCCGGCCATCTGGTGGCCGAGCGGGAGATCGCCGACTACTTCGAGACCGTCGCGAACGGGCGCGATGCCAAACTGGCGGCCAACTGGGTGATCAACGAGTTGTCCGGACGGCTGAACAAGGAAGGTCTTTCCATCGCTTCGTCACCGGTGTCGGCGGCGCAGCTCGGCGGCGTCATCGAACTGATCGGCGACAAGACGATCTCCGGCAAGATCGCCAAGGACTTGTTCGAGATACTCTGGACCGAAGGCGGCGATCCGCGCGAACTCGTCAAGAGCCGCGGCATGGCGCAAGTCACCGACCTTGGCGCCATCGGCGGTATCGTTGACGACCTCATCGCCAAGAATCCCGACAAGGTGGATCAGGCGAAGGCCAATCCGAAGGCGATGATGTGGTTCGTCGGTCAAGTCATGAAGGCTTCCGGCGGCAAGGCGAGCCCTCAGGCGGTTAACGACCTCCTAAAATCGAAACTCGGTTTGTAAGGCGCGCGGCGTAACGCGCGGCTTACGATGACGCGTCGCCGAGCTGGCGACGTGGTGCATCGACACGCCGCTCGACGGCCGCGATGCATGTCCGAAGGTGTCATCGCCGCACTGCGAGACCACCGATCAAGCGCTCCGCGTCCGCGTCGCCGGCGAATCGCCGACACCCGATTCGCTCGTTTTTGATCGTTTTCGGCTTGTCGACGCCCTTGCGCGGCGATTTCCTCGCAAATTTTTTTCACAGGGCGCCGATGCCTTCCGTACCGCCGAAGATGCTTGCTGTGCAGCCTGTGCAGGACGGTTGACGGCCCGCGTCCTGAAGATTCGCAGTGCCTTGGCGGCATGCAAAAAATGCTTATTTCATCGCGCGTTTTTGAATTCGTGCATTGATGCTGGCGATGAAACGCAAGGCAAGCGATGTCGGCTGCGCTGTGTCGCGTCATTGCTGTGCGATTACGCTCGAAGGCAACGTCGTCGCGCCGGTTACGCACATGAAAGCAACGAGTCACTGTTTTTTTTCTTGCGCTGGTGTAAACCAATTGTGGTGCAGGTCGATCCCCGACCGCACTTATGCGACACCCGCCATTCTAAATGGCTAGGAGGGCAGCAAATGGCTAAACGTAAGAAGAAAGCAGTGAAGACGGCGAAGAAGGCCAAGAAGAAGAAGAAGAAGCTCTAGGTCTAGCGCCTCTTCTCGGTTCTCGGCGTACGCGCCGTGGGCCGCGTCATAGGGGGCCGGTGTGCATCAGGTACGATAGCGCAAGCAGTCGTTTGTCTCATGCACCCGGTTCCAATGACATCAGAGGGCGTCGGGGAGACTACAAGTCTCACCGACGCCCTCCGAGTTTCTGGACTGCATTTTCCCATTTCAGGTTTTCGGCTTCAGGTTTTTCCAAAGCCGGGCGTGCCCGGGCTTCGACCCCGCAGGCCGATGGTCAGGTCGATGTACCCTTGAGCCGCTTGTTGCACGCGCTCCAGTACTGCGGCCACTTCATTCCCTTTTCGACCTTGCCGGCGTCCTTCGCCACTTTCCATTCGGCGGCGCATTTCTTTTGGCGTTCGCGCGCGGCAATCTGACCGGGTGTCGGCGTACGCTTGGGCTTTGGCGTCGCGGCGGTGCTCGAGCCGGGCGCCGGCGTTGACGATTGCGCGAGCGCCGTCCACGGCGCAGCGATCATTCCAGCGAGCAACGTCGCGAATGCGACACGCAGGATCGGTGTCGCGGTGGACGTCGTCGTGTCGGTCGGTCGTTTTGCGTTGAACATCGGTCCCCCCGCATTGGACAGGCTCGGTCGCATAAGCGCCCGGTGCGGACGCTTGCCGATGCGCCGGATTTCAACCTGCGGGAGCATCATAACCAACCAGGGTTGCGGGCGTCCATAGTTACATCAAGGACTTGTGGCGATGGCCGGGGGCGGCGCCGGTTCGGCTGTTGCGGTCGCGGGCACGCAGTCTAAGAGTGACGGGGCAGACTTGATTCCGGGGGACCGTTCTTATGGCGCGTCGCACGTTCAAGCGCGGGGGCAAAGCCAAAGCGGCCCCGGCCAAAGCGGTCTCGGCACGTGTCACCTCCTCACTTGCCACCTCGGCCAAATCTCCGGCCGCATCCAAAAGCGTAAAGGGCCCCAAGCCCATCGAGCTCTATTACTGGCCGACGCCAAACGGGCAGAAGATCGCCATCATGCTCGAAGAGTGTCGGCTGCCATACGAGCTCAAGCCGGTGAACATCGCCAAAGGCGAGCAGTTCGACCCGGCATTCCTGAAGATCTCGCCGAACAACCGCATCCCGGCGCTGGTCGATCCAAACGGTCCGGGCAAGCGGCCGATCGCCATCTTCGAGTCCGGGGCGATCCTGCAATATCTCGCCCGCAAGACCGGCAAGTTCTATCCCAAGGATGAGCGAGGCCGCGTCGAGACCGATGCGTGGCTGTTCTGGCAGGTCGGCGGTGTCGGGCCGATGGCAGGCCAGGTCCATCACTTCAAGACCTACGCGCGGGAGCACATCCCGTATGCGATCGCGCGTTTCGTCGACGAGGTGAACCGGCTTTATGGCGTGATGAACAAGCGGCTGGCGGGGCGCGATTTCATCGCCGGGCGCTATTCGATTGCCGACATGGCGCTCGTCGGCTGGGTCAATGGCTGGCAGAAGCAGGGGCAGGATATCGAGCAGTTTCCGCATCTCAAGCGCTGGCTGGCGCGGATGAAGGCACGTCCGGCGGTCGAGCGTGCGCTGGCGCTGGGCCAGTCATGGCGCCAGGGCGTCGACATGAAGGACCCGAAGGTGCAGGCGGTGTTGTTCGGCCAGCGCGCGCGCTGACGCGCAGGCGCGCAAATTCAGTACCGCGGGCACAAAAAAAGCCGGCTGCCATGCAGCCGGCCTTTTGCATTCGCCTGCCGTCCGATCAGTCGGCGCGCTTCCAGGTCTGGCTCTTGCACAGGATGCCGAGCACGCAACCCTGCACCTGCATGGCATTCTCGCTCACCAGCGTTACATGCGCGTCGTAAGTCTTGCCGTCGTCGGCGTTGTAGATCTTGCCCGACCATTTGTTGTCGCCGCTCGGCGCCATGCCGCTGACGACCTGCACCCCGAGCAGGGGGCGCGAGCGCTTGTCCGGGTCGGCATTGCGCTTATCGGTCTTCGGCTTGCCGGTTTGCTTGTCGATCGGCTCATTGAGCCAGACGACCTTACCACACAGCTTGTTGCCGGCGCATTCCGACACGCGCACCTTGGTGCCGCCGTCGGCCGAAAGCCAGGTGCCAGCCACCGGCGTTGCCGCCTGCGCACCAGCGATCAGCGAAGAACTCAGGAGCACGGCCGCCGCGACGGCGGCCGCTTTGACGTTTGAAAACTGCATTGAAAACCTTCGAATTGTGCGTTTCGTCGTCCGGCGGCACGGATATCGAAAACCCGGCGCAAGCCTCTTTGTCATATAACCGTCACGTTGGGAATTGGTTACCGGAGGGCCAATCAACTCAGTTAGCAATTTGTAACAGGCGGTGAGGTGACGCCCGGAAAACCCCGTAAAACAAGGGTTTTTACGTGCGCTCCGGTAAAACCCGCCACGAAAATTTCACGATTGATTCAGCCAATCGATTAAAGTGCCATTCAAATTTTCACGTGAGGATGGCTCCAACAAAGGGACGTCGAAAGCGGCATTCGGAATACCGGGGCCGCCAGTAACGGGAGCAGAACATGATCAATCTTGCCGTCGTCACCGAGACCCGGGAGCCTTCCGATGCGGAAGCCCTTTTCGAGCTCGGCATGGCGTGTTCGTCGGGAGCCGGCGTGCCGGTCGACCTGATCGAGGCGCACAAGTGGCTCAACATCGCGGCGATGCGCGGGCATCGTGAAGCCGCGCAGGTGCGCCGCGAAATCGCCGAGCAGATGAGCGACAGCGATATCGGCCGCGCCCAGCGCGCCGCGCGCGACTGGCTCAAGCGTAACCAGCCGGCGCCGGTCGAGCCCGTTCGTATCGCCGCCTAAGCCTTGATCTCGGCGGCGAGGGCGTCGCGCAGGCTCGCGACGACGCTGGCCCAGTCGCCGATTGCGGGCTGACGGAACAGACGCGCCTGCGGGTACCAAGGGCTGCGCTCGCCGGTCAGCGTCCAGCGCCAGTCCGGTGTAAACGGCAGCAGCACCCAGGTTGGCCGGCCCATCGCGGCCGCAAGGTGCGCCACCGAGGTGTCAACCGCGATCACCAGATCCACCAGCGCCATCACGGCGGCGGTGTCCGCCATGTCGGCGAACTGTCCGCCCAGATGCGTCACGTTGCCGTGGCGTGCCAGCACCTCCGCATCGTTTGCGCGCAGCTCGTGCTGAATGCTGACGAACGACACGCCATCCTGCGCCAATAGCGGTTCGAGCATAGCGAGTGCGACCGAGCGGTTCGCATCGTTGACGTGATGAACGTGTCCCGCCCAGGCCAGCGCCACGCGCTTGCCGGGCAACGCCTCGATAACCGGACGCCACTTGGCGATGCGCGCGGCGTCGGCGGCGACATAGGGGATCGGAGCGGGGACATCGGCCGATGTCGTCTTCAGCGCCAGCGGCAGACTGCCGAGCGGACATTGAAAGTCATAAGCGGGCAGGGTCTCACCGCGCGCGTGGCAGGACGCGATGCCCGGCAGACTGCCCAGCAGCGCCTTGAGTTCAGGCTGCACCTCGAGAACGACGCGGGCGCCGGCGTTCGCCAACATCAGTGCATAGCGCGCGAACTGGATGCTGTCGCCAAGGCCCTGTTCGGCGTGCAGCAGGATCGTCTTGCGGCCGAGCGGAAAATCGCCGAGCCAGAGCGGACGCCGATAGTCGCGGCGCCGGTCGGTGACGCCGGTGCGCTTCCAGCGCCATTCGTATTCGGCGAAACCCTGTTCGAGCTTCCCGAGCGCCAGCAGCGTCAGCGACAGATTGAAGTGGGCGTCGGCGTAATCCTTGTCGATCGCAATGGCCTTGCCGAAGCTGGCGGCCGCGTCGTCGTGGCGGTTGAGCATCTCAAGCGCGCGGCCGCGGTTGTTCCAGGCGAGACGATGCTCGGGCAGGGCGCCGACGACGCGATCGAAATCGGCCAGCGCTTCCGCCGGCTTGCCAAGCTGCAGCAGCGTATTGCCACGATTGTAAAGCGCGCTCGGATTGCCGGGGCTTGCGGCGACGACGGCGGTGAAATCGTCGAGCGCCTCGGCATGCCGGCCAAGTTCCGCCCTGGCGACGCCGCGGCTGAGCAGCGCTGCGGTGTTGCGCGGCTGGCTGGCGAGGACCGCGTCGAGATTGCCGAGCGCCTCCTGCGGCCGCTTCATGCTCAGCAAGGCCGAAGCGCGATTGAGCAGCGTCTGCGGGTCGGCGGGATTGAGCGCCAGCGCCTTGTCGAGACAATCGAGCGCATCGGCATCGCGCTTGAGCGCGTGCAGCACGTTGGCGAGATTGAACAGCGCATCGGGGACGCGCGGATTGATCTTGACCGCGCTGGACAGGAGCCGCAGTGCTTCGCCCATCTGGCCCGACTGGGCCTTGAGCGCGCCGAGCAGATTAAGCGCGTCGAAATTATCGGGCGCCGCCTTGAGCGCGCGCGCGTAAAGCTTTTCCGCTTCGCGCAGGCGGCCGGCGCCATGAAGGCGCAGGGCTTCCTGAAGCGTCTGCCCTAGATCGAAACCGGATGGTCGCAACGCCTTGCTACCTACGTTTCAGCGCGGGTGGCTGTGGCGCTTGGGCTGAGGCCGCGGGGCAGGGCCCACATAAGCGGGATTGGGTTGGCACATGCCGCCGACGCCGCTGATCGTGGCGCGGCACTGGGCCAAGGTCGAGAAACCGCAATTCGTCGCCCCGACGGTGGCATTGCTGTAGACGGCGCACCACGGATATTCGATCCCGGCTTGCGCCATGCCAGTCGCCTGCGGGCTCACCGTAAACCCAAGCACCAGCGTCGCGACCAGAGCGGCCGACGGCAGCGGCAAAGAGAAACCGGACGTTTTCTGTCGCATCGAAGAACTCTCCTTGGGCCTGACGTCAACCTGACGATCTCGTCGCTCACTTAACGCGCCGGACGGCCAGACGAATATCGGCATGTATCAATTTTCTCGCCAGTGCCGATATCCGGCCGGGAGCGGCATACACGAATTGACGGGTCAGGCCCGGTTCTGTACGCCAGTGCCCGTCGGAGCTGTGGCCGAGTGGCTGAAGGCGGCGGTTTGCTAAACCGTTATACGCTTGTAAAGGCGTATCGAGGGTTCGAATCCCTCCGGCTCCGCCAGCCTTTCCCCGAATTCGCATTCGAACCCTCGATTTTGTCGCGCGGCGGCGCGCTTTGGCGCGACGCCTCGCGCTGGTTACGGCCCCGCGAAGCGGGGTCTATGGGTTCGAATCCCTCCGGCTCCGCCAGCCTTTCCCCGAATTCGCATTCGAACCTCGATTTTGGCGCGGCACCGACCCTTCCTGTGGCGGCGCGCGGCAGGGCGACACCGGGCCTGTAGCTGGAACTCTGGGGCCGCACTGTTCCAATCCCCGCATTCGGAACTGCAGCAGTTTCGGGGGAGGGCATGCGGAGGGAGGGGCCTAGCCGCTGGATTCCTGTGGATTCGGCGCCGCCACATTGATGCGGACATTGTGTCAAATCCGGCCATATCCCGGCGAATCGCCGACTCGGTTTGGTGCCGAATCCGACCTTGAAACCCGGCCTCGGAGCTGGTTCCCCAGTGGCGGGGAACCGTGGTCTTTATGCGTATGCGAACGATCTCGGCATGCCGAGAGGCCTGTTGCCGGTCACCCGGCACTGCCTTTAACATATTGTTTCCGTTAGCATATTATAAATGTCTGGCAGCGGCGGCCAGCATTGCTTGGGCCGGTTTCAAAGTGCGTGTTTTTTGCGCAACACCTCCTTTGAAAAGCGCCGCCAGAGGCTGTGTGGGAGGCGCTTCTTCGTTGCGCGGAGGGGGGCTTCGGATATGTTCGAACTGCGACGGAGGGGGGCATCCCCATGTCGTGCTTTCCGGGTCAACGGATCGCTTCAGAGAAACGGCCTCCGGGTCGGTTGGCTGGATCGAGAGGTAGATCGGGTTGAGGAAAGCAAAGGGGAAGTTCCATAACGTGCTGTCGCACTGGACTGGAAACGGAACCCTCTCACGATAAACAGTCTTTTGGAGGTTCAAAATGAAGATGGTGAAAAGCCTTCTGCTCGGCACCGCGGCGGGTCTCGTCGCTACTGCCGGCGCTCAGGCGGCCGATCTTCCCGTTAAGGCCAAACCGGTCCAGTACGTGAAGATTTGCTCGCTCTACGGAGCCGGCTTCTACTACATGCCGGGCACGGATACCTGCATCAAGGTCGGCGGCTTCGCGCGCGCCGAAGTGAACTTCGGTGCGGGCGGTTCGTTCGCGACGTC
>DATMEX010000029.1:0-25586 GCA_035556455.1 Pseudolabrys sp.
CCTGATCGAAACCGTCGATGCGGTGAAGAAGCAGGTCGCCGCGATGCAGAAGATCTGGCCGGAGGGCGTCGAGGTCGGCTTCACGCAGGACAAGTCCAAGGTCATCCGTCAGATGCTGGCCGACCTGCAGAACTCGGTCGCCACCGGCGTGCTGCTCGTCACCGTCATCATCCTGTTCGCGCTCGGCTTTCGCGCCTCACTGTTCATCGGCATTGCCATTCCGGCCTCGTTCCTGGCCGGCGTGCTCGGCCTGCAGCTTGCCGGACTGACGGTGAACATCGTCGTACTGTTCTCGCTGATCCTCGCCGTCGGCATGCTGGTCGATGACGCCATCATCGTCTCCGAATACGCCGAGCGGCGCATGTCGGAGGGCATGCCGCCGAAGGAGGCCTATGCCCAGGCGGCGGTGCGCATGTCCGGTCCGGTGATCGCGGCGACCGCGACGCGCGTCGCGGCGTTCTCACCGCTGCTGTTCTGGCCGGGCATCGTCGGCGAGTTCATGAAATACATGCCGATCACCTTGATCGCGACATTGTCGGCGTCGCTTGCGGTGGCGCTGTTCTTCACGCCGACGCTGGGCGCGCTGCTTGGTCGCGCCGCGCCGGTGCCGCATGACGACCGCGCTTCCGACAAGGGTCTGTACATGCGCACGGTGCGCGTCGCGCTGCACCGGCCCGTCCTCGTTCTCGGCCTTGCCGTCGGCTTGCTGGTCGTGGTGATCGGTGCCTATGGCAAGTTCGGCAACGGCGTCGAGTTCTTCCCCAGCGTTGAGCCGGATTATGGCCAGGTCATCGTGCACGCGCGCGGCAACCTGTCTCTCGACGAGAAGGACAAGGCGCTGGCGCAGGTCGAAAAAACCGTTCTCGCGACCGACGGCCTCGCGACCGTCTATACGCGCGTCGGCGAGCAGCCGCGCGGCTCCAGCGAAATCACCGAAGATACGATCGGCGTCATCCAGTTCGAGTTCGCCGACTGGCAAAAGCGCCTGCCAGCGCACGCCATCATGGACCAGATCCGCGAGCGCACGCAGACAATCCCCGGCGTTCTGATCGAAGTGACGGCGCCGCGCGCCGGTCCGCCGACCGGCAAGCCGATCCAGGTACAGCTTGCCGCGCTCGATCCGGCCAAGCTGCCGGCCGCCGCCAAGATGGTGGCCGAGGCGCTGTCGAAGATGCCGGAGGTCCGCGATCTGGACGACGGCCTGCCGCTGCCCGGCATCGACTGGAAGATCAATGTCAACAAGACCGAGGCGGCGAAATACGGCGCCGGGCTGACCGCCGTCGGCAACGCCGTGCAGCTTGTCACCAATGGCGTCAAGGTCACCGAGTATCGCCCGTCCGACAATGACAAGGCGGTCGACATCATCGTCCGTTTTCCGGAAGAGCGCCGCAGCCTCGACGAGATCGACGAACTGCGGGTGCAGACCCAGGCCGGCCATGTGCCGATCGGCAACTTTGTCGAACGCGTGCCGGCCCAGCGCGTCGGATTCATCAATCGTGTCAACGCCAACCGGGTGATGACGGTGTCGTCGAACATCGCCGACGGCGTGCAGAACGCCGTGGTGCAGAAGAAGATCATCGATACCCTCGGGGCCATGAACCTCGGCGACGGCATTACCTTCAAGCTCAAGGGCGAGGACGAGGAGCGCGAGAAGGCCGGCGCCTTCCTCGGCAAGGCCTTCGGCACGGCGCTGTTCCTGATTTTCGCGATCCTGCTGGCGCAGTTTAACCGCTTTATCTCGGTCGGGCTGGTGCTGTCGGCGGTAGTATTATCGACCATCGGGGTGCTGCTCGGCCTTATGATCATGGGCCAGCCATTCGGCGTCGTGATGACCGGTATCGGCGTGATCGCCAACGCCGGTGTGATCGTCAACAACAACATCGTCCTCATCGACACCTACGACCGATTGCGGCGCGAAGGGCAGAACGCCTACGAGGCCATCCTCGAGACATGCCGTGAGCGCGCGCGGCCCGTGGTGTTGACGGCGGTGACGGCGATACTGGGCGTGTTGCCCATCGCGTTCGGCGTCAATCTTGAGTTCGTCAATCGCGAAATCACGATCGGCGCTCCGGCGACGCAGTGGTGGATCAGCCTGTCGACGGCGATCGTGTTCGGCCTCGGCTTCGCCACGGTGCTGACGTTGATCGTGACGCCGGCGGCGTTGATGGCCATCGCTAATCTCGCCGAGAAGCGCGACCGCTGGCGCGAGCGTCGGGCCGCGCGGCGGTTGGCGAAACAGGGCATGCCGGCGGAATAAATGATCGGCGGCGGCGCGGCTTTACGCATCGCCGCCCAATTTTTGACTGGCGCTATACGATGCAGCCGCTCGCTGCCTGTTTGATCGGCAGCCGAAATCCCCCTGTTAAGTCTATGGAATTTTTGTCGAATCGGACGATCTGACCAATCGCCGGGCAAGTAATTCCAATTGTGTACGATCTGGCACGTCCCTTGCTGAGATGAGACCAAGGCGTCGTTTTCCCGAAGGAGGGAAAGCCATTGGTCACCCGCATTGCCGCCGAGCCGGCGCCGATCGACATCGATCTTGGGCGCACCGCGCTCATCATCATCGATATGCAGCGCGATTTTCTGGAGCCAGGCGGCTTCGGCGAGACGCTGGGCAATGACGTGTCGCTGCTCAATGCCGCCGTCGCGCCATGCAGGGCGGTGCTTGAGGCCGCGCGCAAGGCCGGCATGCTGGTCATCCATACGCGCGAAGGCCACGCGCCGGACATGCACGATGCGCCGCCGGCCAAGGTCGAGCGCGGTTCGCCCTCGAAACGCATTGGCGATCCGGGCCCGATGGGCCGCATCCTCATCCAGGGCGAAGCCGGCCACGACATCATCGATGCGCTCTATCCTATTCCCGGCGAGTCGGTGGTCGACAAGCCCGGCAAGGGCGCGTTCTACGCCACCAATCTCGGGCTGATCCTGGCCAATCGCCGCATCGAGAACCTGCTCGTCGCCGGCGTCACCACGGAAGTCTGCGTCAACACCACGGTGCGCGAAGCCAATGACCGCGGCTTTCGCTGCCTCGTGCTGTCGGACTGCTGCGCTTCCTACTTTCCGGAATTTCACGAAGCCGGCCTCGCCATGATCAAGGCGCAGGGCGGCATCTTCGGCTGGGTCACGGGTTCGCGGCAATTGCTGCAGGCGATGGCTGGTTAGGGGACAAACGGGGAGTAACGGACATGGCGAAGAGCACGACCGCGACGACACCGGTGCTGTGGACGCCCGGTGACTGGAATGCCTTCTTCGGCTTCGGCACCAACATCCTCGTCAACATGCTGGTGCTCACCGGCCTGTTGCGTTTCGTCCTGAAGATGCCGGACTCCATCGTGTTCGGCCGTATCCTGCCGGCGATGGGCCTGATGATGTGTCTGTCGACGTTCTATTATGCGTATCTCGCCTACAGTTTGGCGAAGAAAACCGGCCGCTCCGATGTCTGCGCGCTGCCCTCGGGCATCAGCGTGCCGCATATGTTCATCGTCACCTTCGTGATCATGCTGCCGATCACCATAACGACCGGCGATCCCATCAAGGGCTGGGAAGCCGGCCTCGTCTGGGTGTTCTTCCAGAGCTTTATCCTGATGATCGGCGGCTTCATCGCGCCCGTCATCCGCAAGATCACGCCGCGCGCCGCGCTGCTCGGCACGCTCGCCGGCGTCTCCATCGCCTTCATCTCGATGCGGCCGGCGCTGGAAATGTTCATGACACCGGTGATCGGGCTGACCTGCTTCGCCATCATTCTGGTGAGCTGGTTCGGCGGCTACAAATATCCCAAGGGCATCCCCGCCGGGCTTATCGCCATCGGCGTCGGCATGGCGATCGCCTGGGGTTCGACCTTGTTCGGTCTGAACATCGGCGGCGTCAGCGTCGCCGGCGTCGGCGCGGCCTTCGCGAACTTCGGCTTCTCTGTGCCGCTGCCGGCCTTCGGTCACGTTTTCTCCGGCTTCGACTATCTCGCCGTCATCCTCGTCACCGCCATCCCCTATGGCATCTACGATCTGGTCGAGGCGATGGACAATGTCGAAAGCGCCGAGGCGGCCGGCGACGAATATCCGACGACGCGCGTCCTCACCGCCGACGGCGTCGTCAGCCTGATCGGCTGCCTGATGGGCAACCCGTTCATCAACGCCGTCTATATCGGCCATCCGGGCTGGAAGGCGATGGGCGGCCGCATCGGTTATTCGGCGGCAACCGGACTGATGGTAATCGTGCTGTCCTGGTTCGGCGTTATCTCGCTGATGCTGGCTATCGTGCCCGTGGTGGCGATCTCGCCGATCCTGCTCTACATCGGCATGCTCATCTGCGCGCAGGCGTTCCAGACAACGCCGCGCGAGCATGCCCCGGCGATCGCTCTTGCCATCACGCCGCATCTGGCCGCCTGGGCGACGGTTCTCCTGTCCGGCGCGCTCGGCGCCACGGGAATGAACTTCGCCGCGCAGCACGCGCCGGACTTCGTCGGCAAGATGGCGCAGAATGGCGTTCTCGCCCACGGGCTCGAACTGATGGGCGGCGGCTCGATCCTGGTCGGTCTTGTGCTGGGTGCCATCGGCGTCTTCGTCATCGAGAAGAGATTCATCAATGCCGCCGGCTTCTCGCTCGCCGGCGCGGTGCTGACCTATTTCGGCTTCATGCATGGCGAGGCCATTGGCATCGGCAATGGCTTCGGCGTGCAGCCGCAGATCACACTCGCCTATCTGATCGTCGCCGGCTTCCTGTTCGCGCTGTCGCGCCAGCCCGCCGAGGCGCGGCTGCCTAAGGCGGCGGTGCCGGCGGAGTAGACCTCGCTACAGCTTGATCTTGCCGAACACGGCGACGTCGAGATCGGCATCGGGGCTTTTCAGCCCCATGCCGGCGGTGATGCTGTCGCCGGCCTTGACGGTACCGTCGGCGATGGCCTTGCGCAGGCGCTTTTCGATCTCGCGCCTCGTGGCGTGGTCGATCGACTTCATAAACTGGCTGACGGCGGCCTCGATGGCCTGGTCGCGTGCCGTCTGGGCGGCTTTCGCCTTGGTCGATACGGGGCTCCGCATGCCGACATTAAGCGTTTGACCGGCGCTTTAATCAAGTTCGGCCGGCGCCATCGCCGCCCGTTAAGTTAACGCGCCGCGGCATTAGTGATGAATCGGCTTTGCGCTGGCCGCGCCCGGCGGCCGCGGTATTTTTATCGCGGGATAGGGATCGCAACCAACAAGGTGCCGCCGTGAGCTTCATGTCCAAGGATTATTCGGCCGTCGAGGCCCGCCCGGGTTCCGCCAAGGCGCAGCCGGATATCGTCACCACTTTCGGTCCCGGCATGCTGGTGACCGGCAACGTCGTTTGCGCCGGCGCCGTGCAGGTGTTCGGCCGCGTGCTCGGCGATATCCGCGCCGCGCATCTGATCATCGGCGAGGGCGCCTATGTCGAGGGCAATGTCACCGCGCTCGATGCCATCGTACAGGGTTCCTTCAAGGGCACCATCCACGGCAACACCGTGAAGCTCCAGGGCAATGCCCGTATCGAGGGCGAGGTCTACAATAAGTCGCTCAGCATCGAGCCGAACGTGGTGTTCGAAGGCTCCTCGCGCCGTCTCGATCGTCCGGTCGATGCGCCGAGCGCCAACGAGGTCGCCGGCAATCGCGATTTCGCGCCGCTGGCCCCATCGGCCGAGCCGCTGGATCTCATGCCGCAGCAATATGCCGGCGCAGCGGCCGGCATCGACAACGACGTGCTGGTCTGATCGCCTCTCCGTCATTCCGGACGCCGCGCAGCGGCGATCCGGAATCCAGCGGCGCATGAGGATGGTCTGGATTCCGGGTTCGGCCTGACCGGCCGCCCCGGAATGACGAGGTGCTTTACGGACAAGTCGTCAGGGTCACCGGATCCGCCTTCGGATCCGGCAGATACGCCGCCATCGGTTTGCACGTCCCGGCGATACACACCTGCCAATCGCCAACCGTCATGCCTGAGCGCCGCAGCACCACCTGCGGCAGCGGGCCGACCTGCGGTTTATAGCGCCACCACTGGCCGTCGAACTTCGCATCGGCCGGCGGCTCCATGCCGGCGCCGGTGCCTTGCACCCGGTCTTCCGTGAGCACGATGCCGGCCGGCGTTGCGCGGTAATCTTCTTCCCAGCGGATTTTCTCGATCGAATGTGTCCAGGCCAGCGTCAGCGCCACCGTCCCCAGGCGGACAGTGGCGCCGGCCGCAAGCAGGCACAATCCAGCCAATTACTCCGCCGCCTTCACGGCGTTCTGCGCGTTCTGCGCGTTCTGCCGCTTCCAGTATTGGTAGGCGAAGAATGCGCCGCAGCAGGTAAAGCCGATTGGATCGGTCCACGGATATTCCAGCACGAGCAACACCGCTGCACCGAAGGCGATGATGCGCTCGGGCCAGCTCACCGGCGCCAGGAAGTAGCCGATCGCGGTCACGCCCCAGAGCGTCACGGCGATGAAGGCCTTGACGATCATGAAGGCCGCGGCCGCGACGAAGCCCCAGGCGGCGACGCGCGGGCCGACCGGCTGCAGCATCAAGGCCGGCGAATAGACCGCCATGAACGGCACGATCCATCCCGGCAGTGCTATTCGAACCGCCGTGAGACCTATCTTGAAGCCGCTGTCTTTCGCGATCGAGGCCGCGGCAAAGGCGGCGAGCGCCACCGGCGGCGTCAGGTCCGCCATGATGCCGAAGTAGAACACGAACATGTGTGACACGATCAGCGGCACGCCAAGATGCAGCAGCGCTGGCGCTGCAATCGACGAGGTGATGATGTAGTTCGGGATGGTCGGAATGCCCATGCCGAGGATCAGCGACACCAGCGCCGTGAGGCACAGTGACAGGAAGATCGAGCTCTCGCCGACGGATACGATGACGCGCACGAAGTTGGTCGCGGCGCCGGTCAGTGTGAGAGTGCCGATGATGGTGCCGACCAGCGCGCAGGCGATGCCGACCGGTAGCGCGTGGCGGGCGCCATCAGCCAGCGAGTTGAGCGCAATCGACAAGGTCTCGCGGCCGCCCTTCACGAACACGGTGATCGCGATCAGCAACGCCACCATCGAGATCAGCAGCCAGACGCCGAACTCGAAGAACAGCGACGCCGACAGGCCGAGCAGGATCCAGAAGGCGATGCGCAGGGCCGGAGCCGGGATGGCGGCGACGATCGGGTGGCTGAAAATCACCATCGCGGTGAGGCCTAGACCGACGGTGCCGGCGAACAACGGCGTGTAGCCGCTGAACAGCAGCAGAACCAGCGCGATCAGCGGCATCAGAAGATACCAGTTCTTCTTCAGCGCTTCGATCGGCTTCGGGATCTGATCTTTGGACAGGCCGACGAGACCGCGCTTGCCGGCCTCGAGATGCACGGCCCAGAACGCAGAGTAGTAGTAGAGGACAGCCGGCACGATGGCCGCGATGCAGACCTCGATGTACGGAACGCTGATGGTCTCGGCCATGATGAAGGCGACCGCGCCCATCACCGGCGGCATGATCTGGCCGCCCATCGACGATGTCGCTTCGACGGCGCCGGCGAAGTGCGCCGGATAGCCGAAGCGCTTCATCAGCGGAATGGTGAACTGGCCGGTCGTGACGACATTGGCGATGCCGGAGCCGTTGATCGTGCCCATCAGGCCCGACGAGATCACCGCCACTTTGGCGGGGCCGCCGCGTTTGTGGCCGACAAGGCCCATCGACACGTCGTTAAACAGCCCGATCATCCCGGCGCGCTCGAGGAAGGCGCCGAACAGGATGAACAGGAAGATATAGGTCGACGACACGTAAATCGGTGTGCCGTAAATGCCCTCGGTGCCGCCGAACATCTGATCGACGACCTGGCCGAAGTCGTAACCACGAGTATTGAGCGGGCTCGGGAAATATTGTCCGAACAACCCATAGGACAGGAAAACCGCGCAGATGATCGGGAGCACCGGGCCCATCATGCGACGTCCGGCTTCGAACACCAGGAGAACGACCGCGACGCCGACGACGATGTCGAGCGTGCTCGGATCGCCGGCGCGCAGGATCAGGTCGGCGTAGAACACCCAGTGATAGAGGCCGAGCACGAAGCTCGCGATGCCGGTGGTCCAGAACAACGCCTTGAGGGAGCGGCTGTCGGTGAGGGTGGCGGAAACGCCGAACACCATCAGCAGCAGGAAGCCGACATGCACGGAGCGCACGATCTGGCTGGGCAGCGGCGAGAACATCGCCGTGATGATCTGGAAGGCGGAGAAGATAACGGCGATCCAGAACAGCGAGCGGCCTTCGAAGCTGGTGCCCCAGCCTTTGTCGAGTTGGGCTTCGGTTTTGGTTTGTCCGGGAATCGGCGTTCCAGGCTGCACGGCGGCAACGTCAACGTTGGTCATGGATGTGTCCTGAGGGGAGCTTGGATTTCGTCAGTCCGCGGCGCGCGGCTTTCGCCCGCGCCCTGGAATAACGAGTAAGAAAAGCGGCGCGGAGTCTGTCCTCCGCGCCGCCCGCAGCGCGACTTACATCGCGCCCTTTTCCTTGTAGAACTTCTCGGCGCCCGGATGCAGCGGCACCGGCGAGCCCTTGCCGGCGGTTTTGATGTCGATGGCCTTGGCGGCGGCATGCGCGGCCTGCAGCGTCGGCAGGCTGTCAAAGATGTCCTTGGTCATCTGATAGGCCAGGTCATCCGAGACGCCGGCGCCGGTCACCAGATAGTTCTGCACGGCGGCGGCGGTCACGTCCTTGTCGTTGCCGGGATAGGTGCCGCCCGGAATCGTCGCCGACTGGTACGGCGCGCCGATCTTGTCGGTCACCGACTTCGGGATTTCGACGATGACGCAGTCGACCGAGGCGCACAGATCGCGGATGGCCGAGACGCCGAGACCGGCCGAGATCAGCGTGGCGTCGAGCTGACGGTTCTTCATCAGATCGACCGACTCGTTGAACGGCAGATATTCGACCTTGCCGAGATCCTTGTAGCTCATGCCGGCGCCGGTGAGGATGGCGCGGGCGTTGAGCTCGGTGCCCGACTTCGGCGCGCCGACCGACAGACGCTTGCCCTTGAGATCGGCGAGCGTCTTGATGCCCGAGTCCTTGAGCGCGGCGATCTGGATGTAGTTCGGATAGATCGCGGCGACGGTGCGCAGCTTGTCGAGCTTGGCCTTGAAGCCGACTTCGGCGTTGCCGTTCCAGGCGTCGGCGAGCGAGTCGCCGAGGGTGAAGGCGAGTTCGCCCTTGCCCTGCTGGATGAGGTTCAGATTCTCGACCGAAGCCTTGGTCGACTGCACCGAGGGCTTCGAGTCCTTGATCTTCTCGGCATAGATTTTCGAGATGGCAACGCCGAGCGGGTAGTAAACGCCGCCGGTGCCGCCGGTCAGGATGTTGATGAACTGGTCGGCCTTGGCCTGAAGCGGCAGGGCGATGACCGCGCTGGCGACGATGGTCGCGCAAAGACGTTGAGATAGATTCATGGATTAAATCCTCCTGGTTTCCTCTTTTTGACAGATTGCCTTTACGGCTTGCGCTTCGACGCTAACAAGAACCGTGCCAGCAGCGAATGCCTTACTCTGTGCATTATCGCTGCGCAGGTTCAAGAGGTTAGTTTCTGCTACGTCCGATTGAATGCCCCGCATCGGCAAGAAGCTGCCAATGGCCCGGCGCTCGTCGGCGGAAACCTGCCGAAATTACCCTTTGGCCTGTTCCGCCGCCCGGCTGATGCCGTGCCGGTTCATTTTCTCGTTCAGGGTGCGACGCGGTATGCCGAGAGACTGAGCGGCCGCGGCCATGTCGCCCTGGTGTTCGCGAATGGCGGCCGCAATAAGTTCGCGCTCGTAGATCGCGACCTTTGCCGGCAGCCAGGCTTCCGTCATCTCGCCGTCATGCGCGGCAATACGCTCGGCCGGTGTCTCTAGGCCGATGGCGAAGCGCTCGGCGGCGGTGCGCAGCTCGCGGACATTGCCGGGCCAGTCGTGCCGCAGCAGCGCGGCGATGCTGTCCTTATCCAGCGCGCGCAATTCCCGCCCGTGCCGGTGCGCCGCGTCGCTGGCGAAATGCAGGAACAGCAGCGGAATGTCTTCGGCGCGCTCGCGCAGCGGCGGCAGCACGATCTCGCCGACATGCAGGCGATAGTAAAGATCCTTGCGGAAGCGGCCGGCTTCGCTCGCCACCTTGAGATCGTCCTTGGTGGCGGCGACGACGCGCAGGTCGAGGGGGATCGATTGATTGGAGCCGACGCGCTCGATCTGCCGCTCCTGGATGACGCGCAGCACCTTGGCCTGCAGCGCCAGCGGCATGCTTTCGATTTCGTCGAGCAGCAACGTGCCGCCATTGGCGTATTCCAGACGTCCGATGCGCACGCCGCGCGCGCCGGTAAAGGCGCCGGCTTCATGGCCGAACAATTCGCTCTCGAACATCTCGGCCGGTATCGCCGCGCAATTGATCGCGACATAAGGCCCGGACGCGCGCCGCGACAGGTCGTGCAGCGCCCGCGCCACGACTTCCTTGCCGCTGCCGGTTTCGCCCATGACGATGACGTCGCAGTCGACGCTGGCCAGCGCCGCGATCTTCTCGCGCATGCGGGCGGCCTGCGGGCTCGATCCGATGAGGCGGTTCGCCAGACTCTGGTCGCCGCCGAGCAGGGAGCGCAGCCGGATCACTTCGCGTATCAATCGCCGTTTGTCATCCGCCTTGCGGATGACCTCGACGAGATGCTCGGGCTCGAAAGGCTTCTGCAGAAAGTCATAGGCACCGAGGCGCATCGCCTCGACGGCGAGCGGCACGTCGCCATGGCCGGTGATCAGAACGACCGGAACCGTCGGATCGGCGTCGGTGAAATGGCGCAGCACCGACAGGCCGTCGGAGTCCGGCATGCGGACGTCGGTGACAATGACGTCCGGCGGCTGCGAAGCCGCCATGGCGAAGGCGGCTTCGGCGTTGTCGGCGGCCGTCACGTCGAAGCCGGATAACTGCAGCCATTGCACGGTCGCGACGCGCAGCGCCGCGTCGTCATCGACGAACAGAATGCGGCAAGGCATTGTCATGCTCCCGCGGCGAGCGCAGCAGGCGCAATGGCCGGCGCGACCGGCAGGCTGAACGAGAACTCGGCGCCGCCGCCGGGTTTGTTATGCGCGCGCAGTCGTCCGCCATGATCCTCGATGATGGCGTAGGAAATCGACAGGCCGAGGCCGAGCCCCTTGCCGACGTCCTTGGTGGTGAAGAACGGATCGAATACCGAGCCCATGTGATTCGGTGCGATACCGGCGCCGGAATCGGCGACGCTGACCTGCACCTGATCGTCATTCTGCAGGACCGAGACGGCGATGGTGCGGGTGCGCTCGTTGGCAACGGCGTCGGCGGCGTTGCTCAGAAGATTGAGCAGAACCTGTTCGAGGCGCGTGGCATTGCCGGTAACGGTGACGCCGCCTGCCGGCATGTCGATCACGGTGCGAATACCCTCGGCGCCGAGCCGCGCGTCCGCCAGCGCCAGCGCCCGTTGTACGACGATGGTGATGTCCACGGCGCCCATCTCGCCGAAGTCCTTGCGCGCGAAGGTGCGCAAATGCTGCGTTAGTTCGCTCATGCGCGCCACCAGGTCGTCGATGGTGCCGACCGTGGCGGCGGCGCGTTCGGTCGCGCCGTTGCGGATGAGCAGCTTGGCGCTCGCAAGCGTGGTCTTGAGCGCGGCCAGCGGCTGATTGATTTCATGCACCAGCGCCGCCGACATTTGTCCGAGCGCGGCGAGCTTGCTCGCCTGCACCAGGTCGTCCTGCGCGCGCTTGAGTGCGTCCTCGGCGCGGCGGCGGTCCTCGATCTCGCGGCTGAGACTTTCGTTGGCGACCATGAGTTCGCGCGTGCGTTCGCTCACGCGCTGTTCGAGCATGTCGTGGGCCTCGAGCTTGGCGCGCAGGACGGCGCGCCGGCCACGCCACCACAGTAACAAGAGCAGCAGCACCGCGGCCGCCAGTGACCAGGCGGCGCCGCCCAGTACCGCGGCGCGGCTGATGGGAGCGAGGTCGGTGAACGAATAAATCGTCCAGCCATAGGCCGGCAGATCGGCGCGCGTGATGAGGAATCGGTGCGCGCCGCTGTCGTCCTTGGCGATATCGACGACATCGCCGTTGCCCGGCGCCTGCCGGCTTCTCAGCAGCGGCCAGCCTTCCAGCGAAATGCCGGAATACTGCATCGAATGCCGAATGTCGGTGCGTTCCGTTTCCGAAAGCAGACGGATCGGGCGGTACTTCCAGCTGGCGGGGCTCGCCAGGAACAGCACGCCGCGATTGTCCGCGAGCGCGATGTTTTCGCCGGCAGACCGCCACTCGGCTTCCAGGGCCTCGAGCGAAATTTTCACCACCGCGACGCCGAGCAGTTTGCCGTCGCGGCGCACCGGCCGCGACATGAAATAGCCGGGGTCGCCGGTCGTGACGCCGATTGCGAAGAACTGGCCGTGGCCGCGCTCGACGGCGTCGCGGAAATAAGGACGAAAATTGTAGTTCTCGCCGACGAAGCTCTTCGGCTGGTCGTAATTGCTCGCGGCCAAAGTGAGGCCGGCGGCGTTCATGACATAAAGCGCGTCGGCGCCGGCGGCCTCCGCCAGTGCAGCGAGCGATCGGTTGACGTCGTTGATGCGCGCCGGATCGGCCGGCGCCTCCAGCATTCTGTAGATGCGCTCGTCATGAGCGAGGACGAAGGGCAGCGCGCGGAAGCGCTCGACGACCTGATCGAGCGTCGATGCGTAGAGGCCGATGCGCTCGTCGCCGAGAGTCTTGGCGTCGGTGCGCCCGCTGCGGTCATGTGCGGCGTGGCCGAAAAGGCCGGCCGCGGTGATCGCGCACAGGGCGGCACACCAGGACAGAAACGAATGTGACGATGCTTTCACGCAAAAATACTCCAGCGCCGGCAATGTGCGTGAAGGCGGGCGCCAAGACAAGTTCAAGCCGGTGCGAGGCGCGGCCTTTGAGGCGGCCTGGAACCGGGATCAGGCCGCGTGGCGCGCCGTCTGCCGCAGCGTCGCGGCGAAATAGACCAGCGCGCTGAGCAGTGCGATGCAGAAGCTGACCGGCCAGTCGGTGTGATAGGCGATAGTGATCCCGAGCCAGGCCTCGGCGAGCGCCAGCGCCGCAGCGAGCGCGAGGCCGCTCCACAGGCCATTGACGAGGCGTTGCGCCGCGGCGGCCGGTCCGACCATCAGCGTGAACACCATGAGCACGCCGACGATCTGGGCGCAGGCGGCCACCGCGAGCGCGACCAGCGCCAGGAACACGGTCGAGATGAGGCGCAGCGGCACGCCTTTGGCCTCGGCGAGTTCCGGCTGCAGCGTGGCGAAGATCAGCGGCCGCATGATGAGCGCGAGCAGGGCCAGCGTTGCGGCGCCGAGCGCCGCCAGCGCCTTGATCATCGCGATGTCGACCGCGAGCACATTGCCGAAGAGAAGTGCTGTCGCCTGGGTGGCGAATGAGGTGTAGTAATAGAGAAACAGGATGCCGAAGCCGAGCGACAGCGACAGCACCACGCCAATGGCGACGTCGCGATTGGCGAGCCGCTCGCTCATCAGTCCCATGATCACGCCGGCGGCCAGCGTAAAGCCGACCAGCCCGGCGAGCGGCGACAATCCGATCAGCCCGGCGCCGGTCGCACCCGCGAAGCCGATATGCGACAGCGCATGGCCGGCGAAAGTCTGTCCGCGCAGCACCAGGAAATAACCGGTGACGCCAGACACCACGGCGACCATGCCGGCGGCGATGAAGGCGTTGATGACGAAATCGTATTGGAACACGGTGCCGCTGCCCTAGTGCTGATGGCCGTGGTGGTCGTGACCATGGCCATGATCGTGGTCATGCATGTGCGCGTCGCGCTCGACGTCGCGGCCGCGCGACATCACGAAGATATGCCCGGCGGCGCGAACGACTTCGATCTCGGTGTCGTACAGCATCGACAGCACCGGCGCGGTCACCACTTCATCGACCGTGCCCAGCGCGGCATGGCCGTTGCCGAGATACAGCACCTTGTCGATGGCGCCGAGCAACTGGTTGAGCTCGTGAGCCGAGAACAAAACCGTAATGCCGCGCTCGCGCGCGATTTTGCGCACCACGTCGATAACGACTTCCTGGTGCCTGGCATCGAGGCTGATCAGCGGCTCGTCGAGCAGCAGCAGTTTCGGATTGCCCATCAACGCCTGCGCCAGCAGCAGCCGCTGCCGTTCGCCGCCCGACATGTCGGACAGCGGCCGTCTCGCCAGATCGGCGGCGCCGACGGCGTCGAGCGTCGCTTCGATGGCGTGGCGATCGGCCGCCTTGAGCGAGGGCAGGCCCCAGCGTTCGCCATGCAGCGAGCTGGCGATGTAGTCGAGGCCGCGCACGCGCAGGTCGGGCAGCACGGTTCGCAGTTGCGGCAGATAGCCGATAGCGGGATTGCCGCGCTTTGGAGCCGCCCCGAACACGCGCAGCGTGCCTGCCGCGGGCGGCAGGAGACCGAGAATCGAGCGCATCAAGGTTGTCTTGCCGGCGCCGTTGGGGCCGAGCACGCCGATGAATTCTCCCGGTGCGATCGCGAAGCTCACGTCGCGCAGCACTGCGCGGCCACCGATGGCGACGGTCGCGTGGTCGAGGGAGATGATGGGGACGGCGGTCATTGGCAGGGCTTCTCATTCGTCATGCCCGGCTTTGTGCCGGGCATCCACGACTTTCATCCCGGCTTTTAGGAAGGCGTGGATGGCCGGGACATTACGGCGTTTAAGCCCGTCTTTCGACGGGCTTTTCCCGGCCATGACAAAGAGATTATCACGAATTCTGGGTGTCGAGCGCCTTGTCGAGGGCGTCGAGCTGGCCCAGCATCCAGTCGACGAAGTTCTTGTCGGCCGGTTGGGTCTCGGTGACGCCGACCACGGGGATCTTGTTTTCCTTGGCGATATCCACGAGACGCTGCGCCAGCTTTTCGGAGACCTGCGAATTATAGAGCAGCACCTTGACCTTGCGGGTCTTGAGGTCGGTCTCGAAGGCGGCGATGTCGCGGGCGCTGGGCTCGGATTCGTTCATCAGCGCCAGCTGGAATTTCTCGTTGCGCATGGTGAGGCCGAGGGCTTCCGCCATCAGGCCGAACACCGGCTCGGTCGCCGTGACGGGCTTGCCCTTGTGCTTGTCGCGAAGCTGGCCGGCGCGCTGGGTGATGCGTTCGAGGTCGGCGAGCACCTTGTCGAGGTTGGCGCCGTAGTCGGCGGCATGGGCCGGATCGGCCTTGCTGAAGGTTGCGGCCATGGCCTTGGCCACCGCCGGCATGGTCGCCGGCGCGTACCATAGATGCGGGTTGCCGCCGTGCTTGGCCTTGACGATCTTGGCGGCTTCCACCGTCACCCGGTCCTTGCGCGGCGAAGCCTTCAGCAGCTTCTCCATCCACTCGTCGTAATGGGCGCCGTTAAAGATCACGATCTTGGCGTCGGCGACCTGGCGCACCTGGCCGGGCGTGGCCTCGAACGAGTGCGGATCCTGGTCCGGATTGGCCATGATGTTCGAGATGGACACATGGGCGCCGCCGATCCGGGCGGCGATGCCGCCATAGAAGTTCTCTGCCGCCACGATCTTGAGCGGGCCGCTGTCGGTCTGGGCCTGCGCGGTCGCAAAGGGCAGGGCAAGGAACGCGGCAACGGCCGCAAGACGAAGGAAAGAGCGGGCGCGCATCGGCAACCTCTTTGGACAGGGACAAAGTCTGCCAGACTGTAATATTATAACATTTCGTCTGACAACCCCGCTTCTGCAGATTTGTGCCGGGCTGCCGCCTTGCTCGCTTTCGCGCCTTTGATCAGTGTCTTAACGGGCGCTATCACGACCTCCGCGCCGGTTGCGGCGAACGGGCAATTGGATCGAAATCATGGCGAAACTGACCCAGGATGTGCTGGCGAGCTATCTGGCCGAGATGCCGGCGGGGCACATCTTCGACCTGCCCTACGAGCAGTTCGGGGGCCTGTTTCCGCCTGGCGAGCCGGATCCGTTCGCGCGCGCGGCATTGCGCGCCTTCGCCAACAAAAGCGGCTGCGATCTCGTGCAGATTGTCGCGGAAGAGCGCTACGAGTTGCGGAAAAGGGCCTAGGAGCAATTCCAGGAAAAGTGGCGGCCGGTTTTCCGTCCGGAATTGCGACCCGAAAAGGAGCAATTCCAGGAAAAGTGGCGGCCGGTTTTCCGTCCGGAATGGCGACCAGAAAAGAGATAATCAGCCGAAACGGCGGCTCACGCGCACGTCGCGCTGCACGCGGCGGATCTCGTCTTCCAGCCGCTTGATCTCGCGGGTCATCTCGGTGAGGGCCCGCAGATAGCTGTCGTTGATGTCCCGCTGCGAGATCTGGGCTCGCGCGTTCTGCAGGAAATTTTCAACAGCGGCTAACGACATGACGGCCTCAAGGACTACGACGACACGCCGGGCGATGCCCGTGGCTGCCATCGAGCCTAGGCGGCAAGAGTGAACAAACCTGAAAAACGGCCGCTAAACTTTGGTGGCGCGGTGCCGAAGCCAAAAGCGGGGCCGGGATTAGCGAGGCAGCCGGATGGGTGACCACCCGGCTGCCTCTGGCCCGGACAAACGGCATCACTAATCTGTCGGGCTGGCGACAGACTACCAAGGGCCGGCAGCGCCGCATTCCGAAGTCTGTTCTGGTGGTTAAGCGGCGTGGTAAAGCGCCGCACGTCACAGGGCCCGGGCGGTGCACGCCGAAATCGCAGCAATCATGCCGTTGCCGGATGTCGCCTCAAGGACACACCAGTGTGGGTTTCGTCGCGGGCGTGTTGCATGAGCGGGCGATGGTTAGCAATATGCGCGCAAATCATTAGAGAGCCCCATGAATCGCCCGAAAATCACGACCGAATCCGCCGCCCGTCTCAGCCGGCGTGCGTTTACCTTTGGCCTGCCGCTGTTCGCAGCCGGCTGCGTTACCTCCAACTACGGCTACATGAGTGATGGTGGCCACAGCATCTCGGCGGTCGACAACGTCGATCCGAGCCTGGTGCGGACCGAGGTCGCGTGGACTGGCAACGAGAAGCCGGGCACCGTGGTCGTCAATATCGGCCAGCGCCGGCTTTATCTGGTGCAGGGCGGCGGCCGGGCGCTTCGCTATGGGGTCGGCGTCGGTCGCACCGAGGCGGCGAATTTCCGCGGTACGGCCGTCATCGGCCGTAAGGAAAGGTGGCCGCGCTGGACGCCGACGGCGAACATGATCGCCGCGATCCCGCGCTACCGCGCTTATGCCGGCGGCATGGCGGGTGGCCCGGACAACCCCCTTGGGCCCCGCGCGCTCTATCTCTACCGCAACGGCCAGGACACCTATTTCCGCCTTCACGGCACCATCGAGCCGGAGACGATCGGCACCGCGGTGTCGAGCGGCTGCATCCGTCTGTTCAACCAGGACATCATCGACCTTTACGAGCGCGTCCCGCTCGGCGCGACGGTGAAAGTGGTCTGATCCGGCTTGCGGCGCCGCGTTCGCGGCGCCGCGGCCCTGCCTAACCGCGGCGTTGGGCGATGAGGTGGTCGAGCGACAGCGCTCCCGGTCCTCGCGTCATCAGCAGCAGGAAGCAGGCCGCCCAGGTGCCGTGGGTCGGCCATGCATCCGGATAAACGAAAATCTCGATCACCAAAGTCATGCCGAGCAGCGCCAGCGCCGAGAAGCGCGTGGCGAGGCCGATGACGAGCAGCACCGGAAACAGGTGTTCGGCAATGGCGGCGGCATAGGCCGCCACCCCAAGGTCGATCAGCGGCAGGCGATACTCGCTTCGGAACAATTCGATCGCGCTTTCAGACAGCCGGAAGCCGTCGACCTTGGTCTGGCCGGATTGCCAGAACACGCCGGCGATGGCGACGCGCGTGAGAAGCGCCACAAACCAGTACGGGATAGCCTCCATCCAGGCGATGGCGCGTTTCACCAGCGCGGCCGGCGTCGGTGTCACGGGTGCGGTCAGAGTCTGGCTCATGATGCGATGCCTTTCATGGTCGAAGAGGGAAGCAGTGCGGTCGCCAATTCCCCGCCGATCAGCCCGGCGAGATTGACGGGAAGATCGAAAGCGACGTCGGCGTTGCTAGCCGCAGTGGCGGCTTTGCCAAGCGTCGTGCCGGCGGTGAGCGCATTAAGAAAGGTCGCACCACCGGGCGGCAATTGGCGGACTTCGACGACACCCCGCGGCCGCGCGATGACCGCATCTTCCGGCCCGCAATCCTCGATCGAGGCGGGCTCCATGCCGCCGGAATTCATCGACCAGATCGTCACCACCGGAAAAGCCGAGCGCACGATGCGCAGCGATGGATGCAGTATGACGCGGAGGTCCGCCAGCGTGTCCGCTTCGACATGCTGCCAGGCATCCGCATCGAGCGGCGCAGCGTCGGCCGCGTGATAGGCTTGGGTGCGCGCGAATTCGAGCCGCGCCACGTCGGCGAGATAGGGAATCTCCGCCGCCGGCTCGAACCTTTCGATGAATCCCGGAAAGCGCTCGCCGTAATTCATCATCACCGGCGAACGCGGCGGCTCGCTGGACACATAGACTTGCGCCAGCGCCGCGAAGAATTCCGTGCCGACGATTTTTTCTGTTGCCGGAAATTGCGCGCGCATGGCTTCGCTCAAGCCGACGATGACGTTGTTGCGATAGACCGCGAAGCGCTTATGCGGCGTGCGCGCCGTATGCGACGAGACGGTGCGCGGCAGAACTCGTTCTGCATCGAGCAAGGCGCCGGCAAACTGATCCTGTGTCTGGAATGCGCTCATCACGCCGCCTCCTGCGCCGCGGCGCGTTCGAGAATGCGGGACGCGGCGCGCGCTTCATCGGCGAGCACCGGCCAGGCCGGTACGTCGTTGTCCCACTCGATCAGGGTCGCGACCGGCCCGATGCGGGCGATGACGGCCTCGTAAAGCGCCCAGACCGGATCGGCGACCGGTGTGCCGTGCGCGTCGATCAGCAGCGGCGCGCCGGCATCGTCACTCTGCGCGTCGTGGCCGCCGAGATGGATCTCCTTGACCCGCGAAAGCGGGAACGCGGCGAGATAGGCCGCCGGATCGGTGCCGTGATTGACGGCGCTGACGAAGACATTGTTGACGTCGAGCAGCAGGCCGCAGCCGGTGCGCCGCGTCACGGCGTCGAGAAATTCGGTTTCCGGTATCGTGCTGTCGACAAAGGTGACATAGGTCGACGGATTTTCCAAAAGCATCTCGCGGCCGAGCGCGTTCTGCACCGTATTGATGTGCTCGCAGACGCGGGCCAGTGTTTCGTCCGTGTAAGGCAGCGGCAACAGGTCGTTGTAGAAGAATTCGCCGTGCGACGACCACGCCAGGTGCTCGGAAAAGCTCTGTGGCTGATGTCGGTCGCACAGGACTTTCAAGCGCCGGAGATGCGCGCGATCGAGCGGACCGGCGCCGCCGATCGACAGGCCGACGCCATGCACCGAAAGCGCAAAGCGCTCGCGCAACGCATTGAGCTGCGCGTGCGCCGGCCCGCCATCCCCCATGTAGTTCTCGGCATGAATCTCGACGAAGCCGATCGGCGCATCACCGGCAACAATGTCGGCGAAGTGCTGCGGCTTGAAGCCGACGCCCGCACTAGCGGGGAGAGAAGAGTCGCGTGGCATGGCGAACACTCATGATGGCAGGAGAGGTGGGAGGCGCAGAGCATGCGCCTCCCGGTGATTGATCAACCCTTGATCGGCATGAGCGAGCCCATGCCCTTCGGCGTGCTCATCGTGGCGCAGGTGCCCTTGGCAACGTACTTCCAGGCATTGCCCTGGTAATCGACCTTGGACGTGCCGGCGCAGGTGGTGCCGGGGCCGGCGGCGCAATCGTTCTTGCCGGCCAGTGCGACGCCGTAGCATTTGTCGGCGTTGGCCTGGACCGGAGCCGGTCCGGCCGATGCGACCGAGATCATGGTGAAAGCGGCGGCCAGCGAACCGGCGATCGTCGTGGCGGCGATGGCAGTCTTGGTCATAGGATTGTCCTTCCCTCGTGAGGCGTTAACGACGTGGCGCGGGGCTCTTCCCGGCTCACATGGGGTCTTTCGCGGCGGGGACCTCGCGCGTTACATCGCTCACGTTTTTGTGTTGTCGGGTCACGAGTGCTAAATTTTTCGATGAAGCGTGTAACAACTGCCCGACATATCCGAATGAAGAAGGAGCGGGCTTGAGCGAGGCTGGCTGGTCAGACCTGATGCGCGCCGCCAATGCCGGCGATGCGGAGGCTTACGAGCGTCTGCTGCGCGCCATCGCGGCTGCGCTGCGCGCTCCGATACGCCGCAATCTGTTGCGCGCGGGGCGTTCCGCCGCCGATGTGGAAGATGTGGTTCAGGAGGTACTGCTTGCCGTGCATCTGAAGCGGCATACATGGGACAGCGATCGTCCGATCGAGCCGTGGGTGCATGGCATCGCGCGTTACAAGATCGTGGACGCGCTGCGCCGGCGCACCGGAAAATTCGATCTGTCGATCGACGAATTTTCCGAGACGCTGCCGGCCGAGGAGCCGGAGCCTTCCGTGTCGCCGGGTGAGGTGGGGCGCCATCTGGCGAAATTGCCGACCGGCCAGCGCACGGTAGTGCAGGCGATAGCGGTCGAAGGCCGATCCATCGGCGAAGCGGCGGAGCGGTTGAGCATGACGGCGGGCGCCGTTCGGGTCGCGTTGCATCGCGGCCTTGCGGCACTGGCAAAACAACTGGGACAGGACTGAAGATGCGGACGGACGATCTGGTACAGGCTCTGGTGGCCGATCGCGCGACAGCGGCGCCTCCGCTCGGCAGCCAGTTCGCCTGGGCGCTCGGCGCCGGACTTGTCCTGTCCGCGGCTGGATTTCTACTGGTGCTCGGCCCTCGTCCCGACATTGCCGGGGCGATGGGCACGGTCCGTTTCGACATCAAGCTTGTCGAGGTTCTCCTGCTGGCGGCGACGGCCTTCTCTCTCGTTCTCCAGGTCGGCCGCCCGATGGCCGTTCGCGGCCGCCGGCTGGCCGCCTTGGCTATCGCGCCGGTCCTGCTGCTGGTCGCGGTCGCCGCTGAATTGTGGGTCGTCCCGGCGGACCAGTGGCTGGTCAGACTGGTCGGCACCAATTCGCGGGTGTGCCTCACCGCGATCCCGCTGATGGCGCTACCGCTGCTGGCGGCGTTCATGGTCGTGCTCAGGCGTGGCGCGCCGGCCTCGGGCGCTGTCGCGGGGGCGGTGGCAGGCTTGGCGGCGAGCGGGCTGGCGGCCGTGCTTTACGCCACCCATTGCCCGGACGATTCGCCGCTCTTCGTGGCCGTCTGGTATCCGATCGCGATCGGCGGTGTGACTCTCGCCGGGGCCCTCATGGGCCGCGTTATTTTGCGTTGGTAACGGGTGGGTGGCTCGATACCACTGCGTTTTAGGAATCTGCGGCTAAATCCATTAATCGGACGAGGGTATCAACGCGCCTCGGCGCAAGGCCGCCGGAACCCAGCGCGCTTTCGGGCATTACCGGGGCGGGCCATATTGCAAACGTAATCTGACGGCCTGTTTTCGTTCGTACGTCAAATTCGACATCCCGGGAGATAGAAAATGATCAAGAAGGTGTTGGTGGTGGGTGCTTTGGCCCTCGCACTCGGCGGTTGTGAAACGGCGCGGCAGGATCGCGTTGCGGGTGGCGCGCTGATCGGCGGCGGCACCGGTGCGCTGATCGGTGGTCTGGCTTCGAATTCGGTCGGCGGCGCGGTCGCCGGCGGCCTCATCGGCGCGGCGGCGGGCGGCATCATTGCCGACGCGACCCGTCCGGGCCGCTGCTACTACCACGATCGTTACGGCAATCGCCGCTACGTGCGCTGCCGCTAAGCGCTACGGCGTTTTGACGGACGAAAAGGCCGCCTTCGGGCGGCCTTTTTGCATTTCCGGGACGGGAATTCGGCTTTTGCACCCCCGGCGCCGAACCCCTATATGTGCGCGGCAAGGAGCCAATTTCCATGACCGACGCCAATTCCGCGGCCGATCCGGCCGGCAAGATCCCCGTCACCGTGCTTACCGGCTATCTCGGCGCCGGCAAGACCACGTTGCTCAACCGCATCCTGACCGAGCCGCACGGCCAGAAGTTCGCCGTCATCGTCAACGAATTCGGCGAAATCGGCATCGACAACGATCTCGTGGTGGATGCCGACGAGGAAGTGTTCGAGATGAACAATGGCTGCATCTGCTGCACGGTGCGCGGCGATCTCGTGCGCATCATCGACGGCCTGATGCGCCGCAAGGGCAAGTTCGACGCCATCATCGTCGAGACCACGGGGCTCGCCGATCCGGCGCCGGTCGCGCAGACCTTCTTCATGGACGAGAATGTCGGCGCCAAGACCAAGCTCGACGCCGTCGTCACGGTCGCCGACGCCAAGTGGCTCAAGGACCGCCTCAAGGACGCGCCGGAAGCCAAGAACCAGATCGCCTTCGCCGACGTCATCGTGCTCAACAAGACCGATCTCGTGACGCCCGCCGAGCTCGACGAGGTCGAGGCGCGAATCCGCGGCATCAATCCTTACGCCACCATGCACCGCACCGAACGCGCGCAGGTCGCCATCAAGGACGTGCTCGGCCGCAACGCCTTTGATCTCGACCGCATTCTCGAAATCGAGCCGGAATTCCTGACGGCGGACGACCACGACCACGATCATCATCACGACCATGGCCACGATCACGGCCATCATCACCATCACGGCCTCAAGCACTATCACGACGAGGAAATGCAATCGATTTCCATGTCGTCGGAGAAGCCGCTCAACCCGGACAAGTTCTTCCCGTGGATCCAGGAACTGGTGCAGACCGAGGGCAAGGACATCCTGCGCTGCAAGGGCATCCTGTCGTTCAAGGACGACGACGAGCGCTTCGTGTTCCAGGGCGTGCACATGATCCTGGACGGCGACCACCAGCGCAAATGGAAGGACGGCGAGGCGCGCATCAGCCGCGCCGTGTTCATCGGCCGCCATCTGCCGGAAGAGAAAATCCGCAAGGGCTTCGAGAGCTGCGTGGCTTAGGTCGTTCAGTATGACCGACGCAACCTCCACCATGTTCACGCTCGCGGATCGCGCGCGTATCGTTCCCGAAGCCGAAGGCTCGACTATCGTCGGCGTGCACTTCCTGCGCCAGACGCCGGTCTTCGTCCTCGGCGAAGAGGCGCTGCTGTTCGCGCCGGCTGAAAAGCGCACGCGCGTCGCCGTCCATGACGGCGGCATTCTCGCCAGCGCCGCCGAGCCGTCGCGCATCGTCACCGGCGGCGATGACGGAAAATTGGTCGCGACCGATCGCGACGGCAACGTCGAAACCCTCGCCACCGATGAGCGCAAGCGCTGGATCGATCAGGTCGCGCTCGGTCCCGATGGCGCCGTGGCGTGGTCCACCGGCAAGATCGCGCGTGTCAAAACCGGCAAGGGCGATGTGCGCGAATTCCAGGCGGCCTCCACGGTCGGTGGGCTCGCATTTTTCCCGAAAGGCTTCCGCCTGGCGGTTGCGCATTACAATGGCGTGTCGCTGTGGTTTCCCAATGCGGCGGGCGCCAAGCCCGAAGTGCTGGAATGGAAGGGCTCGCATCTCGGCGCCTCGGTGAGTCCGGACGGCCGCTTCCTCATCACCCAGATGCAGGAGCCAACCTTGCACGGCTGGCGTCTCGCCGATGCCAAGCACATGCGCATGTCCGGCTATTCGGCGCGCGTGCGGTCGATCTCGTGGTCGCATGATGGCGGCCTGCTGGCGACCTCCGGCTCCGAACAGCTCATCCTCTGGCCGTTCGACGGCAAGGATGGTCCGATGGGCAAGCAGCCGACCATGTATGCGCCGTCGCCGTCGCGCTGCACGCGTGTCGCCTGTCATCCCAAGCAGCCGGTCTGCGCCGCCGGTTTCGCCGATGGCACGGTGCTGATGGTGCGTCTCGAGGACGGCGCGCTCATTCTCGCGCGCGAGGCCGATGGTCAAAGCGTCAGCGCGCTGGCCTGGAGCGCCGAGGGCCAGGTGCTCGCTTTCGGCACCGAGCAGGGCGATGCACGGGTGCTGACGCTCTAAAAGAACTTGCCCCGGACGCGATGCCCGTAGCCCGGATGGAGCGCAGCGCAATCCGGGAATCGACAGTTACTAGGTCCCCGGATTTCGCTGCGCTCCATCCGGGCTACAAAAAAAGGCGGCCCGCAGGCCGCCTTTTTTATTTCATTGCTTCACCAGCACGTTCCTGAACTGCCACGGGTCGGACGTGTCGATGTCCTCCGGGAACAGTCCCGGCCGGCCGGCGAGCGGCGTCCATTCGGTGTAGTAGCCCTTCACCGGCCCGAGATAGGGCAGCTGGATTTCCAGAATGCGGTGGAAGTCGATTTCGTCGGCTTCGACGATGCCCTCTTTCGGATTTTCCAGCGCCCACACCATGCCGGCGACGATGCAGGACGTCACCTGCAGCGCCGTGGCGTTCTGATACGGCGCCAGTGCGCGCGTCTCCTCGATCGAGAGCTGCGAGCCGTACCAGTAGGCGTTCTTGCCGTGGCCGTAGAGCAGCACGCCGAGCTCGTCGATGCCGTCAACGATCTCGTCTTCTTCGAGGATGTGATGCTTCTCCTGCATCTTGCCCGAGCCGAACATCTCGTGCAGCGACACCACGGCATCGTCGGCCGGGTGATAGGCGTAGTGGCAGGTCGGCCGGTACGTCACCTTGCCGGAGGCATCGCGCGCGGTGAAGTAATCCGCGATCGAGATCGACTCGTTGTGCGTGACCAGAAAGCCGTATTGCGCGCCGCGCGTCGGGCACCAGGTGCGCACCCGCGTGTTGGCGCCGGGCTGCATCAAATAGATCGCCGCGCCGCAGCCGGTGTCGTGCGTATGCGCGTTCGCCGGCATCCACTTTTCATGCGTGCCCCAGCCGAGTTCGGCCGGCTGCATGCCTTCCGACAGGAAGCCTTCCACCGACCAGGTGTTGACGAACACTTCGGCTTCCTTCGGCGTCTTGCAGCGCTGCGTGTCGCGCTCGGCGATGTGAATGCCCTTGATGCCGGCCTGGCGCATCAGGTCGGCCCATTCGCCCTTGGTCTTGGGCTCGGGCACGTTGAGCTTGAGGTCGGCGGCGACATTGAGCAGCGCCTGCTTGACGAAGAACGACACCATGCCGGGGTTGGCGCCGCAGCACGATACGGCCGTGGTCGAGCCCGGCTTGCGCGCGCGCTTGGCGGCGAGCGTCGTTTCACGCAGCGCGTAGTTCGAGCGCGCTTCCGGACCTTTCGACGAATCGAAATAGAAGCCGAGCCACGGCTCGTTGACGGTGTCGATATAGAGCGCACCGATCTCGTTGCAGAACTCCATGATGTCCACCGAGCCGGTGTCGACCGACAGGTTGACGCAGAAACCCTGGCCGCTGCCGGCGGTGAGCAGCGGCGTCAGCAAGTCGCGATAATTGTCCTTGGTCAGGCCCTGCTGGATGAAGCGAACGCCGTGCTTCTCGCAGAACGCCTTGCGGCCCTCGTCCTTGGGATCGAGCACCACCATGCGCGACTTGTCGTATTTGAAATGCCGCTCAAGCATCGGCAGCGTGCCTTTGCCGATCGAGCCCAGGCCGACCATGACGATCGGTCCGGAAATGGTGGCGTAAACGGGCCAGTCGGCCATGGTCAAAGTCCTCCAGATAATCAGGCCGTGATAGCCGTCCTGTGTGACGAACGAAAGAGCACTGTCGTTCCGGG
>DATMEX010000030.1:0-28401 GCA_035556455.1 Pseudolabrys sp.
CTGCGCCGGATAGCCCGGCGCGGGACGGATGCCCTGATACTTCTCGGCGATGAGATCGTCGTTCGACAATGACTCGTTCGCCGCGTAGCCCCAGAACTCCTTGCGCACGTTCTGGTGCAGGCGCTCGGCGAAGGCTTCGGCGAGGCGATCGGCCAAGGCCGACACCATGATCGCCGAGTAATCGTCATTGGCGCGCTTGAAGCGCTCGGCGATGACATCCTCGCCGATGCCGGCGGTCACGGTGAAGGCGCCGATGTAGTCCTTCAGGCCGCTGTCACGCGGCGCGATGAAGTCCGACAGCGACGAGTTGAACCGGCCCTCGCGCTTGGCAAGCTGCTGGCGCAGGCCGTGCAGCACCTGGATCGGCTTATCGCGGTTTTCGTCGGCATAGACATGGATATCGTCGCCGACCGAATTGGCCGGCCAGAAGCCGAACGCGCAAGACGCCTTGAACCATTTCTCGGCGACGATCTTGTCCAGCATCGCCTTGGCGTCCTTGTGCAGCGAGCGCGCCGCCTCGCCGACCGTCTCGTCCTCGAGAATGTTCGGATAGCGACCCGACAACTCCCAGGTCTGGAAGAACGGCGTCCAGTCGATGACGCTGACCAGATCGGACACCGGATAATCCGCCATCACCTGCGCGCCGATGAAGCTGGGCTTCGGCGGCACATAGGCGCCCGACCAGTCGAACTTCGGCGCATTGGCGCGCGCCGCAGAAAGCGACAGGCGCGCCTTGTCCTCCTGCGCGCGGGCATGGGCGTCGGCGATCTTGCGATATTCGGCGCGCAGATCGGAAACATAGCCCGCCTTGTTGTCGGCCGACATCAGCGCCTGCGCCACGCCGACCGCGCGGCTGGCGTCGTTGACGTACACCGCCTGCCCGCGCCGGTAGTTCGGGTGGATCTTCACCGCGGTGTGGACGCGGCTCGTCGTCGCGCCGCCGATCAGCAGCGGCAGGTCGAGGCCCTGACGCTCCATCTCGGCCGCGACATGGCACATCTCGTCGAGCGACGGCGTGATAAGGCCCGACAGGCCGATGATGTCGGCCTTCTCGGCTTTGGCGGTTTCGAGGATCTTGGCCGCCGGCACCATGACGCCGAGATCGATGACCTCGTAATTGTTGCACTGGAGCACGACGCCGACGATGTTCTTGCCGATGTCATGAACGTCGCCCTTCACCGTCGCCATGACGATCTTGCCGTTGGACGAGCGCTCTTCGGCGCCGCCGGCAGCGCGGCGCTCTTCCTTTTCCTTGTCCATGAACGGCATGAGGTATGCGACCGCCTGCTTCATCACGCGGGCGGACTTCACCACCTGCGGCAGGAACATCTTGCCGGAGCCGAACAGGTCACCGACGATGTTCATGCCGTCCATCAACGGGCCTTCGATGACGTCGAGCGGCCGCGCGGACTTGGCGCGCGCTTCCTCGGTGTCGGCCTCGACGAAATCGGTAATGCCGTGAACCAAGGCGTGCGCGAGCCGCTTCTCGACCGGCTGCTCGCGCCATGTGAGATCGACAACCTTGGCCGCCGCGCCGTCGCCGCGGAATTTGCCGGCCAGCGACAACAACCGCTCGGCGGCATCCGGGCGCTTGTTGAGGACGACATCCTCGCAGGCTTCGCGCAGCTCGGGATCGAGATCGTCATAGACCGCCATCTGCCCGGCATTGACGATGCCCATATCCATGCCGGCCTTGATGGCATGATACAGGAACACCGAATGCATCGCCTCGCGCACGCGCTCATTGCCGCGGAACGAGAACGACAGGTTCGACACGCCGCCCGAGACATGGACGCCCGGCAAGTTCGCTCTGATCCAGCGCGTCGCCTCGATGAAATCGACGCCGTAATTGTTGTGCTCCTCCATGCCGGTGGCGATGGCGAAGATGTTCGGATCGAAGATGATGTCCTGCGGCGGGAAGCCGACCTTGTTGACCAGAATGTCGTAGGCGCGCGCGCAGATCTCAGTCTTGCGTTCGAAGGTGTCGGCCTGGCCCTTTTCGTCGAAAGCCATGACGACGACGGCGGCGCCGTGGCGGCGCACCACCTTGGCGTGCTCGATGAAAGCCTCTTCGCCCTCCTTCATCGAGATCGAGTTGACCACCGCCTTGCCCTGCAGGCATTTGAGGCCGGCCTCGATCACGGAGAACTTCGATGAATCGACCATCACCGGCACGCGGGCGATATCCGGCTCCGCGGCGATGAGATTGAGGAAGGTCTTCATCGCCTCTTCGGAGTCGAGAAGCCCTTCGTCCATGTTGACGTCGATGATCTGCGCGCCGTTCTCGACCTGGTCGCGCGCGATCGACAGCGCGGTGGTGTAGTCGCCGGCCATGATCAGCTTCTTGAACTTGGCCGAACCGGTGACGTTGGTGCGCTCGCCGACATTGACGAAGGGAATTTCCGGCGTCAGCGCGAAGGGCTCGAGGCCCGACAGGCGAAGTTGCGGCGTGATTTCAGGGAGCACGCGCGGCGTCTTGCCATTGACCGCCCTGGCGATGGCGGCGATGTGGTCGGGCGTGGTGCCGCAGCAGCCGCCGACGACATTGACGAGGCCTGCGGACGCGAATTCCTCGATCAGCCCGGCCATGTATTCCGGGCTCTCGTCGTAATAGCCGAACTCGTTGGGCAGGCCGGCATTCGGATAGGCGCAGACGAAGGTGTCGGCGACGCGGCCGAGTTCTTCGATATGGGCGCGCATTTCCTTGGCGCCGAGCGCGCAGTTGAGGCCGACGGTGACCGGCCGCGCGTGCTGCACGGCGTTCCAGAACGCCGCCGGGGTCTGGCCGGACAGGAGGCGGCCCGACATATCGGTGATCGTGCCGGAGATCATCACCGGCAGATCGAGGCCGCGCTCGGCGAGGATTTCCTCGATGGCGTAGATCGCCGCCTTGGCATTGAGCGTGTCGAAGATGGTTTCGATCAGCAGAAGATCAGCGCCGCCGTCGATGAGGCCGCGCACCTGCTCGCCATAGGCGGTGCGCAACTGGTCGAAGGTCACGGCGCGATAGCCGGGGTTCGACACGTCCGGCGAAATCGACGCGGTGCGGTTGGTCGGCCCGAGCGCGCCGGCAACGAAACGTTTCACGCCGTCTTCGGCCTCGGCGTCGTTGGCCGCCTCGCGCGCCAGCCGCGCGCCCATGGCGTTGAGCTCGTAGGCGATGCCTTCCATGCCGTAATCGGCCTGGGCAATCGTCGTCGACGAGAACGTGTTGGTCGAGACGATATCGGCGCCGGCCTTGAAGTATTTGTAGTGAATGTCGCGAATGGCGCGCGGCCGCGACAGGTTCAGGAGATCGTTGTTGCCGCGCACTTCGCGGTTCCAGGCGTCGAAGCGCGCGCCGCGATAGCCCTGCTCGTCCAGTTTCAGCTCCTGGATCATCGTGCCCATGGCGCCATCGAGCACCAGAATGCGCTCGCGCATCGCGGCGGCGAGAAGAGAGCGGGTGGATTTAGCGTTCGACATGAGCACTGCACTTCGGTTCTGGCGTCCCCTCCCCCGCTTGCGGGGAAGGGACAGGGAGGGGGAAGCGGCAATCGAAACTAGGTTGCGATGGCCCCCTCCCCAACCCTCCCCCGCAAGCGGGGGAGGGAGAAGAAGAATTGGCGGCGGGCGGCGCTCATCACGCCGCTTCCTTCACTTGCGGGCGCAGGCCGAGCAGATGGCAGATCGCGTAGACGAGATCGGCGCGGTTCATGGTGTAGAAGTGGAACGAGGTGATGCCGCGATCCAGCAGATCGATGGCCTGTTCGGCCGCCACCGCCGCGGCGATCAACTTGCGCGTCGCCGGATCGTGGTCGAGGCCGGCGAAGCGTTCGGCCAGCCAGTTCGGCACGGTAGCGCCGGCGCGGGTCGCGAAGTTCTTCGCCGCGCCGAAATTCTGCACCGGCAGAATGCCCGGCACGATCGGGATATCGATGCCGCGCGCCCGCACGCGGTCGAGATAGCGGAAGTACAGATCGTTCTCGAAGAAGAACTGCGTGATCGCCCGCGTCGCGCCGTTGTCGACCTTGCGCTTGAGCATGTCGATGTCGGCTTCCAGCGTCGGGGAGTCCGGATGCCGTTCGGGATAGGCCGAGACCGACACCTCGAAATCCGGCGCGATGCGCTTGATGCCTTCGACCAGCGCCGCGGCGTTCTCATAGCCGTCCGGATGCGGCGTGTACTTGTCGCCCGCGCCGGTGATCGGATCGCCGCGCAGCGCCACCAGATGGCGCACGCCGGCGTCGTGGTAATTTCGTACGATGGCGTCGATATCCGCGCGGGTGGCGGCGACGCAGGTCAGATGCGCGGCCGGCGTCAGCGCGGTTTCGGTCAGGATGCGCTTGACGGTGGCGTGCGTGCGCTCGCGGGTCGAGCCGCCGGCGCCGTAAGTCACTGAGACAAATTGAGGATTGAGCGGCGCTAGCCGCGTCACCGCGTCCCACAAGGTCTTCTCCATCGCCTCGTCCTTGGGCGGGAAGAACTCGAAGGAGACGTCGATGCGTTCATGACCGGGGGGCATGAATCGGGACGGCCGCAACTGACTGATCATCACGCCACCTCACGCTTGGCCGGCTGCGCCATCAGCGCGCGCACATCGCGCGCCAGCCACAGCGATACGGCGATCTTGCTCTCGGAGCCCGGTTCGGGCTTGAGGCTCCTGTGCATCACCGGCTCGAGACCGGACTGCGCCATCCATTGCGTCACCGTGTCCGGCGCGAAGCCGAGGCGACGATGCGCGAACTGCTCGCGCAGGAATTCCTGTTCATGCGGCGCGAAGTCGACGACCAGCAGCCGGCCGCCGGGACGCAAGACGCGCGCGGCTTCCTTGATGGCGCGGCCGCCATCGTCGAGGAAGTGCAGCACCTGATGCAGGATGATGACGTCGAAGGAGTCGTCGGCGAGCGGCAGGTCGTAGAGATCGCCCTGGCGCACGCTGCAGTTTTTCAGACCTGCGCGCTCCAGCCGGTCGCGCGCGAGCAGCAGCATGTCGAGCGACAGATCGAGACCGAGGCCGCGTTCGATCTGCGGCGCAAAGAGTTCGAGCATACGTCCAGTACCGGTGCCGAGATCGAGCAGCGATCGGAACGGCTTGTCGCCGAGCGCCTTGATGATCGCGGCTTCCACGGCCTCGTCGGTGACGTGCAGCTTGCGGATGCGGTCCCAGTCGGCGGCGTGTTCGCGGAAATAGGCCTGCGCCGCGGCGGCGCGCGCCTGCCGCACCGAGGTCAGGCGCTCGCGGTCGCGGGCGATGGTCTGGTCGGCGGGATTGAGATGGTCGAGCAGCGAGCGCACCACTTCGGCAGCGCCGCCATGCTCGGCGAGACGGAAGAAGGCCCAGGTGCCCTCGCGAAAGCGCTCGATCAGCCCGGCCTCGACCAGCAGCTTGAGATGGCGCGAGATGCGCGGCTGTGACTGGCGCAGAATGTCGGTGAGGTCGGAAACGGTCAGTTCAGCCTCGGCCAGCAGCGCCAGCACACGCAGGCGCGTCTCCTCGCCCGCGGCCTTGAGGACGGTGTTGAGCGGGTCGAAGCCGAGCAGGGTTTGCGGCGTCTGGGGCATAGGTCCAAATTTGCTGGTTCTCATGGGCAACCGCCCGCCGGGGCGCCTTCCCACCATATAAGGATATCTTTATACGGTTAAATGTGTCGCCGCAAGGGCGGCGGCCGAAGCCCACAGGGCGTGGTAAAGGCGACGCTACCGGCGGCAGCCCTTTTTCGACCGCCCCGAGGGCCTACAATGACGAAAAACCCCGACTTCGGCGTCCGCGAGGGCGAAGTGACTGTCGACCTGCCCGCCGCCTTCGACGCCGGGGTCTATTTCATCGGCCGCATCCGCACGCCCTGGAAGGAGCGCAGGGACTGCCCGAAGAACGCCCGCGAATCCGACGCGGTCTGCACCGTCGAGCTCGATCCGCTCTGGGTGCCGGGCCTCAAGGAGGTCGAGACCTGCAGCCACCTCGTCCTGCTGTACTGGATGGACAAAGCGCCGCGAAACCTGGTGCGCCAGGTGCCCGGTCATTATGGCGTCCAGCGTGGCACCTTCGCCCTGCGCTCGCCGGCGCGGCCCAATCCAATCGCCATGAGCGTGGTGAAGCTCAACGATATCGACGGTAACCGGCTCAATGTGGTCGGCCTCGACTGCCTCGACGGCACGCCTCTCATCGACATCAAGCCTTACTTTGCGTCGACTGACAGCGCTCCGGACGCAATTGTGGGCTGGCACCGCCAAAAATAAGGCAACGAAAACGCCTGCAATTTCATGAGGTTCCAATCCGCTCCGAAATGTGAGCGATTTGTGATTGGGAACACATGAACCTCCCTCGCCGTTCGATACACGAATGTCACGACACTTCGTGGTCGGAGGGTAAGATGCTCAACAAGAGTAACACCGTCATTTCGCTCGCGGCGCTGATCGCCGGCTTCGTCCTGACCGGCGCCGCGCAGGCCCAGCAGAGCTACGCTTTTTATGCGCCGCCGCTGCAACAGCAGATTGCTCCGCAAGCTCCCTATCAGGGCCAGATGCAGAGCGAGGATAGTCAGTACGACAGCCAGCTCGGCAGCGAAGATGCGCAACTCGAGCCCCGGCTGCAGCGCCAGGTCGTCGATTATTCGACGCGCGAAGCGCCGGGCACCATCATCGTCGATACGCCGAACACCTATCTCTATCTCGTGCTCGGCAACGGCAAGGCGATGCGCTACGGCATCGGCGTCGGCCGCGAAGGCTTCACCTGGTCGGGCGTCAATCAGGTTTCGCGTAAGGCGGAGTGGCCGGATTGGCATCCGCCGGCCGAGATGATCGCCCGCCAGCCTTATCTGCCGCGCTTCACCGCCGGCGGTCCCGGCAATCCGCTTGGCGCCCGCGCCATGTATATCGGCAACACCATGTACCGCATTCACGGCACCAATGATCCGACCACCATCGGTCAGAACGTGTCGTCGGGCTGCATCCGCCTCACCAACGAAGACGTGATCGACCTCTATGAGCGCGTGAAGCCCGGTGCCAAGGTCGTCGTGCTGCCGCAGACCACGGAAGCCCGCGCTCGTCGCAACAGCGCCCCGCAGAATGTCACGGCGATTTCGGACGAAGCCGCGTCCTCCTTCGCCTCGGCCGATCAGGGCCGCGCCGAGCGGACCTGGGAGACCATTCGTCCGCGCGGCCTCTACTAATCGTTTCGATTTCTAACTGACTGAACCTCCCAAAACTGCCCGGCAGACCTTCGGTTCTGCCGGGCTCTTTTTTGTCCGCGCGTGTTATAGGGAACCGCAGTTCAATCGCGGGAGCCTATTCATGCGTATTGCGGCAATGGCGGCGGGCGCCGTCGGCGGTTACTTCGGCGCGCGGCTGGCCGCCGCCGGTCACGACGTCTTCTTTATCGCACGCGGCGCCAACCTCGCGGCCATCAAGGCGAATGGCCTCAAGATCGAGAGCGTGCATGGCGACCTGCATCTGCCCAAGGTCAACGTCACCGACGATCCGAAAGCTGTCGGCCCGGTCGATGTCGTCCTGTTCGCCGTCAAGCTATGGGACACCGAAAAGGCCGCCGAGCTGACCAAGCCGATGGTGACGGATGCAACGCGCGTCATCACCTTGCAGAACGGCATCGACAGCGCCGAGCGCCTCGCGCCGATCCTGGGCGCCGAGCAGACCATCGGTGGCGTCACTTACATCGCCACCACCATCGCGGCGCCCGGCGTCATCAGGCACACCAGCACCTTCACCAAGATGTCGTTCGGCCGAGCGGACAAGAACGCCGATGCGACGCTCGATCAGTTCGTCGCCGCCGGCACAGCGGCCGGTCTCGATCTCGGCCTGTCGCCGGACATCACGGCGGAGCGCTGGAAGAAGTTCATCTTTCTCACCGCCATGTCGGGCGCGACCGCGACCTTGCGCTCATCCATCGGCCCGATCGCCGCCGACCCCGAGTTGCTCGCCTTCGTCAAGCAACTGATGGAGGAAGCCTATGCCGTCGGCCGCGCCAAAGGCGTCGCGCTTGATCGGTCGATCATCGACGAGCGCATGGCGCAGATCACCGGCAGTATCGAACCCGGCATGAAGGCGTCCATGGCGCACGATCTCGAACGCGGCAACCGCCTCGAGCTCGACTGGTTGTCCGGCAAGGTGCGCGCACTCGGCCGCGAGCTGGGCATCGCCACGCCGGCGAGCGACACTGTCTGGACCGTGCTGAAGTTGCACCGGATGGGCAACCGCTGACGGCCCACCGGACCAAAACTTCCTCGTTGCGCGGCAATTGACCATTTCCTAGGGTGCGTCAGAACGACGCAGGGAGGGTCTATCTTGTTCGCCGAGCAATTGAAAAAGCGCGACGTCTATGCCGGCGTCCTGATGACGCTGCTTGGCGCAGCGATTTCTCTCAACAGTTATGCCAACTATCGGCTCGGCACGCTGACCCAGATGGGCCCCGGCATGTTTCCGCTGATGCTCGGCGTCGCCATGACGTTGGTCGGCATGCTGATCCTCGGCAACGCCATCGTCGCCGAGCGCGATCCCGACGAAACCATCCTGCCGGCGCAACGCGAATGGCGTGGCTGGGCCTGCATTCTGGCCGGCCCGATCGCCTTCATCGTGCTCGGTCAATACTTCGGCCTCGCCGCCGCGACCTTCGGCTGCGTCTTTGTCGCGGCGCTGGGCGAGCGCTCCTCGAGCGTGAAGGAAGCCGCCATTCTCGCCGCCATCATCACGGTGGTCGGCTGCGTGGTGTTCTCGCTGGTGCTCAAGCTCAGCTTCCCGCTCGTGCGCTGGGGCGTCTGATGATCCAGTCCGCGCTTTCCGATCTCTGGTTCGGCTTCGGTGTCGCGCTCGAGCCGCACAACATCATGTGGTGCTTCATCGGCGTGCTGATCGGCAACATGGTCGGCGTTTTGCCGGGCATGGGCCCGCTCGCCACCATCTCGATCCTGCTGCCGCTCACCTTCGGCATCAAGCCGGTCGGCGCCATCCTGATGCTCGCCGGCGTGTTCTATGGCGCGCAATATGGCGGCGCGATCTGTTCGATCCTGCTCAACCTGCCCTGCCATCCGCCGCACGCCGTCACCTGCCTCGACGGCTTTCCGCTCACCAAACAGGGCCGCGGCGGCGCCGCGCTCGGCATCACCGTGATCGCCTCATTCATCGGCGCGTCGTGGGGCATCACCGAGATGATCTTTCTGTCGCCGGTGCTGGTGAAGGTGGCGCTGGAGTTCGGGCCGTCGGAAATCTGCGCCCTGATGTTCCTCGGCCTGCTCGCCGGCTCGACACTGGCGCGTGGCTCGCCGCTCAAGGGCATCGCCATGACTTTGCTGGGGCTGACGCTCGGCATTGTCGGCAGCGATCTCGACACCGGCATGCCGCGTTTCACGGCCGGCCTGCCGAACCTGCTCGACGGCATCGAGATCGTCGGCCTGGCGCTCGGCCTGTTCGGCATCGCCGAGTTCATGAAGAGCGTGAACCAGATCACCGCGGTCAACACCAGCTACACCAGGGTCGGGCTGCGCGATCTCAAGCCGACGCGAGAGGAATTGCGGCGCGCCTGGCCGGCGATGTTCCGCGGCACGCTCGTCGGCAGCCTGTGCGCATTGATCCCCGGTACCGGACCCACCATCGCCTCCTTCATCGCTTATGCCACCGAGAAGAAAATCTCCAAGACCCCGGAGAAATTCGGCACCGGCATGATCGAGGGCGTCGCCTCGCCGGAAGCCTCGACGCACTCATCGGTGCAAGGCGACTTCATCCCGACCATGAGCCTCGGCATCCCCGGCGACGCGGTGATGGCGCTCATTCTCGGCGCGCTGATGATTCAGGGCGTCGTGCCCGGCCCGCAGCTCATCCGCACGCATCCCGATATCTTCTGGGGCCTGATCGCCTCGTTCTGGATCGGCAACATCATGCTGGTGCTGCTCAACGTGCCGATGATCGGCATCTGGGTGAAGCTGCTGGCGATCCCCTACAAGTATCTCTACCCGAGCGCGATGTTCTTCCTCTGCATCGGCGTCTATTCCACCAACAACGACATGTTCCAGGTCGGCGAGACGGTGGTGATAGGGCTTGTCGGCTACATCCTGCTGCTGCTCGACTTCCATCCGGCGCCGATCCTGCTCGGCTTCGTGCTCGGCCCGCGCTTCGAGGAGAACTTCCGCCGCGCCATGATGATCGAACGCGGCGACCTCACCGTCTTCCTGCGGCACCCGATCAGTCTCGTGTTCGTATCGCTGGCGTTCAGTCTGGTCGCGACGCAGATCTATCTGCGGCTGCGCAAGCCCAAGGTGGCCGCCGCGGAGAAGGCGCTGAACGCGAGGATCGACGCCGTCGCGCCTGCCGAGCCGTGACGAAGAGCGAAGGCTTCGCAAGCGCCACGCGGCGTGCCGCCGCGCTGGCGCAACGCTGCCGTGCGGCCTAACATCGCCCAGGTTCACGAATCGTGAGGACTTGGCCGGTGGGACGCATTTTCGACGCCATCTTCTATGTCATCACCGCTCCGCTGCGGTTGTTCGGGCGCTCGCGCCGCTTTCGCCTGATGATCGGGGCGCTTGTTGTCGTTGCGCTGTTCTTTGCCGCCACCTTGTGGGCGCTTGACCGCTTCCTGCCGCCGGCCAATCAGGCCAGCCGCGTTGCCGCCAAGCTCGAGCCGCTGCCGCCTTTGCCGGCGCTGTCGCGACCGTCTTATGTCATCGCGCCGGTCGCCATCACGCTCGACGCCATCCAGCGCTCGATCGAGGCCTCGACGCCGCGCAATTTCTCCGGCCAGAGCGGCAACCCGGTCAGCGGCCTGCTGCAGAAGGCCGACCTCGGCCTCACCGTCAATCGCGGCAATATGGCGGTCAACGGCCGCGCCGGCGAACTCACCGTCAGCACCGCGCTGACCGGCAACCTCCATATCACCGGGCAACTGGGCGCCGCGGCCGGCAACTTGACCGGCGGCGTTGCCGGCGCGCTCGGCGGCCTGCTCGGCGGCGGCGCGCTCGGCGGCGATCTCAACAAGGCCATCGGCGGCCTTGCCGGCAAGGCGCTCGACCAGAACATCGAACTGCGCAGCCAGGTGACCGTGCGTTCGCGGCCCGAATTCGCCGCCAACTGGCGCGTCAATCCCAATCTTGCGGCGCAGATCAACGTCGCCGACAGCGCGATCAATATCGCCGGCATCCGCCTCAACATGGCCGGCGAAGCCAAGCCGCTGATCGAGCAGCAGGTCAATCAGCAGGTCGCCAATTTCGAAGGCCGCATCCGCAACGATCCGATCATCGAAGTCACCGCGCGCGAGCAGTGGGCGAAAATGTGCCGCTCGATCCCGCTCGGCGGCGGCGATACCGGCCTGCCGGCTTTGTGGCTGGAGATGAAGCCGGTGCGTGCCGCCGCGGCGCAGCCGCAGATCGACGCGCGCAATCTCACGCTGGTCGTCGGCGTGCAGGCCGAGACGCGCATCACCGCGCAGGCGACCAAGCCGGCCTGCCCCTTCCCGCAGACACTCGAACTCGTGCCGCCGATGGAGAACGGCAAGCTCGTCGTCGGCGTACCGATCGACGTGCCGTTCACCGAGCTCAACAAGCTCATCAACGCGCAACTCAAGGGCAAGACATTCCCCGACGATCCGAACTCGTCGGTCGAAGTCGAAGTGCTTCGCGCTTCGCTCGCCGCCGCCAATGATCGGCTGCTGATCTCGCTGCGCGTCAAGGCGCGTGAGAGGAAGAGCTGGTTCGGTTTCGGCGCCCAGGCCGACGTCGACATCTGGGGCGTGCCGAAGCTCGATCCGCAGACCCAGGTGCTGCGCCTCACCGACATCACGCTGGCGGTGGAATCGGAAGCGGCTTACGGCCTGCTTGGCACTGCGGCGCGCGCGGCCATGCCCTATCTTACCCAGGCGCTGGCCGACAACGCGGTGATCGATCTGACGCCGTTCCTTGCCGACGCCAGAAAGAAGATCGGCGAGGCCATGGCCGATTTCCGCCAGGCCGGCCAGGGCGTCACGGTCGACACAGCGATCAACAGCCTGCGGCTCAACGGCATCGCCTTCGACTCGAACACCTTGCGGGTCATCGCCGAAGCCGAAGGCTCCGCGCGGGTAGCGGTGACGCAACTGCCGAGGATGTAGTTCGGCTGCAGGCGATTTGATCGGCGGCCAGGATATGCTCTACAAACCTCAACGGACGGGTTTCGGAGGGTCAGATCCATGGTTCGTAAGGTCGGCATTCTCGCTGTTTTGGCGTTGCTCGCTTTGGTGCCCCTGAGGCAGGCGACGGCGCAAAACAATACCATCGGCGGCGCGATCATCGGCGGCGGTATCGGCGCGATCGTCGGCGGCGCTGCGACCGGCAAGGCCGGCGGCGCTGTCGCCGGCGGCATCATCGGCGCCGCCGCCGGGGCCGCGATCGGTTCGCAGATGGAGCCCCGCGGCCGGTACTATTGGTACGATGGCCGTTGCTGGCGCAAATATCGCGATGGCAGCTATCACCGCGTGTCGCGAGAGAACTGCTACTGAGCCGCGACGGGGTCGCCGCTGGGCGGCGTCGGCGCCATTGAGTTTGCGCGTCCGTCCATGAACGGCTTGATGCCCCGCGCCATCAGATAGCGACCGAAGTCTCATCAATTGGGCCGCTGTGGCCGCCCCTTCGCTATGGCTGCGTCCGCGACCGTCGTGGCCAGCTTGAGCTCGGTCAGTTCGGCCGACGTGAAATAATAGAGTTCATCCCGCGGCGTCTCCATCGCATGGACCCAGACGCCGAGATCGATGCCCATCGCGCGCAGATACTTCTGGCACTGCGCGGAGATCGCCTGCGCATTGCGCATGGCGTCGTCCCCGGTGAGACCGGCGCTGCGCGCCGCCGACACCTGATGCACGCCGATCGCCGCCTTCGTCGCCGCACGCCGCTCGACGCCGCCCGCGAACACCAGCGGACATGACGAGGCGCAGTAGCGGCCGCTCTCGACTTCGGTAGCGAAGCCCTTGTCGCGGATGAGCCGCCCCATCGCCAGCGCGTCCTGCACCGAGCCGCCCGGCGAGCGCAGCACCACGGTCTTTACATAAGTGCCGCGCTTGCCGACCTCATCGGCGAAACGTTGCGCGGTGCCCGGCGTGATGGTGCCGTAAGCCTCGAGCCGGCCGTCGGCAGCCAGTTCAAACGTCATCGCATTCTTCAGCGCTTCGCTCTCGCGCACCGGCGGCGCGCGGCGATCGGGCGCGCGCCTGGTTTGCGGCAGCGGCTCGGCGGCGGGACGGTCGAGCGGGTCGTCGAACGACGGCGACGCCACCGATGCATTCGACTCCGCAAGCTTGCGGATGTCGCCATAATCGAGCACCAGCACCACAACGGTCGCGGCAATCAGGCCGCGATAAAGCCAGCGCAGCAGATCGTCGTCCGGCCTGCCGTCGCGCCAGCGCGTCATCGCTGCCTTGAGCGATGTCATCACGCCTCGCCTTTCTTGCCGGCGCGCGCGGTGGCCAGCGCGGTGACGTTCTCGTCGTCGGGGGCCGCCGCCGGCTGTAGCGGGGCATCCGCCTCGGCCGCGCGCTTGGGCAAATCGGACGCCGCATTGAGCTCGGCGTGCGTGCGCTCGATGTCGCGCGCCAGCCGCAGCGCTGCCAGCATCTGGCCCGCCGTCATGCTGTCGGCGGCGATCGGCTCGTCGCTGCCGCGAATGGAGCCTTCGACCACACAGAGGATCAGCACCAGCACCGCCGGCAACAGATCGATCGAGATCGCGCCGGCCCAGCTCGGCAGGAAATCGCCCGCGTAGCGCACCACCGCCTCGGCGGTGGACAAGGACTGGAAGCGCTGCGGCTCGACCGCCGGCGTATCGAGGATCTTCTCGGCCGCGCCGGACAAGGCCTTGGCCTGCGCATCGACCGCCTGCTCCACCTTGCCGACCACCGAAGTCTGCCGCTCGGCGAGATCGCCGCGCCCGCCCGCGGCCGGCGCGATGAAGCCGGCGATCAGGCCATCGGCCGCACGCTTCACCGATGGCGCCACCGAAGTCTGCTGCAGCTTGGCGATGACGCCCATCAGGTTCATCGCCTCCTTGCCGAAGGCGTCACTGCGCGCATTGATCGGACCACGATCGGAGACAAGCTCGCGCATCTTCTCCAGATGCTTGCCGCCTTGCGCGTACAGCGCCGTCACTTTGTCGGCGGAGCCGGCGACCTCCTTGCCGAGATTATCGAGCTGGTTCGCCATCTGGGTGAGCAGTTGCACCACGGTGCCGGAGCCAGCGGTGCCGGTGAGCGAGCCGCTACGCTCGGCGTCGGCGAGACGCGAAAACCTCGTCGAGGCCATCTGGATGTCAGGCAAAAGCCCCTGAGCGGCGAGCGCGTTGTTATGGGCGCGGTCAAGATCGCGGGTGTAGCCCTGCGTCATCACGGCGAGATGCTGCTGGATTGCCGCCGCGCCGGCCAGCGCCGAGGCATTGAGCCACGACGACATGGCGACAATCATCACCGCGCCCAAACCCATGCAGCCGAACAGCAGCGCGCGGTTGGAGCGCTCGCGGATGTGCGGCAGGAAGCGCATCAGGAAGAGCCAGAAGGCGTAGATACCGACCGACACCGCGGCGGAATAAATCACCGCCGCGAAAAATACGATGGTGGCGTCGCCATTAAGCAGATCGCGCACGCCGAGATAAGTATAGACGCCGCTCGCCAGCGACAGGATGGCAAGGGTCACGCGGCTGGTGGTTTCCAGCCGGCCGATGCCGTCGCGCAGAACCATGGACATATGAATATTGCCGCGGCCGCTTTCGGCCACGCCCTGTTTGCGCCCCCCAACGCTGTAAAGGATGACGATCAATTTTGAGCGCGAATCCGCCGAAATTGTGAAGCGGCAACTATGTCAAAAGACATGCCACGCGCTCAGCGCGTGGTTTGTGTCCGCACATGAACTACCGCGAAGTCGTCGGCATAGACGCGCTGCCATTCCGGCATGCGGTCGAGCAAGCCGACGGCCGGCGCCGACGGCGCCAGCATGGTGACGTCAATGTCGCGTGCGCGCATCAGGTCGTCGAACACGGCGACATTCTTCAGGTTCACCGCCGCGTCGTGGCGCAGGAAGAAGTCGGCTCCGTACAGCTCCGTGCGGCCGTCGATAAAAGGCTTGACGCCCTGCGCGATCAGATAGCCGCCGAAATCGTATGAATTGAGTAGATGCGTTCGTCCTGACGCTTTCACCGCAGCGACGGCGCCGGCCGGCGACACGTCGGCGCGCGGTTCGTAACGCAGCGACAGCGGCAGCACGATGCTCATCGCCACGGCGAAAAGCATCAACGCGGCCGCAACCGCCGTATAGAGTGTCCTCGCATCGCCAGCGATATGGCGGCCGAGCTGGGGCGCCAAAGGCGCGGCCATGAACAACGGCGCGACCAGACCCAGCATCTCGCCATTGCGCGATTGGCTCAGCGCCATGTGCACGAGGCCGAGCACGACAAGGATACGCACCGGCGGCAGCGTGATGCGGCGATACAGGAGAAAACCGATGGCGCCGAGCAGGACCAGTTCCAGCCCGCCGAGCCTGGCGAAATTTTCCGGCTGCCACTCGCCGATCAGCGCCAGCGCCGGACCAAGGCCGAGAATGCGTCGCGTGACGAGCAACGACTCCGGGCCGTAAGGCGTGATGCAAGCCGCCGCGAGGGCGGCAATGCCGAACAGCGCCCAGCGTGTGAGGACGCGCACGCGCTCCTCGGCGCGCGCATTAATGAGCGCCTCGAGCGCGACCGGCGCGATCAGCATCAGCCCGAAGGTGAAGCCACCGTGCAGATTGGCCCACAGCGCGATCAGCGGCAGCAGCCAGAATGACGGCGCGCGCCTCTCGTCGATCGCTCGCACCAGCCCCGCGACCCACAGCACCATCACCGGCAGAGCCAGCGCATGCGGTCGCGCCAGCATATGCGGTGCGGCAAGCACGAAGGCCGCCATCACCAGCACCAGCGCCGGCATCGGCGCGAGGTGCCGCATCAGATAATAGGGGAGCAGACCGAATGCCGAGGCGATCGCCAGTGCACTCACGGTGACGACGCCGCTCCAGCCGAGCGCGCCGTACATGGCGGCGAAGATGACCTGCGCCAGCCACTGACTCGATATCCACGGCGCGCCGGCGACCGTCCAGGAGAACGTATCTATATGCGGCACGGCATGGTTGGCGATCATCCAGTCGCCGAGCGCGATCTGCCAATAGGTGTCGGCGTCGTTGAGCAGCTTGCCGCCCAGCGCCAATAACATCACGTAGATGAGCGCCGCGACGATGAGCGGCCAGGCGATATGCGCCGGCAGCGCGCGCAGCGCGGGCAGTGCGGTTCGTCGAGTGTCGGCGGACGGGTAGGCCACGGCAAAAGCCCCCAAAACCGGTGCGGATGTCCGGTGCGGCCCGATCATTAGAGCCGCCAAGCCATAACCGAGGGTAAATGGACTGGAACAAAAGCGCCGGCCGGATTGACACGCCCCCGCACCGGCCTAGATTACGTCCATTCCGAGGGGTGCCCGGCAGAATGGCCGGGCTGAGAGAGTCCCTTTGAACCTGATCCGGGTCATGCCGGCGAAGGGACAGGACAATTCGATGCAGACGTCGCATTTGATCGCGCGGATCGCCGGCCCGGTAATGGTCGTGCTCGCCATTGGCGCGCTCATCAATGGAGCTGCTTACACCGAAATAAGCCGGCAGTTGCTCGGCAACAGCGCGCTGGTCGCGCTGTCCGGCGTGCTCGGGCTGACCGCCGGCCTCGCCATTCTCAACGCGCATCCGCGCTGGACGCCCGACTGGCGCAGCCTCGTCACCGGCCTCGGCTGGCTGCTGACCGCGATGGGTGTGTTCCGCATCTTCGCGCCCGATCTCGTTCGCTTCGTCGGCGCCACCGGCAATCCACGTGTCGTCGCCGTGCTGGCGGTCATCTTTCTGATCGCCGGCGGCATTCTCACATTCAAGGGCTATGTGGCCGAACAGCCGCGAAGCCAGCGCAGGGAGTTGAAGTCATGAACAAGCCGATCACCGCCGCCGATCTCGTCACGCCGAAGGTCACGACCGGCCCCCTGCCCGCCTCGCGCAAGGTCTATTCCTCGCCGGCCGCCGCGCCCGATCTGAAGGTGCCGCACCGCGCCATCGCGCTGTCGGCCGCCTCCGGCGAGCCGCCGCTGCCTGTTTACGACACCACCGGCCCCTACACCGACGACAATGTCGGCATCGACGTCGAGAAAGGCCTGCCCCGCGCGCGCATCGAATGGGTGAAGGCGCGCGGCGGCGTCGAGGAATATGAAGGCCGGCCGATCCAGCCCGTGGACAACGGCAATGTCACCGGCAAGCACCTCGCGCGCAACTTCCCCAACACGCCGAAGCCGTGGCGCGCCGTCGCCGACGCCCCGGTGACGCAGTACGAATTCGCCCGCGCCGGCATCATCACCAAGGAAATGATCTACGTCGCCGAGCGCGAGAACCTCGGCCGCAAGCAGATGCTCGATCGCGCCCAGGCCGCGATCGCCGATGGCGAGAGCTTCGGCGCGTCCGTGCCCGCTTTCATCACGCCGGAATTCGTGCGCGACGAGATCGCGCGCGGCCGCGCCATCATCCCGTCCAACATCAACCACGCCGAGCTCGAGCCGATGATCATCGGCCGCAACTTCCTCGTGAAGATCAACGCCAATATCGGCAACTCGGCCGTCACGTCCTCCGTCGAAGAGGAAATCGAGAAGATGGTGTGGGCGATCCGCTGGGGCGCCGACACGGTGATGGACCTGTCCACGGGCCGCAACATCCACAACACCCGCGAATGGATCCTGCGCAACTCGCCGGTGCCGATCGGCACCGTGCCGATCTATCAGGCGCTGGAGAAGGTGAACGGCGATCCCGTCAAGCTCGACTGGGAAGTGTACAAGGACACGCTCATCGAGCAATGCGAACAGGGCGTCGATTACTTCACCATCCATGCCGGCGTGCGCCTGGCTTACGTGCCGCTGACCGCGAACCGCGTCACCGGCATCGTGTCGCGCGGCGGCTCGATCATGGCGAAGTGGTGCCTGAGCCGACACAAGGAGAGCTTCCTCTACGAGCGCTTCGAGGAAATCTGCGACATCATGCGCAAATACGACGTGTCGTTCTCGCTCGGCGACGGCCTGCGCCCCGGCTCGATCGCCGACGCCAATGACCGCGCGCAGTTCGCCGAACTCGAGACGCTCGGCGAACTCACCAAGGTCGCCTGGGACAAGGGCTGCCAGGTGATGATCGAGGGCCCCGGCCATGTGCCGATGCACAAGATCAAGATCAACATGGACAAGCAGCTCAAGGAATGCGGCGAGGCGCCGTTCTACACCCTCGGGCCGCTGACGACCGACATCGCGCCGGGCTACGACCACATCACGAGCGGCATCGGCGCCGCCATGATCGGCTGGTTCGGCTGCGCCATGCTCTGCTACGTGACGCCGAAGGAGCATCTCGGCCTGCCCGACCGCGACGACGTCAAGGAAGGCGTCATCACCTACAAGATCGCGGCGCACGCCGCCGACCTCGCCAAGGGCCACCCCGCCGCGCAGCTGCGCGACGACGCGCTAAGCCGCGCGCGATTCGACTTCCGCTGGGAGGACCAGTTCAACCTCGGCCTCGATCCCGACACCGCGCGCGCCTATCACGACGAAACGCTGCCGAAGGACGCTCACAAGGTGGCGCATTTCTGCTCGATGTGCGGCCCGAAGTTCTGCTCGATGAAGATCACGCAGGATGTGCGGGATTATGCGGCGAGCCTGGGCGATAATGAGAAGGCGGCGCTGGGCCTTTCCACGGCGGAAGCCGGCATGAAGGAAATGTCCGACAAGTTCAACGCCATGGGCCAGCAGGTGTATGTCGCGGCGGACAAGGTCGAGACGCTGAAGGCGACGGGATCGTCGTCGGAAGCTGAGCACCACGCGAAGAATGCGGGGTTGGTGAAGGAGAGCAATAGGGCGCTGTAGCCTTACTACCTTATGGTCCAGGCGCGAATGGCATTGAGCGCTCCAAGAGCCCGCGAGCCGAGGGGATGAAAGCCTTGGTCGCCGAAGACTCCATTAAATGCTAAAGATACCTGTGGGCATGTCATGGGGAAAATTTAAATTATGGCGAAGAAGAAAGAGCTGACCCCCGTCGAGTACGAGGATGACTATGAGATTGACCTCAAAGAGGGGGTCGACGACGAGAGCGAAAAGGAAGGCTCAACTAGCCTTCAATTTTCGATTACCAGCTATGGGGCAGATTACCCGGTTGAGACCATAGTAAAACGACTCAACGACAACGCGTTCTTTGTGCCCCCGTTTCAGCGCCAGTTTGTCTGGTCTCAACGTCACGCTTCTCGTTTTATCGAATCCCTGCTCATGGGACTGCCTGTTCCTGGCATTTTTCTATACAAGGAAGCAAAAACTAGCAGGCATCTGGTAGTTGATGGCCAGCAGAGGCTCCGCACGCTTCAATATTTTCACTCGGGATTATTTATTGATCGCGCCTTCAAATTAATTGGCGTTCGAGATGAATGGGAAGGCTTAGCCTACAAAGATCTATCCCCTTCAGAACAGTTGAAACTTGACGATTCAATCGTACACGCGACGATCTTCCAGCAAGATGAGCCTAAAGACCAGCTCAAAAGCCTCTATTTCGTCTTTGAGCGAATAAACTCTGGTGGGATGCGGCTATCGCCGCAAGAAATTCGCAATTGCATCAGTGAAGGCCCGTCGATGGAGCTGACGCGCGACCTTAATGACAACAAGGACTGGCGCTCTATTTTTGGGGAAAAGAAGAATCGTCGACTAAAAGATCAGGAGCTCGTACTGCGTGCGCTCGCAATGTTCGATCAGCGCACCGAATACAAGGCGCCAATGCGCGAATTCCTGAATGAGTTCGCAGACAAGGAGCTTCAGAAGAAGGACGTCGAAAGACTAAAGAAACTCTTTGTGGACTCGATTGCGTTAATAAATGAAGTGTACGGAAACAAGGCTTTCAGGCCGTCGCGGGCGCTGAACGCTGCTGCATTTGAAGCCGTGATGGTTGGGCTCGCTGCGCGATTATCGGCGCAAAAATCGGCTCCAGATCCTAAGAAATTCGCCGCCGCTTACGACAAACTTTTTAAGGACAAAGACTTCTTGCGAGCGTGTGAGCGAGCGACGGCCCGTGAGGACACGGTAGAAACCAGACAGAAAGAAGCAATTTCGGCATTCAAGAGCATATAGTTGCGCTTCGAAATTGAAAGACGCTTTGTCGAACTTGAAAAACTTGTCCTATCGGCCAGCACAAAAGGCCTGGATGAGAAGATGGCGTCTTATCTCTGCAAGCTCGGCAGCGTTCTCATTTGCGGAAACCTAGAACGATGCGTTGAGCATATTGTCATAGAGAAGGTGGGCGGCAGCTCTCAGCCTCGCGTCTCTCTTTTTTTGAAAGGATATTTCAAGGCAGGGAGAAATTACGACTGCGAGAATATTCAGCAACTGATGTATAAATTTGACTCTGATTGGGGCAGGCAATTCGAGCAGTTCATCGCGGATAACGAAAGAGTTCGTGAAGGCATCGATTCCTGTTACTCAGTGAGAAACTCTATCGCGCATGGTGGCGGACAAAGCCTCGGACCAAATGCGTTAAAGCAATATTTTGACGCGTCTTTTACTTTGGTGGCGGAATTGGAACGAATTGTCCGATAGCCTTGGCTCATGCACGTTAGTGGTATAGCGTCACTCATGCCGCTCAATACACTGACGATCTTACCCCCTACTTCCCACTCACCTTCCTCAACGCCGCATTGATCCGCTCCTGCCAGCCCGGGCCGTCGGCCTGGAAGAAATCCAGCACGTCGCGGTCGAGGCGCAGGGTCACCTGCTCCTTCACGCCGGGAATGGAGGGCTTGTCCGGCGGCAAGTCCGCTGGCTTGGTGGTCGCCTGCTTGAAAGCCTTCTCGGCTTCGCTGCGGGTATCGCGGAAGGGTGTGCGTGCCATGCCGGGTTTATAACAACTGTAGCCCGGATGAGCGAAGCGAAATCCGGGGGAGAGCCGCCATTCCTCGCGACGGCCGCCGACGCGGCCGCCTCAGGATGAGGCGTCGCACATGCCGCGCCCCCCCTTGCGGATCCAAACCGCGGCGGCCCGCGTAATCTTCCCATGTCGCCGCCGCCACCATCGCGCCCCGCGCTCCGCCTCGTCATGCGCCTCGCGATGGCCGCTCTCTTCGTCGCCGGCTTCGCGCTGCACATGCGCGCGCCGGAAGCGCTGGCGCGGGTAACGCCGCCTTTCGTGCCGTTCCGTTATGAAGTCGCGCTCGCCACCGGCTGGCTGGAACTCGCCGGCGCCATCGGCCTGCTGGTGCCGCGCACGCGCCGCGCCGCCGGCATCGCGCTCGCGCTGTATATCCTCGCGGTGTGGCCGGCGAATATTTATCAGGCGGTGGCGCACATCGCCGTGCCGCCGATCCCGGACACGTGGTGGTACCACGGGCCGCGCCTCGCACTTCAACCCATCCTGATATGGTGGGCGCTGTTCGCGACCGGCGTCATCGACTGGCCGTTTCGCGCCGCGCGCTGATAGAGTGCGGCAAACATCGACGGAGCGCGCATGACCAGGTCTCCAAAAACAAAGTCACCCCAGACAAAGCCCCGCATCTATGCCATGAGCTTCGCCGAGGTTTATCCGGCCTATGTCGCCAAGGCGGAGAGGAAGGGCCGCAGCCGGGAGGAAGTCGATACGATCATCCGCTGGCTGACGGGTTACACCGCCAAGGGACTCGAGGCTGCGCTGAAGAAGGAAATCGACGTCGAAACCTTCTTCGCGAAGGCGCCGAAGCCGAACGCGGCGCGCGCGCTGATCACCGGCGTGGTGTGCGGCGTCCGCGTCGAGGATGTCGAGGAGCCGGTGATGCGGGAGATCCGCTATCTCGACAAGCTGATCGACGAACTGGCGAAGGGCAAGGCAATGGAGAAAATCCTGCGCGGCTGAGTCCTCGCCTGCCCATAGCGGCGCGAGCGATGCAAAACCGTCACAGATCGCACCCGGCGCAAATCGTTGCCGCGCGCACCAAATCCGTTCACAGCGGCCGCGGCGCCCATTGCAACTGACAGTGTTCTCCTGCAACCTCGTCGGCGGAATGGGCGACAAATAAACAACAGACAGCCGCGCTGTCTCAGCCCGTCCGCAATTGTATAGAGGCTGACGATGGCGGCATGGAAGCGATGGTCGTGGCGTTATCGCGTCGGCGCGCTGTTCGCGCTGGCGCTGCTGCTGCAGGGCGCGAGCTGCCCGCTCGATTTGTTCCAGCGGGCAACCTTCCACGTGCCCGGCGTCGGCAACGTGATCGCCGAACGCTTTCAGGATGCAAACGGCGATTATTTCCTCGTCGAGGAAATCGACCGGAACGGTGCGCGGGGCTTTCGTCGCTATTATTATCCCAGCCGTGAATACGTCCTCATCTTCGGCCACATCTTTCGGCGCGGGGATTTCATCCCGGGCATGTGGTATTCGCCGTCGAGCATTCCCGGCGCCGTCGGCACGGCGCCCGCCCCGCCGCAGTTCTGACAAGGCGGCGCCGGGCCCGTCGGCCGGCCACTGCACCCGGCCGCTTCCGTGTTTATAAAGGGCCGCAACCTCGTTGCAACTACAGGTAATATGCGGCACATTGGTTGACGGAAGGGGCCGCGCACAACCAGGGACAGCCGCACTGTCTCAGCCCGTCCGAAATTCGGTGGGGGCTGACAATGACGGCGTGGAAACGGTGGTCGTGGCCCTATCGGGTGGGTGTGCTGTTGACGATGATGGTGATGCTGCAGGGCTTCTTCGGCTGTCCCATCCCCTCGCCAGCTCCGCCATCTTACGTCGTGCCGGGCGTTTACGGCACCGTCATCGGCGAATTACAAACCGCCGGCGACGGCCGGCGCTATTACGGCGTGGAATGGGTTGAGAACGGCGTGACCAAGCAGCGCGTCGTCTATGAGGGCAGCCGGGACTACGAAATCATCGACGCCTTCATGCGCGAGCTGCAAAAGCCGGGCTATCCCGCCGGTGGCCGCAGCAGCATCCCCGGCGCGTCCGGCACGCTGCCGGTTCCGGCTGTGCAGTAGCGGAGGCAAATCATGCGCTTCCGCCTCGCCCTCATCGCCGCTCTTGCCGCAACGCCCACGCTGGCGCAGGAGAGCCCGCAGCTCAACAACCGCATGGCCGCGCTCACCGAGGCGCTGTCGCAGTATCGTGCGCTCGATAACGGCGTCTGGGCCGCCGCCGGCGCGGGCCGCATCAATGACAGCCGGCCCGGCCTGTCGCGCAGGATCACGTCGCAGTCGCTGCAGGCCGGCTACGACCACCGCTTCGCCTCGCCGTTCGCGCCGGGCGACCAGCTCGTGCTCGGCGCCGCCGTCGCGGCGGTGAACGCCAAGGTGCAGACCGACGCGCAGAACATGCGCACGGATTCGCGCGGCGTCAGCGTCACCGGCTATGGCGTCTATTCGCCGTGGATGTTTTTGAGTTTCCCGGTCTCGTTCACGGTGACGCGCTGGTCGAGCGACCAGACGCGCGACGGCAGCAATCTGCAACCGGTCTACCGCACCAGTTACAATTCCACGTCCTACGCCACGTCGGCCGGCGCGGCGCTGACCTTGCCGCTGGCGCGATATCTGGTGACGACCAGCCTGTCGCATCGCTACAGCAGCAATGCCCGGCCCGCTTATCTCGAGGCCATCAATCCGCTCGGCACCGATTTCCAGTTCACGGACTCGGAGACGACCAGCGCCTCGCAGCTCGTCGGCGATGTCCGCCTCGCGCTACCGTTCGAGACCGGCCGGGTGTGGGCTTCGGCCGGCTATGCCTACGATCTCAGGCGCAGGCCGTCGGAGAGCGCGCGCGGCGAATTCCCGCTCGGCCTCGGCTTCGATCTGTTCACGCGTCGTTGGCTCGTCGGCGTCGCCGGGCAGGTGGTGCTGCGCGACGACATCACCAGCTACGCCGGCACCATCACGGGTCGCCTGAGCTTCTAGGCCGCGCATCCTACCACCGCATCGGGAACCGACGGCATCTGTGACATTTGTCACGGGCACGCGGACACGGCCGCGCTAGTGTCCGCGGGAATCCCGCGATCCGTTCGATAGGTGCCCCATGAAGTCCTGCCCCGCCGCCCTTCTCCTCGCCGCGACCCTCGGCGCGCTGTCTCTCACGGCCGCATCCGCCCAGCCCGCGCCGAACACCGACAAGGCGGGCGTCGAAAAGATGAACGCTTATGTCGGCTGCATCAACCGGCTGTCGGAGCGCAGCTATTCCTCGCGCGAGCGCTATTTCAGCTGGGTCAAGGGCAAAAATGGCCCGACCGGCAAGGAACGCATCATCTACGGCACCTACACCATCTACGACACCTCCGACTGCAGGAAGAATGTCGAGAAGGCCAATGCGCTGGAACCGCACGACGCCGCGCTGGAGGCCGCCGCCTCCGCTTATGCCGAGGCCGTCGGCAAGCTCGAGCCGCTGCTCAAGGAAGCCGACGATTATTACACGCAGGAGAATTACAAGGACGACAAGATGGCCAAGGGAAAGGCGCTGCATCCGCGCCTCGTCGCGGCCTGGGACGCCTTCGCCGATGCCGACAGGAAGCTGCGCGACAATGTCGAGGCCATCAACGACAAACGCGCGCTGGAAAAGCTCGCCGCCATCGAGCAGGCCGAAGGCAAGAAGGCGCGCTATCATGTCGAGTCGCTGATGATCAACGCCAAGCGCGTGCTGCGCGCCGAGACCGCCGACAAGCCCGATCTCGCCGCGATCACAGCGGCGCTCAACGATTATGAGGCGATCGTCATCGCCACCGAGCCCTTCGCCTCCGGCACGGGCAACGACAAGATCGGCTCCATGTTCGTGTCCAACGCCAAATCGTTCCTCACGACGGCCAAGCAACTGATGCGCCGCATTCGCGACAAGACGCCGTATTCGACCGGCGACCGCATGATGCTCAGCGGCGCCGGCTCCGGCTGGATGGTGGAAGGCTCGCCGCCGCGGCTGATGCGCGATTACAATCAGCTCATCGACGCCTATAACCGCGGCGCCCGCATCTAGCGCCCGGGCGGCGATTGGCGCTCGCATTTCCAGCCTCGCCTATGTGTTTTCGCGGCGCACAACCGCTGCGACGTCCGGTCGCAGCGGTTTATCCCACTCTGCCGCCCCCTTCGCGCACGCGCCTGATAACCCGATATAACAAAACACAGCCTCGCGTCGGACGCGCGGCCGCGGTGTTGAAACGGGCGATTGGGGAAACGATGCTGGGAATACGGGCGCTGCGCGTGGGCTTGGCCATCGCGCCGGTTCTGCTCGGTCTGTCCACCGTCCCGGCGCAGGCCGCGGCCGTGGCGCCGCTCGATCTCACCCGCCACCCGGTCGGCTTTCTCGCGCTGCTCATCTTCTTTGCCGCCTACGGCTTCGTCGTGGTCGAGAAGGCGATCCAGCTGCACAAGTCGAAGCCGGTCATGCTCGCCGCCGGCCTGATCTGGGCGCTGCTCGGCCTTGCCTATTCTATGCATGGCGAAAGCGCGGCGCTCGAAGCCGCCGCCAAGCACGTCATTCTCGACTACGGCGAGCTGATGCTGTTCCTCGTCGTGGCCATCACTTACGTCAACACCATGCAGGAGCGGCGCGTCTTCGACTCGCTGCGCACGCGGCTGGTGGCGCTCGGCCTGTCCTATCGCCAGTTGTTCTGGCTGGTCGGCGGGCTGGCCTTCGTCTTCGGCCCGATCATCGACAATCTCACCACGGCGCTAGTCATGGGCGCCGTGGTGGTCGCCGTTGGCGTCGGCAATTATCGCTTCATCGTGCTCGGCTGCGTCATCATCGTCATCGCCGCCAATGCCGGCGGCGTGTTCTCGCCCTTCGGCGACATCACCTCGCTGATGGTGTGGCAGAAGGGCAAGCTGCAGTTCCTCGAGTTCTTCAATCTCTTCCTGCCGTCGCTGGTCAGCTTCCTCGTGCCGGCGGTGTTCATGCATTTCCGCGTGCCCGAAGGTTCTCCCGAATCCGTTGGCGAGATCCGGCGCCTCAAGCCCGGCGGCGCGGTGGTGATCTGGCTGTTCGGCGCCACGCTCGCCACCGCCGTGTCGTTCAAGAGCTTCTTCAACCTGCCGCCCTCGCTCGGCATGATGCTCGGCCTCGGCTATCTGCAGGTCTACAGCTATTTTCTTCAGCTCCTTGGCCGCCATCGCGGCAACTCCGACATGGCGCTCGATTCCTTCCGCGAGATGCGCCGCGTCGAGTGGGACACGCTGCTGTTCTTCTTCGGCATCATCTTCGCCGTCGCCGGCCTCGGCGTCATCGGCTACCTCGCGCTGCTGTCGAACTTCCTGTTCGTCGATCTCGGGCCGACTTACGCCAATATCGCCATCGGCATTCTCGGCGCCGCCTTCGATAACATCCCGCTGATGTTCGCGGTGCTCACCATGGACCCGGAGATGTCGTCCGGGCAGTGGATGCTGGTCACGCTCAGCACCGGCATCGGCGGCAGCCTGGTGTCGATCGGCTCGGCGGCCGGCGTGGTGCTGATGGGGCTGGTGCGCAACCACTACACCTTCATGAACCATCTGCGCTGGGCCTGGGCCATCGCGCTCGGCTTCGTCGCCGGCATCGCCACCCATTTGTGGGTCAATGCCGCGCTGATGTAAGCGCGCGCAGCGCAACCGATCGGTGTGTGGGCTGCCTCGGCTTTGCCACGGCGGCGGCAAGGTCTCGGCACAGTGCGGCCGAAGTCACGGGGAACTGTGGGCATTGCACCGCGTTCTTTTGTGAAACCGATCGGCCTTTCAGGAGTCACCGCCTTGTCGTTCTTCTCCGACCTGCCCGAGACCACCCCGGCTCCGCCGCCGCAGAATGTCGTCAATCACCGCCTGCTCGGCGCCACGGCCGCCGTTCTGAAATACGCGCCGCGCCGGCTGCGCCTGGAGCATGGCGACGAAGCCATCGCCCGCGCCCAGGCCGATGCCCGCTATTGGCGCGAGCGCGCCTTCAAGGCCGAGACCAGACTGCGCGCGCTGGAAACGCGGGTGCAGCAACTGGCGCGGCGGGCCCGCGAACTGGAACGCTAACCGTAGGGCCCGGCTGTGCTAGGCTGCGACTCGTATCGCCGCCTCGCACCCGGGCCAGTTCATGACATCATCGCCTCTCGCGGCCGCCGTCGCGCTGCTTGTTTCCGTCACCGCTGCGGGCGCCGACTCTGCGCCGCCGTCCTATCCCGCCGTCAAGCTGCTTTCGACCGGTGAGACCGTGGTCGGCGAGACCATCCGTTATCCGTCGGGCGATGCCCGCGTCACCGCCTCGATCGTCACGCTGGCGCCAGGCGGCCGCACCATCGCGCACCGCCACGGCGTACCGATGTTCGCCTACATTCTCGACGGCGAGCTGACGGTCGATTACGGCGACAAGGGCAAGCGCATCTACCGCGCCGGCGATGCCTTGATGGAGGCGATGGCGGTGACCCATGCCGGCGTCAACACCGGCGCGGTGCCGGTGCGCATCCTCGCGGTTTATATGGGCGCGAGCGGCGCCAGCGACGTTATCGCGGAGCGCTGAGACATGACACGCGGCCTTGTTGCCCTCCTCGTTCTGCTGACCGGCGCGCCGGCACTGGCCGCTTCACTCGGCGATGCCGACCGCGCCTGGATCGAGGCCTGCGCCGGGCGGCTCAAGAACGAGCGCGGCACGGCAGAGAGCAAGGTCAAGTATTGCACCTGCATGCACGAGCAGTTCGACGACAATCGCGAGGTCGATCAGACGGAGATGGAGCGGCTCTACCCGCCGCTCCACCGCGAGTGCCAGATCGAAGCCGGCCGCGGCCGCTGAGCGGCATCAGCGCCGCCCGGCCACCAGCCAGATCAGCAGGCCCAGCACCGGCAGCAGCAGGATCAGCAGAATCCAGAACAGCTTCGAGCCGCTGGTCTGGTTGCTGCGCAGAATCTGGAAGATGGCCCAGATGTCGGCCACCAGAATGATCAGGCCGAGCAGGCCGCCTTCGAATCCCATTGTGAAATCCCTTCGCTTCGGTCGGGATGAAAACCGCCGGACGGGATGCGGGTTCCCTCGTCATTCCTGGGCGCGCCTCGTAGCCCGGATGAAGCGCAGCGAAATCCGGGGCAACCTGTCGATCGTTCCCGGGTTACGCGGAGCCTGTCATCGGGCGGCGCTTCGCGCCGACCCGTTGGCTCCACCCGGGCTACGGCCCGAACCCCGTCATTCCGGGGCGCGAGCAAAGCCCGCGAGCCACGCGGCGCCCCGGAATGACGGATTGAAATTTTTTAGAAAATAATCCTTGATCTATATTCCTAGTAGGCTTATAGTCTCGGTATCCCGCCCCATCTAGCGAGGGGTGTCTGATCAGCGTCTCCAGATGCTGGGGCGGGGAGCGGTGGCCGGGCCAGGGGCGTCGGAGATGCGGCGCAGGTTTTCCCTCCCCGGCGGTTCAAGCCGCGCCAGGTTTTCCAGCACGCCAGCCGCGTGCCGG
>DATMEX010000031.1:0-23281 GCA_035556455.1 Pseudolabrys sp.
GGCGCTCCATCGCGGTGTCGTTACGGCACGGGCCGCGCTTTCGGCGGCTGGGCCGCTTTCGCGGCTAGCACGCACCGTCAGCAAGCTCCTTGCGGGAGGTCCTTGTGCCTCCGGGCGGAGCCCCGTCGCCGCCCGAGCGCCTGGAATGCGTTTTCCAGGCCCGCGGGCACCGCATCCCGCTCCCACTGAAACGACGCCTCATGACAGCGCCCCCGGCCGGAACAGGACGGGTGAACGCTATCCTATTGTAGGAATAATAGTCAAGGACTATTTTCTGGACGCCGCCAGCAGCCCAGGGGCTGCGACGGCAACACCTTACGCCGCCGGCTTCTTCTTCGGCTTCGACGCCGGCAGCTTGACCATCTCGGTCTCGCTGTTCTCAGGCTCATGCGCCACGTCGTCAGCGGATGGCGCTACCTCATCGGATCGGGATTCCGAGGGCTTCGATTCCAACGGCTTCTGCTTGGGTTGCGCGGCGGACGGCTTCGGCGCCTGAACAACAGCGTCTTCGCCCTCCGTCCTGGTCAGCCAGCCCTGCACTTTCGCATATGACACGATCCTCTCGCCGGCGGCGCGGCCGAGCTTGCGGGCCGCCGCTTCGACATCGGCCGACAGCTTCTCCTTGGCGCCTTCGAGACTTCCCAGCACGCTGGAGATTTCCGAATTGTTGGCCGACGCCGCCTTGCCTGACGGCAGTTTGGCATCCGCTTGCGCCGAGAACGTGAGCAACTCACGCTTGCCGAGGCTGGAGAAGGTCGACATCGTCATGTCAGCGGTGACGTTGCTCTTGCCGCCGCCGATGCCGGCTTCGTTCTTTTTGGCGCTGGCGTCGGACGGCCGAAGGCGGCCGCTGACCACGACCGCGTTCGACGACGCCTTGAGCCCCTCTTCGGCGCCGGGCTGGGCGTCGAGACCAGCCTCGCGCAAGGTGGCGACGATCGAGGCGACGATCTCGTCATTGACGCGGTCGATGGTGCGCGGCTTGCGCTCGTGTGTCGGGAAGGCGCCGATCTTGCGCTCGAGCCGCGCGGTGTAACCGCGGTCGATCAGCAGAACTTCCGGTGCGACCACGAAATCGGAAACGACAATGGTCTTCGGCCGCGGCGACGACGCGCCCGTGCCGCCGAGTCCGCTGGAAGAGAGATTGGAATTGGTATCGACGCAGCCCGCAACAAGGAGGGCCGCCGCGCAGGCGGTCAGAATTCTCATGGACGGAAAACTCGGCGTTCTGGGTGTTGGCAGTCTACCAAAGGCCCGGGATGTCGAAGGACCGCGTGAGCCCTATCCCCACCTGAACCTGGTTGATCGAGCCGCGCTGCGTGACCAAGGGTGACCTGGCCGCGTCGCCGGCGAGCTGCTCATACTCCAGAAACCAGTAGCTGCGCCAGTTGGTATCGATCTGATAACTGACTTGCGCACCGGCGCCCCACGACTTCAGACCGCCACCTGCCGAATAAACAGGCAGGCCGGACGCCGTCGACTGCCCTGAGGTAATTGAATAGTAGGGCGACAGCGCTGCGGCATTGCCAACGCTCAGCCGCGGCCCGCCGGACACGGTCAGCCGTTCGGTCAGCGGCACGACGAGATCAGCCGACAGATCGCCGACCAGACCCTTGTGGCCGCCGAAACCCTGACGCAATTCCACCCGCGTGCGCAGCCAGTCTGTCGCCCAGTATTCGGCGAAAGCGCCCGCCTCGAGTGTCCAGCCGACATCGCCAAGGCCGCGCAGCACAATGTCTTCGCTCTCCTTGCGCGGCAGCTTCACCTTGATGGCCGGACCGAATTTGAATGGCCCGGCGTCGATCAGGGCGGCGCCGCCGCCGTCGCGCGGGCTGCGAAACCGCGCCGGCGTGCCGGCGCGACGAAAGCTGAACACAGGAACCGGCCGCAGCAGATCATTCCGGCTGCCCTCGAACTCCGGAAGCACGCGGCCTTCGACGCCAAGGGTCAGGGTCCAGTCGGTGGAACGCGGCGGCTGGTCGGCAAACGCGGGAGCGGTCGCAAGAAGCACGCCGCAGGCCGCGACGGCTTGTGTCGAGATTCTCATTACGCGCATGCTGCGGATTACCCCCGGAGACACCGGTCAACCGGCGAATCCGCCGGCGGTTTCCACCATGCGGCTCAATTCTTAATGGGTGGTGCTTTCCGGTGACTGTGCAGCATCCGGCGGGGAACCTTCCGGCTCGGTCTTCTTCGTCTTGCGCCGCTTCGAACGGTTCTTGCGCCGTTCGGTCTGGCCTTCGGGCAGCGTGCCCGCGGGCACATCGGTGCCGGGCGGTTCCGACGCGACAGGCGCTGCGGCGAGTTGCTCGGCAGGCAAACGCTCAGTTGGAATGACCGGCCCGGCCGCCGCCACGGCCGCGTCGCGCTCAGCCTTGGCAATGCGGCGGCGCTCGCGATAGCGCGACAGGCTGCGTGCAACGGTTTCGGCGGCGCTCCGCCACCAATACAGTCCTTGCGCCACCGCGGCGCCGGTGCGACCGCCGGCCCAGACCAGTTCGTAGGGTGCGAACAAGCGCCAGGTGTCGTCGCTTTCGACGATACCGCGCGCGATCAGTTCCCCAGCCATGGCGGTCGTGTTCAGACCATGACCGGCGAAGCCGCTGGCGACCCACACCCCTTCGGCCATCTGGCCGATCTGCGGCATGCGGTGGATGGTGCGGCCAAGCGTACCCGACCAAATCTGCGCGACCTTGACCTGGCCGATCCCCGGAAACTTGCGCGCGATGTCAGCGGCGAGCACACCGGCAAAGCGCCCGGCATCGGCCTGCCAGACCCGAACCCGTCCCGACACCATCAGCCGGTCGCCATCGACGATACGGTAATGGTTGTCGGCGCGGTCGGTGTCGCTGATGGCCCCCCGGTAGCGTACGAATTGTTCGAGCCGCTCGCCGAGCGGCTCCGTGACCATCACGTAGGTCGTCACCGGCAGCAGGGTCGCCGACAGCGACGGCATCACATCGCCGAGCTGCACATTGCCGGCAAACACCACATGCGTGGCGCGCACACGGCCGTTCGGCGTGGCGATGCGCTTGCGCACGCCGGCCGGATCGATCGCCAGCGCCGGCGTTTCCTCGAAGATACGGCAACCGGCGTTGACCGCGAGCTGTGCGAGACCCAGCGCGTAATTGAGCGGATGAAGATGGAAAGCATTGCGCCAATGCATGGCGCTGAAATAGCGCCGGCTCACCAGTTCGGCGCGGACGCGCTCGGTCGGCCACATCTCGACGTCGGCGCCGATCCAGCGCAGCCGCTCGACATCGGCGCGCACCCGATCGGGTTCGTCGGTCTGGTGGACGCGCAGCCAGCCCGGCACCGGGTCGACGCCCGGCAGATTGTTGTCCTCAATGGTACGGCGGACGTAGTCGACGCCCTGTTCCGACAACGCCCAGAGCTGCTTGGTGTGATCGAGGCCGATGCGCTCGACCATGGCGTCGATGTTCTCGGAAAAGCCCGGCAGCACGAAGCCGGTGTTGCGACCGGACGCCGCTTCGGCGATGCGGCCGCCTTCCAGGACTGCCACCGACCAGCCGCGCCGGGCGACCTCGCGGGCGACGGTCAGGCCGGCGAGCCCCGCACCAACAACACAGACGTCAACGTCCAGGTCGAAGCCCAGCCGCGGATGCTCGGGCCGCCCCACCCGCGTCGCCTCGTACCAGGTCGCCGGCGAAGACAGAGGTCTGGGATCGGGGTCAGTCATCCGCTGAGGTCTCGTGTCGCAGCGCCCTGTCACCGTTTCGGCCTAATGTCGGTCCGAACTGGTGCGGTCCAGGGCGAGAACAAGGGTGATAGTCTGTCGCAGATTCGACCCCCTTAGCCCATCGCCCTGCCCTTTAGCCAGAACCCCTCGAGCCGGAACTGACCATGCGGCGTCTCCTTATCCTCCGCCACGCCAAGACCGAGCCCGGCGAACTGGGCAAGGACGACCGCAACCGCGCCCTGGTCGAACGTGGGAAAAGAGAAGCCGGCCAGATCGGCGCCTATATGACAACCCACGGGCTGGCTCCCGACCGGGTGGTGCTGTCGCCAGCAAGGCGCGTCCAGGAAACCTGGCAGCATCTGGTCGAAGAACTCAAATCGGCGCCCGGGACCAGCACCGACGACCGCATTTATGAGGCCAGCCCGGACGATATTTTCGGCATCGTCGCCGGGACGGCGGCGCCGGTGCGCTCTCTGCTGGTCGTCGGCCACAATCCGTCACTGCAGGAGGTGGCGCTGATGCTGGTCGCCGCCGGCGACATCGAAGCGCGCGAGCGCCTGCGCGAGAAGCTGCCACCGGCCGGGCTGGTCGTCATCGACTTCGCCTTCGACGACTGGAGCAAGCTGCATGCGCAGTCAGGCCGGCTCGAACGATTCATCACACCGAAAGCCATCGAGACTGCGACAAGCTGAACGTCCTTAAGGCAGCAAATCGGCCGGTGGCGCGTCGGCCCGATAAGTGCCGGGCCGGTTGCGGCGAAAAAAGTTACCGCCCTGCCACAGAAACAGCGCGAGGAAAGCGCCGATGAAGGCAGCGCCTGCCTTGGCGTCGACCTGCAACGCGCGCACGATCAGCACGGCCATGCCGAGAGAGACCGAAACAAATACGGCAAGGCCCGGCCAATACAGCACGGGAACACTGCCGCGTTCGAATTGCGTCTTCGCGCCGGCAGCGAGCAGCCGGCGATGCAAGGCGGCAATGAATGCCGAATAAGCAGGATTCTGGCGCTCCTGGATCATCATGCTTTTCCAGGAACTGGAAAAGATGGTGAGCTTGGGCGCATCGGCGGCCCAGATCTCGCCGACGTAACGCCCCGACTGCATGCTCGAGGGTTTGAACGACAGACGCAGCCGCGAGATGGCCTGATAAGGAATGAGACCGGCGCGCCGGCCGGCCTCGAAGGCCAGCCCTTCATCGGTCAGGCGGAAGGAGAACGGCGCGCCGAGCAACGAGGCTCGATAGGTATAGGTTTCGCCTTGCGGCGGGGGCGGCGCATTTTCGCTCTCCGATGAATCCATATTCGGCCCTCCTGCTCGCCCGCCGCCGTTAACCTCGGCTGCATTCCGTCAAACCTGGCCGGCCAGCCCAAGCCGCCAATGTTTCAATCCTCGTTGGTCTATAATAACTTAGCCCCTGTCAAACGAATACCCGAGTCGCCCGGCACGATGGTGACGCAGGGTGGCGCGCGGGCGCCGCACGATGATAGTCAAAGGCCATGACCCAGAAAATTCGCGTAGCGGTTCTTTACGGCGGCAAATCCGGCGAACACGAAGTGTCGCTGCAATCGGCCGCGTCCGTCCTCCGGTATCTTGATCGCGAGCGCTTCGACGTCGTTCCGGTCAGCATCGACAAGACCGGGCTGTGGCAGTTGAACGATCTCAAGACGCTCGAGCAAACGCCGGGCAAGGCGCTGCCGATCCTGCGTGATGCGCCGGAAGTGCGGCTGGCGAGCCAGCCGGACGGCCGCGGCGCCCTGTTGCCGGTCAGCGGCGCACCCGGCATTCGCGACATCGACGTGTTCTTCCCGGTCATGCACGGCCCGCTCTGCGAGGACGGCGCCATCCAGGGCCTGCTCGATCTCGCCGACGTCGCCTATGTCGGCTCGGGCGTACTCTCTTCCGCGGTCAGCATGGACAAGGACGTGGCCAAGCGGCTGGCCGCTTTCGCCGGGCTGCCGATCGCACCTTATGTGGCTCTCACGCGCCGCGACTATGCGCGCGATGTGGCCGGCTGCATCAACGCGGCTCGCGCCAAACTGACGTTGCCGGTCTTCGTGAAGCCCTGCAACATGGGTTCCAGCGTCGGCGTACATAAGGTCAAGAGCTGGGATGCGCTCAAGGCCGCGCTCGACGACGCCTTCCGCTACGACCTGAAAATTCTCGTCGAGGAAGGCATCGATGCCCGCGAAGTGGAGGTCGCGGTGCTCGAGGACGACCCGCTGTTCGTCAGCGTCGCCAGCGAAATCAATCCGGACCCGCGCCACGAATTCTATTCTTATGAAGCCAAGTATCTCGACAAGGACGGCGCCTCGGTCGATTTACCGGCGCGGATCGACGATGCCGCCATGACGCGGGTTCGCGCGCTCGCGGCGCAGGCCTTCACGGTACTGGAATGCAACGGGCTGGCCCGGGTCGATTTCTTCCTCGATCGCAAGAGCGGCGAATTCTACTTCAACGAGATCAACACCCTGCCCGGCTTCACCTCGATCAGCATGTACCCAAAGATGATGGAGGCCTCGGGCGTACCCTATGGCGAGTTGTTGACCCGGCTCGTCAACCTGGCGTTGGACCGTCACCGCCAGCGGCACTCCCTGGTGCGGGACTACGCGAACTGAGTTCCCGTTCTCCGCGGCCTGCCTTTTGCGACGGTTTTGCGTAAGATTGCGATTTCAGAACGGTTTACGCCGTTAACCATGATCGCGGTCTGCCGCCCCAAGGCGGGCGATTGGGGCTTGCCAATGTTCCAATCCCCATTCGTTTATAATATCTTAAAGGCCACAGGTGTGAGCGTACCGGCAAAGGCCGGACGTGTGCGGAGGCGTTTTTCTCATGGCGAAGTTATCGGATCTGTTTGGCGGCAAACCCCGCGAGCAAGAGGCCGACCGCAAAGTCGGCGACGTCGCCCGCCCCGCCGGCAACCCGCCCGCCAATCCCGTCGCGCGCCAGATCACGCCGGAGAATTACTCGGACGTCGGCTCGCGCATCGGCGAAGAGAACGAGGCGCTGCGCCACCTGCTCAACGACACCAGCCGCAAGATCGGCGAGCTCGACGAACTCAAGGCCGCTTTCGACAAGATCGTCAGCCCGTTCAACTCGACGCTGCGCGCGCTCGAACAGGAAAAGTCGCACACCCTCGGCCTGTCCAACATGCTGGCGGAATCGCGCTCCTCATACGAGACGCTGCGCGGCGAATTCTACCAGATCGAACGCAAGGCGACCGCGCTCGAAGCCGAAGCCGAAAAGCTTCGTGAGGACCTCGAACTCGCGCGCGAGTCCAACCGCGGCCTCGAAAGCACCCGCCTCGAACTGACCGACGGCCTGTCGGCACGCGCCGCGCAGATCGCCGAACTGGAGCGTCAGCTTGCGCAGGAAACGACGCAGCGTCGCGCGCTCGGCGAAGCCCGCCGCACCGCGCAGGATCACCTCGATGCCGCCGACAAGCGTATCGTGGAACTCGAAGGCGAACTCGCCGCCGCGCGTGAACGCCTCGCCCTGCTCGAAGACGAGAAGCGCGCACTGCAGGCCAATATCGACGGCGCCCTCAACGAGACCGCGCGCCTGACCCGCCGCCTGACCGAAAGCGAAAACACGCTGACCGCGACCCGCGCCCAGCTCGGCAAGGTCGAAGCCAGCTTCGCCGAAGCCTATGCCGAACGCGGCCGCCTCTCCGCCTCGCTCGACGAGGCCAAGGAGCAGCACCAGGCCGAACGCAACAGCCTCAACATGCGCCTCGACGCGCTGACCTCACGCGCCGCCACCGCCGAACGCCTGCTCGCCGAAGCGCGCCAGAACCTGATCGCCCGGACCGAAGAAGTCCGCGCGTTCGATCGCAAATCGGTCGAAGCCACCATCTCGCGCAACAATGCCGAAAAGCGCCTCGCCCAGATCGAGGCCTCGCACGAACAGCGCGAGCGCCAGATCAAGGATCTCGAGCAGGCCCGTGTCGCACTCACCGAACGCAACAATGCGCTGACCAAGGCGTTGAAAGCCCGTGAGACCGCGCTCGCGCGCGCGGACGAGAAGATTGCTTCGCTCACCGAACGCAACGGCCACCTCGAGGCCGACGTGCAGGTGTCGCGCACGAACATTGAAAAGCGCGTTGAGGACTTGAACTCGGCGCTGCAGCGCGAGCGCATGGAACGCGCCGTCGTCGAAGGCGCTTTGGAAGCAGCGCGCAAGGACAACTCGCGCCTGCAGAGCGAAGTGGCCGCTCTGCGCTCCACGTTGCGCCGCGGCATGCCTCTCGTCGAAGCATTGCCTGTGGCCGAGGCCGATGAGGCAGAAGAGATCGACATGCGCAAAGCGCGTGACGTCAAAGCCGAGCCGGCGGAAAGTTCCGAGAAGGCGTGATGTCCTCGATCGCAACCTGCGCAAACTGACGCAGCAGATCTTTCAAGAAATTTGGAACGCAGGGCGCAAGTCCTGCGTTCTTTTCATATGTGGCGCACGTGAGGCAACGCGCGCGCCGCGTTCCCTCGAATTTGCCTGTCCGATTCGTGCTCAAAAGGAGAAAACGAATGATGAAACGTACTTTGACCGCCGCCGCGCTGGCCACCGTTCTCGCGATGCCGGCTTTCGCCCAGACCGCGCCGTCCGCTACGCCGCCCGCTGGTGGCAGCACGCCGCCCGCCGCGACCTCGACGACTCCGTCGACGACCGCCGCGACCGGTGGACAGGCCTTTCTGACCTCGCAGCAGTCGACCGACTGGCGTGGCTCGAAGCTGATCGGCGCTTCGGTCTACGGTCCGGATAACGCCTCGATCGGTGAGATCAACGACGTCGTCATCGCGCCCGATGGCAAGATCAACGCTGTGGTCGTCGGCGTCGGTGGCTTCCTTGGCGTCGGCCAGAAGGATGTCGCGCTGCCGTTCGAAGGTATCTCGGTCACGCGCAAGGCGGACTCGGCCTCGATCGACAAGATCACCGTGAGCTACACCAAGGATCAGCTCAAGGACGCGCCGACCTTCGCTTACTATGAGCCGGCTTCGCGCTCGACCACCGGTACCGGTGCGACGGGCTCGGGCATGGGTTCGTCGGCCACCAAGCCGATGGGCGGCACGACTACCGCCCCGAAGCAGTAAGCGCCTTCGATCGCGATTACCTATCGCATCATCGACGCCCGGCCATATTTCATGGCCGGGCGTCTTTTTTATGGGATCCCGCGATGTGACAAAGCCGGGCCGAAAGCCTATATCGTGGCCATGGGCAAATGGTACATCATCGGTCCGCTTATCGCTGTCGGCGCCGCGTCGCTGTGGTTCGCCGTCCGCGCTTGGCTGGAATTCGCCAGCGACATTCCGCTGTACGGCTATTTCGCCATTATCGGCGGCGTGTTCTTCTCCCTGCTGATCGGCGGGGGCTTGATGGCGCTGGCTTTCTATTCCGACCGCGCGGGCTATGACGACGCGCACGGGCACAACGCCAAGAAGGACTGACGGCGCGTTTATGGCGCTTCAGGAAAAGCTGTCGCCGCGAAAGTGACATTTCGCCGCGGGACATAACGGGCTATGCAGGCGTGCGCGTTCCTCACAGCCTGCGGAGCCCCCTCATGACCAAGACCCTGGTCCAGGAACAGTTCGGCAAGACCGCCGCTCATTATCTGACATCGAAGCCGCATGCACAGGGCAAGAGCCTCGAGCGGCTGGTTGCCCTCACCTCCCCCAAGCCGGACTGGCGCGTGCTGGATATCGCCACCGGCGGCGGCCACGTCGCCTACACCTTCGCGCCGCATGTCGCACGCGTCTGGGCCACCGACATCACCCAGGAAATGCTCGACATGGTGAAGCTCGAGGCCGCCAAGCGCGGCCTCGGCAACATCCGCACCACTTATGCCAAGGCAGAGGCGCTGCCGTTCGATGACGGCAGCTTCGATCTGGTCACCTGCCGGATTGCGCCGCATCACTTCGACTCGATTCCCGACTTTCTCGCCGAGGCCCATCGCGTGCTGAAAAGCGGCGGCACCCTCGCGATCGTCGACAATGTCGTGCCGGAAGGTCCGGTCGGCGATTACATCAATGCCTTCGAACGCTTCCGTGACCCCAGCCATCTGCGCGCTTGGGCGATGGAGGAATGGCGCGTCGCCATCAAGGATGCCGGCTTCACGCTGGGGCATGAAGAGCAGATCTACAAGGTCATGGAGTTCAAGAGCTGGGCGCAGCGCTATGACGACACGATGAAACGCCTGCTGCGCGCGATGCTCACCGAAACGACCGAGGCGGTCAAAGCGACCCTGGCACCGCAAGGCGAAGGCGATGCCTTCACGTTCCGCCTGTGCGAGGGCGTATTCATCGCGAAGAAGAACTGAAGCCAGAAGCGCTCTGAAAAGAAAAACGCCGGCGTCGCCATCACAGCGACGCCGGCGTTTTTATTAAAGCGAAAAGGCGCGCTTACTTCTTGCGCTTCTTCTTCACGACCGCGGGCTGCGGCTCCCACTGCGGGTTGGCATTGTAGGCCGCGTTGACCAGGTAGCCACCGATGATCGGGATAACGCAGGAGCCGATCATCACGTGACCTTCGCGCTGGGTCAGCGGACGATTGACGACGACGGTGCCAATCATCGTCGACACGGCGGCGCAGCCCAGCGTGGTGCCGGCGATGGCGCCCCACTGCCCCGGGATCACATTGTCACCCCACTTCCAACGCCAGTCGTTGATGGCGAAGTAGCCGACCGTGGCGGCCGCGCCGGTGCCGACAGCGACGACCTTGAGGCGGTTGTCGATGTGCTTGCGGTGGTGCTTGCCGCCGGCTTCGGCGGTCTGCAGGGTCAAAGTCGTGGCAGCGACCAAGGCCGCGGCCAACGCAACGAAACGTTTCATGTCGAGTGTCTCCCCGGGGAATTCTTCAAAAAACTGGAAAGCCTGCCCTTGTCCGCTGCTTCGCCCGACAAGTCGAGCGGGCCACAGATGGGCCGCCGGCCTTATTCACAGGCCAGATGGCGCGGCGCAAGCGCCTTAGCGCCACCTCGGCGGCGGCGCCACCGAAATTTAGAGATCAGTCCAAATCATTGATTAAACTGGAATATTTCTGCCAATCCCGGTCGCGTTAACCGCTCGTTTACCCTTCGGCGTTCACACTCTGTTAGGAATAGTAAACGATTTGATTCGTGCGTCGCTTAAGCCGGGCGGATCGGCGCATCAGGGGAATTCAATGAGCAAATTCGGGGGCTTGTTCGGCAGAAAGTCGAGCGCCATCGATGCCTTGGCGCAGCCGTCGCCGACCGGAAACGAGGCCGCCGTCACTGTCGTCAACAACCCGCTTGAGCTCGACGAGGAATTGTTCTCGGCGCTCGGCGCCCAGATCGGCGGCGACAACGAAGCCCTGCGCAACCTGCTGCTCGACGCCAACGCCAAGATCGGCGAGCTCGACGCCATCAAGGCGGCGGTCGGCAAGCTGGCCGATCCGGTCAGCAAAACGTTGCGCGCGCTGGAAGCGGAGAAGTCCGAAAAGCTCAGCCTGCAGACGGTGCTCAACAACACCCGCACCGCCTATGGCAAGCTGCGCAACGAGGCGGCCGAGCTCGAAAAGCGCCTGCAAGGCGCCGAGCAGGAAGCAGCCGCTCTGCGCCAGGAACTGACCGCGACGCAGAACGTGCTGCGCTCGGTCGAGGCCACCAAGGCCGAGACCGCCATCGACATTGCCGCGCGCAGGGCCCAGATCGCCGATCTCGAAGGCCGCCTCGCCCACGAAACCGGCGAGAATACCGTGCTGCGCGATGAGAACCGCCGGCTCGACGAACGCGCCACCACCCTGAGCAAACGCATCATCACGCTGGAGGCCGACCTCAACGCGGCGCGCCAGCGCCTGATGATGGCCGACGACGAAAAGCGTGCGCAGAACGCCACGCTCGACAAGATGAGCGCCGAGGCGGCGCGGCTGACCCGCAAGGTCTCGGAGACCGAACAGGTGCTCAACGCCGCCCAAAGCCGGCTGCGCCAGGTCGAGGGCAATTTCGCCGAAGTCAGCAACGAGCGCGGCCGGCTCGCCGCTGCACTGGACGAAGCCCATGAGCGACACGGGCACGAGAGCACCAGCCAGCGCATGCGCTACGAGGCGCTGCAGGCTCGCGCCACGGCCACGGACAGCCTGCTCATCGAGGCGCGCGATCATCTGCAGAAGCGCGCCGAGGACATGCGTGAACTCGACCGCCGCTTCTCCGACATGGCGGTCGAACGTGATGTGCTGCAGGCACGCGTCGCCGACCTCGAAGCCGAACGGCTGCGCCGCGAATCCGAGTTCAAGGAAACCGAGCAGATGCGCGCCACCTTGATGGAGCGCAGCGGCGCCCTGACCCGTGCGTTCAATTCCAAGGAAGCGGCGCTCGCCCGCGCCGAGGAGAATGTCGCCGCGCTTCAAGCCCAGTTGGCCGCCAGCGCCCGGGAGCGCAGCAACGACCGCGCCACCGCCGAGCAGGCCATCGAGGAACTCAAGGCTGCGCTCCAGCGCGAGAAGCTCGACCGCGCCGTGGTCGAGGGAGCGCTGGAAACCGCCCGCAAGGATTTCGCCCGCGTCATGCGCGAGGTCATGAGCCTGCAGCGCCAGCAACAGGCGACCGAGGAACACACCGACCCCAAGGCCGCCAACGCCGCCTGACCGGGAACCTTACGAATTCGCCCGAATTTTGTCGGGATCAATCAAGCGCCGGGGCCTCCCCGGCGCTTTTTTCTTGATGGAACTGAAACTTACGCCGCTCTCTCTTGATTTAACGCAAGGAGCCGCAGCCGCCTTTCTCTAGCTTTCCTTGATCCAGCGGTTGCCCAGGAACCGTGAGCCGAGTCCGTAATGCCTTACCGCACCAATCACGACCTGCCGCCCTCGGTCCGGTCGCACCTGCCGGATCATGCGCAGGACATTTACCGGGAAGCGTTCAATAACGCCTTCCGGGCCCATGCCGGTGAGGTCGACCGCGAACGCCGCGCGCACATGATTGCCTGGGCTGCCGTCAAGACAAGCTATGTGAAGGACGGAGACCGATGGGTTCTCAAGCAGCGGCAGAAGTTCGCCTCCTGAACGGAGCGCTGGCGCTCGCCGAGCGCAATGTGCCGCGTTACACCTCGTATCCGTCCGCGCCGCATTTCTCCGCCGCGGTGGGGCCGACCGATTACCGCGCCTGGCTCGATGCACTACCCCAGGGCGCGCCGATTTCGCTTTACGTCCACGTGCCGTTCTGCACCGAGCTGTGCTTCTATTGCGGCTGCAACACCCGCGCGGTGCGCCGCCGCGGTCCGGTCGACGCCTATGCCGAACAACTCATCGCCGAAATCAAACTGCTGGAATCGTTGAACGGCGCCCGGCTGACACATCTGCATTGGGGCGGCGGCACGCCGTCGATCCTCGGCCGGCAATGGCTTGAGACCATTACCGCACAGCTCGCCGCGCAGTTCGATCTCTCCGCGCTCAAGGAACACGCCATCGAGCTCGACCCGCGCCGTCTCGACCGCGACGTCGTCGCAGCGCTCAAGACGATCGGCGTCAATCGCGCCAGCCTCGGCATGCAGGACGCCTCCGAGCATGTGCAGCACGCCATCGGCCGCATACAGCCCTTCGAGCAGGTCGAGCGCGCAGCGACATGGCTGCGCGAGGCCGGCATCGAGAGCATCAACCTCGATCTGATGTACGGCCTGCCGAAACAGAGCGTCGGTGATGTGGCGCGCAGCGCCGAGCTGGCCTGCTCGCTCAAGCCGCAGCGGCTGGCCTTGTTCGGCTATGCGCATGTGCCGTGGTTCAAGACGCACCAGCGGCTGATCGATGCCGCGACCTTGCCGGGCGCCGCCGAGCGGCTCGAACAGGCCCGCGTCGCCGCCGAGGTGTTCGCCAGCTTCGGCTATGAAGCCGTTGGCCTCGACCACTTCGCATTGCCCGAGGACGAACTGTTCATTGCCACGAGCGAAGGCCGGCTGCGCCGCAATTTCCAGGGCTACACCACCGACGATGCCGATATCCTGATCGGCGTCGGTGCCTCCTCCATCGGCAAGCTGCCGCAGGGCTTCGTGCAGAACGCACCCGATATCGCGGGCTATTCGCGCAGCATTGCCCGCGGCAGCTTCGCTACCGTGAAGGGGCTTGCCCTCAGCGACGACGACATCCTGCGCGCCGCCATCATCGAGCGGCTGATGTGCGATCTTGCACTCGATCTCGACATGTTCGGTGGCGCCAATGCCTTTGCCGCCGAGATGATCGCGCTCAAGGAATTGGCGACGCAGGGCCTCGTGACCATCGATGGCACACGTATGGCCGTGACCGAACCCGGCCGCCCCTTCGTGCGCATCGTCGCCGCGGTATTTGATACTTACCTCGGCGCCGCGCAGAAGCGGCATTCGATCGCCGTCTGATCCTCAAAGAAAGAAGGCGGCCCACGGGCCGCCTTTCGCGCGCGCTTGCGGTATGCGCGTCAGCCCGCATCCACTGACGGCCGCGGCGGCGTCTCGGGCATCGGGTCATAAATTACAGCCGGCCCGGAGCGATGACTGACCACCGCCCGCGCCAGGAGCGGCCCGCTCGGCCACGCCGCGCGGTTGATCGCCAAGGGCTCGCTGGCCTGCGTTGCCGCGGCGGCCTCAAGCCGCTCGTCCCGAATCGCTTTGGTGTATTGGCTTCCCATAAATTTAAAAATAGACGGCCAGCCATAACCCGCATTGATCCAGCACAATGGATTCAGGTACCGGCCGGAAGGCGCGTAGCCCGCATGGAGCGAAGCGCAATGCGGGGACAGCGCCCCCGGATTTCGCTGCGCTCATCCGGGCTACGGTCTACCGCACCAACTCCCGCATCGCCCGGTCGAGGCCGTCCAAAGTCAACGGATACATCCGCCCGCCCATGAGCTGGCGCATCATGCCGATCGAATGCGTGAAGTCCCATTCGCGCTCGGGCACCGGGTTGAGCCACACGCTTGAGGGATAATTGCGCAGCACGCGCTCGATCCACACCGCGCCGGCTTCCTCGTTATAATGCTCGACCGAGCCGCCTGCCGCCGCGATCTCGTAAGGCGACATCGACGCATCGCCGACGAAGATCACCTTGTAATCGTGCGGATAGGTGTGCAGCACATCGAAGGTCGGCGTCGTGTCCTGGAAACGGCGGCGGTTCTCCTTCCACACTTTCTCGTAGAGGCAGTTGTGGAAGTAGAAATGCTCCATATGCTTGAACTCGGTGCGCGCCGCCGAGAACAATTCCTCGGTCGCCTTGATGTGCCAGTCCATCGAGCCGCCGATGTCGAAGAACAGCAGCACCTTCACCGCGTTGTGCCGCTCGGGGCGCATATGGATGTCGAGATAGCCCTTGTGCGCGGTGCCCTGGATGGTGCCGTCGAGATCGAGCTCCTCGGCGGTGCCGGTGCGCGCGAACTTGCGCAGGCGGCGCAGCGCCACCTTGATGTTGCGGGTGCCGAGCTCGACATTGTCGTCGAGGTCCTTGAACTCGCGTTTGTCCCAGACCTTCACGGCGCGGCGATGCGTACTCTCGCCGCCGATACGGATGCCTTCGGGATTGTAACCGCCGTTACCAAAGGGCGACGTGCCGCCGGTGCCGATCCATTTCGAGCCGCCCTGGTGGCGGCCCTTCTGTTCGGCGAGGCGCTGCTTGAGCGTCTCCATCAGCTTGTCGAGGCCGCCGAGCGCCTTGATCTGCGCTTTCTCTTCCTCGGTGAGGAACTTGTCGGCCAGCTTCTTGAGCCACTCCTCGGGGATGTTGGCCTCGATCCCGGCCTCGCTTATGAATTCGAGGCCCTTGAAGGCCTGCCCGAACACGCGGTCGAATTTGTCGAGGTTGCGCTCGTCCTTCACCAGCGCGGTGCGCGCCAGATAATAGAAATCCTCGACCCGGCGCGACGCGAGATCGGCGTCCATCGCCTCCATCAGCGTCAGGTACTCGCGCAAGGTCACCGGTACGCCGGCGGCTTTGAGATCGTGGAAGAAATTGACGAACATCCGTTAACTCTCACGGCAGCATCGCGGCGATAAGTCGCGGCGAATACAACCCCCGCGAAACCTCTTTGTGGGACTGTCAGGCTCCGCGCCTGATCGGTCAAGAACCTGAAATGGTCCCATGCTGAGCGTTCTGTTCCTTGAAGATATGGCCCTCGTCGCCGATGCCGCCTCCAGTATCGGCCCGGCTTTGGCCGGCCGCCTGCGGGGCCGCACCCAGGATGCGGCCGCGGATTTCGCCGGCGTCACGGTCTTCCATGGCGCCGAGGCCATCGACCAGGTGGCCGACGCCTGGCTGGCGCTTGAAAACGAAGGCGGCGCGGCGACGCCGTTCCAGTCGCTGGCCATGGCGCGTGCCGCCACGGAAGTTCATCTCAAGGCCGGCGAAATCCCGCGCATCGCCGTGGTTCGCCACTGCGGTCGTCCGGTGGTGATCCTGCCGACCGTGATCGGCACCCGCTTTGGCGTGAAGGTCGCCCGCTTTCTCGGCGACCCGCTCATCCAGTACGGCGACGCCCTGTGCGAGCCGGGCACCGCGAAGCGCCACATCGAGGCCGCGTTCCACGCCGCCGCCGATCGCAGCGCCGTAGACGCCCTGCACCTGCGCAAGGTTCGTGCCGATGCCCGCATTGCGCCGCTGCTGCGCCAACACGCCACCGCTTTCAATCACGACGAAGCGCCCTTCCTCGACACCGCCCGCCTTGGCGACGAAGCTGCTGAAGAACCGCGCAAGCTGCGCCATTGCCGCCGCAAGCTATCGGCACTCGGGCCACTGCGGCTCGAGGTGACCCAGGGAGACGCCGCCCGCGAACACCTGCGCGACGCGCTGGCGCTGAAACGGCGTTGGGTGGAAGCGCGCCGGCTGCCGAGCAGCGTGGTCGGCTGCGATCACTGGGAAGCGGCGATCAAGCGCCTTGCTGACCATGACGGCGACCCTCGGCTTAACGTCGCCATACTTCACGTCGGCGACCGGCCGGCCGCCTACGAAGTCGCCTTCACAGCCGGCGGCCGCTGGTACGCCTTCCTCGGCGCCATCGTCGACGACTTCGCCCGCCACAGCCCGGGCCGCGTCCAGGTCGCGGACACCATCGCCTGGTGCCGGGACAACGGCTTCGATCGTTACGACCTGCTGGCGCCGTCCGACGAGGTGAAGCGTAGTTATTGCAGCGAGGCGGCCCCGGTTGCCGATTACGCCCACGCCCTGAGGCCAGCCGGCCATGTACTGGCGGCGGCGCTCCGGCTGACGCCGGCGGCCAAGGCCATGCTGGTCAGATTGCCGGCGCCGCTGCGCAAGGCCGCGATGTCCGTCGCCGGACGCTGACCGTCTTTCTTCTGCAGCGCGGCAGAAGCACACGCCGGGATTGCGCCGCGATCGGGCCTTGACCGCGCCATAACTGTCTTGGATGAGTGCGGCGTTCTCGCCGCCGGACCCAGTCGATGCCCTTTACCCGCAGCCACGCCCAATGGGCGGTGGCCATCGTGCTTTCGACCCTGCTCCTGATCGCACCCGCGCTCTGGAACGGGTTCCCGCTGCTTGAATATGACACCGGCGGCTATCTGGCGCGCTGGTACGAAGGCACGCTGCTGATCAACCGGCCGCTGATCTACGGCCTGCTGCTCACCGCCAATGTGCCCTTTGCCTTCTGGCCCGTCATCATCTTCCAGTCGCTGCTCACGTTCTGGATCCTCGCCGTGACGCTGCGCACGCATGGGTATGGCGGGCGGCCGATGCTGGTTTTAGGCTTCATCTCCGTCCTGTCCGTCGTCTCGACGCTGCCCTTCATCACCGCGATCCTGCTGACCGATATCTATTGCGGTCTGGCGATCCTCGCCTTCTACATGTTGTTGGCGCGCTCCGATCAGCTCACGCGCTTCGAATGCTGGACCTTCGTCCTGCTGATCGCCTGCGCCTGCGCCAGCCACAGCGCCACGCTGGCCGTGATGATCCTGCTGTCGGCGGCGTCGATCGTGCTGACCTTGTTCGACCGCGTGCGCCTGCCGCGCGTCCGCGTCGCGCAGGGCGTGCTCGCCGTCGTGCTCGGCGTCGTCATCGTGCTCGGCACCAACTTCATGCTCGTGAAACGCCTCGCCTGGACCCCCGGCGGCTTCTCCATGTATTTCGGCCGCATGCTGCAGGCCGGCATCGTCAACAAGTATCTCGACAAGCACTGCCCCGACCCCGCAATCAAGCTGTGCGCGATCAAGGACCGCCTGCCCGACAATGCCGACGACTGGTTCTGGGCCAACAAGGACTTCGACGCGCTGGGCCGCTTCGCCGGCATGAGCGCCGAGATGGAAAAAGTCGCTCTCGGCTCGGCCGCCGACTTCCCGCTCGACGTCCTGACCTCGACCATCGAAGCCACCGCCGCGCAGCTCGTCGCCGTGCGCAGCGGCGAAGGCGTCGTCAACTGGATCTGGCACACTTACTTCATCGTCAAGGACCACGCCCCGCAGTTACAACCGGCGATGTGGGCGGCGCGCCAGCAGAAGGGCGAAATCTCGTTCACGGCGATCAATGCCGTGCATTACCCGGTCGCGCTGATCGCGATGGCATTCCTGCCGGTGATCCTGATCATGGGCTGGACCGGCCGCCTGCCCCGCGCCTTCGGCGATCTGGCCTTTGTCTGCATTCTGGCGCTGCTGGCCAACGCCTTCGTCTGTGGCGGGCTCGCCAATCCGCACGACCGCTATGGCGCCCGCATAGTCTGGCTGGCGGTATTCATCGCCGGACTCGCTGTGTTGCGGTTGTACGAACAGCGCGAAGGTGCGGCAGCGCCGGGCCCCACCCGGGACGTCTTCGCCGCCTGATTTATTTATAATCGGACCGAACCAGTTCCATTCGGCTGGCGTTCATGTCGCGGCCCGTATTTTGCTTTGCATCAAACGGCGCCGACAGCGGCGGACCTAACCTTTGTCCGGCGGGTGGCGTGGGGGCGTCTATGGCCGAAATTCAGATCGCACGACCCGAACCTTTGACCGCTCGACGTTTGTTCGCCGGCACGTCCGCTGGCGCCTGGATCGTCGCGGCGGCCGGCATGATTGTCCTCATGCTGGCACCGGCAATCTGGAACGGCTTTCCGATCATCTTTCCGGATACCGGCGGCTATTTCACCGCGCCAATGGTGCAGCACATGGCCAATGGCCGTTCGGCACTATACGGACTGTTTTTAAATCTCGGGATACCTCTGGCATTCTGGCCGAGCGTGATCGCGCAGGCGGCGCTGATGGCATGGCTCTTCGTCATGACTTTGCGCGTCAACGACCTTGGCGGCCGCCCCTATCTCGCGCTCGGCCTTGTCGCCCTGCTGTGCATCGGCACCAGCCTGCCGTGGTTTGCCGGACAACTGATGCCGGACGTCCTGTTTCCGGCGGCGGCGCTGTCGCTGTACCTGCTCGGCTATGCCGACGCCGCGCTGGCGCGCTGGGAGCGCTGGCTGCTCGGCGCGGTCATAGCTTTCGCCATCGCCAGCCATATGGCGGCGGCGGGAATGGCCGTCGCCGTCGTCGCCGCGATGGCGCTGACGCATATCCGCCGGCTGGCGTTGCCCCGTGCGCGACTTGCACTAGCCGCGGCATCGGTCGCCGCGGGTATTGCGTTGTGTCCAGTGTCCAATGCATTGCTCACCGGCAGCTTCGCTTTCACGCCCGGTGGCTCCAGCTTCCTGTTCGGGCGGCTGGTCGAAGACGGCATGATCACGCGCTACCTCAAGGAGCATTGCCCCGATCCGGCGATCAAGCTGTGTGACTACAAAGACGAGATTCAGGAGGACGCCGATTCGTGGCTGTGGTGGGGCGGCTCGCCGCTCTACAAGATGGGCGGCTGGGACGCGTATGAGCCTGAGGCCAAGCGCATTATCCGCGATACGCTGCGCGACTATCCGGCAATGCACGTAAGCACCGCCGCCGAGGCGGCATACGCGCAGTTTTTCTCATTCCAGACCGAGGTGGGCATCGACGACAACGGACCGACCCGCTGGGCGTTTGAAGAATTCATCCCCCGGCTTTATCCGACGCTGCTGGCCGCACGGCAGCAGGCTGAGCCCTTCGATGTTGAACCACTCAACGCCCTGCATCTGCCGGTTGCCTATCTGTCGCTGATCGCATTGGCGCTCGCAATGATCTTCCGTGGCCGGCTCGGCCTGTCGGAGCGGTCCTACGCCCTGTGTCTGGTGCTGCTGGCCGCGCTGGCCGCCAACGCGATCATCTGCGGCGTGTTCTCGCATCCTGTCGACCGCTACCAGAGCCGCCTGGTGCTGCTGGCGCCCTTCGTCGTCGCCATCATCGCCGCCCGGCGCTTCATCCACACCCCGCACCCAAACTGAAACCGGCATGATATAACCTCCGTCACTCGGGGGCCTTTCCATGCCGACTTATCGTCTCGCATTCATAGCGATGCTGACGGCGCTTCTCATCGCGCCGGCCGCCGCGCAGGATTACATCCGCGAAGACCTGCGCCTGCCGATGCGCGAAGCTGGCTCGAAAGGTCTCGAAGCCATCTTCGTGCGGCCGGCGGAACAAGGCCGCTATCCCCTCGTCGTCATCAGCCATGGCGCCCCGCGCAAGGTCGAAGAGCGGCCGGGCATGACGCCGGCCGGCTATTACCTGAACGCGCTGGAATTCGCGCGGCGCGGCTTCGCCGTGGCGATCGTGATGCGGCGCGGCTATGGTTCCTCCGGCGGCGAGTTCGCCGAGAACTCCGGCCCCTGCAACAACCGCGACTATGTCCGCTCCGGCCGTGCCGGCGCCGAAGACATCAGGGCCGCCATTATCGCGCTCGGCAAACGCGCCGACGTCGATGCGGCGCGTGTGATCTCCGTCGGCCAGTCCGCCGGCGGTTTTGCCACGGTGGCGCTCGCCGCCGATCCACCGCCCGGCCTCGTTGCCGCGGTCAGCTTCGCTGGCGGGCGAGGCTCGCGCGCGGACTACGACGTTTGCAGCGAAGCGCGCCTCATCGCGGCCTTCGGCGTCTTCGGCCAAACCTCGCGCCTGCCGATGCTGTGGGTCTACACCGCCAACGATCATTTCTTCGAGCCGAAGCTCGCGGAGAAATTCCACGGCGCCTTCACGGCGAGCGGTGGACGCGTTGAGTTCATCCGCGCGCCGGCCTTCGGCAAGGATGGTCATCGCCTGTTTTCGGCGGCCGGCATCCCGCAGTGGACGCCGTATGTCGATCAATTCCTCGCCGACAGCAATCTCAAGCAACGCGCCGCGCCTGCGGCGCTGCCACCGCTGCCTGCCCTCACTGCGCCATCGCAGCTCAACGCGCGCGGCCGGCAATCTTTCGATGAGTATCGACGCGCGCCGGGACACAAGGCTTTTGCGGTCGCGCGCGACGGCGCTTTCGGATGGCGCTCGGCCCGCCGCAGCATCGACGAGGCGCGCAGCGAGGCGCTGAAGTCCTGCGGAGAACACGCCAAGACATGTCGCATCGTCTTCATCGACGATGCCACCGCGCCTTGAGAAAAACTTACGCCTGCTTCTCGGGCGTGCGCACGACAAGTCCGTCGAGGGCGTCACTGACCTTGATCTGGCATGACAGCCGCGAGTTCGGCCGTACGTCGTAACCGAAATCGAGCATGTCCTCTTCCATCGGCGACGGCTCGCCGGTCTTCTCGCGCCAGGCGTCCTCGACATAGACATGACAGGTCGCGCAGGCGCAGGCGCCGCCGCATTCGGCCTCGATGCCCGGGATATTGTTGCGGATCGCCGCTTCCATCACCGTCGAGCCATTGTCGGCATCGACGGTGCGCTCGGTGCCGGAAAAATCAATAAACGTAATCTTGGGCATGGGAGGAATTCAAAATGAGTTGGGGAAGCGCCCTGAGAGCGGGCGCGCTCCGTATATCGTCAATCCAAATTGAATGCCAGCCGTAGCCGGCTACGTTTCGGCCTCGCTGAGCAGTTCGGCAATCAAGGCGCGGGCCTTCTCCACCGCATCGGCCAGCCGGTCGATCGCGGCCGAACATTCCCCGGCCGAGCCCTTGGCCGCGTGTTCGGTCAGTTCCGCGGCGCGGGCGACTTCGGCGGCGCCGATACCGGCGGCCGAGCCCTTGAGTGTGTGCGCCAACGCGCCGACGCCGGCGCCGTCGCTCTTACGCATGCGCACGAGCAGAATTTCGGCCTGGCGATCGAAAAGCGCGAGCACCTCCTGCTGAAGGCCGCGATTGCCGAGGGTCATGCGGGAAAGGTGACCCCGGTCCAGGATCACATCGTTAATCTGTGCCGCGCTTTCCATGGCCGCCGCCTCCCTCACCATGCCCGCGCCAGCGTGCCCCCGTCTGGCAAAGGCCGGGTAAACGCCGGACCTGGTCTGGTCCGCAAATGGGGAGGAACCGGGCCCGGTGGTTAAGGCCGGCGTAACCGTCCAAACAGCCGGGGAGCGGATGGCCACGCCGTCGCCGCAATGTCGCCTTCAGGTCGTCCGGGATCGACGACCGGAGGGCCATCAGCGTCATCGCGAAAACCCCTGTCCGTCCCGCACCTTGGCACGTTCCGGGACATCACCCGGACCGTGGTTAAGGCCCATTAACGATGATTAAAACATCCTTAGCGGTCCGGTTTCTTTCGCTTTGCCAATACGATAGGATGAATTTCTGCCGATTGAGGGGAGGCGGACGAAGGTTCCGCCCTGGTATCTCATCCCCGGCCGACGGTCTCCCGCGCGAAGTGCGGCGCGGGCCCCGACACCTTGCGGCACGTTCATCCGAGCGGGCCGCAAGCTGACGTTTGAAGTGCGCGTAACACGAGGCGATCCGATATGGCGAACAACCCGCAGCAGTCCAAGACGGCGACGGACCAGGCAATGGCCGCTCTCGAGGATGCGCTCAACGTCCATATTACCGCCCCGCGCAAGGACGCCGCCGCCGAGGGCCCTGCTCCCGCCGCGCCCGACAAGACCGACACCTTCGAATTCGACGCCCCGCCGGTGACGCCGGACCTGTTCCGCGAGCCGGAGGCCGCGCCACAACAGTGGAGCGGCGAAGGCGCACCGCGCCTGCCGGCCAATGACGATGCGGCCGGCATGGGCTCGATCCTGCAGACCTTGCGCGGCGGCCGCCGCACCCGCGCGCCCTACGCCATTGCTACCGCCGCTGCCTTCGCCTGGACCGCGGGCGCCGCCGCCCTCGTCTATCTGTCGCGCGCCGAATTGCTGCCGATGCTGGATGCGCCGAATCTCGGCGTTGCCGCGGTCGCCGGCATTGCCAGCGCCGTCATCGTGCCGGTGATCTTCTTCTACGTCCTCGCCCACCTGTTCAGCCGCTCGCAGGACCTGCGCATGGTCGCGGAGTCGATGGCGGAAGTCGCCATGCGTCTCGCCCAGCCGGAAACCGCCGCGCGCGACCAGATCGTATCGGTCGGCCAGGCCATCCGCCGCGAAGTCACCGCGATGGGTGACGGCGTCGAGCGCGCGCTGGCGCGCGCCGCCGAACTCGAGGCGCTGGTGCACAACGAAGTGTCGGCGCTGGAACGCGCCTATAACGACAATGAAGTGCGGATTCGCGATCTCTTGTCCGAGCTGAACAACCAGCGCGAAACGCTGGTCAGCCAGGCCGATCAGGTGCGCAAAGCCATCGGCGCCGTCCACCTCGATCTGTCGCACGACATCACCTCGGTCGGCGATCTCGTCGCCGAGAAGGTCAACGACGTCGCGCAGCGCGTCACCC
>DATMEX010000032.1:0-159375 GCA_035556455.1 Pseudolabrys sp.
GCGGCTTGTACTTCAGCCATCCGCAGGCGGCGTATTTCGGTGTCGGCAAGATCGAGCGCGATCAGGTCGAGGACTATGCGAAGCGCAAGGGCTGGTCGGTCGAGGAGACCGAGCGCTGGCTGGCGCCGATCCTCAACTACAGTCCGAACGCGGTGCCGAGCACGGAAGCGGCGTGACGGGCCGGCGTCATCGGTCCGTCGTCATCACGGCGAATGCCAGGGCTGGTAGCATCGTCCGCCTCTGAAAGTTACGCTGAATTTATGTCGGCGCCTTCCGCGAATAAATAGAGTATGCGCGGGGGCGACCAATGGTGTTTCGCGCTTACTCTTCGATCGAAGAGCAGTTGGACGGTCGCTGGATTTGCCGGCGGACCACGATCGTGGCTGGCCGATATGGCCCCGTCGAGGTACAGGCCGGTCAGGTGTTCGTTCCGAAGACGACATTCGCCGGATACGACGACTTCACCGGGCATCTTGCCGCCGTGGCGATTGACGGGCCGTCCGTGCCGCCGCACGCGTGGAGCTAGAATCTTCCGGTTTCTTGTCTTGGCCCGATGTTCTTGGCCCGATGTCGCCGTCGTCGCGCGCGCGAAGCGCCCGCTTCGGTCGAAACGACTAAACGGCGTCCAATCAAAGTAAAATAAAACACCGGAGAGGGGTTCTCTCCGGTGTTTCGATTTCTGGCGTCGATATGGCTTCCGTTCAGAAAGCGCCAAAGAGCACGGCGCCCACGAAAGCGAACACGGCGCACACAGCGAGCACGTTCAGGCGCAGAGCGATGTCCACGAGTGCCTCCCTGTCTGTTCAGTATGTTGTTTGTAACATGGCGACAGCGGCGCTCGAAGCAGATTGCGCATAAAGCGGCAAAAAGGCGCGCACCGCGCCATGCGGTTGCGGAATGACTCGCTAAGCGATTGATGGCGCGCCGTTCTCGCCATTGCTGCCGTAATATGCGGCAGCCATGGCTGGGGACATCCCGCCGTTGGGCACGAACCCGGGCGTAATCATCCGCTGTTGGGCAGCTTTGTGCGGTGCAGAGCGAGAGCGTCCGGCCAAATTTGCATAGCGTGCGGCCGGCGCGCGTGCGGCCAGACGTGGCCTTGACGCCGCGCCGGGCGCTGCCTTACCGAGAAGTGTCGGCCTTTTCGGAAGCCCGCAAGGAGCTGACGGCGGCGCGGAACCGCGCGCCGGTCATGAAACGTCATTGGAGGAAACATGCGTCGTCTCGGCGTGCTCGCCCTTGCGCTCCTGTCATTCGTCATGCTGCTTGCGTCCTATGCACCGTCATCGGCGCAGAGCTGGCCGACCCGCAATGTACGTTTTGTCATTCCCCTCGGTGCCGGATCCGGCGCCGACATCACCGCGCGCATGCTGGCCGACAAGCTGCAGGTCAAATGGGGCCAGTCGGTCGTGGTCGAGAACCGGCCTGGCGGCGACGCCATCCTGGCGATCAACGCCGTGATCGGCGCCAATGACGATCACGTGCTGCTGTTCGCGCCGGCTTCGACCTTCACCGCGCATCCGCTGCTGCACGAGAAGCTGCCCTACAACCCCGCCGATCTGGTGCCGATCGCGCGCGTCACCAACACGCTGATCGCGCTCGGCGTGCCGGCCGATCTCGGCGTTGCGTCGGTCAAGGAGCTGGCGGCCAAGATCAAGACCGAGCCGGGCAAGCTGAACTATGCCTCCGTCACCGGCGCCAACGATCTGCTCTTTGCTGCGTTTCTCAAGACCGAAGGTCTCGAGATGACGCGGGTGCCCTACAAGGATCCGGTGACGGCGATCAACGACGTCGCCGAGGGCCGCATCCAGGCCTTCGTCGGCGCCTATGCGATCATGCGGCCGCGCATCGAAGCCGGCAAGGTCAAGCCCATCGCGCTCACCAACGTGCAACCGGCCGAGATGCTCAAGTCGATCCCGACCGCGGCGCAGGCCGGCTACAAATCGCTCGAGCTCGACGGCCTCGTCGGCGTGCTCGGGCCGAAGTCGGTCGCGCCGGCGGTGCGCGACAAGATTGCCGCCGACATCCGCGATATGCTCAACGATCCGGCGATCAATCAGAAGCTCGCTGCCACGGGGCAGGTGGTCAATCCCGGCTCGCCGGCCGAATTCGCCGCGGCGCTGAAAGAGCAGGGCGACAAGGTCGTCGAGATCGGCAAGGTGCTCGGCATCAAGGCAGCGGGGCAATAGCGGGCTCATAGCGGCACCGAATGCGACACGATCCGCCCCGGCAACGGGGCGGATTTTTTTGTGCGCGAGCGCGCCAAGTTCCCGTTAACGGTTCCTTATCCCTATCGCTTTCCTTACGGACTCCATTGAAGTCTCGTTAAATATAGACCGCGCATTTTATCGGCCATGAAGGCCGGTCCGCGTTTTTTCCTTGGCTGTGGCTTTGTTGCGTTGCTGGCGCTCGCCGGTTGCGGGCGCAGCGGCATGTGGGGCGTCGAGCGCGCCGCCTGGCGCGGCCAGGCCGAGGCGCAGTGCATGCAATCGGGTGCCGTGAAGCTTGGCGGTGCGGTTGTGCGCGCCGAGCGGATCGCGGGGCCGGGCGTCTGCGGCGCCGACTTCCCGCTCAAGGTTCTCGCGCTCGGTGAAAGCAACCAGAGCCTCGGCTATGCCGAGGCCCCGCCGCGGCCGCCGGGCCGGGTCGGCAGCGGCAGCATGCCGGATTGGCCGGCCGAGCGGGCGCGCGCCGTTCAGCCGCCCGACAACGGCCAGATGCGCTGGATGCAGGGGCCGCCGCCGGCCAATGCACCGCAACCGATCGCCCCGCAATACAACGCGCCGCCCAACGGCGCGCCGCAAGTGAGCGCGCCGCAGACCTATCAACCGCCGCCGCCGAGCTATGAGCAGCCGCGCAATGCGCCGGCCGGCGCCGCGCCGATGTCCATCTATGCGCCGGGCGTCAACGAGCCGCCGGCCGACGACATTCCCGACGACGCCATTTTGCCGAACAGCCGCCGTCAGCAGCCGCAGTCCTACAACGAGCCGCCGCCGCGGCAGGCGACCTATGCGCCGCCGCCGCTCGGGCCCGCCCGCGACTCCCGCTTCGATGCGCCGATCCGCACCGGCTCGATCGCGCCGGCGACGCTGACGCCCTCGGCGACCTTGTCGTGCCCGATCGTCTCGGCGCTCGATCGCTGGGTGGCCGGCGGCGTGCAGCCGGCGGCCTTGCGCTGGTTCGGCTCGCCGGTCGCCGAGATCAGGCAGATCTCGGCCTATTCGTGCCGGCAGATGAATGGCGCGGGCGGCCGCGGCATTTCCGAACATGCCTTCGGCAACGCGCTCGACATCGCCGGCTTCACACTCGCCGATGGCCGCAAGATCTCGGTGCAGAAAGGCTGGCGCGGCACGCCCGAGGAGCAGGGCTTCCTGCACGACGTGCAACTGGCCGCCTGCGACACCTTCAACACTGTGCTCGCGCCCGGCTACAACGCCGCGCATTACAATCACATCCATGTCGATCTGATGCGGCGCAAGAGCGGGCGGCGCCCGTGCCGCCCCGATGCGATCCCCGGCGAAGTCGTCGCCGCCAAGGCGCGCGCGGTCTATGCGGCAAAGAACGGCGGCAAGGACTACACCGGCTCGATCGGCACGACCGACAAGGACAAGCTCAAGAAGCTGCTTGATGCGATCCCCGGCGCTGACGGGCTTGAAGAGGATGATGCCGACGACGTGGTCACCGGCTCGATCGGGCTCAATGATGACGTGGCCAATGCGTCGCCGCAGTCACGCGGCTGGCCGGTCGTGGTGCCGCAGCGCACGGGCAATACCAAGAACCCGGGCGACTATTGAGCTCTTAAACCGCCGCGTCGATCAGCATCGCCGCGAACAGGATCAGCCCGGCGTCGCGGTTGGAGCGGAACAGCCGCAGGCACAGCGCCGGATCGTCGATGTCGATGCGGCGGACTTGCCAGGCCAGATGAGCTGCGAAGCCGGCAAGGCCGACAAGCGTGATCCAGCCGGCCCCGGCCATGACACAGGCGATACCGATCAGCACCACAGCGGCGGAATAGAACAATGTCAGCGCGCGCTGGGTGTCGGCGCCGAACAACAGCGCGGTCGACTTGATGCCGATCATCATGTCGTCCTCGCGGTCCTGGTGCGCGTAGATGGTGTCGTAGGCGATGACCCATGAGATCGCGCCGGCATAGAGAATGACCGGCGCCCAATCGAGCCGGCCGAAGGCGGCGGGCCAGCCCATCAGTGCGCCCCACGAGAAGGCGAGGCCGAGGAACACCTGCGGCCAGTAGGTTATACGCTTCATGAACGGATAGATCGCCACGACGAGCAACGAGGCGAGTCCGGTCAGGATCGTGAAGCCGTTGAACTGCAGCAGGACGATGAGGCCGACCAGCGCCTGGGCGACCAGAAAGACCACGGCCTGCCTCGCCGTCACCTGGCCCGAGGGAATGGGGCGCGAGCGTGTGCGCTCGACCTTGCCGTCGAGATCGCGATCGACGAAATCGTTCCAGGTGCAGCCGGCGCCGCGCATGGCAAAGGCGCCGATGAAGAACAGCACGATGTGCCAGAGGCTTGGCAGCCGCTCCATCGCCAGGCCGGTCAGGCCGACCGACCACCAGCACGGCATTAACAGCAGCCAGGAGCCGATCGGCCGGTCGAGGCGGGCCAGTCGCAGATAGGGACGAAAACTGCCCGGCGCGTAGAGGTCGACCCAGTTGCCGGTGGAATCGGCGACGCGTCCGCCGGTCCCGTTCATCGGGCGAGCGGCGAACCGCTGAGCGTGTCGAAGGTGCCGTGGCCGCGCCGGACGTTCGAGGAATCCGGCACAGGGGCACTGAGCGCGTCGCTCAAGGAGGGCCCCCGGGGCTTCGGCGGCGCCGCGGCGACTTCACAAACCCGGGTGCGGATCTGTGTCGTCTGGGCGTGGCTCTTGCTCAAGTTGTCGAGCAGGTCTTTCGGCATCCCGCATTTATCGGCGTTCGTGGATACGTACTTGATGAGCTTGGCCTCGGAGGCGGAATACTCGTTGAACAGCCGGCAGGCGACGGCCGGGCCGACCTTTTTCTTGCCGGCCTGCTCGATGGCGCCCCGCTTCTTTTCGGCTTCGGTGCGCAGCGCCATGAATTCCTTGAAGCAGGGCGGTTCCTGCTGCTGGGCCGCGCCCATCGGCGGTCCGAAACCGGCTGACGGCGGCACGAATGCTGGCTGCGCCGGACCTTGCGCCGGGGCTTGTGACGCCTGCGGCGCCGGCCACGCCCCCGCGGGAGCTTGCTGTTGAGGCTGCGGCGCTGGCCAGGCGCCGGCGGGGGCCTGCTGCTCGGCCGACGGCGAAGGCCAGGCGCCTTGGGCGATGGCCTGCGGGCAGGCTGCAACCGTCGCAAAGCAGGCGGCAATGATGAGAGCCCGGCGGCTCATGATCGGATCCTTTCCCGGTCCCCGCGGGATTAGGCAGCGAGGCGTTTCGCAGCTTATAACAACCTGCCGAATGCGACGGGAAGGCGGCATTTTGCGTTAAATCGACGCCCCGCCGGACCGCCTCCGCTACCCCGAAACCACGCCAAAGCCAGCCGAATTCATGCCGCACTACGATTTCCGCACGCCCCGCATTTATCTCGATACCCCGCTCGCTGCCGGGGCCGAAGTTCCGCTCGATCGCGACCATGCGAATCACCTCGGCAATGTGCTGCGGCTGGCCGCCGGCGATGCGGTGCTGGTGTTCAACGGCCGCGACGGCGAATGGGGGGCGGAGCTGACCGGCGCCGGCAAGCGCCTCGCCGTCAGGCTCGAACGCCAGATGCGGCCGCAGCCGGAGCGCACCGATCTCGACTTCCTGTTCGCGCCGCTCAAGCACGCCCGGCTCGACTACATGGTGCAGAAGGCGGTCGAGCTTGGCGTGTCGCGGATACGGCCGGTGCTCACCCAGCACACGCAGGTCACCCGCATCAACACCGAGCGCATGCGCGCCAATGTCGTCGAGGCGGCGCAGCAATGCGGTGTGCTCAACATTGCCGACGTCACCGAGCCGGTGAAGCTGAATGCCGTCGCCGCGCAAGATCCCGACCGGCTGCTGATCTTCTGCGACGAGGACGCCGAGGTTGCCGATCCGGTCGAGGCGCTTGGCCGCGTGCGCCCGTTGCCGAGCGCACTGGTGCCGGACGAGGCGCTGGCGCCGATGCCGATGGCCGTGCTCATCGGTCCCGAAGGCGGGTTCTCGCAGGACGAGCGCGCGCTGCTCCTGAAGCGGCCGAACATCGTGCAACTGTCGCTCGGTCCGCTGATCCTGCGCGCCGACACAGCGGCGGTCGCCGCGCTGACATTGGCTCAGGCGGTGCTCGGCAACTGGCGATCGTGAGGTGAGATTTTTTCCAACCGAGAAGCCGGCGTGGCTGCCGACGCTTCCCGCCGGCAGCCAGCCCGCACATTACAAACTCAACGCAACTCGAACGCCTGTAACGCAACAAACGCGACACCGACAAACGCGACACCGACAAACGCCAGACAAACGCGGCCGCATGCGGTCACGCCACACATCACAACAACTGATCAACGCTGAACGCCCACCAATACAGGGCAGCAGCACCAAAGACCGATAACAAACGCTTCGGCCGACGCATGGGCCGGCCACAATCGCAGCGAATCCCACTAACGCGACTCAAGGTTCGTGCGGGGCGGATCATGCTTCGATGCAAGCCGAGTCTCGAGTCCCGGGCGCATCGAATCTGTGGTCAACTCGTGCCGTCGGTCGCGAATCTGTGATTATCGGCGCCGGAAGGCCGGCGCCGTACAATCGCGGACCGGTGTGTTTTTTGCGCGCTTCCGATGGCGCGGGGGCTGGGCTAGAATGGCGCCAGCAGCGGGAGTTCGGTTCATGGTTCGCAAATCGGTCGGCTTCATCGGCATTGCGCGTTTCGCGTCGGTTGCCGCAGCGGCAGTGGTTTTCGCCCTCGCGGGGCAGTCCGGCACAGCCCGTGCCGCAGGCTGGATCGAGAAGGGGATTTACCTGTCGGGCCCGAATTATGACGGCGACGTGCCCTCCTGCGAGGCGGCCCTCGGCGAGATTTCCAGCCGCTTCGAGAGCACCCAGGCGGGGTTCTGGAACAACAATGTCCAGATTCTCGGCTACGAGAAGGTTCGCCAGGTCGCCTTCAGCCCGTGGGCGAAGGGGACCGTGCCGCGCCGCTTCTGCACGGCCGTGGCCGACGTCTCGACCGGCCGCAAGCATGTCGTGAACTATTTCATCACCGAAGACGGCGGCATGATCGGCGCCACCTGGGGCGTGACCTATTGCGTGGTCGGGTTCGACCGCAGCATGGCCTACAGCCCGGCCTGCAAGATGGCCCGGCCCTGACGCCGGCGCCCATTCCCTGAGTCCGATGTTACCGGCGGCTGCTTGAGCAGTCGCGATTGTGTTCTTGATTTGTTCCTTGAGCTCCTCTAGAGTGAGGAACCCTTGGTATAGATCAATTCCGGCTTTGTTCTGGTGGGGGGCGTTGATGGCGTGGTCCGAGCGGGCGGGAATTCCGGCACGGCATCTAGCGGCTCTTCGATGGCTCGCCAGGGTCGCCCGTACCGGTGCGGTGACCGGCTGTTTCGTATTTCTGTTCGCAATCGTCGCTTTCGCCCAGGACGCTTTCGCCCAGGACGCCCGGGCGCAGGACCGCCGGCAGAACGCGCCGGGCCAGTTCGACTTCTACGTGCTGTCGCTGTCATGGTCGCCGTCCTACTGCGAGGCTTCGGCAGAGCGCGGGGGCCGGCGCAGCGCCGACATCCAGTGTAGCGGCCGGCCGTTTGCCTTCGTCGTGCATGGCCTGTGGCCGCAATACGATCGAGGCTTTCCGGAGTACTGCAAGGTGCCGGCGCCGCGGCTCAACCGCGCCATCGTCGGCGCCATGCTCGATCTGATGCCGAGCCAGCGCCTTGTCTATCACGAGTGGGACAAGCACGGCACCTGCTCGGGATTGTCGCCGAACGCCTACTTCGAGAACGTGCGCAAGGCGCGCGCGGCGGTGAAAATCCCGGAGGGCTATCTCGATCACGACAAGCCCATGATGGTGTCGCCCGGCGACGTGGCCGCGGCGTTTCTCAGGGCCAACCCGGGCCTGACGCATCAGCAGATTGCCGTCACCTGCGACAGCAAGCGGCTCAGCGAAGTGCGCGTCTGCATGTCGAAGGATTTTGCGTTCCATGATTGCCCCGAAACGGCGCGGCGCGCCTGCCGGCGCGACAAGGTCGTCATGCCGGCGGTTCGTGGCGGCTCGTAAGGCGGTAGGGGGTTGGAACGCGCCGGGCGGCGCGTTGAAGCCTGGGCCGTTTTGCTGTCTGTTTTGACGCGTTTTCTTCACGCGAACCGGTTTCCACTTCGCGCGAAAACGCGTTATGCCCGCTTATCATGAACTATCGTCACGCCTTTCATGCCGGCAACTTCGCCGACGTCTTCAAGCACGTCGTGCTGAGCCGCATCCTCAGTTATCTCTGCGAAAAGCCGGCCGCCTTCCGGGTGATCGACACCCATGCCGGCGAAGGGCTGTATGACCTGACGACCAGCGAGGCGCGCCGCGGCGGCGAGTGGCCAGGCGGCATCGGCCGGCTGATGGCGGCGGCCGAGGCCGGCGATATCTCGGGCAAGGCGGTGGGCCTGCTCCAGCCCTATCTCGACGTCATCGGCGCGCTGAACGAGCGCGGCAAGCTGAAGGTCTATCCCGGTTCGCCCGCCGTCGCCCGGGCCTTCCTGCGCCCGCAGGACAAGCTGATCGCCTGCGAGATCGAGCCCGCCGCCGCGCGCCAGTTGGCCCGCCACCTCGACAATGACGGCCGCATCAAGACGATCGCCATCGACGGCTGGACCGCGCTGTCGGCCTATGTGCCGCCGCCGGAGCGCCGCGGCCTGGTGCTGGTCGATCCGCCCTTCGAGGAAGAGGCCGACTTCCACCGCCTGTCGCATCTGCTCGGCGTTGCGCATCGCAAATGGGCCACGGGCATTTATGCACTCTGGTACCCCATTAAGGGCCGTGGCGAGGCGGACGCCCTGGCCAAACGGGTCAGCAAATTGGGGATCGCCAAGGTGCTGCGCGCCGAACACCTTGTGTCGTCGGTGCGCGACCAGAGCCGGCTCAACGGCTCGGGGTTTATTCTGGTCAATCCGCCCTGGACCCTGGAGCGCGAACTCGAAGTTCTTCTACCGGTGCTGGCGCAATTGCTTGCGCGTGAAACTAATAGCGGCGGTTACCGGCTCGATTGGCTGGCCGGGGAGAACTAATAACCAGATGTTTATACCGCGCCGCATCGTCTGAGACTTTAGCAGCACGAGAGTCCCCCTTTTCCCGCGACCGCAGTTAGTGTGTAGTCCGCAGACTGGCAATGGCGTTCTGCCCCCTGGCGGGGGCCGGCGGAATAAACTGAGGCCCTGCAAGAGGCCGATGCTTTCCCCCGTTTCTGGAAGCCGTGTCATTCGCCGCGCGTGGGGCCGGCGATCGTGGGGAGGATCGACTGAAATGGCGCAAACTGGCGTTGTGAAATTTTTCAACACCGAGCGGGGCTACGGCTTTATCAAACCAGACGACGGCGCACGCGATGTGTTCGTGCACATCACCGCCGTGGAGCAGGCCGGCCTGAAGACGCTGAACGAGGGCCAGAAGATCTCGTTCGATGTCGAGCCCGACAAGAAGGGCAAGGGGCCGAAGGCCGTCAATCTGGTCGTCAGCTGACAGAACGCAACGACGCGCTTGCGACAGCGGCGCGTCCGTGTGCAAAAGCCTTGGGGGAGCGCGCGCCGCCGGCACGCGCCAGACCCTGAGCTTTTGCCGTCACGGCGCGGGGGCTCGACAGCGCCCGCGCGAGCAGTGGAATTCGTCCATGATGAAGTTGCGCCATAGTCCTGCATCGCCTTTCGTCCGCAAGGTGAAGATCGCCGCCGATGTGCTTGGCCTTGCCGATCGCATCGAGATGCAGGATGCCGACACGATCGCGCCGGAAGCGGGTTTCCTCGCGCAGAACGCGCTCGGCAAGATCCCGACTTTGGTTCTGGACGACGGCTCGACCTTGTTCGACTCGCGGGTGATCGTCGAATATCTCGATCATCTCGCCGGCGGCGGCCGTGTTCTGCCGACGGAGCCGAAGGCGCGCTTTGCCGCGCTGCGCCTGCAGGCGCTGTGCGATGGCATTCTCGATGCCGCGCTGTCCATTGTTTACGAAGGCCGTTTCCGCGAGCCGCCGATGCGGCTGCAGAGCTGGATGGATCGCCAGCAGGGCAAGATCAATCGCGCGCTCGCCGTGCTCGAAGCGTCGCCGCCGGCGCAAACCGATGTCCCCGACGTCGGCCAGATCACGCTGGCCTGCGCGCTCGGCTACCTCGACCTTCGCCTCGCCGGTGCGTGGCGCAAGGATCATCCGAAACTGGTGACCTGGCTCGACCAGTTTGCCGCCCGCGTGCCGGCCTTCGCACGGACGAAGCCGGCCTGACATTCGCGATGGCATCCGCGCCATAAAAAAGCCCCGGCGACAGACGCCGGGGCTTTCAAGTTTGTGCTCAGTCAGCCTTCTCTTACGGAAGCGCTTTTCCTACGCTCGCGCCTCAGAAGCGATAATTGAGGCCCGCGCGAATGATGTTGGTGTGGTAGCTCGACCCCACGCCGGCGAGGGTCGGGCCATCGCCGAGATCGACATAGAGATACTCAACCTTGGCGGTGAGCGGGCCGGAGAGGGCGGCTTCGAGGCCGCCGCCCAGGGTCCAGCCGGTCTTGTTGTCGCTGACCATGCCGATGCCGCCGACCGCGTTGCTGACGTCGCCGAAGGCCACGCCGCCCGTGACGTAAGGCATCCAGCTGCCGGTCGCGCCCATGGCGTAGCCGACGCGGCCGCGCACGGTGGCGAGCCAGTTGTTGCGGACGGCGGCGTTGGTGTGGCTGCGCCAGTTCATGTCGCCCTCGAGGCCGAACACCCACGGACCGGTCTGCATGTTGTAGCCGATCGTGCCGCCGACGATGCCGGCGTCGGAGCCCGAGCCGAACGAACCGCCGCCGCTGAGGCCGACATAGGGACCGGTCCAGTTGTACAGCGCCGGCGCCGGCGCGACATATTCCGGTGCCTTCACCGGCATCCGGCGTTGCATATCGGCGGCCTGCGCCGACACGGCGCCGAGCGCCAGCACACCCGCGGTGGCGAGAAGAATCTTTTTCATAACGCACCTCATCGCGCTTCGAATGGAACTCATTCGGACGGACGCGAGCGCGCCGTCCCCCGATGCCAGATAAACGCGGCACCTGGGGTTGCGTTCCGCGTTCCCGGACAGTGAAATGACGGGGTGCGCGGAACCTGGCAGCCGTTGCAGCCAGGCAACACGCCCCGCGCGGCAACGAAAAAGGGCCGGATCCCGCAGGACCCGGCCCTCAATTATCGCAGTCGCTGACCCATTAGCGCGGCAGCGTCGTCGAACCCATCAGGAACTTGTCGACGGCGTGGGCGCATTGACGGCCTTCGCGGATGGCCCAGACCACCAGCGACTGGCCGCGGCGCATGTCGCCCGCCGCGAACACCTTCGGGATGGAGGTCAGATAACCGAGCGTATCGGCGACCACATTGCCGCGCTGGTCGAGCGCGACGTCGAGCGACTTCAGCATGCCCTCGTGCACCGGATGCACGAAGCCCATGGCGAGCAGCACGAGATCGGCTTCGATCTCGAACTCGGTGCCCGGCACCGGCTTGAACTTGTCGTCGAGATGCGCGCAGTGCAGCTTCTTCACCTGGCCGTTTTCGCCGGTGAACTTCAGCGTGCCGACGGCGAAGTCGCGCTTGGCGCCTTCGAGGTGGCTCGACGACGTGCGCATTTTGAGCGGCCAGTTCGGCCAGGTCAGGTCCTTGTTTTCCTTCTCCGGCGGGGCCGGCATGATTTCGAAGTTGGTCACCGACACGGCGCCCTGACGGATCGAGGTGCCGATGCAGTCCGAACCGGTGTCGCCGCCGCCGATGACGACGACCTTCTTGCCGGTGGCGAGGATCGGCGCGACATCGCCGAGCGGCTCGTTGCCGACGCGGCGGTTCTGCTGCGGCAGGAAATCCATGGCGAAATGGATGCCCTTGAGCTCGCGGCCCGGGATCGGCAGGTCGCGCGGCTTTTCCGAACCGCCCGACAGCACCACCGCGTCGTATTCGGCAGTGAGCTTGTCGACCGGCAGATCGACGCCGACATGGACGCCGTAATGGAAGGTCACGCCCTCGGCCTGCATCTGCGCGACGCGGCGGTCGATGTGGACCTTCTCCATCTTGAAGTCCGGAATGCCGTAGCGCATCAGGCCGCCGGCCTTGGCGAACTTCTCGAACACATGCACGTCGTGGCCGGCGCGGGCGAGCTGCTGCGCGCAGGCCATGCCGGCGGGACCCGAACCGATGACGGCGACCTTCTTTCCGGTCTTGTGCGCGGCGATCTCGGGCTTGAGCCCTTGCGCGATGGCGCGATCGGCGATCTCGCATTCGATGGTCTTGATGGTGACCGGCGTGTCTTCGATGTTGAGCGTGCAGGACGCCTCGCACGGCGCCGGGCAGACGCGGCCTGTCACTTCCGGGAAGTTGTTGGTCGAGTGCAGGTTGCGCGCCGCCTCGTCCCATTCGCCGCGATAAACGAGATCGTTCCAGTCCGGGATCTGGTTGTTGACCGGGCAGCCGGTCGGCTGGCCGGTGATGCGGCTGGTGCCGTGGCAGTAGGGCACGCCGCAATCCATACAGCGCGCGGCCTGCTGGCGCACTTCGCCTTCGGCAAGCGGCACGACGAATTCACGATAGTGTTTGATACGCTCCTCGACCGGAGCGTACTTGCGATCGTGACGTTCGAACTCGAGAAAACCGGTGATCTTGCCCATCGTTATTCCGCCGCCTGCATGGTCGCGGCCTTTTCCTTTGCCATTTCAGCGAGCGCGCGGGCGTATTCGACCGGCATCACTTTCTTGAACAGGGGACGATAGCGCGCCCAGTCGGCGAGGATGGCTTTCGCCCGCGCCGAGTTGGTGTAGCGCGCGTGGTCCGAGATCAGCTTCTTGAGCCGCTCGGCATCGCGGGTGGTGAGGTCCGACATCACATCGACGCGGCCGGCCGTCTCCAGGTCGTTCTGCATGCCGAATTCCTGTTCGGCGATCGCTTCTTCTTCCGGAACGGGCTGCAGCTCGACCATCGCCATGTTGCAGCGAGACTTGAACGTGTCGTCCTCGTCGAGCACGTAGGCGATTCCGCCCGACATGCCGGCCGCGAAGTTGCGCCCGGTGTTGCCGAGCACGACGACGATGCCGCCGGTCATGTATTCGCAACCGTGATCGCCGGTGCCTTCGACGACGACGGTGGCGCCGGAGTTGCGCACGGCGAAGCGTTCGCCGGCGACGCCGCGGAAATAGCACTCGCCGGCGATGGCGCCGTACATCACGGTGTTGCCGACGATGATCGACTCTTCCGGCACGATGCCGGAGTCCGCCGGCGGCCGGATGACGATGCGGCCGCCCGACAGGCCCTTGCCGACATAGTCGTTGGCGTCGCCTTCGAGCTCGAAGGTCACGCCCCTGGCGAGCCAGGCGCCGAAGGCCTGACCGGCGGTGCCGGTGAGGCGGACGTGGATCGTGGAGTCCGGCAGGCCCTCATGGCCGTAACGCTTGGCGACTTCGCCCGACAGCATGGCGCCGGCCGAGCGGTTGGTCGAGTTGATCGCCGTCTGCAGGCGCACCGGCGCGCCGCGGTCGAGCGCGGCCTGCGCCTCGGCGATCAGCTTGCGGTCCAGCACGGCCTCCAGGTGGTGGTCCTGCTTTTCGCAGTGATAGACCGGCGTCTTGGCGTCGGCCTTCGGCTTCATGAACAGCTTGGAGAAGTCGAGGCCCTTGGCCTTCCAGTGCGCGACAAGGCGGCGCTGGTCGAGCATCTGGAGCTGGCCGACCATTTCGTCGATCTTGCGATAGCCGAGTTCGGCCATGATCTCGCGCACTTCCTCGGCGACGAAGAAGAAGTAGTTGATCACATGCTCGGGCTGGCCCTTGAAGCGGGCGCGCAGCACCGGGTCCTGCGTCGCGACGCCGACCGGGCAGGTGTTGAGATGACACTTGCGCATCATGATGCAGCCGGCCGCGATCAGCGGCGCGGTGGCGAAGCCGAACTCGTCGGCGCCGAGCAGCGCGCCGATGACGACGTCACGGCCGGTGCGCAGGCCGCCGTCGACCTGCACCGCGATGCGCGAGCGCAGCTTGTTGGCGACCAGCGTCTGATGCGTCTCGGCAAGGCCGATTTCCCACGGCGAGCCGGCATGCTTGAGCGAGGTGAGGGGGGATGCGCCGGTGCCGCCCTCGTAGCCGGAAATGGTGACATGGTCGGCGCGCGCCTTCGATACGCCGGCGGCAACGGTGCCGACGCCGATCTCGGAGACGAGCTTGACCGAGACGTCACCCGACGGGTTGACGTTCTTGAGGTCGTAGATGAGCTGCGCCAGATCCTCGATCGAATAGATGTCGTGATGCGGCGGCGGCGAGATCAGGCCGACGCCCGGCGTCGAGTGGCGCACCTTGGCGATGGTCTTGTCGACCTTGTGGCCGGGCAACTGGCCGCCTTCGCCGGGCTTGGCGCCCTGCGCCATCTTGATCTGCATCATGTCGGAGTTGACGAGATACTCCGTCGTCACGCCGAAGCGGCCTGACGCCACCTGCTTGATGGCCGAGCGCATCGAGTCGCCGTTCGGCATCGGCTTGTAGCGTTCGGCTTCCTCGCCGCCTTCACCGGTGTTCGACTTGCCGCCGATGCGGTTCATGGCGATGGCGAGCGTGGTGTGCGCTTCGCGCGAGATCGAGCCGTACGACATGGCGCCGGTCGAGAAGCGCTTGACGATGTCCTTGGCGGGTTCGACCTCGTCGAGCGGCACCGGCTTGCGGCCGTCCGACTCCGCCGACTTGATGGTGAACAGGCCGCGGATGGTCAGCAGCTTTTCGCTCTGGTCGTTGATCGCCTTGGCGAAGGCGCGATAGCGGTCGACCGAGTTGCCGCGCACGGCGTGCTGCAGTTCCTTGACCGTCTCGGCGGTCCAGACGTGATCCTCGCCGCGCACGCGCACGGCATAGTCGCCGCCGACGTCGAGCATCGAGCGATAGATCGGCGCGTCGGAGAAGGCGGTGCGGTGGCGGCGCACGGTCTCTTCGGCGATCTCGGTGAGGCCGACGCCCTCGATCTGGGTGTGGGTGCCGGTGAAGTACTTGTCGACGAAGTCCTTCTTCAGACCGATGGCGTCGAAAATCTGCGCGCCGCAATAGGACTGGTAGGTCGAGATGCCCATCTTGGACATGACCTTGAGGAGGCCCTTGTCGATGGCCTTGATGTAACGCTTGGTCAGTTCGTAGTCGTCGAGCTTGCCCGGCAACTGGTCCTTCATCGCCGACAGCGTCTCGAAGGCGAGATAGGGGTTGATCGCCTCGGCGCCGTAGCCGGCCAGACAGGCGAAGTGATGCACTTCGCGCGGCTCGGCGGTTTCGAGCACCAGGCCGACCGAGGTGCGCAGGCCCTTGCGGATCAGATGATGATGCACGGCGGCGCAGGCGAGCAGCGCCGGAATCGGGATGCGCTCGGCGGAGGCCTTGCGGTCCGACAGGATGAGAATGTTGCAGCCGCCGTCGACTTCTTCCTCGGCGCGCACGCACAGTTCGTCGATCGCCCAATCCATGCCCTCGGGGCCGTGATCGGCCGGGTAGGTTATGTCGAAGGTGAGCGACTTGAAGTGGTCGCCGGTCATCTCCGAAATCGAGCGGATCTTTTCCAGGTCGCTGTTGGTCAGGATCGGCTGGCGAACCTCAAGACGCTTGGTGTTCGACATGCCCTCGTGATCGAGGATGTTCGGACGCGGCCCGATGATCGAGACGAGGCTCATCACCAGTTCTTCGCGGATCGGATCGATCGGCGGGTTCGTCACCTGCGCGAAGTTCTGCTTGAAATAGGTGAACAGCGGCTTCGGCTTGTCCGACATCGCCGAGATCGGCGTGTCGTTGCCCATCGAGCCGATGGCTTCCTCGCCGGTCGCACCCATCGGCGCCATCAGGATCTTGATGTCTTCCTGGGTGTAGCCGAACAATTGCTGGCGATCGAGCAGCGACAGGTTCGACTTTGCCGCGCCATTGGCGGTGCCCGGCAGTTCCTCGAGCACGATCTGCGTGCGGTCGAGCCACTCACGATAAGGATGGCTCTTGGCGAGCGTCGCCTTGAGCTCTTCATCGGGAATGACGCGGCCTTCGGCGAGATCGACGAGCAGCATCTTGCCCGGCTGCAGGCGCCACTTCTTGACGATGTCCTTTTCCGGAATCGGCAGCACGCCCATTTCCGAGGCCATGATGATGCGATCATCCTTGGTCAGGAAATAGCGCGCCGGACGCAGGCCGTTGCGGTCGAGCGTGGCGCCGATCTGGCGGCCGTCGGTGAAGGCGAGCGCGGCCGGGCCGTCCCACGGCTCCATCAGCGCGGCGTTGTATTCGTAAAAGGCGCGGCGCTCTTCATCCATGAGCGGGTTACCCGCCCAGGCTTCCGGCACCATCATCATCATGGCGTGGGCGAGCGAGTAGCCGCCCTGCACCAGGAATTCGAGGCCGTTGTCGAAGCAAGCGGTGTCCGACTGACCTTCATAGGAGATCGGCCACAGCCGCTTGATGTCCTTGCCGAACAGCGGCGACGACACCGAAGCCTGACGCGCCGCCATCCAGTTGACGTTGCCGCGCAGCGTGTTGATTTCGCCGTTGTGCGCCAGATAGCGGTACGGATGCGCCAGCGACCAGGCCGGGAAGGTGTTGGTCGAGAAGCGCTGATGCACCAGCGCGATCGCGGATTCGAAATCCGGGTCGTGCAGGTCGGGGTAGTAGCTGCCGAGCTGGTCGGCGAGGAACATGCCCTTGTAGACGACGGTGCGGCACGAAATCGAAACCGGATAATAGCTCGAGGTGCGGCGCTCGCGGCGACGATAGATCGCGTTCGAGATCGACTTGCGCAGGATGTAGAGCCGGCGCTCGAACTCGTCTTCGGTCAGCTTCTTCTGGCCGAGGCCGATGAACACCTGCATGTGCACCGGTTCGGTCGGCTTCACCGACTCGCCGAGCGAGGCGTTGTCCTTCGGCACGTTGCGCCAGCCGAGCAACGTGAGGCCCTCGCGCTCGATGACGTCCGCGTAGATGTCGCGGATGATTTCCTGCCAGTTGGTCTCGTGCGGCATGAAAAGCTGGCCGACGGCGTATTGGCCGGGGGCGGGCAGCGTGAAGCCGAGCTTTTTGGCTTCCTTCGCGAAGAACTTGTGCGGGATCTGCACCAGGATGCCGGCGCCGTCGCCCATGCGCGGATCGGCGCCGGTGGCGCCGCGGTGCTCGAGATTGCACAGGATGCGCAGGCCGTCCTGGATGATGCTGTGCGACTTCTGGCCCTTGATGTGCGCAATGAAGCCGACGCCGCAGGCGTCCTTGTCGCGCGCGGGATCGTAAAGGCCCATCGGCGCGGGCACGCCCGGATCGGCGGTCGAGCCCAAGAAAGGTCCCATGAAGGGTTCAGCCGAGTCGCCGACGGACGCACGTTTGTCGCGCAGCGATGTTTCCACCGTGCGTCCGCCAAACCTCGTGCTCTTCGTTCCGTGGCTCATTGTCATCCTACCCCTGCCGGATTTCGATCCCGGCGCACCTGTCTTGACCCCGGCCCTTGTCGCCAGGCTGCATCTTGCAGCCTTGAAGGGGCCCGCTGGCAAGCGTAACCAATCTAAAGAAGGCGCATGCCCCTTGCCCGATTGCCGAGCGCGGCTGCTCCCGTTGGGCGCCCGCAGTCCCCGCCCGCTTTCACTCAGCGGGCACCGCGGCGGCACCATTAGGACAGCATTGCTGTCCTAATGGACCATGCCAAATTTTGCCCCGCCGCACAAGGCCGGTCCACGCTGGAATCGCTTGAACCTTGCGATTTGTTGCGGCCGGGCATCTGCCCCAAGCAAGAACAAGACCACGGCCGGGGCCTTCCGCGCAATGCCGTTGCGTTGCCGGTACTCCACGCGGGAATCGCCGTCCGATTAACCGTTTAATAGTGAAAACGAGAATGAGGGGCGCGGTTTTGGCGCCCCGATATGGTGTGTCCGGAACTTCGGAGATCACCATGTCCAATACCAGTGCGCAGATGATGGCCGACCGCACAGCGGGCGCCGCTGCCATGGAGCGCCTCGCCGACCGGCTCACCGCGATGGCGCCGGCGCCGCTCGATCTGTCCGCCAACCACATCGTCCGGCAGTCGCCGGCAGTCGCCGCCGGGTTGTCCGCCAGCGCCGCGATCGCCCGCCGCGCCCATGAGCGAGCGCGCCGCTCGCAGCGTCCGATCCTGGTCGGTCTGGTCGAGAGCTTCGTCTCGGCCTGCGCCGCCGTGCCCTACGCGGCAGTGGCCTTCGTGCTGCGCCTGATGATGGCGCGCGTGTTCTTTCTCGACGGCCAGACCCGCATCGACGGCATCCGCCTGCCGGTCAACGTGGCGGAACTGTCCCACTACTACCTGACCGGCTGGAATTTCTCGGTCACCGTCCCGACCGCGGTGCGGCCCGAAACGTTCTCCGCCTTCGCCACGCAATATCCGCTGGTGCCGGTACCGGCCGCGGTTTCGGCGTACCTTGTCAGCTATGCCGAATTCATCCTGCCGATCATGCTGGTCATCGGCCTTGCCACGCGCTTTGCCGCGCTCGGCCTCCTGGTCATCACGGCGATGATCCTGGCTTTCGTCGCGCCCGATCCCATGGCGACGGCGCAGATCTACTGGGCCGCCATCCTGCTGGTGCTGATCTCGCAAGGCCCCGGCGCGGCGTCGCTCGATCACCTGATCCGCCGGTTGGTGAGGCGCTGATTGAACAAGCTCCGCACCATTGCACTCGGTGCCGCGGTTACTGTCGCCGCCGGCGCGGCGGCGTCGGCGGATAATTCCAACACCTATTACGCCTTGAGCGCGCCGCGCGTGATCGTGGTGCCGCAGCCGGGCGACGAGGCGCGGCATACGCAGGCCAGCCTGCGCGCGCCCGACGGGGACGACGACCAGGAGGTCGCGGCGCCGCAGCGGCCGCGCCGTGTCGACAAGGCTGCTCCCGCGCGTGCGAAACCGCAGGCGAAAAAGGTCGACCCCCGCGAGCGCCGCCGGCCGTTCAATGTCTCGCTGCCCGCGCCGCCGGCTCCGCCCGAGCCCGAGCCGGAAGCTGAGCCGACCGGGCCGAAACGCGCGCTCCTGAGCGCGCCGCCGCCCCCGCCGATGCCCTCTTTGCACGACGGCCCGACGCCGCTGAAACCGACGCCGCGTTTCGGCCAGCCCTTGCCCGAACAGCCGCCAGCGCTCACCACGTTCACACCGCCGCCGATGCCGGCGCCGGCTGCCAGGCCTGTCGCGGCGGCGCCGCCGACGCCAGAACCCGCACCTGCCCCTGCGCTCGACGACAACGACGATCATTTGCCGCCGCCCGGCGATCCGCGCCTCGCGCCGCCGGAGCCCAAAGACTGACATAAAAAAGGGCTGAGCCCGTCAGGACCCAGCCCTTGATTTCGTCATCCGATTGAACTGTCCGGCTTATGCGGCCGGTTCAGACCTGCGGCGACGATGTTTGACGCCGCTTAGAAGCGGTAGTTGATGCCGCCGCGCACTTCGTTGGTGCGGAAGCGGCTGGTCGACCCAGCCGGCGCGCCGGTGTTCTGCAGATCGACGTAGAGATATTCGATCTTGGCCGTCCACGGGCCCGAGATCGCGGCTTCGACGCCGCCGCCGAGGGTCCAGCCCGCCTTGGTCGAGCTGGTCGAGCCGAGGCCGTCAGCTGAGGTCTTTACGCCACCGTAAGCCAGACCGCCGGTGAAGTACGGCAGGATCGTGCCCGAGGCGCCCATGGCATAGCCGACGCGGCCGCGCACGGTGCCAAGCCAGGTGTTCTTCACTTCGCAGGAGACGCCGACGGCGCAGGCGGCCGAGCCCTTGATGTTCGACCAGTCGAGGTCGGTTTCAAGACCGAGCACGGTCTGGTTGATCTGGTAGTTGTAGCCCAGCGTACCGCCGATGAAGCCGCCCGAGTTGCGGAAGTTGCCGCCCGTCGACAGCGGGCCCGTCACCGAGGAACGCCCCCAGGCGCCGCCGCCGTTGAGACCGGCATAGAGACCCGACCAGTTGTAGAGCGGGCTGACATAAGCCGGCGCCTTGGTCGGCATCGCCGCCGGACGGCGGCCGAGGTCAGCCGCGTTGGCCGCGCTGAAGGAAAGGACCGCGAGGGCGGCGGCAAGAGAAATACGCTTCATTTTCCAATCTCCGAAAGCGGGGCAGGGGCCCCGAAACCTGAGGCGGACAGTATTCGCTTTCGGAATTTCGTCTAGTGTAATTATGCAACACATGAAATGAAGTTGTATTTGAGCAATCAGCGTTTTTTTGAAAGGATAAAGGCTGTACGTCAGGAGTTCATCGACAGTAACGCGGTAAAAATCGTAAATGAATACTTAAGTAGATAAAATTGTATGTTTTTTTACTATATCATCTAGCGCGGATACGTTCTGTGATAATTTAAAAGCCCCGGACCACTTGTGGCCCGGGGCTTTGCTCATGCGGCCAAGCGAACCCGGCCGCAGGGGGGCATTGGTTAGAAGCGGTAGTTGACGCCAACGCGGATCAGGTTGTTCTCCAGGCCGTTGCCGACACCCGTGATCGAATAGGTGCGGTTGGAGAGGTCGGCGTAGAGGTACTCGATCTTGGCCGACCACTGCTGGGCGAGGCCAAACTCGACGCCGGTGCCGAGCGTCCAGCCGACATGGGTCTTGGATTCGGACAGCGCGCCGCTGTCGCCCTTGAGGCCGCCATAGGCGATACCGCCGGTGACGTAGACGAGGATGTTGTTCCAGGCCATGCCGACGCGGCCGCGCAGCGTGCCGAACCACGGATTCGAGAACTTGTACGGCGCAAACGTGTCGTCGGCGCCCGAGATCTGCAGGTCGGTTTCGCCGCCAAGCACGAACTGGCCGCTCTGCCAGTTGTAGCCGCCGGTCAGGCCGCCGAGGACGCCGCTCGGCTTGGTGTTGGTGCCGGGCACCTTGCCCCACTGGTAGCCGACCACGGCGCCCGCATACCAGCCACCCCAGTTGTAATAGGAGCCGGGCGCGGGCTGCGAGTAGTAGTTGTTGCGCGGCAGATCGGCGGCGGAAGCGGCAGTCGCCGCAGTTGCGGCCGCCAGCACGGTCATCGCCAGAATTTGCTTTTTCATTTTACTCTCCACCTACTCACGCACTCCGCAATTCGCGGAAAGCCTCACTTGTCGTTGGCTTTGGGTTGCCAAACTTGGACAATAATTGGTGGACGAGTTATCGCGCTTTGTCGGTTAAGCGGTTATTACCTGCTAACCCTGACACCCTGTTATCCCTAAAGAACGGTTGCGCAATATGCTTTCCGCGGCGTTTACCATGACGGCTTGCGGATCTTCTTAAATCGGTTTCAGTTGAGCGGCGATGGACTTGAAGACAGAACAATCACCTGTTGCTCTGATCACCGGCGCGGCGAAGCGCATCGGCGCCGCCATTGCGCGCAACCTGTCGCGCGCCGGCTATGGCGTCGTGCTGCACGCCAATCATTCGCGCGCCGATGCGGACGCGCTCGCGCAGGAGATCGAGCGCGATGGCGGACGAGCGTCGGTGGTGACGGGCGATCTTGCCGACGCCGATGCATTGCGCCGCATCGTGCCGGCGGCATCTGCGCCTGCGCCACTGACGTTGCTCGTGAACAATGCCAGCCTGTTCGACGAAGACGACGTGACGTCGATGACGCGCGCCGGCTTCGAGCGCACCATGGCGGTCAATCTCACGGCGCCACTGTTTTTGGCGCAGGCTTTTGCCGCGCAGGCGCCGCGCAACGCTGGCTCCTCGATCATCAACATCGTCGATCAACGGGTATTGCGGCCGACGCCGAAGTTCTTTTCCTACGCGCTGAGCAAGGCCTCGCTCCATGCGGCGACGATGACCCTGGCGCAGGCCTTGGCCCCGCTGCGCGTCAATGCGGTAGCGCCGGGGCCGACGCTGCCGAGCCCGCGGCAGAACGGCGAGCAGTTCGCCGAGCAGGCGGCTCTGGTGCCGCTGGGGAAGGGGCCCTCGCCGGCGGATATCGCGGCGGCCGTGGTCTATCTCGCCGGAGCGCACAGCGTCACCGGGATGACGATTGCGGTGGATGGCGGCCAGCATCTGGCCTGGCGCACCCCGGATACCGACATTGTTGAGTAGGTCGTCGCCCGAGTAGCCAAGACGAGCCGCGCGCTTATATTCGTCCCATGAACGGCGCCAAAAAAGACATCGATCCGGACAGCGAACTGCGCGACGAACCCGACGACGCGCCGACCCTGCCCGAGCTCGATCTTACCGAAACCGAGGCGGATCCCGGCACGCTCGCTCACGGCCGCGCCGCGATCGCGCGCGCCGTCAAGCATGCGCCGGCCGGGCCGGGCGTCTATCGCATGATCGACGCCAAGGGCGACGTGCTCTATGTCGGCAAGGCGAAGAGCATCAGAAAGCGCGTCGCCAATTATACGCGGCCGGTCGCCTATGACGCGCGTATCGCGCGGATGATCTCGGCGACGGTGTCGATGGAGTTCGTCTCCACCGCGACCGAGACCGAGGCGCTGCTGCTCGAGGCCAACCTGATCAAGCGCCTGCGGCCGCGCTTCAACGTGCTGCTGCGCGACGACAAATCGTTTCCCTATATCCTCATCACGTCGGATCACTGGGCGCCGCAAATCCTCAAGCATCGCGGCGCGCGCACCCGGCCGGGGCGCTACTATGGTCCCTTCGCCAATGCCGGCGCGGTCAACCGCACCATCAACGCGCTGCAGCGGGCGTTCCTTCTGCGCAACTGCTCGGACTCGTTCTTCGAGTCACGGTCGCGGCCGTGCCTGCTGTACCAGATCAAGCGCTGCTCAGGGCCGTGCACGCAGGAGATCGATTTTGCCGGCTATCAGGAGCTGGTGCGCGAGGCCAATGCCTTTCTCGACGGCAAGAGTCGCAACGTGCACAAGCAGCTCGCGGACGAGATGGATCAGGCCTCGCACGCCCTCGATTTCGAGCGCGCGGCGATCTACCGCGACCGTCTCGCCGCTTTGTCGGCGATCACGACGACGCAGGGCATCAATCCGCGCACCATCGAGGAAGCGGACGTCTTCGCCGTGCATCAGGAAGGCGGCTACACCTGCGTCGAGGTGTTCTTTTTCCGCACCGGACAGAACTGGGGCAACCGCGCCTACTTCCCGAAGGCGGATCGCGCGCTGGGGCCGGGCGAGGTGCTCAGTGCGTTCCTCGCGCAGTTCTATGATGACAAGCCGCCGCCGCGACTCGTCATCGCTTCCGATGATTTCGACGAGCGCGCGTTGCTCGCCGAAGCGTTGTCGGCCAAGAGCGAGCGCAAGATCGAGGTGGCGGTGCCGCAGCGCGGCGAGCGCAAGGAGCTCGTCATGCATGCGCTCGCCAATGCCCGCGAGGCGCTCGGCCGCAAGCTCGCCGAGACGGCGTCGCAGCAGCGGCTGTTCAATGCGCTCGCGGAAGCTTTCGGTTTGCCGAAGCCGCCGCGCCGCATTGAGGTTTACGACAACAGCCACATCGCCGGCACCAATGCGGTGGGTGGCATGATCGTCGCGGGGCCGGAGGGCTTCCGCAAGAACCAGTATCGCAAGTTCAACATCCGCTCGACCGACATCACGCCGGGCGACGACTTCGGCATGATGCGCGAGGTGCTGCAGCGCCGTTTCAAGCGGCTGCTGGAGGAAGCGCCGCGTGCTTCCGTTGATGTTGCCGCGGCGGCGGCAATGGCGGGGGCGGCGCCGATGGACGTCAGCGAAGAGCCCGCCGACTCCCCTTGGCCCGATCTGTTGCTGATTGACGGCGGGCAGGGGCAGTTGAACGCGGCGCAGGAGACTTTGGCCGAGATGGGCGTCACCGATGTGCCGCTGGTCTCGATCGCCAAGGGGCGCGACCGCGAGGCCGGGCGGGAGACCTTCTTCATGCCCGGCAAGACACCTTTCAAGCTGCCGCCGCGCGACCCAGTGCTCTATTTCGTCGAGCGGCTGCGCGACGAGGCGCATCGCTTCGCCATCGGCTCGCACCGCACGCGCCGCAAGAAAGATATCCGCGAAGCCGGGCTGCAGGAGATCGAGGGCATCGGGCCGACGCGCAAGAGCGCGCTGCTGCGCCACTTCGGCACCTTGAAAGCCATCGAACGCGCCAGCGTGGCCGATCTGCAGCATGTGGCGGGGATCAACGCGGAAATGGCGCGCAAGATCTATGCGTTCTTCCACGACAAGGCGCCGGCGAAGTAGCGGCTGACAAAAACAAAGCGGGCAGGAAGCGAATACGATGATCATCAAGTCGCAGGCCGACGTCACGCCGGCCGTACTCGAGGCCTACAGCAAGATCGACGATGCGCGCTTGCGCGAGATCGTCGCCGCGCTGGTCAAGCACCTGCACGCCTTCGCGCGCGAGGTGCATTTGACCGAAGAGGAATTCCACAAGGGCGCGGCTATCGTCGCCAAGCTGGGCCAACTGACCAACGCCTCGCACAACGAAGTCGTGCTGATGTGTGGCTCGCTCGGCTTCTCGGCGCTGGTGTGTCTGCTCAACAACGGCAATAACGGCCAGACCGAAACCACGGCCAACCTGCTTGGGCCGTTCTGGCGGCTGAACTCGCCGCGCACGGAGAATGGCGGCTCGATCGTGCGCTCGCCGACGCCGGGGCCGGTGCTGTTCGTCAACTGCACGGTCAAGGACACGAACGGCAATCCGGTCGCCGGCGCCGAAATCGATGTCTGGCATTCCTCGCCGGACGGTCTCTACGAGCAACAAGATGAAAATCAGGCCGACATGAACCTGCGCGGCAAGTTCACCACCGACGCGCAGGGCCGGTTTTCCTTCCGCAGCGTCAAGCCGGCCGGCTATCCGATCCCGATTACCGGCCCGGTCGGCGATCTGCTGCGCCATGCCGGCCGCCACAATTTCCGGCCGGCGCATCTGCACTTCCTCATTTTCAAGGAAGGCTTCAAGACCCACATTTCGCAGATCTATGTCCAGGACGACGACAAGCTCGAAACCGACGTGCAATTCGGTGTTACCCGGGCCCTGATCGGCGATTTCGTGGCGCATAACGGCCCCGCGCCAGCCGCGGATGTCAGCGGCGAATGGTTCTCGCTCGATCAATCCTTTGTCATGGAGCCCGGCGTCGCCAAGCTGCCCAAAGCGCCGATCGAATAAGGTCGATCGGGTATTCCTATGACCACGCGGCGCGCAGGCGGTTGACCTGACGCCGAGCGCCGTGTTCCTTGTGCCCTGCATGAATCCCAGCCGCATCCCCCGTCTGCCGGCGCATCCGCTGGCGCTGCCGAATATCCTGACCTACGCCCGCATCGCCGCGGTGCCGGTCGTGGTCGGGCTGCTGTTCTGGCAGAGCATTTTCGCCGGCGGGCTGTGGCTCCGCTGGGTGGCGCTCGCCGTGTTCATCGCCGCCGCGGTCACCGATTTCTTCGACGGCTATCTGGCGCGCGCCTGGGGCCAGCAATCCTCGCTCGGCCGCATGCTCGATCCGATCGCCGACAAATTGCTGGTCGCCGCGTGCCTGCTGATCCTGGCGGCGGGAACCACGATCCGCGGCTGGGCGCTGCTCGCTGCCGTTATTATATTGTGCCGCGAGGTGCTGGTGTCGGGTCTGCGCGAATATCTTGCGGAACTCCGCGTCGGCGTGCCGGTGACGACGCTGGCGAAATGGAAGACGGTCGGTCAGCTCGTCGCCATCGGCTTCCTGATCGCGGGCGAGGCGGGCGAAAAGGTGCTGCCCTACACGATCGAGATCGGCATCACGCTGTTGTGGGTCGCCGCGCTCGTGACCTTGTACACCGGCTGGGACTATCTGCGCGCCGGTCTGCGCCATATGATCGACGAATGAGCATGACGTTGAAGCTCCGTTATTTCGCCTGGGTCCGCGAGCGCATCGGCAAGCCCGAGGAAGACGTCGAAATCCCCGCGGCTGTCACCACCATCGCGGAGTTGATGACTTGGCTGGCGGGGCGAGGCGAGGAATATGCCCATGCCTTCGACAATCCCAAGGTCATCCGCGCCGCCATCGACCGCTTGCACGTCAAGCCGCAGGCAGGGATCGCCGGCGCCCGCGAGATTGCCTTTTTCCCGCCGATGACAGGTGGATGACGTCAGTCCGGGGGGTGCCCTCGGAATGACGTCGTGCGATTTCCGCACTATATTGCCCCCATGAGCCCGACCATCGCGGTCAAAGTCCAGAGCGAGCCGTTCGACGCCTCCACCGAGGCGGCGGCGCTGTCGCGCGGCCGCACCGATGTCGGCGCGGTGGTGACCTTCACCGGCATCTGCCGCGGTGACGAGAACGGCGAGGCGATCGCGGCGCTGACGCTCGAGCATTATCCCGGCATGGCCGAGACCGAGATCGAGAGCCATGTCGCCGAGGCGGCGCGGCGCTGGCCGCTCACCGGCGCGGTGGTCATTCATCGCTTCGGCCGCATCGTGCCGGGCGAGGACATCATGATGGTGGCGACGGCGTCGTCGCATCGCGCCGCTGCTTTCGAGGCGGCCGAATTCCTGATGGACTATCTCAAGACCCGCGCGCCGTTCTGGAAGCAGGTCGAGAAGGCGAGCGGTGCGAGCTGGGTTGAGGCCAAGGCCGAGGACGACAGCGCGGCGGCGCGCTGGGTCAAACCGCATCAGGCTGCGGAATAGCCGGAGAGCGACATGATCAACATTCTGTTGGCGGCGTTCGCGGTGGTGGCCGTCGCGGCGGGACCGGTGACGGCCGCGCAGGTGTCTTATTACGACGTCACCAAGGGCGCGCATCCGCACGATGTCGCGCCGGCGCCGGACGGTACGGTCTGGTATACCGCGCAGCATCAGGGTGCGCTCGGCATTCTCGATCCGAAATCGGGAAACGTGACGCAGGTGCCGCTCGGTCCCGACTCGGCGCCGCACGGCGTCATCGTCGGTCCCGACCGCGCGGCGTGGATCACCGACGGCGGGCAGAACGCCATCGTGCGCTACGACGCCGAGACCAAGGCGGTAAAGGTGTTTCCGCTGCCGCAGGCATTTCCCGAAGCCAACCTCAACACTGCGACCTTCGATCGCAAGGGCATCCTCTGGTTCACCGGACAGAACGGCGTGCATGGCCGCGTCGATCCGGCGACCGGCAAGGTCGAGGCGTGGAAGTCGCCGAAGGGCGTCGGGCCCTATGGCATCACGACGACGCCGAACGGCGACGTCTGGTACGCCTCGCTCGCCGGCGATCACATCGCCAAGATCGACACCGTCTCGGGCGATGCGCTGATGGTGCAGCCGCCGCGGCCCGGCGTCGGACCACGCCGCATCTGGTCGGATTCCAAAGGCGTACTGTGGGTCAGCTTCTGGCGCACCGGCGAAGTCGGCCGCTACGATCCGTTGGCGCGGACATGGCGCGTGTGGCAACTGCCGGACGCCGACAACGGCGCCTACGCGGTGTTCGTCGACGACAAGGACAAGATCTGGCTGTCCGACTGGAATTCGAACGCCATCGTGCGCTTCGATCCGGTAACGGAGAAGTTCGAGCGCTTCGCCAGCAACCGCCGCCGCGCCGACGTGCGGCAGATGCTCGGCAGGCCCGGTGAGATGTGGGGCGCCGAATCCGGCACCGACCGTCTCGTCGTGGTGCGCGACTAGAGGCGGCCATGACCTCCGCGATCACCCGGCGCACTTTCCTGGCGACGGCCGCCGGCGGCGCGGCTGTGCTGGCAGGCGGTCCGGTGTGGGCCGGCAAGGCGTCGCCGGCGCGCCAGCGTATCGCCGGTTTGATCGGCGAAGCCGCCACGGCGCCGACGGTGGCGCAGCGCATCGACGTCATCTCGAAGGCGCTGGTTGGCTCGCCCTATCGCGGCCATACGCTGATCGGCGGCACGCGCCATGCCGAGCGCTTCGTCATGCGCGACGATGTTTTCGATTGCGTCACCTTCTGCGAAACGGTGCTGGCCGCCGCGCTGGCGCGCGAGCCCGCGCAGTTCGAGACCCAGCTTCGGCTCATCCGCTACAAGGACGGCGAGATCGATTGGCGCGCACGCAATCATTACTTCGCCGACTGGTGCGCCAACAATGTCGCCAACCATGTCTGCAAGAAGCTGCTGCTTCCGGGCAGCGAAACCATCGAGAAGCGTCTGACCTTCATGCGCGGCCTCCCGCCGCGTCAAGCGTCGATGACGGTGTTGTCGCGCGACGCGCTCTTCGACAATCGGGCGCTGCTGGCGACCGGCGACATCATCGGCTTCCTGTCGCAGCGGCCGGGGCTCGACTATTTTCACACCGGCTTTATCGTGGTCACAGACGCCGGCCACCTGATCCTGCGCCATGCTGCGAAAAGCCGCGGCCGCGTGCTCGATCAGCCGCTGTCGCGTTTCCTCGCCGATAACCATGTGCACGCTGTGACACTTCTGCGCGCCAAGGAACCGGCTACCGTGGCATCGGTTATCTGAACGTTGCCGGCCGATCGCCCGAGGCCTGTCACGCCGGCCTTTCCCCAATGCCGCCATGAAGATCGTTTCTTGAGACCGTATGACATCGCGCATTGAAGATTATGCATTGATCGGCGACCTCGGCAGCGCGGCGCTGGTCGGGCGCAACGGTTCGATCGACTGGCTGTGCTGGCCGCGTTTCGATTCGGACGCCTGCTTCGCCGCGCTGCTTGGCACGCCAAAAAACGGCCGCTGGCTGATCGGGCCGAACGATCCGAACGCCAGGATTACCCGGCGTTACCGGCCGAACACGCTGATCCTCGAGACCCGGTTCGAGACCGATACCGGCACTGCGCTGCTGACCGACTTCATGCCGCCGCGCCGCACCCATTCGCATCTCATGCGCATGATTACCTGCGAACACGGCCAGGTCGATCTGCACGGCGAACTGGTCATGCGCTTCGGCTATGGCCAGACGGTGCCCTGGCTCACCCGCGTCGATCGCCACACCGCGCGCGCCATCGCCGGCCCGGACATGGTGGTGCTGCGTTCGTCCGTGCCGTTCCACGGCGATGACTTCAAGACCGTCGGCGATTTCACCATCAAGGAAGGCGATAGCTTTACCTTCAGCCTGACCTACGCGCCGTCGCACGATGAGCTGCCCCATGCGCTCGATGTCGCTGCGAGCCTCGAGAGCACCGAGCGCTTTTGGCAGGAGTGGGCATCGCGCAACGAGATCGACGGTCCCTACAATGACGCCGTCGTGCGTTCGCTGATCACGCTCAAGGCGCTCACTTACGCGCCGTCGGGCGGCATGGTGGCAGCCGCGACGACGTCGCTGCCGGAATGGATCGGCGGCGTACGCAACTGGGACTATCGGTTCTGCTGGCTGCGTGACGCCACGCTGACGCTGCTGGCACTGATGAATGCCGGCTATTACGACGAGGCGCGGGCCTGGCGCGACTGGCTGTTGCGCGCGGCGGCCGGCGCACCGAGTCAGATTCAGATTATGTATGGCATCGAAGGCGAGCGGCGGCTTACCGAATGGACGGTGCCGTGGCTCGCCGGTTACGAGAATTCGCAGCCGGTGCGGATCGGCAATGCGGCTTACGATCAGCTGCAGCTCGACATCTTCGGCGAGGTCATGGACGCCTTGCATCAGGCCCGGGTTGGCGGTCTCGGCCATCAGGAAGCCGGCTGGGACCTCGAGCGTGCCTTGCTCGCGCATCTGGAAGAAATCTGGACGCTGCCGGACGAGGGCATCTGGGAGGTGCGCGGCGAGCGCCAGCACTTCACGTACTCAAAGGTGATGGCCTGGGTGGCGTTCGACCGCGCCATCAAGAGCGCCGAGCTGCACAAGCTGCCAGGGCCGCTCGATCGCTGGCGTTCATTGCGCGACCGCATCCACGAAGACGTCTGCACCAACGGCTACGATGCCGAGCTCAACAGCTTCACCCAGTACTATGGCTCGCGCGAACTCGATGCCAGCCTGCTGTTGTTGCCGGAGCTCGGCTTCCTGCCGCCGGAGGATCCGCGCATTCGCGGCACGGTGGAGGCGATCGAGCGCAATTTGATGCGGGATGGCCTGGTGCTGCGCTACGACACCACCAAGACCGATGACGGACTGCCGCCGGGCGAGGGCGTGTTTCTCGCCTGCAGCTTCTGGCTCGCCGACGCCTATATGATGCTCGGCCGCATCGACGACGCCGAGAAGCTGTTCACGCGGCTGCTGGCGTTGTGCAACGATGTCGGCCTGCTTGCCGAGCAATACGAGCCGCGCTCGCAGCGCCAGGTCGGCAACTTCCCGCAGGCCTTTTCCCACCTTGCGCTGGTCAACACGGCGAGCAATCTGTCGCACTATCGCAAGCCGGCCGAGCAACGCTCCGATCGGACCGTCAGCGCCAAGGCTGCGGAATAGGCGAGGGGCATTGCACCGGAGGCTATTGACCTGCCGTCGCTTGCTGCGGAAAGTGCGCGCATAACCGATAGATGACCAGGGAGGTCTCGCGTGCTGCTCGACGTTCGCACCTACAAGATCAAGCCGGGCTGCATGGCCCCGCATCTCGCGCTCTATGAGCGTCTCGGCTATCCGGCGCAGGTCCGCCATCTCGGCGAGCCCTTGTGCTACGCCAATGCGGAAAGCGGCGAGATGAATTCCATTGTGCACATCTGGGTCTATGAGAGCGCCGCCGACCGCGAGCAGAAGCGCGCCCGCATGATGCAGGACCCGGAGTGGAAGAACTATCTCGCCGAAAGCGCCAAGGCGGGCTACCTCGTCGAGCAGAAAACCAGTCTGATGACGCCGGTGTCCTTCGCGCCGCCGATTCCCAAACGCTAATGAAGGCGGCGCGCCGCGGTGCGGAATTTCCGCCGCTCGCGGCGCCGCTGGCGATCGTTTATAGAAATCGCCGTCTGAGGCAATCATCCGGAGTGTGACGACATGCGTTCGAACGATGGCACCCGCACCGGCGGCGAAATTCTGATCGACCAGTTGGTCGTTCAGGGCGTGCGCCATGCTTTCTGCGTGCCGGGCGAGAGCTATCTCGCTGCGCTTGACGCACTGCACGATGCGCCGATCACGCTGACCATCTGCCGCCATGAGGGCGCGGCGGCCATGATGGCCGAGGCGGTCGGCAAGGCCACCGGGCGGCCGGGAATCTGCTTCGTCACGCGCGGACCGGGTGCGACCAACGGCTCGGCCGGCGTGCATATCGCCAGGCAGGACTCGGCGCCGATGATCATGTTCGTCGGCCAGGTCGGCCGCGATATGCGCGAGCGCGAAGCCTTCCAGGAACTCGACTATCGTCAGGTATTCGGCGGCATCGCCAAATGGGCGACCGAGATCGATGACCCGGCGCGCATTCCGGAGATCGTGTCGCGCGCGTTCTTTACCGCCTGCAATGGCCGTCCCGGTCCGGTGGTGGTGGCGCTGCCGGAAGACATGCTGACCGAGCGCTGTGTGGTGCCGGATGCCGCGGCGGTTGAGCCGGTCGAGACCTGGCCCGGCCTCAACGACATGAGCCGGCTGCAGAAGATGCTGTGGGCGGCCAAAAAGCCGATCGCCATTATCGGCGGCTCGCGCTGGTCGGAAGCTGCAACGGCGGCGATGATGCGCTTTGCCGAGCGCTTCGCGCTGCCGGTGGCGACCTCGTTCCGCTATCAGCATCTGTTCGATTCATCGCACGCCTGTTACGCGGGCGACTTCGGCATCGGGCCCAATCCGAAGCTGCTGGCGCGCGTCAAGGGCGCCGACCTGGTCCTGCTGATCGGCGACCGCATGAGCGAGATGTCGTCGCAGAGCTACACCGCCTTTGACATTCCCGAGCCGCAGATGAAGCTGGTGCATGTGCATCCGGGCGCGGAAGAGCTCGGCCGCGTCTATCATCCGGCGCTGGCGATCAACGCCGCGCCGACCGCGTTCTGCGCCGCGCTCGAGGGCCTGCAGCCGCCGAACGACATCGCCTGGAAGGGCGAGGCCGACACCGCGCATGCCGATTTTCTGGTCTGGACCGAGACGCCGTCGGCGCAGCCGGGGCCGATCAATCTCGGCGAGATCATGGTGTGGCTGCGCGACAATCTCGGCCCCGAGGCCATCATCACCAACGGCGCCGGCAATTTCGCCACCTGGATCAACCGCTATTACCGCTTCCGCCGCTACAACACGTTGATCGCGCCGACCTCCGGCTCGATGGGCTATGGTTTCCCGGCGGCGGTGGCGATGAAGACCCTGCACCCGGACCGGACGGTTGTCTGCGTCGCCGGCGACGGCGACTTCCTGATGACCGGCAACGACTTTGCCACCGCGGTGCAGTATTCGCGGCCGGTCATTGTCGTGCTGTGGGACAACGGCACCTACGGTACCATCCGCATGCACCAGGAGCGCGAGTACCCGGGCCGCGTCGTTGGTACGGAGCTGAAGAATCCGGACTTCGCCGCTTATGCCAAGGCCTTCGGCGGCTTCGGCGTCCGCATCGAGAAGACGGCGGATTTCCCGGCCGCCTTCGCCGCGGCGCAGAAGTCCGGCCTGCCGTCGATCATTCATCTGAAGGTCGATGCCGAGCCGCTGACGCCCGGCATGTCGATGAGCGCGATCCGCGAGAAGGCGCTGGCGGGGAAATAGCGGCACCGGGCCGGGTTGCTCCGACAGGCCTTGTCACATTCGAGTGAATCGCTATTCACTCGTTGAATGCCCTATCGCCGGACCGACACCGTCATCCGCCGCCTCGCCGAGCGGGAAAAGGCCATCCTCGACGCCGCCATCGCCTTGGCCGCTGAAGGGGGCATGGCCGCCGTGCAAGTTGCCGCCGTTGCCGGCCGTGCCGGCATCGCCGCCGGGACCGTCTACCGCTATTTCCCGACCAAGAACGACCTCGTTGCCGAACTGATCGCGGCGGTGGCGGGGCGCGAGCTCGAAGCCATGCAGACGGCGGCGGATGCGGCGCCGGGGCCGCTGTCGGCGCTGGCCTCGGGGATCGCCCTGTTCGCGGCGCGGGCGCTGGCGGAACGCAAGCTCGCCTGGGCCGTGATCGGCGAGGCAGTCGATCCCGAGGTCGACGTCATGCGCATCGATTTCCGCCAGTCGCTGGCGGGCGAACTGGAGGGGCGCATCACCATCGCCATCGGCTTGCGCTTTCTGCCGGAGCAGGACGCCCGCCTGGCGGCGCTGGCGATCGTCGGTGCGCTGATGGAGGGGCTGCTTAGTCCGCAGGCGCCTGACTATGCCGACGCCGCCGCCGTCCGCGAAGCGGTGCAGACGGTGACCCTGTTTTCGCTGCGCGCTCTCGGCGTTATCGATGCCCGCGCCCGCGGCATGGTGGCGCAGGTGGTGTTGACCTGAGATCGCCGATTACGTGACGGCTTCGGCCGGCACTTCGGCGAGCGGCAATTCGACGTGATAGGTGCCAGGATCATCCGGGTCGTGGCGGCTGTGAAAACCGAGCTCGCCGCACATCTGCAGCATGGTGGTGTTCTCCGCCAGCACCTGGCCCTGCACGGTTTTCAGCCCATGCTCTTTCGCGTAAGCGATCATGTGCTTCATCATCAGCCAGCCGAGGCCGCGGCCCTTGAGATGCGAGCGCAACAGAATGGCGAACTCGCCGGTCTCGTGCTTCTCGTCGTCGTGCAGGCGCACCACGCCGAGCAGCTTGCCATCGGCATCGAGCGCGACGAAAGCCATGGCGTTGTTCGGATCGTAGTGGACCAGCTTGTCGATCATCTCAGGCGACACTTCGCGGATCGCCGAGAAGAAACGCAGGCGCAGATCGAAGCTTGTTACCTTGGCAAGGAAGTCAGGATAGAGGGCGGCGTCCTCCGGCCGTAGCGGACGGAGGACCACCATTTCGCCATTGAGCAGCTTGACGTGACGGCTGAGCATGTCGCCTCCGCATGTTCCCGTCTTCAACGCGGGAACAACGCCGACGTTGGAGGCCAGCTTATCCGGATTCCGGCGCCCGCAGGAAGTCTGCGAGCGCCATGCACGGCCTAGTGCGACATCAGAACCGGCACCGTCATGCTCTCGAGAATGCCGCGCGTGGCGCCGCCAAGAACGAATTCGCGCAGGCGCGAGTGGCCGTAGCCGCCCATCACGATCATGTCGGCGCCCGAATCCGCCGCGTAGGACAGGATGGTCGAGGCGACGTCGATATCCGGCGAGGTGATACGCTTGACGTCGACCTTGAGGCCGTGGCGGGCGAGATGCTGGCCAAGATCGGCGCCGGCGACTTCGTCGCCCTTGGCCGACTTGCTGGCGATCATGACGATCTCGACCTGCTTGGCCTTTCGCAGCAAGGGCATGCTGTCGGCGATGGCTCGGGTGGCAGCGCGGCCGCCATCCCAGCACACCATGACGCGATCGAGCTTCACGCCGCCTTTCTGGATGAACGGCACGAACACCACCGGACGGCCCGACTCGAACAGCGCCGTCTCGTCGACGACTTCATCCTGGATGCCATCATCGGGGTCGGACTGGCCGACGACAACGAGATCGAAGCGACGGCCGATGCTGGAAAACTGGTTGGCAGCCGCAGAAACGCTGGCGGAGATGACGCGCGATTCAGCCGACAGGCCGGCACGCTTGGCGGCGGCTTCGAAACGGGCAACGGCATCCTTGGCCTTCTTGTCGGCTTCGGTGCGCTGCGCTTCAATGAATTCCGGCGGAATGCCGCCCATCACGGCGCCGGGGATGACCGGTTCGTAGGAAAAGGCGACGCCCGCGACATGGGCTTCCAGAGCCTCGCCGAGCGCAACGGCATAATCACCGGCGGGATCTTTGTCACCCAGGCCGAGATTGACGACAATATCCTTGATCATAGTGGCAGCCTCCCTTGGGGCGTTGGGTGCCCCACTACTATGATATTGGTTGGTGTGGCGCGCGGCGACCTTGACCGAGGTCAAATCGCCGCGCGCATGTTTGATTTTGCTTGCGACCTCCGGTCGCGATCGCGCTACTTCTTCTTGCCGCTGGCGTCGAACTGCTTGAGATAGGCCCAGAGGTTCTTGGCCTCGGTCTCGTTCTTGATGCCCGGGAAGATCATCTTGGTGCCCTTGATCTTGGCGCGGGGGTCCTTGATGTAGTCGAGGAACTCGGCCTCATTCCAGGTGATGCCCGAATTCTTATTGGCGTCGGTGTAGGAATAGCCCGGGACCGAACCAGAATGACGTCCGTCGAGGCCGTTGAGGATCGGTCCCACCTTGTTCTTGGCGTCTTCGCCGACGGCGTGGCAGGCGAGGCACTTCTTGAACGAGTTCTCGCCAGCCGCCAGATCCTGGGCCTGGGCATTGTGCGCCGCCACAGCGAACAGCGCGGCCGCGCAGAGCGCACTCCGGAACAAGGTCTTCATCATCGGTTTCCTTTGCGTGGAGCCGGGACACCGGCCCTTGGACCACTTATATTCCGAACTCGAAATGCTTTCACCAGCCGGCGGTGTCAACCTGTCCGAATGGCTGGTATCGTCGCATAAACCGATGGCTGGATATTACGCGGTGCGGGAGAATTATTGATGTCGGTCAAGATGCCCGAGGCGGATCAGGCGATCCTTGGCCGCCGTGCCGAGATCGTCAAGGCTCTGCGCACCATCGTTCCGGGCGAGGGCGTGATCGACCGCGAGCGCGAAATGCGGCCGTTCGAATCGGACGGGCTGACCGCTTACCGCCAATTGCCGATGGTGGTGGTGCTGCCCGAGACGACGCAGCAGGTTTCCGAAATCCTGAAATACTGTCACGCCGAAGGCATCAAGGTGGTGCCGCGCGGCGCCGGCACCTCGCTGTCCGGCGGCGCCTTGCCGCTGGCTGACGGTGTCCTGCTTGGCATGGCCAAATTCAATAAAATTCGCGACATCGATTTCGACAACCGCATCGCCGTGGTCGAGCCGGGCGTCACCAATCTCGCGGTCTCGAACGCGGTCGCCCATGCCGGTTTCTACTATGCGCCCGATCCGTCGTCGCAGATCGCCTGCACCATCGGCGGCAATGTCGCGGAGAATTCCGGCGGCGTGCATTGCCTGAAATACGGCATGACCACCAACAATGTGCTCGGCTGCGAGATCGTGCTGATGACCGGCGAGGTTTTGCGCCTCGGCGGCAAGCATCTCGACTCGGAAGGCTATGATTTGCTCGGCCTCGTTGTCGGCTCGGAGGGATTGCTCGGCGTCGTCACCGAAGTGACGGTGCGTATCCTCAAGAAGCCGGAAACGGCGCGCGCCGTGCTGATCGGCTTTCCGACCTCGGAGCAGGGTGGGGCCTGCGTGTCCAAGATTATCGCCGCTGGCATCATCCCGGGCGGCATGGAGATGATGGACAAGCCGGCGATCCATGCGGTCGAAGAGTTCGTCCACGCCGGCTATCCGCTCGACGTCGAGGCGCTGCTGATTGTCGAACTCGACGGTCCGGCGGCGGAGGTCGATCACCTTATCGAACGTGTCGAAAGTATCGCGAGGGATTGCGGCGCGGTGTCGTGCCAGGCATCGCAATCCGAAGCGCAGCGGCTTCTGTTCTGGGCCGGCCGCAAGGCCGCGTTCCCGGCGGCAGGGCGCATCTCGCCGGATTATTACTGCATGGATGGCACCATTCCGCGCGCCAAGCTGCCGCTGGTGCTGGCGCGCATGAAGGAGTTGTCGGAAAAGTATCAACTCGGCGTCGCCAACGTGTTTCATGCCGGCGATGGAAATCTGCATCCGCTGATCCTGTACGATTCCAACAAGCCGGGCGAACTCGACCGGGCCGAGGAATTCGGCGCCGACATCCTGCGGCTGTGCGTCGAGGTCGGCGGCGTGCTGACCGGCGAGCACGGCGTTGGCGTCGAGAAGCGCGACCTGATGCCGGCGATGTTCTCCGAGATCGACCTCAACGCGCAGCAGCGCGTCAAATGCGCCTTCGATGCCAAGGGCCTGCTCAACCCGGGCAAGGTGTTTCCGCAACTGCACCGTTGCGCCGAGCTCGGCCGCATGCACATCTCGGGCGGGCAAGTGCCGTTCCCTGATCTGCCGCGGTTTTGATTCTCGCCGTCCCCCCGTTTGCTGAGCCTCTTTTCGTGACCGATTTATTGAAACCTACCGACACCTCTCAAGTCGAAGAAGCTGTGCGCTGGGCGCTCGGCAACGACAAAGCATTCGAGGTCGTCGGCACCGGCAGCAAGCGTGCGCTTGGCCGGCCCAGCCAGACCGAAATGACGCTTGATCTGACGGCGCTGACTGGCGTCGTTCTTTATGAACCCGACGAACTCATCTTGTCGGCGCGCGCCGGTACACCTCTGGCCGAAATCGAAAAGCTGCTCGCCGACAACAACCAGCAGCTCGACTTCGAGCCGATGGATTACGGGCCGCTGCTTGGCCAGGAGGCGGGGCAGGGCACCATCGGCGGCACGTTGGCGGTCAACCTTGCCGGTCCACGCCGCATCAAGGCCGGCGCCGCGCGCGACCATTTCCTCGGCGCCACGGTCGTGACCGGCCGCGGCGAAACCGTGAAGACCGGCGGGCGGGTGGTGAAGAACGTCACCGGCTACGACCTGTGCAAGGTGCTGGCCGGCTCCTGGGGCACTTTGGCGGCGATGACCGAGGTCACCGTCAAGGTGCTGCCGAAGCCGGAAACCGAGGCGACCGTCGTGGTCGAAGGGCTCGACGATAGGCAGGCCTGCGCGGCGATGGCGGCGGCGCTGGGCTCGTCCTGCGATGTGTCGGCGGCGGCGCATCTGCCCGACCATGTGGCCTCGTATTTCGATGGCCTGCCGAAGCCCGAAGCCGCCACGGTGCTGCGGCTGGAAGGCGTCGCCCCGTCGGTGGCGCATCGCACGGGGATGCTGATCAAGCTGATGCAGCCCTTCGGCAGCGCGGTCGGGCTTGGCGAGGCCGACTCCAAAGCATTGTGGCGCACGGTGCGGCACGTCGCGCCGTTTGCCACCGAGACGGCACTCTCCCGGCCGCTGTGGCGGATCTCCACGGCGCCGGCGCAGGCGCACCGGCTGGTCGATCTCATTACCCCGGCGGCGCAGATGTTCTACGATTGGGGCGGTGGCCTCGTCTGGGTGGCGATGCCGTTCGAGAACGAAGCCGATGCCGGTTCGATCCGGCGGGCCGTGGCCGAAATCGGCGGCCATGCCACGCTCGTTCGCGCCCCGGCTTCGCTGCGCGCTTCGCTCGATGTGTTCCAGCCGCAGGAACCAGGACTGGCGGCGTTGAGCCGACGCGTCAAAGACAGCTTCGATCCCAAAGGCGTGTTCAATCCCGGCCGTATGTGGGCGGGGGTGTAAGAAGAACTATGCAAACCAACTTCTCGCTGGCCCAGCTCGCCAACCCGCAGATCGCCGAAGCGGACAAGATCCTGCGCGCCTGCGTGCATTGCGGCTTCTGTACTGCGACCTGTCCGACCTATGTGCTGCTCGGCGACGAGCTCGATTCGCCCCGCGGCCGCATCTACCTGATGAAGGACATGCTGGAGAACGACCGGCCGGCGACGCGCGAGGTGGTCAAGCACATCGACCGCTGCCTGTCGTGCCTGTCCTGCATGACCACCTGTCCGTCCGGCGTGCACTACATGCACCTCGTTGACCACGGCCGCGACCACATCGAGAAGACCTACAAGCGGCCGCTCCACGACCGGGTCATGCGATCCGTGCTGGCTCATGTCCTGACCAACCGGTCGCTGTTCCGCCTTGCCGCCGTCGCCGGCTGGGTGGCGCGGCCGTTCGCGCCGGTGTTCGCTGCGGTCGGCATGACGCGGATTGCCGCCATGCTCCGCCTGACGCCGGCCAAAATCCCGGCGCCGTCTTCGGACCGCGGTCGCAAGGTCTATCCGGCGGCCGGCGAGCGCCGCGGCCGGGTGGCGCTGCTCGGCGGCTGTATCGGGCCGGTGCTGCGACCCTCGACCAACGAGGCCACCATCCGGTTGCTCAACCGTCACGGCGTTGAGGTGGTCGTCGCCGAGGGCGAGGGCTGTTGCGGTTCGCTGACCCATCATATGGGCCGGGACGAACAGGCCTTCGCGCAAGCCAAGGGGACCATCGATGCCTGGACCGCGGAGAACGAGCGGGAACCGCTCGATGCCATCCTGGTCACCGTGTCGGGCTGCGGCACCACGATCAAAGACTATGGCTTCATGTTCAGGAACGACGCGGTCTATGCCGACAAGGCGGCCCGCGTATCGGCCCTGGCCCGGGACGTCAGCGAGTATCTGGCCACGCTTGCGTTATCACATGCGCCGACGCCGCCACTTAGCGTTGCCTATCACTCGGCCTGTTCGCTGCAACATGGTCAGAAGATAGTGCATGCACCGAAAGAATTGCTTTCCAAGTTGGGCTTTGTCGTCAAAGATATCGCCGAGGGGCATTTGTGTTGCGGCTCGGCGGGTACCTACAACATTCTTCAGCCCGCGATCGCGGCGAAGCTGCGGGACCGCAAGGTCGGTAACATCGAAAAGCTCCAGCCGGATGTGATCGCAGCCGGCAATATCGGCTGCATGACTCAGATCGCATCCGGGACGGCGATACCGGTGGTTCACACGGTCGAACTGATCGACTGGGCGACCGGAGGGCCGATACCGGAGCCGCTTGCCCGCCTCGAGGGTCTCCGCCCGGGCGGCGCGAGCGCCGGCTGATCGGCGGTTCGCGAGGCGCGAAATAAAGCCGGGCGCAAGCCGGGCCGATGCGCCGGGCGAAGGCAGTTACTTGTACGAGCTTTGCGTAAGGGCCGTCGGCATCACGCCGCGGCCTGCTCTCACGAATCGTTCAAACTCGAATCGCTCAAACATCCGACCGGAGGTCGATCATGGCAAAGAAGCGTAAGGCGGCGAAGAAAGCCGCCAAGAAGTCCGTCAAAAAATCGAAGAGCAAGAAGACGAAGAAAGTCGTAGCGGCCAAGAAGAAGTCGGCCAAGAAGTCGACGAAGACCGCGAAGAAGGCCAAGAAGGCGGCTCCGGCGAAAAAGACGGCCAGGAAACCGGCCAAGAAAAAGTCGGCGCCAAAACCCGCTCCCGCTCCGGCCGTTCCGCCGCAGGCAGGCCCGGGCCCGTCGACGCCGAGCTTCGGTGGCATGGGCGACGGCCAATAGTCAGTCGAGGCCGGTTCTGTACGACCGGCCACCGGTACAGCGCATCAAACGGGGCGGCTGGGCGACTTGCGCGCGCAGCCGCCCTTGTTGCTTTGCGGAAGCGTTTGCCTCACTCGCACAACACCGGTGCCGGTTTCGGTTCGCGGTAAGCGCCCACACAAATCTGCGCTGTCAGGAACTATCGACGGCATCGCGATTTTCAGGCTGCGGCAGGAGGAAGCAAGGCCCGCCTCCGGCGATTGCATCGCCGGGCCGGGACGCCTAGCATTCCCCTTCATTGGCCTCGCCGAGCCGTCGCTCCGGTCGGGAGGAATATTCACAAAAGCCGCTAAAATGAAGCGAGGGAGCCTTCAATCATGTCGTACAACATTCTGCTGATGGGCGCGTCATACGGGTCGCTGCTGGCCTCCAAACTGCTGTTCGGCGGCCATTCGATCCATCTGGTCTGCCTGCCGGCGGAAGCCGACCTGATCAACGCTGAAGGCTTCAAGGTGACGCTGCCGGTGCGCGGCCGCAAGGATCCGGTGCTGCTCGAATCGCGCAAGCTGCCTGGCAAGGTGACTGCTGGTCCGGCGAGCGGCGTCGATCCGTCGAAATACGATCTCGTCGGCCTCTGCATGCAGGAGCCGCAGTACCGCTCCGACGGCGTGCGTCAGCTGCTCGACGCTGTCGGCAAGTCGCGGGTGCCGTGCATGTCGATCATGAACATGCCGCCGCTGCCTTATATCAAGCGCATCCCCGGCCTCGACTACACGGCGCTGGAAGCGGCCTATACCGATCCGCGTGTCTGGGATTCGGTCGATCCGAAGAAGATCACCCTCAACAGCCCTGATCCGCAGGCCATCCGCCCACCGGACGGCAAGGCCAACGAACTCCTCGTTACGCTGCCGACCAACTTCAAGTGCGCGCGCTTCGAAGATGACAAGGATACGCAGATCATCCGCAACCTCGAGAAGGATGTCGATGCCGCCCGCTTCGACGCACCGGAAGGCAAGATCGAGCTGCCGGTGAAGCTGAAGGCCTATGATTCGATCTGGGTGCCGCTGGCCAAGTGGTCGATGCTGCTTGCCGGCAACTACCGCTGCATCACCAAGGACGGCATGCGCACGGCGCAGGAAGCGGTGTGGACGGACGTCGAGGAATCGAAGTCGGTCTACAATTTCGTGTTCGACCTCTGCGTCAAGCTCGGCGCTTCGCCGAATGACCTGGTGCCGTTCGAGAAGTATGCCGCCGCGGCGCAATCGCTGTCCCGCCCGGCCTCGGCCGCCCGCGCTCTCAATAACGGCGCCCCCAACATCGAGCGCGCCGACAAGCTGGTGCAGCTTATCGCCAAGCAGAAGGGGCTGAGCCATCCGGCGATCGATGCCCAGGTCGCGCTGGTTGATGAGAGGCTGGCGGCGAATCGCAAGAAGGCGGCGGCCTGAGCTGCCGTTCTTCCCGAAAGGCTGAACCAAAAAGCCGGCCTGCCATCCGCGGCAGGCCGGTATTTTTATGCCGCTCGATGTCAGTTGATTATTCTGCGACCTGTTTGATTAAAAAAGCGGCGAACGCCGACTTATTATTTATGTTTTATTTATACGCGCGACGCGTGTCTATTCGTGACAAATGTGACATTGCCGCAACAGGCGGGTTGAATCGTTGGAGAGAGGGCCGAAACGCCTAAGAAGGCAGCAATTGCTTTCCTTTTCACCTTGCCGATTTGCATGACTCCAGACGAAAAATATCGGTAATGCACGCTCTGTTGCGTAAGGGCCATCGCCTTCGCGGTTTATCGCAAGGTTACCTACGCAACCGGGACGGGCGGTTGGATCGGCAAGCGCCGATCGGAAAGTAAGGGGCAGGGTCTCATGAAGAAGTTTTTGTTGTCAGCAGTCGCCGCGGTGGCGTTGTCCGCCGCGCCCGCGTTTGCCGCGGATATGCCGGTCAAGGCGGCCAAGATTGCGCCGGCGCCGGCGCCGAGCATCTTCGATATCGCGTTCGGCGGCGTCGTGATGAGCGACTACAATTTCCGCGGTATTTCGCAGTCGAACCGCGGCTGGTCGGGCGGCGCTTACTTCGAGCCGCAGCTCACCACCGGCTTTGGCGTGCTCTATGTCGGCATCGGCGCCCTGGGCATCGACTGGCCGAGCACCGCTCCGGCCTTCGGCTTCACCAATCCGTCGGCCGAAATCGACCTGTACGGCGGCTGGCGGCACTCGTTCGGCAACCTCTCGGTCGACCTTGGCCTGCTCTACTACTACTACCCGAAGGAAACCTGGAACGGCGCTACCAGCAACAGCGATTTCTATGAAATCTATGGCAAGTTCGGCTACGCCATCACGCCGGATCTGTCGGTTGGCGCCAACATCTTCTACACCCCGGACCTCCTGAACTACAGCCAGACCTTCGGCAACACCGGCTTCGGCGGCTCGAAGGTCAACGCGACCTACGGTTCGTTGACCGCGAAGTGGACGACGCCGTGGTCCTATAACGGCATCGGCCTGTTCGTCAGCGGCGAATTCGGCCACTGGTGGATCAAGGACAGCCAGTTCGTCGCCGCGGGCGCCGGCACCGGCATTCTCGGCGCGGGCGTCAACCCGAGCTACAGCTACTGGAACGCCGGCCTTGGCTTCACCTACAAGGCCATCACCCTCGACCTGCGCTACCACGGCACCGACCAGAGCACGACGGATTGCCTCGCGTTCCTCGTCGTCGGCCCGGGCAACCAGGCGGGCAGCTGGTGCAAGGACACGTTCATCGCGTCGCTCAAGTTCGACACCTCGCTCTCGGCGCTCAAGTAAGCCGAAACAAAAGATTGGCCTGAGAGCCAAACAAAGAAGCGGCGGTCCCTTCGGGACCGCCGTTTTTTTATTGTTCGGCCGCCGGCGCAATGCCGGATCGGCGCACCGCCGGCTGCTCGCTCATCCGTGCGCCGCTCGCTTCGGGTTCAATTGTGATACGGCGGCTGTGGAAGGCCATCAGCGTCGAGCGGTGCCCGATGGAGACGATGGTCGTGTCGGGCAGCCGCTCCGCCAGGAGCCGATAGACTGCCGCTTCCGCCGCCTCGTCGAGCGAGGCGGTGGCCTCATCGAGGAACAGATAGTCCGGCTTGAGCAGCAACGCCCGCGCGATGCCGAGGCGCTGCTGCTCGCCCAGTGACAGCATGCGGTTCCAGTGCGCTTCCTGCTCGACGCGGGCCGCCAGCGCGGGAAGGCCGACTTCATCAATGAGCCTGGCGATTTCCGTGCTCCCATGGGTGCCCGGCTCGGCCGGATAGGCGACCGCGTCGGTGAGCGACGCGATCGGGAAATAGGGCCGCTGCGGTAGGGTCATCACCTTTGCGCCTTTGGGCACGCGGATTGTTCCGGAGCCGAAGGGCCAGATGCCGGCCAGCGCCCGGAACAGGGTTGATTTTCCCGACCCGGACGGGCCGGTGACCAGCACCTTGTCGCCGGCGGCGATGGTGAAGTCGCTTGCGCTTACCAGCGGCGCGCCGTTGGGCAGCCTCACCGCGAGGTCCTTGATTTCCACGGCGGCGGCGGCGCCCGGCTCGACGACGATCGCAGGCGGCGTTGCGGCGACATTCCGGGCGGTGAGAATCGACCGATCGAAACCGTCCAGACGCTCGATCACCGCATTCCATTCCGCCAGGCGCCGATAGGCATCGACGAAGAACGACATCGCGCCCTGAACGCTGCCGAAGGCGGACGCGGTCTGCATCAAGCCGCCGAGTTGCACCGCGCCGGCGAAATAGGCCGGGCTGGTGACGATGAAAGGGAACACGGTGGCGACCTGCCCGTAGCCGGCGGTGAGGAAGGTCAGGCGCTTGGTGCGCGACATGATCGCCATCCAGTTGTCGGCGAGTCGCGCGAAACGGCCGGCCAGTTGGTCGCGCTCGGCGGTCTCGCCTTCGAGCAGCGCGATCTGCTCGGCGTTCTCACGCACGCGCACCAGGTTGAAGCGGAAATCGGCCTCGTAGCGTTGCTGCTGATAATTGAGCGCGACCAGCGGCTTGCCGATCCAGTGTGTCAGCGCGGTGCCGATCACGGCATAGATCAGCGCCGCCCAGAACAGGTAGCCCGGAATGTTCCAAACCACGCCGAACACGTGCAGTGGCGCGGCCGCCGACAGCGACCACAGAATGACGCTGAAAGAGCCGAGCGTGACGATCGAATTCAACAGGCCGAGCCCCAGCGGCAAGATGCCGCCCTCGATGAACAACCGCACGTCCTCGGCGATGCGCTGGTCCGGGTTGTCGGCGGCGTCGCCGAGCAACTGCATGCGGTAGTGGTTGGAGCCCTCGAGCCAATGGCCGAGATAGGCCTGCGTCATCCACCGCCGCCAGCGGATCTGAAGCCACTGGTTCAGATAGAGTTGATAGACGGCGGCGATAATGAAAATCGTGGCGAGGACGCAGAAATAACCGAGTTCGTAGACGAAACTGTCCCAGTTCCGATCTTGCAGTGCATTATAAAAACGTGCGTTCCATTGATTGATCAGCACGGTGATCGCGACGATGCCGAGCTCGATGGCGATGATGGCGGCGAGCAGCAGGCGTCCCGCCCACCGGTCCTCCGAGCGGAAATAAGGGCTGGCGATCCGCCACACGGTGGCGAGCGTTGCGACAATTCCTCTCAAGGGAGGCTCCTTTGGCGACCGGCAGGGACGAGCGGGCTTGCGTGACGACAGTTTCGCATGTGCGAAACAATGCCGCTGTTTCTCAATATGGGAAAAGCAACTCCCGGTGGGCAGGCCCGTCCGGTCAAGGTTGCGTCATTGCAAAGAGGCCACTACGATAATTATTCAGAGCCTGCTTGGTCTTCGCCTTGAAATGTAGACCAAGGGATAAGCCTTGAGTCATATGAGGCTGAAATAAATAAGAAAACTGAGGAAAAACAACTCCAAGGGAGGGATTCACAATGGAGCGATCCACTCAACCGACAACCGCGACTCGTCGCCGGTTTCTCGGTGGCGCCGCGGTGGCCGGCGTAGCGGCCGTCGCAGCACCGTCCGTCGTCAAGGCGCAGGGCGCCGTCAGCATGCGCTGGCAGAGCACTTGGCCGTCGAAGGACATCTTCCACGAATACGCTCAGGACTTCGCCAAGAAGGTCAACGATATGACCGGCGGCGATCTGAAGATCGAAGTGTTGCCGGCGGGCGCGGTGGTGCCGGCCTTCCAGCTTCTTGACGCGGTTTCGTCGGGCACGCTCGACGGCGGCCATGGCGTTGCCGTCTATCACTACGGCAAAGCGCCGGCGCTGGCGCTGTGGGGCTCGGGTCCGGGCTTCGCCATGGACGCCAACATGCTGCTGGCCTGGCACAAATACGGCGGCGGCAAGGAACTACTCGACAAGCTTTACACCTCGGTCGGCGCCAATGTGCGCTCGTTCCTCTACGGTCCGATGCCGACGCAGCCACTCGGCTGGTTCAAGAAGCCGGTCACCAAGCCGGACGATCTCAAGGGCGTGAAGTTCCGCACGGTGGGCATCTCGATCGACGTGTTCACGGCGCTCGGTGCGGCGGTGAACGCGCTGCCCGGCGGTGAAATCGTTGCGGCGATGGATCGCGGTCTGCTCGACGCGGCCGAATTCAACAACGCCTCGTCGGATCGCGTCCTCGGTTTCGCCGACGTGTCGAAAATCTGCATGCTGCAGAGCTATCACCAGAACGCCGAACAGTTCGAAATCCTGTTCAACAAGGGCAAGTACGACGGCCTGCCGGAGAAGATGCGCGCCATCATCGCCAATGCGGTGGAGGCGGCCAGCCAGGACATGTCCTGGAAGGCGATCGACCGCTACTCCAAGGACTACGTGGAGATGCAGGAAAAGGACAAGGTCCGCTTTTTCAAGACCCCGGATTCGGTCCTCAAGCGGCAACTCGAGGTCTATGACGAGGTGGTCAAGAAGCGGGCAGGCGAGAGCCCGATCTTCAAGGAGATCATCCAGTCGCAGATCGCCTTCGCTCAGCGCGCCACGCGCTGGGAGCAGGACACGGTCGTCAATCGCCGCATGGCCTTCGATCATTACTTCGGCCAGAACGCGGCTGCGAAGAATCTCTAACGTCGCTCAGCTAACGGAGCACCATTCGGGCGGACGCCCGGATGGTGCTTTGTTATAAGTTTTTTCTCATGACTTTCGGGTATCAATGAACGCGCAGCGCGTATTGCACGGTATTGACGCGGTCAGCACGTGGGCGGGCAAGGCTGTGGCCTGGCTCGTGATCCTGCTGGCGGCCGTCGTCTGTCTCGAGGTCTTCAAGCGTTACGTCTTCAACGCGCCGACCGCGTGGATTTTCGATTTCAACAACATGCTGTACGGCACGTTGTTCATGATCGCCGGCGCCTACGCGCTGGCGCAGAACGCGCATGTGCGCGGCGACTTCCTGTACGGCTCGATGCGGCCCAGAACGCAGGCCGCGCTCGATCTGGTGCTGTATTTCCTGTTCTTCCTGCCGGGCATCGCGGCGCTGCTCTATGCCGGCTATCGCTTCGCCGCGATTTCGTGGCGCATCGGCGAACACTCGAGCATTATGGCGGAAGGCCCGCCGATCTATCCCTTCAAGACCATCATTCCCATTGCCGGCGCCCTGATCATCACGCAGGGCTTCGCCGAAATCGCGCGCTGCATCATCTGCCTGCGAACCGGCGAATGGCCGAGTCGCCTCAAGGACGTGGCGGAGATGGACGTCATCGGCACCCAACTCGCCAACAGCGAATATGTCGACGAAGAAACCCGGCAGCGTGCCATCGGCGGCGCTCACAAGATCGACGAGACCGCGCGCCAGCGTGGCATGACCGGAGACCTCACATGAGCGATCCCGCGCTCGGCCTCCTCATGCTGGGGCTCATCGTCATCACGATCATGATGGGCTTCCCGACCGCCTTCACCCTGATGGGTCTGGGCGTGTTCTTCGGCTTCTACGCTTTCTACAACCCGGCCGAATACTGGTTCGACAACCGGGTGTTCGATCTCATGGTCCAGCGCACCTATGGCGCCATGACCAACGACGTCCTCATCGCCATCCCGCTGTTCGTGCTGATGGGCTACGTGATGGAGCGCGGCGCGCTGGTCGACAAGATGTTCCACTCCGTGCAGCTTGCCTTCCGCAATTTCCCGGCGTCGCTCGGCGTTGCAACGCTCGTCGTCTGTGCCTTCTGGGGCATGGCCACCGGGCTCGTCGGCGCCGTGGTGGTGCTGATGGGCGTCGTCGCCTTCCAGCCGATGCTGCGCGCCGGCTATGACGTCAAGCTCGCTGCCGGCGTCATCACGGCCGGTGGCACGCTGGGCATTCTCATTCCGCCGTCGATCATGATCATCGTCTATGCGGCCGTCGCCGGTCAGTCGGTGGTGAAGCTCTACGCAGCCGCGATGTTTCCGGGGCTGTTCCTTGCATTCATGTACATCCTGTACGTGATCGGGCGCGCGCTCATCAATCCGAAGCTGGCGCCGGGCCTCCCCAAGGAGATGACGCATATTCCGGTGCCGGGCTGGATGGAAAATATCCGCAAGACCGGCACGACCAACATGTTCGCCGGTCTCGGCAAGGCGCTGGTCTCGCCGTCGAAGGCTCCGGCTGCCGCCGAGCCGGACGCGCTCAGCTATCGCGATGTGGTCAAGAATTTCCTGATCGCGCTTGTGCCGTTCTTCCTGACCTCCGGTGTTCTCGGCGTTCTGTGGTGGTACGTCGTGATCCACTCGCAGCGCGGCCCGCAGGAGGAGTTCGAAGGCCTCGAGCAACTCGGTTCCTCCTCCGCGGCGTCGGCCGAAGTTGCCGATGCCGGGCCGTCGACCAGCTTCTACGTCACCTTCGCCGCTCTGGCGGTCCTCGCCGTTATCATGATGGCGCGCACCTACGGCCGGATGACCGCGGAGCGCCTGGTGCTGATCAAGATGCTCGCGTCGTCGGTGGTGCCGATGGCGTTGCTGATCATCCTGGTGCTCGGCGCCATCCTGTTTGGCCTGACCACGGCGACGGAGTCCGCCGCGGTCGGCTCGGCCGGCGCCTTCCTGCTGGCGCTGCACGCGCGCACGCTGACCTGGGGTAAAACGAAGGAGGCCGTGTTCCTGACGGCCAAGACCACCGCGATGGTGTGCTGGCTGTTCGTCGGCTCGGCGCTGTTCTCGGCGGTGTTCGCCATTCTCGGTGGGCAGGCGCTGCTTGAGCAGTGGGTGCTGTCGCTGGATATGTCGCCCACCCAGTTCATGCTGCTGTCGCAGGCGGTCATCTTCGTGCTCGGCTGGCCGCTGGAATGGACGGAGATCATCATCATCTTCGTGCCCATCTTCCTGCCGCTGCTGAAACACTTCAGCATCGACCCGGTGCTGTGGGGCGTTCTGGTGTTCGTGAACCTGCAGGCGGCGTTCCTGTCGCCGCCGGTGGCCATGTCGGCCTTCTACCTGAAGGGCGTGGCCCCCAAGCACATCACGATCAACCAGATCTTCGCCGGCATGATGCCCTATATGGCGATCGTGATCCTGTGTATGGTGATGCTGTACATCTGGCCCGGTATCGCGACCTGGTTGCCGGAGTATCTCTACGGCAACTGATCGGATCCAGACACGTCCCATGACCGACCTCTCCTCCCTGACCGCCGCGCAAGCGGCGGCCGGCGTCGCCGCCGGTAATTTTTCGTCCGAAGAACTGACCGCCGCCTGTCTCCAGCGGATCGCGCAGACCGAAGAGGCCGTCGGCGCCTTCGCCTTTATCGATGCCGAGCATGCGCTGACGCAGGCACGCGATTGCGATGCCCGCCGGCTTTCGGGCCAGCCGGTCGGCCCGCTCAACGGCGTGCCGGTCGCGGTGAAGGACCTCATCGACACCGCCGACTATCCGACCGAATACGGCTCGCGCTATTTCGCCGGCCGCCGGCCGCGCAACGATGCGACCGTGGTGTCGCGGTTGCGCGCGGCCGGCGCCGTCATCCTCGGCAAGACCGTGACCACCGAGATGGCCTATTTCCATCCCGGCAAGACGCGAAACCCGCATGATCTCACCCGCACGCCCGGCGGCTCGTCTTCCGGCTCCGCCGCCGCGGTGGCGGCCGGCATGGTGCCCGCGGCGCTCGGCACCCAGACCAACGGCTCGATCATCCGCCCGGCCGCCTTCTGCGGCGTGTTCGGCATGAAGGGCAGCCATGGCCTCGTGCCGCGTACCGGTACGCTGCCGCTGTCGCGCTCGCTCGACCACATCGGACCGATGGCGCGCTCGATCGAGGACATTGCGCTGATGCTGGACGTGCTCGCTGGCTACGACGCCGGCGATCCGGACACCCGGCCGATCGGCGCACGGAATTTCCGCAGCACCGCGGCGCAGCCGCTCGGCCTCGCGCCGCGTCTCGCTTTCGTGCGCACGCCGATCTGGGACAAGGCCGACGCCGACACGCGCGATGCCTTCGAGGCGCTCGCCGCGGAGCTCGGCAGCGACTGCTTCATCTACGATCTGCCGGAGAGCTATGCCGCGGGATGGGACGCGCAGAAGGCGATCATGGCGGTAGAGATGGTGCACAATCTCGGCCGCTATGCCGAGGAGGGCGGCGACCTCATCAGCCCGCAATTCAATGCCTTGATGGCCGAGGGCCGCACCATTTCGGCGGCAGCCTATCTCGATGCGCTCGAGGATGCCCGCGCCATGCGCGAGGCGCTCGGCGAATTGTTCGAGCAGGCCTGCACCGCAATCATCACGCCGGCGACGGTGGGCGTCGCGCCGGTCGGCCAGGCCACCGGCGATCCGTCGTTCTGCTCGCTGTGGAGCCTGACCGGTTTGCCGGCGATTACGCTGCCGTTGCTCACCGGCGAAAACGGGTTGCCGCTCGGCGTGCAGCTCGTCGGCGCCATGGGCGACGACGCGCGTCTGTTGCGTACCGCTAACTGGCTGGTATCGCGGTTGACGGCTTAAGCTTTCGGCGGTGCGCCGAGGTGCTCGGCGAAAAAGGCGAGCGTGCGGCTCCACGCCAGATCCGCCGCCGCCTTGTCGTATCGGTTGCCGGTATCGTTGTTGAAGGCGTGGTTGACGTCGGGATACATCGCCACGGTGTAGCGCTTGCCGGCAGCCTTGAGCGCTTCCTCATAGGCGGGAATGCCGGCGTTGATGCGCTGGTCGAGCCCGGCATAGTGCAGAAGCAGCGCTGCGTGGATTTTCGGCACATCGGCAGCCGGCGCTTGCGCGCCGTAATACGCGACGCCGGCATTCAACTCCGGCGACAGCACGGCAATGCGGTTCACCATGCCGCCGCCCCAGCAGAAACCAACGGCGCCGACCTTGCCCGTCGATTCGGCATGCTTGGCCAGAAACGGCACGGCGGCGGCGAGGCGCTGCGCCGTCTCGACCGTATTGAGCGAGCCGATCATGTCGCGGCCTTTGTCCTCGTCGGCGGGCGTGCCGCCGAGCGGCGACAACGCATCGACGCCGAAGGCGAGAAAGCCGGCGAGGGCGATGCGGCGGGTGATGTCCTCGATATGCGGGTTGAGGCCGCGGTTCTCGTGAATGACGATCACCGCCGGGCGTTTGGCATCGCCCGAGGCACCGGGCTTGAGGCGCGCCAGATAGCCCGACATCTGCATGCCGCCGGCGTCGTAGCTTGCTTTCTCGATCACCAGCCGGGCATCGTCCGCGGCGACGATTGCGGCTTGGGCGTAATTATTCTGCAGAAACGGCAGCAGAGCGCTGGCCGCCGCCGCCGAGCCGGCGAGGACGGTCAGCCGATCCATGAAGGTGCGGCGATCGATGACGCCGTGCGTAAAGCTGTCATAAAGATCGACGACCTGTTGATCGACGCGGCGTTGTTCCATCCAGGCCTCCCGGTTGCGACTGCGTTTCATATTACGTCCCTGTGTCGCGCCCGCATGTGCGAAAGCGCCGCAGCGCTGTCAAAACTTCGTCATGCTGTGGGCAGCGGCATGTTCGGAGGGTGCGCGCCATCAGGGCGTCTTGACCGGATCGCGCCGAGGCCTCATGTCAGCCGCCTGCGTGTTCTTCCTCCGCGCCGCGCCCGCGGCTCGATCATCCGGAGACGACATGAAATCCATACGGCTGACCATGCGCCGGTTGCTGCCGGCTTTGGCTCTCTCCGCCGGCGTTTGCGGCGGCGCGCTCGCCCAGCAGTTCCCGTTCGATCAGGTGCTGGTGCTTGATGCGCCGCGCATCGGCCCGCTCAAGCGCGTGCCGGTGCTCACGATCGGCGCCGACGGCCGCACCACGGTCGATCTGTGGTGCCAGACCGTGCCGGCCTTGTTTGAGGTAAGCGGCGCGGAGATCCGGATCCAGACCGCTCCGCTGCCGGACACGCTGCCGCAGTACATGAGCACTGGCCAATGCAGCCCGGAGCGCATGCAGGCCGATGCCGAATTACTCGGACAACTGACGCAGTCGTCCGAGTGGCAGCGCCAGGGCGACCGCGTCCTGCTGAGCGCGCCTGGCGGTGCGCCACTGCGCTTCAGGCTTTCGAGCCACTGACGTCATTATCGCAACGACGCAAATAGAAAGGCCCGACATCGCTGCCGGGCCTTTCCAGTTTCGCGATGACGCTGGCGGCGTCGATTACATCATGCCGCCCATGCCACCCATGCCGCCGCCCGGCGGCATGGCCGGACCGGCTTCCTTCGGCAGCTCGGCGACCATGGCTTCCGTGGTCACCAGCAGGCCGGCCACCGAAGCGGCGTCCTGCAGCGCGGTGCGCACAACCTTGGCCGGGTCGACGATGCCCTTGGCGATCATGTCGACATACTCTTCGTTCTGCGCGTCGAAGCCGAAGGTCTCCGACTTCTCGTCGGTGATCTTGCCGACCACGATCGAGCCTTCGACACCGGCGTTCTCGGCGATCTGACGGATCGGAGCTTCCAGAGCCTTGAGCACGATGTTGATGCCGGCCTGGACGTCCGAGTTGTCGTTCGACAGCTTGCCGACCGCCTTCTTGGCGCGCAGCAGCGCGGTGCCGCCGCCCGGCACGATGCCTTCCTGAACGGCCGCGCGGGTGGCGTTGAGCGCGTCTTCGACGCGGTCCTTCTTTTCCTTCACCTCGATCTCGGTCGCGCCGCCGACCTTGATCACGGCGACGCCGCCCGCGAGCTTGGCCAGACGCTCCTGCAGCTTCTCGCGATCGTAGTCCGAGGTGGTTTCCTCGATCTGCGCCTTGATCTGCTGCACGCGCGCTTCGATATCGGCCTTCTTGCCGGTGCCGTTGACGATCGTGGTCTTTTCCTTCTCGATCACGACCTTCTTGGCGCGGCCGAGCATGTTCACGGTGACGTTCTCGAGCTTGATGCCGAGGTCTTCCGAGATGAGCTGGCCGCCGGTCAGGATGGCGATGTCTTCCAGCATCGCCTTGCGGCGATCGCCGAAGCCCGGCGCCTTCACGGCCGCGACCTTGAGGCCGCCGCGCAGCTTGTTGACGACGAGCGTCGCGATGGCTTCGCCTTCGACGTCTTCCGCGATGATGATGAGCGGCTTGCCCGACTGCACCACGGCTTCGAGCACCGGCAGCATGGCCTGGAGACCCGACAGCTTCTTTTCGTGCAGGAGGATGTAGGCGTCCTCGAGCTCGGCGATCATCTTCTCGGCGTTGGTGACGAAGTAGGGCGAGATGTAGCCGCGGTCGAACTGCATGCCTTCGACGATCTCGACCTCGGTCTCCATCGCCTTGGCTTCTTCGACGGTGATGACGCCTTCGTTGCCGACCTTCTGCATCGCCTGAGCGATCATCTTGCCGATCTGAACGTCGCCGTTGGCCGAGATGGTGCCGACCTGGGCGACTTCAGCCGAGGACGACACCTTCTTGGCGCGCTTTTCGATGTCCTTGATCACCGCGGCGGTGGCAAGATCGATGCCGCGCTTGAGGTCCATCGGGTTCATGCCGGCGGCAACCGACTTGGCGCCTTCGCGCACGATCGCCTGGGCGAGCACGGTCGCGGTGGTGGTGCCGTCACCGGCGAGGTCGTTGGTCTTCGAGGCGACTTCGCGCAACATCTGCGCGCCCATGTTCTCGAACTTGTCCTCGAGCTCGATCTCCTTGGCGACGGTGACGCCGTCCTTGGTGATGCGCGGAGCGCCGAACGACTTGTCGATCACGACGTTACGGCCCTTGGGACCGAGCGTGACCTTCACGGCATTGGCGAGGATGTCGACGCCGCGCAGCATGCGGTCGCGCGCGTCGCCGGAGAATTTGACGTCTTTGGCAGCCATGTGAGTTTACTCCAGATGAATGTGTGCTGGCGGGCGCTTAGCCGACGATGCCCATGATGTCGCTCTCCTTCATGATGAGGAGATCTTCACCGTCGATCTTCACTTCGGTGCCCGACCACTTGCCGAACAGGACGCGGTCGCCGGCCTTGATGTCGAGCGGGATGAGCTTGCCGGTCTCGTCGCGGCCGCCCGGGCCGACGGCGATCACTTCGCCTTCCGACGGCTTTTCCTGCGCGGTGTCGGGGATGATGATGCCGCCTTTGGTCTTCTCGGAGGCGGTGATGCGGCGCACGACGACGCGGTCGTGCAGAGGACGGAACTTGGTCTTGGCCATGGGGACTTTCCTTGGGCTTTACGTGGACTGAAACGCGACGGACGAGACGGGCTGAGCCCGGATTTCTGGCGCCGAACGTATCGGCGCTATGGCGGAAAATGCAGGGATCAGAACCCCTTAGCACTCTAGAATAGAGAGTGCTAATTGCGCCAGCGGAGATATTGCCTTAAGGGTTGGGTGTCAAGCTGCGGCGTTTTCGCGAAAGTGGCCGCATTCCGGGCACAAGTCGCGGGTACCGGGCGTTAAGGCTTTTGCTTGCACCGCCTGATAATGCCCCTCAATGTCTACGCCCAACCGTTTCCAGGAGTCCCGATGAGCTTTGCTAGCCGCCAAGGTCTGCCCGGCGCCCGCCTGCGGACCGCTCTGGTTCTCGCTGTCATGGCGCTCGGGATTGCAGGCTGTTCGACGACGCCGAGCGCGCCGCCGGAGCCGCCGCCGCCGCCCGTGATCCCGACGCTGCCGCCGGCCTTCCCGTCGCAGGCCATCGTCGGCAACTGGGGTCTGGCCGCGTATCACCGCGAGGAAGATCGCGTTCGCACCGAAAACAATGCCGCCGGGCAGTGCCGCCAGCCTTATGTCATCGGCCTCGGTCCGACCGGCGGCGTGATGATGCATCTGGCCGACCAGTCCACGCCGACCGAACTGCGGCTCAAGGGCGCGCCGGGTGGCAAGACCTATATCGGCCCGGCCGATGACCCGCCGGCCAGCCAGCAGGACCGTGAAGTGGTGCAGTTCGATGGCCGCGTCCTCATCCTGCGCTGGATGGACCCCGAGGTTCAGGGCCGTTACGGCAACATGATCTACGTGCGCTGCGGCGCCGAGGGCTCCAAGAAGAAGCCGGCGGCCAAGCCGCGGGCTTCGACGGCCAAGCCCAAGCCGGCGCCGAAGCCGGCGGCGCGGTAGTTCGGCGACCGCGCATACGCTAACGTTGTCATGGCCGGGCATCGCCGTTCGAAGAACGGCGTTCTTTCAGAACGCCTATGTCCCGGCCATCTCGCTTAGGATGGCACTGTGCCACCTTATCGGGATGGCCGGGACAAGCCCGGCCATGACAGTTTCATTGCCTGAGCTTGGGCACGCTCACGTCCATGGTCTTTTCGCTACATTTCCTCTCCGGCCCCTGGCGCGCGGTGCCGGTGCTCGGCGTCACGCAGATTCTCGCCTGGGGCGGCATCTACTATACGCCGGTGCTGATCGTGCCGATGATCGCGCGCGAGCACGGCTGGTCGATGTCCTTCGCCATGGGCGGCTTCTCCTTCGCGCTGCTCGCGGCGGGATTGTCGGCGCCTTACATCGGCCGCGCCATCGATCATTTCGGCGGCCATGTGGTGATGGCAGCCGGCTCGCTCGCCGGCGCGCTCGGTCTCGTTCTCATCACCATCGCCGAACATCGCATCGCCTATGTCGCGGTGTGGATCCTGCTCGGCGTGGCGCTGTCGGCGAGCCTCTACGATGCCGCCTTCTCGACGCTCGGCCGCATCTTCGGTGCCGCGGCGCGGCGGCCGATCACGGCGCTGACGCTCGCCGGCGGCTTTGCCTCGACCGTCGGCTGGCCGGCGACGCATTACCTGACCGAGCTGGTCGGCTGGCGCGACACTTATCTCATCTATGCCGCGTTGCTTGTCGTCGTCGCCGCGCCGCTGCATGCCTTCCTGCTGCCGCGCCATCGTTTCGCGGTCGAGGCGCCGCGGGCCGATGGCGTCAAGCCGCCTGACAAGGTGCTGCAGGCGCACGGTTGGCCGTTCATTCTCGTCGCCGGCGGTTTCGCGGTTTATGCCTTCGTGCCGTCGGGGCTCGCCGCGCATCTGCTGGCGATCTTCGCGCGCTCCGGCATCGACGGCGACACCGTCGTGTGGATCGGCGCGCTGTTCGGCCCGGCGCAGGTCGGCGCACGCGTCGTCGAATTCGCCTTCGGCCGCAACCTGCATCCTTTGTGGATCGCGCGCATCGCGCTGACCACGTTGTTCGCCGGCTTCGTCATGATCGCCGTGCTTGGCATCGCGCCGGCGCCGGCCGCGGCTTTCGCCATCATCTTCGGCGGTTCGAATGGCCTCATCACCATCGCGCGTGGCGCGGTGCCACTCGCACTGTTCGGCGCGTCGGGTTACGGGCGGCTGATGGGCCGGCTCGCCTTTCCGTTCCTGCTGGTGCAGGCCGCGGCGCCGCTCGTCATGGCGGTGGTGATCGACGGCGCTTCCGACAAGGCAGCGCTGGCGCTGGCCTGCGCTTTCGGCGCGGCGGCGCTCGTCTGCTTCTATGTGATCAGGCGCCCGGCGCCCTAGGCGAACATCCGGTCGATGTCGCCCTGCGTGGCGTGGCCGGCATCGCCCGTCAGCTTCGGGCCGTTGAGCAGACCGCTGCCTCTGACGGGTGCGTCGAGCGGTGCGGTGACGGCATGTACGCCGTCGCAGCGCGCTAAAATGGCCTCAAGTTGGCTTTCCACAGCGGCCAGCGTGCCGATCACTTTGCCGATGTGCTGTCCGGCGATGTCCTGAAAATTGCAGGCCTCGTAGATACGGACGATCTGCTCCTGGATGTCCTGCGCGAGGCCGCGCTTGAACTCGTCGGTCAGGCTCGCGGCAAGCGTGCGCGCGCTGTCGTCGGCGGCTTCCGCCGTGCCGAGAATCGTATCGGTGGCGCCGCGCATGGCGGCGACGGCGGCGCTCAGTTCGTTACCGGCGCGGACCAGCCGTCGCTCGCTGTCTTCGCCGATCAGGGCCGTGAGCTCGCGCTTGTTGTGCGCGACCTGCTCGTGGACGAAGGCAAGCTCGGCCTTGAGCCCCATCAGCGCCTCGACATTGTCACTCGCCGAGGCCGGTTGGGCCGCCGCGCGCATGGCAAGGCCAGCGCCGGGCTGCCGCCGTGGCGCGAGCATCGCTTCGATCCTGAACACCTTGCGCTGCACGGTTTTCGATCCCGTCGTCGGTTGCAGGCTTACCGCATGGTGAATTAACGCCGCGTTGCATTGCGACAATGAGATCAGAACCACGATGGAGTTCGGAAACGATCGGTTAACCAAAGTCGCCGGTATTTTACTCAATATAAACGCTGGCGCGACGAAGTCGCCTTGCGACAGCGCCCCGCATGGTCCGATTTACCAATCGGTGCTTGATTAGGGGTGTGAGCGGACGACGCTTGTTTTGTTGTGTGTGAGTAGCGTGATGCGTCAGCGTTCGACGATCTTTGGGCTTGTGGCGTTTGTGTTGTGCGCGATGCCGGCGCATGCGCAGTATTACGTGCAGCCGCAGCCTCAGTATTATGCGCAGCCGCCGCAGCAGCAGTATTACGCGCCTCCCGCGCGGGGCCGCGCTGCGCCGCGTGCGCAGATGCAGGCAGCGACGCCGCCGATGGTGGTGGTGGCGCAGCCGCAGCGCATGGAGCGCGATCTCGGCGGCGGCTTCATCGAAGCGATTTTCGGCGGCGGTGGCGGCAGCGACCGCATGCGCGGCTATGCGCCGTTGCCGCACGAGCAGCAGGGCTATCAGCAGCAATACGCGGCGCCGCCGCAGGGCTATTACGCACCGCCTGCGCCGGCGCAGCAGGTCTATGCCAGCACGGGGCCGATCGTCGGAGCGCCGCCGGCGGCGCGCGATTATCCGATCAATCCGATCTACGAGAAGCAGGAAGTCGTCTACACCGGCACCGAAGAGCCGGGCACGATCGTCATCGATACGCCGAACAAGTTTCTCTATCTGGTGCAGCCGGGCGGCCGTGCGTTGCGCTACGGCATCGGCGTCGGCCGGCCGGGCTTTACCTGGGCTGGCACGCATCTGGTCTCGGCGAAGAAGGAATGGCCGGACTGGACGCCGCCGAAGGAAATGCTGGAGCGCCAGCCTTATCTGCCGCGCCACATGGAAGGCGGTCCGAACAATCCGCTCGGCGCGCGCGCGCTCTATCTCGGCTCGACGCTGTATCGCATCCACGGCTCGAACGAGCCGTGGACCATCGGCCAGAACGTCTCGTCGGGCTGCATCCGCATGCGCAACGCCGACGTCGAGGACCTTTATGAACGCGTCAAGGTCGGCGCCAAGGTCAAGGTGATGTGAGTTTTGCCCCGGACGCGTCGCAGACGCCGCAGAGCGGCGGGGCGCGACGCAGATCGGGGGCCTTATCAGCACGGATATTTGCTGCGGTCTCAGTAGCGCATCACTCTCGTGCTGCGCTACGCCCGGGACAGGTTAAACATCGCCGCCGAAATCGCCACCCATGTCGTCTCCGAAGCCGCCGTTGTCGGCGGTGTCGTACTGATCGCCGTCATCGAACAGACCGGCACGCTGGTCGCCGGCGACATCGTTGACGCCCGCTTCGCGCGACAGGTCGCTGCCCGCGGCATTGTCCTTGCCGCCCCACGGGCTTGCTGAGCCCTGGTCGCGCGGCACATCGGCCATTGTACTGGCACCGGCGCTGCCGCCGTGATGGCCGCCGAACATGCCGCCCAGCGCATTGAACAGCATCGAGCCGCCGATGACGCCGGCAGCGGTCGCCGCCGCCGTGCCGAGGAATGAACCGCCGCCGCCCTGCTGAGGTTGCGGCTGGGCGTTGAATGGCGAGGCCGGTTGCTGCACCTGGGCCAGGGCGCCGCCGGTGTTCCAGCGCGAATCCGGGGTGCCAGCGCGTACGCTCGGCACCGAGCCGCGGCCGGTCATCGCATTGCGCATGGAATCGAGGAAGCCGCCGCCGGCCGGCGGTGCTTCGGCTTCGCCGCTCAGTTCGCGGATGCGCGCTTCGGCCTGCTTCAAGGCTTCGTCCTGCACCAGCACCGTTTGCACCAGTGCGTACAAGGCGTGCGGCGCGCGCTGCGACGCCTCGGCGATGGCGCGTTCGGCGCTGGCGTCGCGCGGCGTTGCCTCGACTCTGGCGAGCTTGTCGAACAGGTCGTCGATTAACTGGCGTTCCTGCGGCGTCATGGACATCCTCCCAAAGCGTGCAAGCTGCACGCCTACAAAATCTAGGAAGCGCCGCCGCCAGTGCCAGAGGGCTGCGCCAATTCAACGTGGTGCGCGGCGAGCGTCGCCGGGAAAGCATCCGAACTGAAAAAGGCGAATTCGTGCTCGCGCAAGGTCGTCAGGCTGTCGAGCGAGGCTAGCTCGGCATCGACGAAGCCCGGATGACACATGATCAGGCCACCATCCGGCAGGCCCTTGAGGAAGCGGGGGAATATCTTCGGAAAATCGGCCTTCGGATTGAATGAATAGGCGCCGGCAAAGGCCGGGTTGGTGGCAACGCCAAGGCGGCCCGCCTTGGTACGGAAGCCGACATTGAGAATGTCGATGACCAGCGCCTTGGGCTCATGCAGCGGGCGGGCGCCGCGCGGCCGGCCGCACTGGCGCACCCAGGCGCCGGGCACGGCTTCGGCGGTGACTTTCAGGAAAGCGTCGCGCACCTGGGGCAGCAACTGCACATGCTGATGACCGTCGAGGTAGTCGGGCAGGCGGCCGAACAGGCCGACAAAGGCTTCCACCTGGGTCGCGATCTCGATGGTCAGCATCTCGACATCGAGCCGCCGCGTCAAAGCGAGCCGCATCAATTCGGTCTGCGGCAGAAATGCGCCATTGCGCAGCGGAGTAAAGCCTGCGCTCAGCGGCCTGAACGGCGCGGTCAGCGTGACATGCAGGCCGATGGCGGCTTGGCCGTCGCTGTTGGCGTCGATCAACGCGTCGGCATTGGCGGGGTCGAGATGCGTTGCCGCCGTCATCACCGAGGTGGCGTTGAGGCGCCGTGTCGCGATCAACTGCCGGATGGCGTCATTGACGCCGGGCGCCATGCCGTAATCGTCGGCGCACAGCCAGATGCGGCGGGTCCTGACGGACAACGTCTACTCCGCATCCGCGGCGGCGGGGCGCGGCACGTCTGTCTTGGTCTCTTTCAGGCTGTGTTCGGCGACAACATAGACCGGCCGTCCTTTGACCTCGGACAACAGCTTGCCGATGTATTCGCCGAGCACGCCGATCATCAGAAGCTGCACGGCGCCGATGAACATGATGCTGACCACCAGCGACGGATAGCCCGGCACGTCCTTGCCGAACAACAAGGTCTCGAACAGGATCCAGAGGCCGAACAGCAGCGCCGTGGCGGCGAGCAACACGCCGAGCAGACTGGCGACGCGCAGCGGCGCGACCGAAAACGACGTCAGCCCCTCGATCGACAGACCGATCAACGACCAGACGTTCCAGCTCGTCACGCCATGCTCGCGCTCGGCCGGCTCGTAATCGACGCGCACCTGGCGAAAGCCGATCCAGGTCGACAGGCCCTTGAAGAAGCGGTTGCGCTCGGGAAGCTGACGCAGCGCCTCGGCGGCGCGCGGCGAGAGCAGGCGGAAGTCGCCGGCGTCCTCGGGAATTTTCAGGCGGGCGCGCCAGTTCAGCAGCCAGTAAAAGCCCGCGACGCCCTGACGACGCAGGAACGGCTCGTTCTCGCGATGCGCCTTGGCGGTATAGACGACGTCGTAACCGTCATCGAGCCAGCGCGACACCAGCGTGCCGATCAGGCTCGGCGGATGCTGGCCGTCGCCGTCCATGAACAGCACCGCGCCGTAGCGGCAATTGTCGAGGCCGGCGAGCAGGGCGGCTTCCTTGCCGAAATTGCGCGACAGCCCAATCGCCTGCACGTCGAGGGAGAGCGCCGGGAGCGCCAGCGCCACGCGAAACGTGTCGTCGCGGCTGCCGTCGTCGACATAGATCACCTCGACGGCGAGGCCGTATTTGGTGGTCAGGGAACGCGCTACCTCTGCGATCCGCTCGTGCAGGGCCGGCAGTCCCTTGGCCTCGTTGTAGACCGGGACGACGATCGATAGCCCCGCCGGCGCAGCAGGCGCGGTGAGGGACTTGTCGGCCCGGCGGGCCGATTTCCGGGTTTTTGCCGGCGCTTTGGACACTTAGAGCCTCCACTTAAGCCCGCGATCTATAGCGTATGGGCGCGGCCTTGTCGCCCCGGTGAGTGCCTGTGTCTCAGGCGCGGAACCGCCTTTTCGGGCAAGACCTTGGCGGTCCGGGATGATAAGGAAACCCGCATGATCGAAACGCTGCAAAACCTCGTCCACCGGCTCAAGGTGGCCTGGGCCGAACGGGCCATTGCCCTCAAGGCGCTCAGCTTCGCCCTGATCGGCGTCGTCAACACGGCGATCGACTTCTCCATTTTCTGGACCGCCAACCAGTTGCTCGGCTGGCGGCTGGTGCCGGCCAATGTCATCGCCTGGGTGACGGCGGTGTCGTTCTCCTATGCGATGAATTCGTTCATCACCTTCGGCCCGGAGTCGGGCCGGGTGCTGCGCTGGCGCGACTACGGCACCTTCGTCGCATCCGGTGTTGCCGGCATGATCGCCTCGACGGCGACATTGGTGCTGCTCTCCTACGTGATGCCGGTGCTGGCCGCCAAGCTGCTGTCGATCTTGGTCAGCTTCGTGGTCAATTTCTCGCTGTCCCACTTCGTGGTTTTCAGGAAGCGCGAGCAGCCGAAACCCTGACCGCCAGACTCCTTGGCGCCCATGTTGGAGCCCATGTTGGAGCCTATGGAACTTTTCCGGCATTAGCGATTTACCGCCTGAGCCGGAAGGAAAAGACGCCTGGATGATGCGGGCGACGGCGCGGGGGATGTGGCGGCCCTGTCATGGCGCGTGATGTTGACGACACGGGAAAGCTGTTTCTCGATGGCGGCGGTTTGCTCGGTGCCATCATTGCCGGATTCGACTGGTCCAGGACGCCGCTCGGCCCGATCGAGTCATGGCCAACCTCCATCAAGACCACCGTCGGCCTGATCCTGCGCTCGCCTGTGCCGATCGTGACGCTGTGGGGCGAGGCCGGCATCATGATCTACAACGACGCCTATTCGGGCTTTGCCGGCGGGCGTCACCCCCAGTTGCTCGGCTCGGAGGTGCGCAAGGGCTGGCCCGAGGTCGCCGATTTCAACGACAACGTCATGCGGGTGGGTCTGGCCGGCGGCACCTTGTCGTATCAGGACCAGGAATTGACGCTGCTCCGCTCCGGCGTGCCCGAACAGGTCTGGATGAACCTCGATTATTCGCCGGTCATCGGCGAGGACGGCAAGCCGATCGGCGTCATTGCCATCGTCGTCGAGACGTCCGAGCAGGTGAAGAACGGCCGCCGCCTGCGCGCCAACGAGGCGCGGCTCAAGTTTCTCGACGAACTGTCGAAGGCCACCGCGGCTTACCGCGATGCAGATGCCGTGATGGGCGTCACCACCCGTATGATCGGGGAATATCTCGGCGTGTCGAATTGCGCCTATGCCGACATGGACGACGACCAGGACGGGTTCACCATCCGCGGTGATTGGGCGGCGCCGGGAGCGCAGCATACCCTTGGCCATTACAGCCTTGCCGATTTCGGCAAGCGTGCGGTCGCCGACCTTCGCGCAGGGCGGCCGCTCGTCGTCAACGACAATCAGAAAGAGCTTGCGCCGGAAGAAGCAGCCGCTTTTCAGGCGATCGGCATCGGCTCGACTGTCTGCATGCCTTTGGTGAAAGACGGCCGGCTGACGGCCCTGATGGCCATTCATCATCAGGGCCCGCACCTGTGGTCCAGCGAGGAACAGGCGCTCCTTGCCGAAGTCACCGAGCGCTCATGGGCGCATATCGAGCGTGTGCGCGCCGAGGCCGACACACGGCGCGCCGAGCGCGAGTATCGCGAGAAGCTGGCGCGCGAAGTCGCCGACCGCACGGCCGACTTTCAGCAGAGCGAAAAGAACCTGAGGACGGTGTTCGAAACGTCCTACATGCATCAGGGACTGCTCACCACCGATGGCATGATCGTTTACGTCAACGCTACGGCGCTGGCGGCCATCGAGCGCCGGCTTGAGGATGTCGTCGGCATGGATTTTGCCGACTCGCCGTGGTTTTCCGGAACGCCCGGCATGCGCCGCAAGGTGCGCGAATGCATTGCGCGCGCCGCCGCTGGCGAACATGTGCAGATGCCGATTTCGATCGACGTTACCGGCGGTCGCCGCGTCTTCGAATTCTCGCTGCGGCCGGCCTATGATGAGGCCGGAACCGTGGTGGCGCTGGTGCCGGAGGCGGTCGAGGTCACCGCCCGCGTGCGCGCGGAAGAGGCGCTTCAGCAGGCTATCAAAGTCGAGGCCATCGGCAACCTGACCGGCGGTATCGCCCATGACTTCAACAATCTGCTGATGGCGGTGCTCGGCAGTCTCGAATTGCTGCGCAAGCGCATGCCGTCCGATCCGGCGCTGATGCGCCTTGTCGACAACGCCGCCGAAGGCGCGCGCCGCGGCAAATCGCTGACCGAGCGCATGCTGGCTTTCGCGCGAAAGCAGGATCTCAAACCGGAGAAGGTCGATCTCACGGCGCTGGTCGGCGGCATGGCCGAACTGATGGCCCGCGCGCTTGGTCCGACCATCACCGTTCACATCGAACTGGACGACAATCTGCCGCCGGTCGAGATCGATCCGAACCAGCTCGAAGCGGCGTTGCTCAATCTCGCGGTGAATGCTCGCGATGCCATGCGCGGCGAAGGGCCGATCGTGATCGCGGCGCGGCGCGGTGGTGGCATAGAACTGCCCGGCCGCATCAAGCCGGGACCTTATGTGTGCCTGTCGGTGGCGGACGCCGGGGAGGGCATGGACGAAGCCACCTTACGCAAGGCGACCGAACCGTTCTTCACCACGAAGGGCCTCGGTAAGGGCACTGGCCTTGGCCTGTCGATGGTGCATGGCCTTGCCGAACAGTCTGGCGGCACATTGGTACTAAAGAGTACCGTTGGTGTCGGCACCACGGCTGAGATCTGGCTGCCTGCGGTGCTGCCGTCTGCGGCGGAGCGGCCGGAAAACGATCGTCTGGCCGCGTCCCTGCCGGCGCCGATGGAAATGTCATCGCGACTGCGCATCCTTGCGGTCGACGACGATTCGCTGGTGCTGATGAACACCGTGGAGATGCTCGAGGATCTCGGTCATTCCGTGGTCGCCGCGACATCGGCGCGCCAGGCGCTCGAGCACATTAAAACTTCAGACTTCGATCTCGTTATCACCGACCATGCCATGCCGCATGTCACCGGCGAGCAGTTGATCAAGGAACTGGCCGGCCTGCGCCCCGGGTTGCCGATCATTCTCGCCACCGGCTATGCCGAGCTTCCGGCTGGTACGGCAGTCGATGTGCCGCGGCTGCGCAAGCCTTATTCCCAGGCCGAACTCGCCGACGCTGTCGCCAGGCACCGGCACGGCGCGGCATCGCTGGCCTGAGGGAAGCCGCCGCGCGGCGCGTTACGCGCTGTTTGATTTTCATCAACGTCCCGCTTTCCCGACCGCGATATTTATAAATGCGGGCGGGAAGATCATAATTTAGATCGCTGTTTTATGAGCGCTATACGCGCTGTGTATGCTGGCGCTACGCGGACGGGGTGCTTTTAAAGAAGCAAATATCGTTTCGCCGATGCGACGTCTCTCTATCTTGCCCGCCGAGAGCGCCGTTGCTCGCTCGATCGTTGTTTGCTGGGAGCTGGAGATGCGCTGTTTCATCATGGCGTCGATTATATCGGTCATGTGCGTTGTTGGACCGGTGTGGGCCGAGGATTCCTACATGCAGCCGGAAAATGAGCCGGCAACCCCGTCCAGTGACTTCAGCGAGTCGCAGGGCGGCGCCCTGAGCTACGACGAATGTTTCCGATTGGGCTGGGTCCGCGGCGTTCATGTCGAACGCGGCGAATGGGAGGATTTCTTCAGGCAGTGTATGCGGGGCCGTGTGCCGCTTCAGAGCGGCATGGCGGTTGATTCGGTGCGGGTCGATCCGCATTCGTCGCACTAGCGGCCACAATCTCTGCTAGCCTTTGTGCTGCGGCGACCCCGCCGTCGGCCCAAAGGAGTTCGTCATGACCGCGCCACGCGCCTCCAAGACGCAGATCGGCAATCACCAGCTCAGGCCCGAGACGCTGATGCTCGGCTATGGCTATGATCCGATGCTGTCGGAAGGGGCGGTGAAGCCGCCGGTGTTCCTGACCTCGACCTTCGTCTTCGGCTCGGCGGAGGAGGGCCGCGACTTCTTCGACTATGTGTCCGGGCGCAAGACGCCGCCGGCCGGCACCGGCGCCGGGCTTGTCTATTCGCGGTTCAATCATCCCAACAGCGAGATCGTCGAAGACCGCCTCGCCGTCTATGAAGGCGCCGAATCCGCGATCCTGTTTTCGTCCGGCATGTCGGCGATTTCGACCTCGCTGATGGCCTATGCGCGGCCCGGCGACGTCATCGTGCATTCGCAGCCGCTTTACGGCGGCACCGAAACGCTGCTGAGCAAGACTTTCGCGCAGTTCGGCATCAAGGCGGTGCCGTTTGATGACGGCGTTGACGAGGCGGCGATCCGCGCGGCGTTGACGCAGGCGCAGAAGCTCGGCCGCGTCGCCGTGGTGCTGATCGAGACGCCATCGAACCCGACCAACACCTTGGTCGATATCGCGCTGGTGCGGCGCCTTGCCGACGAAGTCGGCGCCGCGCAAGGCCACCGGCCGATCGTTGCCTGCGACAACACCCTGCTCGGCCCGGTGTTTCAGCGCCCGCTGGATTTCGGCGCCGACCTGTCGCTCTACTCGCTGACCAAATATGTCGGCGGCCATTCCGATCTCATTGCGGGCGCGGCGCTGGGCAGCCAGGCGGTGATCGGCCCCGTCAAGGCCCTGCGCAGCGCCATCGGCACGCAGCTCGATCCGCATTCGTGCTGGATGCTCGGCCGTTCGCTCGAAACGCTGGCGCTGCGCATGGAGAAATCCAACGCCAACGCGAAGATCGTTGCTGAATTCCTGCGCGATCATCCGCGCGTCGCCAAGGTGCACTACCTGCCGTTTCTCGGCGACGGCCCTGCGCGCGTCACCTACGAGCGGCAATGCACCGGCGCCGGCTCGACCTTCTCCTTCGACATCAAGGGCGGGCAGGCGGAAGCCTTCGCCTTCCTCAATGCGCTGCAGGTGTTCAAACTTGCTGTCAGTCTCGGCGGCACCGAGTCGCTTGCCAGCCATCCGGCGGCGATGACGCATTCCGGCGTGCCGGCGGGTGTGCGCGCCCGCATCGGCGTGCTCGACACCACGATCCGCCTGTCGGTCGGCATAGAGCATCCGGACGATCTGGTCGCCGATATCGCGCAGGCGCTGAAGGGGTGAGTGTACGCCCAGCGCGCCGTTTGTTCGATGGTTCGGCTGGACAACGCGACAAGAATGCTATGAGTGAGCGGACGATCGTGGTTCGAAGAGCAAGGTAAGTATTGTGAGTCAGCATATCGGAATTGTCGGTTGCTCTGCCGAAGGCGCGGCGTTGTGTTACCGCACGATATGCGGCGAGGGCGCGGTGCATCTCGGCCCTCATGGCCATCCGGAAATCTCGATGCACACGCCCTCGCTCGCTGACTATGTCGCATGCCTCGATCAGGGTGACATCGCCGGCGTGGCGGAGATCATGCTGACGTCAGCCCAGAAGCTCGCGGCCGCCGGCGCCGATTTTCTGATTTGTCCGGACAACACCATCCATCAAGCTCTTCCGCTCGTGCTGCCGCGCTCGCCTGTGCCGTGGCTTCACATCGCAGAGGAAGTCGCAAGCGAGGCCGCGAACAAGGGCTATAAGCGTTTGGGGCTCACCGGTACGAAGTGGCTGGTGGACAGCGACGTCTATCCCGGGAAGCTTGCGGCACGGGGCCTGGCTTTCGAGCGGCCCGATCCGGCCGACCGGCTGGAGGCAAACCGGATCATCATGGATGAATTGGTATACGGGCGTTTCGAGGCGCCATCCGTCGCGGCGTTTCAGCGCATCATCTACGGGCTGAAAAACAAAGGTTGCGATGCCGTCGTGCTGGGCTGCACCGAAATCCCTCTCATCATCAACGACGAGAACTCATCGCTGCCGACGCTGGACTCGACACGCATTCTGGCCCGCGCCGCCCTGAAACGGGCGTTGTTGAGTTAAAGCGCCGCTTCCAGCTTGGCGAACAGCGGGTTCTCCTTCGAGAACACGTAATCGAGATCGGCCACTGCGACCGCTTCGGCGCCGCGCTCGCGCAGGAACGACGTCAGCGCATAGACCTGCCCCGGCGGGCAATGCAGCGTCAGCATGCCGGAGGAGGTCGGGCCGCCGAACGGCGTTCGAACGCCGAACTTCGCCTTGGCATCTTCGACGAGTTTGGCGTCGCAAGCGGCAAAGCGCGAGCGCACCTCGCGATAGGCGCGAGCGCGCGCCTGCGCGGCGATGCGGTCGAGGATGACGCGCGCGGTCTCGCGCGTGCCATTGCTCCAGTCGGCGGTGCGCGCGGCGACGAGATTGGCCTGCGAGCGCAGCATGACGCCGTCATCGATAATCTTCAGCGCATTGGCGGCGAGCGTTGTGCCGGTGGTGGTGATATCGACGATCAGCTCGGCGGTGCCGGCGGCCGGCGCGCCTTCGGTCGCGCCCGCGCTCTCGACGATGCGATAGTCGATGATGCCATGCGCGGCGAAGAATTCGCGCGTCAGGTTGATGTATTTGGTCGCGACGCGCAGCTTGCGGCCGTGGTTCTGGCGGAAGCCGGTGGCGACGTCGTCGATGTCGGCCATGGTGCGCACGTCGATCCAGGCCTGCGGCACGGCGACCACGACATTGGCGGAGCCGAAGCCGAGCGGTTCGAGCAGCACGACCTTGTCGTCGGCATCGGCGATCTGTTCGCGGATCAGGTCCTCGCCGGTGACGCCCATATGCACCGCGCCGGCGGCGAGCTGCGCCGTTATTTCGCTGGCCGACAGATAGGCGATTTCGACGCCGTCGAGCCCCGCCACCGCGCCGCGATAGTCGCGGGCGCCGCGCGGCTTGACCAGTTGCAGCCCGGAACGCGCGAAGAAGGCTTCGGCGTTTTCCTGCAGCCGGCCCTTGGCGGGCACGGCGAGAACCAGCGGCGCGCTCATGATGCGCCTCCATAGACGGCGAGGCGTTCGATCCACACCGCAAAGCCGACGGCGAGAATGGGTGTGGGAGCGCCGAGCCGCGTCAGCAGGCCGTCATAACGCCCGCCGGCGACCAGCGGATCGCCGGTGCGCGACGGATCGGTGATCTCGAAGACGAAGCCGGTGTAGTAATCGAAGCCGCGGCCGAAGGCGGTGGAGAACTGCACACGCTTGAGGTCGATGTCGCGCGCGGCGAGGAAGCCGTTGCGGCTTTCCATGAGGTCGAGCGCGGGGGCCAGCTCGCCGGCGAGATTGGCGTCGGCTGCCAGCGCCCTGAGGTCGGCGGCGGCTTCGTCCGGATCGCCGGCGATGGCGAGAAACCGCTCGATCAGGCCACGGACGTCGCGCGGCAGTTTGGTCGAGGCCCCGAGCGCCGATTGCTCGAGGAAGCGGTCGGCGATCTCGGCGACCGAGCGTCCGCCGACGGCGCTGATGCCCGCGATGGACAAAAGGTCGGTGACCAGCGCGTGCGCGCCTTTGGGGTCGGAGCCGGCGAGCGCGGCGAGCACGCCCTGATATTCCGGGCGGCCGTTATTGCCCCCCAGCACCAGGCGGTCGAGGTCCTGCGCCAGGTTTTCCTTGCGGTTAAAGTCTTTGATCAGACGGCGTTTCCACGCCGGGGCGAGGTCAAGCGCGGCGATCAGCGCGGCGAACAGGGCGACGTCGCCCATGCGGATGGCCGGATTGGCCAGGCCGTAATGCGCGGTCGCCTCCAGTCCCAAAGCGAGCATCTCCGCATCCGCCGCGGACAAGTCAGCACGACCAAAACTCTCGATGCCGGCCTGGGTGAATTCGGGGTTGCCATCGGTGCGGTGGCGGAAGACGCGGCCGAGATAGCTGAAGCTGGCCGGCTTGCCGGCGAGCGGTGAGGCGAGATAGTCGCGCGACACCGGGATGGTGAGATCGGGGCGAAGGCAGAACTCGGCGCCGCCTGGGGCCGTGGTCAGAAACATGCGGCGGCGGATGTCCTCGCCGGAGAGGTCGAGGAACGGCTCGGCCGGCTGCAGGATCGGCGGCGCAACGCGCGCATAGCCGGCACGCTCATAGGACGCGAGCAGCGCTTCCGCCCGCGGGTCCGATACGGCGCCCGTACCGTTTATTGGCCAATTCCCGTTCATCGTCGTCCAGCGTCCCAATCGTCGTGCGGCGCTTTAGCACGTCAGGTTTAAGGTTTCGACGACGAATGCCTGACAGCGTAACCGCCGGCGGGGCTTAAATCACTGGCGTCGTTAACGAATCTTGCTCCGCGCGAGGCCGTCCCACTTTTGTGCGGCGCGGCATGAATGGGCCGACAAGTATCTGACAAGTAAGGAATTTTCAACACAACCGGGCTTCACTGGCCGCAGGAGGCTCGCGCATGGCCCACACCGTAACCCGGCAGGTCGTGGACGCTTTCTACGACGCCTACATGAAAGGCGACCGTGACCAGCTCACGGCCATGCTCCACGACGATGTCCAGTGGAGCATCAGCGGACCTATATCCGTTTTGTTGTACTGCGGCGAACGCCATGGCAAGGCTCAAGTTCTTGAGCTGGCATGTAGTATTCTGCCCAGCGTCCTGGCCGATCTCAAAGTGCGGCACGAGTCGGTGGTCATCAATGGTGATGGCGTCGCCACCCTCAACCGTCTGACGGCGCGCCGCCGCAGCGATGGCCGCCAGATCGGCTACCGCTTCGCCCACTTTATCCGCTTTCAGGACGGCAAGGTCATCGAGACCCTGTCGATCATCGACACCTTCGACGCCGCCGAGCAGATGCTTGGCCATTCGCTGGCCGTTCGGGACGAGGAGGCGCCGCAGCGAGTCCCCGACCTGGTGCTGCTATGAGCCAAGCGTTGCGAACCCAAGTCACCGTCCAAGCCGCCACCCAGGCCGGTGCTGAACCCAACGGTACAGACGTTGTCGAACCGGCGCTGGTCGAGGCCTATTTCAAGGCCTTCGCATCGCGCGATCCCGCGGTGTTCGGCGCCTATCTGCATGACGACGTTGTTTGGACCATCAGCGGCCCGATCGACGTCATCCCCTATTGCGGCACGCATCGGGGCAAGGCGGCGGTCATCGACGTGATGGCGCGGCGGGCCCGCAACCTGCTGCGTGACGTCAAGGTGAAGCGCGAGAAATTCCTGATCGATGGCAATCGCGGCGCGGCGCTCACCCGGCTGACGGGCCGGCTCGCGGACGACAGCCGTATCGTGAGTTATCGCGTCGCCAATTTCTTCAGGTTCCAGGATGGCAAGGTGATCGAGAACGTGTCGCTGATGGACAGTTTCGACGCCGCCGAGCAGGTGCTCGGCCATGCCATCGAAGTCGGCGATGCGCCGCCGCTCGCCGACGATAATCTCGTCATCCTTTAGGGCGCTTGCGACGGCTGCAGGGTCGGGGCGGCTTCGGCGCCGCCGGGCGCCGTTTCAGGCGCGGCCGCGGGCGCGACCGGCGGGCTGACGACCGCGCGCGGCTTCGGCGCGGAGCCGGTGTGGCGCTGCAGTGTCATCGGAATTGGGTAAGACCAGCGATCATCCATCGGACCGTCTCCCCGGTACGTTTGTTGTCGATTTGGCGGCACAATGCGCCAGAACCGTTTTCGTTCCGGGGAGGCTAGCGGCTGCGGCTTTACGGCCGATGACAGGCCGGTGACGCGGCGATGAATGCACTCAGGTGCGGGCGTGACGCGCCAGCACCTTGCGGACCTCGGCGACCAGGTCAGCTTCGCTGACAGGAAACTGCGCCTCGGCCTGCTTGTTCAGGTAGTCCTCGCGGTCGCTGGCATTGGCGGCGGCCAGCTCGGCGCCGAGGATCAGGTCCTTGATCACGACCTGCCCGGCGGCGCGTTCGTTCGAGCCCTGGATGATGGCGCAGGGCGAGTGCCGCTTGTCGGCGTATTTGAGCTGCTGGCCGACATTGTTCTTCGGGTTGCCGAGGTAGAGTTCGGCGCGGATGCCGGCATTGCGCAGTTCGGTGACCATGCGCTGATAGGCGGCGACATTGTCGCGGTCCATGATGGTGACGATGACCGGGCCCGGCTCGGGCTTGCTCGACAAGGTGCCGAGCGCGGTCAGCGCGGCCTGCAAACGCGACACGCCGATGGAGAAGCCGGTCGCCGGCACCGGCTGGCCCATGAAACGCGAAACGAGGCCGTCGTAACGCCCGCCGCCGCCGACCGAGCCGAAGCGCACCGGACGGCCCTTGTCGTCCTTTACCTCGAAGGTCAGTTCAACTTCGTAGACCGGGCCGGTGTAGTATTCGAGCCCGCGGATCACTGAAGGAAATATGCCAATTCGGCCGTCGTCATAACCAGCGGCCGAAACCAATTTCCTTATTTCCGCGAGTTCATCGATCGCGTCTTGATAAGTCTTGTTGTCGAAAAGGCTCTTTGCGTGAGCCGCATTATCGAACTTTGTAAAAATCAAATTTTGCAAGCGAACTACTTGCTCGTCTCCCAGTCCAGCGCCCTTGGTAAAGTCACCGCTTTCATCTTTGCGGCCGTCTTTAAGCAGCGAAATAACGCCTTCGATTCCCAGGCGGTCGTATTTATCAAGCGCCCGCAAGACGGTGAGCCGCTTCCCGGCATTCTCATCGCCACCAATGCCGATGGCTTCCATCACCCCATCCAGCACCTTGCGGTTATTCACCTTCACCACGTAATCGCCGCGCTTGATGCCGAGCGCTTCCATGGTGTCGGCGGCCAACATGCACATCTCGGCATCGGCGGCCATGCTCGGTGAGCCGACCGTGTCGGCGTCGAACTGCATGAACTGGCGGAAGCGGCCGGGGCCCGGCTTCTCGTTGCGATAGACATAGCCGTTGCGATAGCTGCGATAGGGCAGCGCCAGGTGCTGATAGTTCTCGGCGACGTAGCGCGCGAGCGGCGCGGTCAGGTCGTAGCGCAGCGAGATCCACTGCTCGTCGTCGTCCTGGAACGAGAACACGCCTTCGTTCGGCCGGTCCTGGTCGGGCAGGAATTTGCCCAGCGCGTCGGTATATTCGAAGGTCGGCGTCTCGACCGGATCGAAGCCGTAGCGCTCGAAGGTGGTGCGGATGGTATCGACCATGGCGCGCGTCGCGGCGATTTCGGCCGGGCCGCGGTCGGCCAGCCCGCGCGGCATGCGCGCCTTGAGTTTCTGCGGTTTCTTGCCGGATTTGGGGTCGGACATATTCGCTTCGAATATCTGAGGGGTGATTTCGGCCGTGGTAGCAGCCGTTTCCCGCTTTGTCATTATCGGGGAAAGCGGATATTCGTGGGCCTTACGCATTCCGTCAGCACGCAGAGGCGAGCCCATGGCCACGGCCCCCAAGATTTCGTCTTCCTCCGTCCCCAACGACCTGGCGCCGTTCTGGATGCCCTTCACCGCCAACCGCTCCTTCAAGGCGCGGCCGCGCATGGTGGCGAGCGCCAAGGACATGCACTACTTCACGCCGGAGGGCCGCAAGATCATCGACGCCTCGGCCGGCCTGTGGTGCACCAATGCCGGCCACAACCGGCAGCCGATCGTCGAGGCGATCCAGAAGCAGGCGGCCGAACTCGACTTCTCGCCGACCTTCCAGTTCGGTCACCCCAAGGCCTTCGAGCTGGCGAGCCGTATCGCGGCGCTGGCGCCGGGCGACCTCGACCACGTGTTCTTCTGTAATTCCGGCTCTGAAGCCGACGACACCGCGATGAAGATCGCGCTGGCCTATCACCGCGCCCGCGGCGAAGCCTCGCGCGTGCGCTTCATCGGCCGCGAGCGCGGCTATCACGGCGTCGGCTTTGGCGGCACCGCCATTGGCGGCATGGTCGCCAACCGCAAGCAGTTCGGCGCGTTGCTCGCCGGCGTCGATCATCTGCAGTCGACCTATAACCGGGCCGAGCAGGCTTTCTCGGTCGGCGAGCCGGACTGGGGCGAGCATCTGGCCGACGAACTCGATCGTCTCGTCGCGCTGCACGACGCCTCGACCATCGCCGCCGTCTTCGTCGAGCCGGTGTCCGGTTCGACCGCGGTGCTGCCGCCGCCGAAGGGCTACCTCAAGCGCCTGCGCCAGATTTGCGACAAGCACGGCATTCTGCTGGTGTTCGACGAAGTCATCACCGGCTATGGCCGCCTTGGCCATGCCTTCGCCGCCGAACGGTATGGTGTGACGCCGGACATGATCTGCTTCGCCAAGGGCATTACGTCGGGTTCGGTGCCGATGGGCGGCGTCATCGCGCGCAAGGGCATCCACGATGCCTTCATGACCGGGCCGGATCATGTCATCGAGCTGTTCCACGGCTACACCTATTCGGCGCATCCGCTGGCCTGCGCGGCCGGCATCGCGACGCTCGATCTCTATCGCGACGAGAAGCTGTTCGAACGCGCCAAGAAGCTCGAGCCGATCTGGGCCGATGCGGTGATGAGCCTCAAGGGCCTGCCGGGCGTGCTCGATATCCGCGTCGTCGGCCTGATGGCCGGTATCGATCTCGCCAGCAAGCCCGACGCCGTCGGCAAGCGTGGCTATGACGCGCTGGAGTCGGGCTTCCACGACCACAGCATCATGTTCCGCACCTCGGGCGACTCGCTGGCGATGTCGCCGCCGCTGATCGTGACCGAAGACCAGATCGACGAAATCATCTCCAAGGTCGCGGCGATCATCAAGCAGGGGGCGTAAAACTATTGGCTAATCCTGTCACATGGGAGACGATTAGGCATGAAGTGCGGGCTTAAGAGGCCAGCGACTCTTGATGCCCTTCCTCCACATTTCCTGATCGGCGCACTAGCCGATCAGGTTGGCCGTGTATGCAAAGCCCAATAAAATGGCTGCGCAGAACAGTGCCGCGCCTGCGGCGGCTTTGAGCGCCACTGGGTCGGTCTTCCGGATGTCGGTGCGGGGCATAGCGGCCAGCCTCGTGATTTGAGTCGGTTCGAGCTTGGCGTTTTCCGGTTAATTTCTTGTTAAGCTATGGGCCGTGTCCTTCTTTCCGCGCGAGCCGACTGCATGTTCCGCTTGCTAGGCTTTTTGCTCTCACGTGTTCAGGCTGCCTATGCGCGGGCCCGTTACATCCTGTGGCCACGCGTGTATGACGCGGGCGTTCGGTTGGTCGATCCCGATATTCTGGATGTCAGGCCTGATGGCGCAGTCGTTGTGGAACGGCCTCTCGGGCCCGCACCCGTCCGTCCTGCTGTCGTCGCTCATTCCCAGTTCAAAAGCGAGCGGTCCCGTCGGCTCGCCCGGCGCGCAGCCGCCTTCCTCTTTTACCACTACGACTTCGCGACCGTGCCGTCGCAATATTGGCCGTTCCTTGAGCAGAACTTCGATCCGGGCAGAGCGCTGGAGGCGTTCCTTGCGGCGGTCGGCTGCCGCTCAGAGCTGGTGCGCGCGCGTGATGCGGCCGAGCTTGAAAAGGCGCGAGACGTCATCGATCTTTTGGTGCGGTCGGCTGGCATTCTGGCCAAGCTCGATACGTCCGTGCGGCGCTCGGTCAGCACGCAGCTGCAATCCGGCGACTACGCCACCGTTCGTGAGCTCGCCGAAGTCGCATCGCATCTTCAGGCGGCGCTTGAGCTGTCGGCCACGTGGTCGGGCAAAGAGGTCTTCGCGGCCTTTGCCGACCTCCTGCGCACCATCGAGACCATGTTGCGGGACCCGCTACGCGTCAAAGCGGCTGACGCTTCTGCAGCGGTGTCGCTGGTTGCGCAATATACTTCGGTTCAAAAGCAATTCAACGCTGCGCTAAAGCGGTACGCCGCGCTCACAGACGCCCTCAAGGACGCCTGGCCGGCCGACTGGACCGGCACTCCACAAGAACATGAACTGCGCGAACAGGCCGCTGCGTTCGAACACGCCGAACAGACGATGCGCCGCGATAAGGATCTCAACGTCGATCAGCTCGCGGAGGGGAATGCCTATCTCGCCGCATGCCTCGGCGCGCTCGAAGGCCTGTTGCGCGCCGCCCTAGGCGGCGATACCGGCGCGCATGCGCGGCCTCCGCCGCCGCCCGACGAAACGGAAGATGCCCTCATCTATTTCGGCTTTTCGAAAGCCAAGCCGCCTGCATCCAAGCGTGAATTTCGCGCCGCTTGGCTGAAGAAGATGAGGCCGCTCCATCCCGACAGCCATCTTGGCGCATCTGATGCCGAGAAAGACCGTTTCAAAAAGGAATGGGAAAAGTGCGAGCGCTACAATTCACTCCTGCTCATCCACTTTAGTTGGCATTGAAGCGCCGGATGCGGATGTCGATGCGGCGACGCGCGGCATCATCGATTTTAGGTCGCGCCGGATCGTAGCGGTCGGTCGGGGACAAAAGATAAGCCGCCGACAAGGGATGGATGTGAAGATTGACAGGCAAGCCCGCCATGCGCAGGGCGCGCGCCACGCTGGCTGCGCGCGCGATGCCTAAGCCGACATTGTCATAGGCGAAGATCGGGGTCGGCGTTGCCGCGTTGAGGTAAGGCCCAAGCGCGTCATCGAGATTGCCCTTGATGCGCGAGCTATCCCGCATTGAGGTGCCATCCGTGTGACCGATCACTTCGACGACTTCGGCTCCGTACTCGCGGCTCAACATAATCAATCGCGGCACCGTCTCCTCGCGAAGTCGCTTAAGAAAGTCGGGGGATATTTCCGACGAGCCCGCTGAGAACGAAAACTCCTTGTCGCGCAAAGTGACGATGGGCGGCTGTGGCGGAGGTATGGGCGCGGCCAAAGGCGGTGGCGGAGGTAGAGGCGCTGGCGTTGCGACCGGTGGAGGCGCAGGTTTCGGTTCAGAACGCACGGGCGGTGTTGCGACCGGAGCGGGCGGTGCTGCAACCGGTGGGGATGTGACGGGCGGCGGCGTGGGCGGCGGGGCAGGGGTCGCTTGTGGCGCTTCAGGTGCCGGACGCACATGGCGCAGAGCCATCGACGCCAAGACGAAATTTGCCAGCAGGGAAGTCACAAGTAGGAGATAGATGACCTCCTGACCCATCTGCAGATGAAGCGTGCTCGCCGGCGTTCGGCTCATGGCGGGATTTTCCGTTAGGCGGGCTTGATGTAGCGCTCAACGCTGTCGATGAGCTTGCCGAGTGCATCGAGCAGTTCGCGCGCATCGTTCGATGCGGAGGCAAGGTCCCCCACGCTTTTGCCAAGCTCGGTCACACGCACGCGGCTTTTCTCGGAAGCGTCGGCAAGGCCGGTGGCCTCGGCCTGGACACGTTGCAGCGCCAGTTTGAGGCGGTCGGTCTCAGTTTGGAGCGAGGACGAGAACGCGCCAGCCGCGCGGACAGCGCCGCCCAACGCGCCTTCGAAGGTCTTGTCGGTGCCTTCGAGTTCGGCGTTGAGCTTCTTGATGTTGCTCACGGCCTTCTTTAGTTCCGACGCCAGCACGGTGGCTTCGCGTGCGGCCTCTGCCATGCTGGCATCACCGCTGTCGACCGTGCCGACATGCGTTTCAATATGCCGCATCATGGTCGCGATCACGGGAGCCACGGCCGCCGCCGCGAGACCTTCGACGAAGGGCCAAGCGAAGCGTTTCACGTCCTCCATGGCAATCTCGCGCTTCGATATGTCCACCATAAGGTCGGCGACACCGACGAGTGCGGCGAGGATGCTAACGATCAGCGAAAAGATGCCGAGTGCGACAACGCTTTCGGCTGCAAGCGTCAGGTTGAGACGCGGGGTGGCATGGCGCGTGCGAAAGGCGAGGTAGAGTAGGCCGATCATCGCCAGGCCAAAGGCCACAAAGAGCGTGCCGGCCCCGATCTTGCCGCCCGCACGAAGGATGCCCGCAACAAAGATGGCCGTGCCCGCGCCGCCCGTAGACCACAGCCAAAGCCGGGTCGCGTCCATGTCTTTCACTTGCGCGGACCCTCAAGCAACAGCTTGCCGTAGTCGGCGGCGTGCGACGTGACGTGGTAATGGCTCATATAAGTCCGCACACCCTCGCTGCCCTTGAGCTTGGCCAGCATCGCCATCACGGCCATGTCGATCATGGCGTTGCTGCCGTCGAGCTTGCCCGATTTGCCGCCTGAGAGCGTGGCGATCGACGCGAAGCTCGAAACGGTGCGAGGGTCGTCGCCGACCACGAAGGTATGAACGGGCGTCTTGGCCTGGCCGAGGCGACGGGCGAGGTCTTCGGCGGTCGCGGCACCCTTGCCCTTTTTCTCGCGAAGGAATGCTGCGCTGTTGGCCGGCTCGTCGCCGGCCATGACAATCGCGTCGAAGGATGCGGCATCGATGATCGTGGCGAGCGCGCGCTCGACGGCTTCGCCGTCGTTGGCGCCGCCGCCATGTGCGTCAATCCGGTTTAGCCACGCAATCAGCGCGTTGGCATCTCCCGTGAGCTTCGAGGCCTCAACCACTTCTTGCGGCACGTCGTAATCGCGGTAGGCCACCAGCATGATCTCGACCGGGCGGCCCGCGCCCGCGATCACGCGTTTAAGGATCTCGGTGATGGCCTTCTTGGCCATGTCGATAAGACCGCTCATGCTGCCCGTGGCATCGAGCGCGATGGCGAACCGAGCGGTCGCGCCCCGGACGATCTGGTCGGCAGAACTGGAGACTGCTTTGGGCGGCTTTTTCAGCCAGTCCGGCTTCTGCCCTGCGGTGGGTAGGCCGCCCTTGCCCTTGAATTTGTCGAGATCACCCATCGTCTGCCCCCAAGGACCGGAACGTTTTCCACAACCCCAAGGATACTAACGCTAGTTTCATCTATTCATCAATTCTCCTTCTTAGGTCTTTGCCGACAGCCTCCTAACGCGCCGCAAAAGCCGGCTTCGGCAGCAGGATCGCCCAGCCGATCTCGACGGTGCCGGGCCCGCGCCGATAGGGCAGCACGAAGGACGGCTGCACCGCGGCATCCGGTGCAACGGTGCGGTACATCGGCGGCACCACCGTGGTGTCGGCATCGGTCCACACGATGACCGCGCCGCGGGCGTGCAGGTCCTTGAGGTCGATCCACGGCGCGCGCTCCGGCTTGCCGTCGATCAGCACGCGCGGCCGGCTCTTGGCGTAATAGCCGACATTGCCGCCATCCCACATCGAGCCGATGACATAGACCGGCGCCTGTCCGGTGACGGCGCGGGTGCGCGCCGTGATCTCGCGCGCCAGCGCCTCGCCGGGAAAGAACACCGCGCGATAGCGGTGGTCGAAGCGCGGCAGGATTTCGTAGTTGACGATGAAGGCGCCGGCCAGCGCCGCAAAAACGATGGTCCAGGTGACGACGATGCGCGCCAGCCGCTCGCCATCGATGGCGCGGCGCGCATAAAGCACCAGCCACAGTCCGAGGAACAGCCACAACGGATAGCCCCACATGGCGATGGCGCCGCGGCCGCTGACGACGCCGAGCAGCAGCACGACGGCGATCGGGCCGAAGGCGAGCCACGTCACGATGCGGCGGTCGAAATCGTCGGCTGTTGCGGTGAAGGGCGTCTCGCCTTCAGCCTTGCGCGGCCAGAACAAGGGCAGGGCGATGATCAGCGCCGGTATCATGAAGCCGAGCTGACCGATCGCGAACTTCAGCGGATTCCACAAGTGATCGTACCAGCCGCGCGGCAGCACGGCGCGGTGCTCGGCATAGGCGAAGGGCAGGAAGTCGTTTTTCACCAGCCAGATGAGATGCGGCGCAGCGACAATGACGGCAACGAGGGCGGCGACATACGGCCCGGGCGTCGCCAGCGCCTTGCGCGCGTCCTTGTCGATCAGCGCGAAGGCGACCATCGGCGCCACCAGCACGATGACGAAATACTTCGCCCAGAGCGACAGGCCGACGGCGAGGCCGAGTAGCAGCCAGTCGGTCAGGCGGCCGCGGCGCAGGCCACGATGCAGCGCGTAGCCGGCCATCGCCCAGAACGGCAGCTGGATGACGTCGTGGTTGAACTTGGCGGCGGTGTAATTGAGGTAGTGCAGGCCGTCGACGATCAGCACCGCGGCGAGCGCGCCGGTCGGTCCGGCGATCGGCCGCGCGGCGGCGTAGACGAAGGCCAGGGCGACGACGACCGCGATCTGGGCGAGCAGGTAATAGGCGAATTCATGACCGAGGGTCATGTTTGCGGCCTCGACCAGCCACCACGGCAGCGGCGGCAGCTTGTCATAGCCGAGTTGCCATTCGCGGCCATAGGTCAGGGCTTCGATCAGGTCGAGCGGCAGGTTCGGGTACAGAAGCGTCGGCAGCGCCGTCCACACCAGCGCATGCAACGCCAGGATCGCGACCAGAGCGCGGCAAGGCGCGGCTTCGATCGCAGCCGACAGTGAGGCGAGGCGGAAGGTCGGCATAGGAGGCGAGGTTCCTGATTAACCCAGGTGGCGAAAGCGCTGGGGAGGAATGGCGAAGTGGCGGTAGAATAGCAAGAATTCCCGGTTGCGCGGGCGCGCCTACTCAGGGAGATTGGTGCCGACGGGCGCGAATCAGCCACGGCCGCCCGAAACCCGGGCTCAGAAGGCTCCCAGGACCGGTTTTGATGCTTCGTCTCAGCGCCATTTTCATTTCGGTCTGCATGGTGCTCATCGCCGGCTCGCTCGGCGCGCTCCTGTATTTCGGCCTCAAGATCGATCCGCGCACCGCCGCGATCGTGGCGCTGGCTGCGCTCGTCGCCATGGCGATCTACAACATGGTGGACAATCGTCTGCGCGACCGCGGCGTGCTCGGCGACCAGATCGCCGATCTGTCGCGCGGCACCGCCGACCTGTCGCGGCAGATGGCCGAGATGTCGCGGCGCATTGCCGCGGTGGAAAGCCGTGTCGAGCAGACCGTGAGCCGCGCCCGCGGCGCCGTCGATCCGATCGCCGCCGAGATCGGCGAACTCGGCGGCCTGATGCGGCAACTGGCGGAGACCGTTGCTGCGCACGAAGCGATGCTGGGAGCGCCGACCGGCATGCCGCAGCCGGCCATGGCGTCCCTGCCGGCCGTCGAGGAAGCCATGCCCGCGCGGGCAGAGCCCGAACCCGAGCAGATGCCGCTGGCGCTCAGCGAGACCGACGCGGTGAGCGGCGTGTCGCGCTTCAAGGGCATGAGCCGCGAGCAGATCAGCGCCATGATCGCGCAGGCGGCCGATGCCAACCGCATCGACTTGTATCTGCAGCCCGTTGTGACACTGCCGCAGCGCAAGGTGCGCTTCTACGAGGCGCTGTCGCGGCTGCGCACCGAGGACGGCGAGATTATCCCGGCCGTCGACTTCGTCGACATCGCCGAGAGCGCCGGGCTGATGCCGAAGATCGACAACATGCTGGTGTTCCGCTGCGTGCAGGTGGTGCGCCGGTTGCAGCTCAAGAGCCGCGACGTCGGCCTGTTCTGTAACGTCAACGCGACGACGCTGACCGACGGTTTCTATTTCCGGCAGTTCCTCGAATTCATGGAGGCGAACAAGGCGCTGGCCGGCTCGCTGACCTTCGAGTTCACGCAGAACGCCTACCGTAACTTCGGCCCGATCGAGTTCGAAAGCCTCGCCGCGCTGGCCGACTGCGGCTTCCGCTTCTCGATGGATCATGTCACCGACCTGCGCATGGAGCCGAAGGAACTGGCCGACCGCTCCTTCCGTTTCGTCAAGGTGCCGGCCAATCTGCTGCTCAACCGCGCGGGCGCAGCGCAGAGCGACATTCACGCCGAGGACCTTGCCGACCTTCTGGCGCGTAATGGCATCGACCTGATCGGCGAGCGCATCGAGAACGAGAGCACCGTGGTCGATCTTTTGGACTACGACGTGCGTTTCGGTCAGGGCTTCCTGTTCTCGCCGCCGCGCCCGGTGCGCGCCGAGGCGCTGCAAGGCGCGCCGCCGCCGGCTTCGCCGGCCAATCCCGCCGCCACCAAGACGCTGAGCGAGTATCTCGCCGCCAGCGCATCGTCCGGCTGAACGGTCAAGCAACGTGCCCAACGTGATCCCGCATTTTTCGACGCTGGCGTCGTCCTATGACGTCTTGCTGTGCGACGTCTGGGGCGTCGTGCACAATGGCGTCGCCTCGTTTCCCGATGCCTGCGAGGCGCTGATGCGTGCGCGCGCGCAGGGCAAGGTGGTTATCTTCATCACCAATGCGCCGCGGCCGGGCGAATCCGTCATCCGGCAGATCGATCGCCTGCATGTGCCGCGCGAGGCTTACGACGGCATCGTCTCGTCGGGTGACGTCACGCGCGATGTCGTCATTCATCGCAAGGGGCAGAGCATCTGCCACATCGGACCGGAGCGCGATCTGCCGGTCTTCAAGGACCTGCCTGTCACGTTCGCTCCGCTGGAAACGGCGGATTACATCGTGTGCACCGGACTTTATGACGACGAGACCGAGAAGCCCGAGGACTATCGCGCGCGGCTCCAGATCGCGCTGGAGCGCAAGCTGTTCATGGTGTGCGGCAATCCCGATCTGGTCGTCGAGCGCGGCAGTGAAATGGTCTATTGCGCCGGCTCCATCGCCGATCTCTACGCGACCATGGGCGGCGACGTGCTCTATGCCGGCAAGCCGTATCGGCCGATTTACGATCTGGCGTTGGCCAAGGCGGAAGCCGCGCTCGGCCGCAAGGCCGATCGCAAGCGCGTCATCGCGATCGGCGATTCCGTCCGCACCGATCTGAAGGGCGCGCGCGCCTTCGGCATCGACATGCTGTTCATTTCCGCCGGCATCCACGCCGAGGAATTCGGCGGACGCGATACGCCGAATGCCGATGTGATGAAGACGGTGTTCGCCGCGGCGGGGGATGCGCCGACCGCGGTGATGAAGCATCTTGTTTGGTGATGACTAGGTAATCGGCGCCGGATTGAACAGCGCCAGTGAATTATAAAGCCCCCATTTGTCGGTGCAGGTCTTGGTCCTGCCGCTCGCAACGTCGAGGATGAGGCGGAACAACTCCCAACCAACCTCCTCGATGGTGGCTTCGCCGGTGGCGATGGTGCCGGCATTGAGGTCGATGAGGTCGGACCAGCGCGCGGCGAGTTCGTTGCGCGTCGCCACCTTGATCACCGGCACCGAGGACAGGCCGTAGGGGGTGCCGCGTCCGGTGGTGAAAATGTGGACGTTCATGCCGGACGCCAGTTGCAGCGTGCCGCAGACGAAATCGGAGGCGGGGGTCGCGGCGAAAATGAGCCCCCTGGTGTTCACCCGCTCGCCCGGCGCCAGCACGCCGCTGATGGCCGATGAGCCGGATTTCGCCGACGAGCCGAGCGCCTTCTCCACTATATTGGCGAGGCCACCCTTCTTGTTGCCGGGGGTGGTGTTGGCCGAACGATCGACGCCGCCTTTGTCGAGATAATCGTCGTACCAAGCCATTTCGCGAATGAGGTCGCGGGCCACCTGCTCGTTCGCCGCGCGCGGCGTGAGCAGATGGATGGCGTCGCGCACCTCCGTGACTTCCGAGAACATCACGGTGGCCCCCGCGCGCACCAAGAGATCGGCGGCGAAGCCGAGCGCCGGATTGGCCGTGACGCCGGAAAAGGCGTCGCTGCCGCCGCACTGCATGCCGACCACCAGCTCGGAGGCGGGGCAGGTCTCGCGCTTGCGTGCGTTGAGTTTCTTCAACCGCTCGTCAGCCATGCGCATGATCAATTCGACCATGGCGCCGAACGACGTCAGGCTATCGTCCTGCAGCCGCATGATTTCGGCGTCGGCCGTCTTGCCATCGGGCAGCAGCCGCTCCGGCGCCAGCTTTTCGCAGCCGAGGCCGATGACCATGACTTCGCCGCCATAGTTCGGGTGGCGGGCGAGGTTTTGCAATGTGCGGATGGGGATTTCCGACTTCGGCGCGTTGATGGCGACGCCGCAGCCATAGACGTGCGTCACCGCCACGACGTCATCGACGTTCGGATATTTCGGCAGCAACTCATCCTTGATGCGCTTGAGCGCGATCTCCAGCGTGCCGGCGACGCACTGCACGCTGGTCGAAATGGCGAGGATGTTCTTGGTGCCGACGGTGCCGTCGGCGTTGCGGTAGCCCTCGAAGGTGTAGCCGTCGAGCGGCGGCAGGGCCGGCGGGGTGCGGGTGGCGAGTTCGAGGCCGTCGAGCGAGGGCGGCGCCGGCATGCGGACGCGCGATTCCTCGACCCAGGCACCGGCGGCAAGGTCGTCCACGGCATAGCCGATGATCTCGCCATAGCGGACGATCGGCTGGTCCTTCGGAATATCGACCAGCGCCACCTTGTGGCCCTGCGGGACGTAATCCTTCAGCGTCAGGCCGTCGGGAAACACCGCGCCAGCGGGCATGCCGAAGGCATTGGCGACGATGGCGACATTGTCGGCATCGTTGAGCTTGATGTAGCGCGGCGTCTCAGTCGGCGGCTTGACCGGTATGGTCATCATACGTCTCCGGGCGAGAGACGTAATATAGCGTGCGCCGGGAATGAGGGAAGGTGGCCAAAGGAAATCGTTGTAGCCCGGCTGAGCGCAGCGAAAGCCGGGAATGGTCAGCCCCGGGGTCGCTTCGCTTCGCCCGGGCTACAAAAGCTGATTACGCCGCCGGTGCTTCCGCCGGCTTCTCGAACACCGCGTCGATCTTGTCCTTCAGCGTCTGCGCGTTGAACGGCTTGACGATGTAGTTGGATACGCCGGCGCGCTTGGCGGCGATGATGTTCTCGGTCTTGGATTCCGCCGTGATCATGATGAAGGGCGTATCGGCGAGGACTTCGTCGGCGCGCACCTGCTGCAGCAGGTCGTAGCCGGTCATCGGCTCCATGTTCCAGTCGGAGATCACGAGGCCGTATTTGCGCTCGCGCATCTTGGCCAGGGCGGCGCTGCCGTCATTGGCTTCATCGATTTCGACGAAGCCAAGTTGCTTGAGCAAATTGCGGATGATGCGAACCATGGTGGAGTAATCGTCCACCACGAGAACCGGCATCGAGTGATCGACCGCCATAGCAAACCCCATCGCCCACCCAGGGCGCCCCGAACGAATGTCGCAATCTATCTTGTGCGCTTGAATAACCGGTTAATTTGAAAGATTGGTAACGATCCAATAACCCTAGGCGACGTCAATATTGACAGTTGCTTCGGCCATCGACCGGGGCGTAAAGACGGCGCGTCGCGTTGCAGCGCTTCCGATCCGCCAGAGCCAGAATCTCCAATGAATGAAGATGCTTCGTCCGGCCGGCCCTTTACCGTCGTCACCGACGGCGAACCGGGTGCGTTGCACGGTGCGGTGGTGGCGATCGGCAATTTCGACGGCGTGCATCGCGGTCACCGCAAGGTGATCGACGCTGCGTTGCAGCGGGCGGCCTCGCTCGGCCGCAAGGCGGCGGCGCTGACCTTCTCGCCGCATCCGCGCCGATTCTTCCAGCCGGACGCGCCGATGTTCTCGCTGTCGAGCGACCGCAACAAGCTGCGCCTGCTGGCGGCGACAGGACTCGACGGCGTCATCGTGTTTCATTTCGACGCCGCCTTTGCCGCGACCACGGCCGAGGATTTCGTGCAGCGCATCCTGGTGGAGAAGTTCGGCGTCGGCGGCGTCGCCATCGGCTACGACTTTCATTTCGGCAGAGGCCGTGCCGGCTCGCCCAACTATCTGTCGTTCGAAGGCACGCGGCTCGGCTTTCCGGTGGATGTCGTGCCGCCGCTGGAGGACGAAGGCCGGCCGGTGTCGTCCGGATCGATCCGCGAGATGCTGAGCGAAGGCAAGGTCGTGCAGGCAGCTGAGTTGCTCGGCGGTCCGTGGTTCGTCACCGGCGAGGTGATCCACGGCCAGAAGCTCGGCCGCGAACTCGGCTTTCCGACCGCGAATATCAGGCTCGACCCGTCCTGCGCGCTCAAGCACGGCATCTATGCGGTGCGCGTCGAGATCGACGGCCAGCGCGTTGACGGCGTCGCGTCCTTCGGCACGCGGCCGACCTTCGACAATGGCGCGCCGCTGCTCGAGGTTTTCCTGCTGGATTACGAGGGCGATCTTTACGGCAAGACGCTCGATGTCGCCTTCATCGGCTGGGTTCGCCACGAGCAGAAATTCTCGTCGATCGAGACGCTGAAGAAGCACATGATGGCCGATGTGGCGCAGGCGCGGGAATCGCTCAAGCGCTCGGGCAAGGCGTTCCCGGCGTTGGGGAATCTCTGACAAAGGCGTGACTCATCGCCCCTGTTGTCGAAGGCCCGGGGTGGCCTTTGTCCCTTTTTCCGTTCCCCCGAAAGGGGATGGAGCGCCGGGAGGCGCCAAGGGGCTTGCGAGGCCCCTTTTTGGGCCTCCCTTGCGATCGGGAAAGCCCGCACGCCGGGCCGGGGCGGGGTTGCGAAGCCCGCACCCGAGGCGCGCGCGCCAAAGAACGGCAGGTTTGCGAGGCCTGCCGCCCGGGCGCTGCGCCTCCCGGCGCTCCACCGCGGCTCCGCCCTCACGGCGGCGCCGCTGACGGCGCCATTGTCGGGCGCCGGACCCGGCCAATGCGCCCCGCCGCGTCATGACGGCGGCGAAGGCGTCGGCTGGATCGTTCTTATATATAATCCTAGGACTATAGGCAGTCAAGCGCGGTGGTGCTGGCCGCGCCGCTGTTTACCCGGCCGAAGCCTTTGCGCGGCCAAAATGGCCCTGCTACACAGCCCGCGACCCCATTGATTTTGCGCGAAAACGAATGTCCAAGTCCGAAAAAACGCCCGAAAAATCGTCCGAGAAGGACTATTCCGAGACCCTGTTCCTGCCGCAGACGGATTTCCCGATGCGCGCCGGCCTGCCGCAGAAGGAGCCGGAGCTGCTCAAGCGCTGGCAAGACAGCGACCTCTATGGCCAGTTGCGCGCCGAGGCCAAGGGCCGCGACAAGTTCGTGCTGCATGACGGCCCTCCCTACGCCAACGGCAACATTCACATCGGCCACGCGCTCAACAAGATCCTCAAGGACGTGGTGACGCGCAGCCAGCAGATGCTCGGCTACGATTCCAATTACGTGCCGGGCTGGGACTGTCACGGCCTGCCGATCGAATGGAAGATCGAGGAAGAGAACTACCGTTCCAAGAACAAGCAGAAGCCGAATTTCTCCGAGCCGGCGGCGATGGTCGCGTTCCGCCAGGAATGCCGCGCCTATGCGCAGAAGTGGCTCAACGTGCAGCGCGACGAGTTCAAGCGCCTCGGCGTCGAGGGCGACTGGGATCATCCCTATACGACCATGAGCTTTCCGGCCGAGGCGCAGATCGCGCGCGAGCTGATGAAGTTCGCCGCCAATGGTTTGCTGTATCGCGGCTCAAAGCCGGTGATGTGGTCGGTCGTCGAAAAGACCGCGCTCGCCGAAGCAGAGATTGAATACGAGGATTATACGAGCGACACGGTCTGGGTGAAGTTTCCGGTGACGAACGGTACCGGCGACGTGGCGAAAGCTTCGGTCGTCATCTGGACCACGACGCCGTGGACGCTGCCGGGCAACCGCGCCATCTCGTTTTCGCCGAAGATCGGTTACGGCCTTTACAAGGTCACCGATGCGCCGGCTGAGAACTGGGCCAAGGTGGGCGATCTGCTCATTCTTGCCGACAAGCTCGCTGCCGATGTGTTCAAGCAAGCCAAGGTCGCGGCCTACGACAAAATCGCCGATGTGTCGGCGGACACGCTCGCGGGGATGGTCTGCAAGCATCCGCTGGCTTCGCTCGGTTACGATTTCCAGGTCCCGCTTCTCGCCGGCGATCATGTCACCGACGACGCCGGCACCGGCTTCGTGCACACCGCGCCGGGCCATGGCCGCGAGGACTTCGAGGCCTGGACCGCGAATACGCGTGTGCTCGAAGCGCGCGGCATCAATCCGGCCATTCCCTACACCGTCGATGAAAACGGCGCGCTGACCGCGCAGGCCCCGGGCTTCGAAGGCAAGCGCGTCATCAACGACAAGGGCGAGAAGGGCGACGCTAACGAGGCGGTGATCAAGGCGCTGGCCGCGGCCGGCAACATCATCGCGCGCGGCCGCCTCAAGCATCAGTATCCCCACTCGTGGCGCTCGAAGAAGCCGATCATCTTCCGCAATACGCCGCAGTGGTTCATCGCGATGGACAAGTCCTTCGTCGGCGCGTCCAGCGTCGCCGCGGTGGCCGCCACCGCGCCGGGCGTCGCGCCGAACGATCAGCGCACCTTGCGCGAACGCGCGCTCGACGCCATCGCCAAGACGCGCTGGGTGCCGCCGCAGGGCGAAAACCGCATCAACGGCATGATCTCGGGCCGCCCCGACTGGGTGATCTCGCGCCAGCGCGCCTGGGGTGTGCCGATCGCGGTGTTCATCAAGGAAAAGCCGGACGGCTCGGTCGAGATCCTGCAGGATCCGGAGGTCGAGCTGCGCATCATCGAGGCCTTCGCCAGCGAAGGCGCGGACGCCTGGTACAAGGAAGGCGCGCGCGAGCGTTTCCTCGGGCCGAAGCTGTCGGGCGACACCTGGAAAAAAGTCGACGACATCTGCGACGTCTGGTTCGACTCCGGCTCGACGCACGCCTTCGTGCTCGAAGACCCGGTGCATTTCCCGCAGCTCGCCGGCATCAAGCGCAAGGTCGATGGCGGCAAGGATGAGGTGATGTATCTGGAAGGCTCGGACCAGCATCGCGGCTGGTTCCATTCTTCCTTGCTGGAAAGCTGCGGTACGCGCGGCCGCGCGCCGTTCGATGTCGTGCTGACGCACGGCTTCGTGCTCGACGAGAACGGCCGCAAGATGTCGAAGTCGCTCGGCAACGTGGTCGCGCCGCAGGACGTCATCAAGAACTCGGGCGCCGACATCCTGCGCATGTGGGTCTGCGCCTCGGATTATGCCGACGACCTGCGCATTGGCCCGGAAATCCTCAAGACCACGGCCGACACCTATCGCAAGCTGCGCAACACCATCCGCTGGATGCTCGGCTCGCTGGCGCATTTCCACGACGACGAGCGCGTCAAATACGAGGCGATGCCGGAGCTGGAAAAGCTGATGCTGCATCGTCTGTCCGAACTGGATGAGACGGTGCGCAAGGCTTACGCCGAGTTCGACTACAAGCGCATCTTCGCTGCGCTGTCGGCGTTCATGACGTCGGACCTGTCGGCGTTCTATTTCGACATCCGCAAGGACGCGCTGTACTGCGATCCCTATTCATCGGTGACGCGCAAGGCGGCGCTGACCGTGATCGACCATCTGTTCCGCTGCACGGTGACGTGGCTCGCGCCGATGCTGTGCTTCACCGCGGAAGAGAGCTGGTTGTCGCGCTACGGCGCGGATGCGAAGTCGGTGCATCTTGAGACTTTCCCCGAGGTGCCGGCGGCGTGGCGCAACGACAAGCTCGCCGAAAAATGGCGCAAGGTGCGTCAGGTTCGCCGCGTCGTCACCGGCGCGCTCGAAGTGGCGCGCGCGGAGAAGCGCATCGGCTCATCGCTCGAGGCGCATCCGATCGTGCATGTGTCGAACGGCGAACTCTATGAAGCCGTGCTCGATGTCGACATGGCGGAAGTCTGCATCACCTCGGCGCTCACGCTGGTGAGCGATGCCGGGCCGGACAGCGCGTTCAAGCTGCCGGATGTGGCGGGCGTCGCGGTGGTGTCGAACCTCGCGGAGGGCACCAAGTGCGCGCGGTCGTGGAAGATCCTCAACACGATCGGCGCCGACCCGGACTACCCGGACGTTTCGCCGCGCGACGCCAAGGCGCTGCGCGAACGCGAGACGATGAGGAAAGCCGGGTAGCCGCGGGGACGACGGGACGATGAACCTCAAACGATATTTCTTCGGCCCCTTCACCTGGTTCGGCCTGGCCGTGGCGCTGGCGGCCGCGCTCGTGGATCAGGGCGCCAAGCTCTATCTGCTGTTCGGCTACGATCTCGAGGCCAATCCGGTGCGGGTGGCGCCGTTCCTCGATTTCGTGCTGACCCGCAATTACGGCATCAGCTACGGCCTGTTCCAGATGCCGGGCGAGGCCGGGCAGTGGCTGCTGGTCGGCTTCAAGGCGGCGGCGGTGGCCTTGCTCTGGGCCTGGCTGGCCACGGCCGAAAGCCGGTTCACGGCGCTGGCGCTCGGGCTGATCATCGGCGGTGCGGCCGGCAATACCGTGGACCGCCTGCTGCACGGCTGGGTGGTCGATTTCGTGTTTTTTCACGTTTCCGGGGCAGGCTGGCGCTTCAACTGGTACGTTTTTAACCTCGCCGACGTGGTCATCGTTGCCGGGGTCGTGGGCCTCCTGTATGAGTCCTTCTTCGGGGACCATGCCGCAAAAGCGCCCTGATCCCAAGGCAATAGCCTGAACAGGCGACCTGAGGAGCCGAAACGTGCTCGTTTCGGCCGTGTATCGATAGAAGGGGCCAGTTCCATGACCGTTCGCCGCTTCCCCCGTCAGGCCGTGATCGCGGCCAGCGTGTTCACCTTCGTCCTGGCTGCGCAGGCCCTGCCGGCGCGCGCCGCCGACGATGGCGACGACCGCCCGTGGGATTCCAGGATCATCGGCAATCTGATGGAAGGCCTCGGGCTGCAATCGCCGAACAAGAGCGCGATCGTCTATCAGGAGCGCGCGCCGCTGGTCATTCCGCCCAGCACCAATCTGCCGGTTCCGGAAAACGCCAGCGCCGCCGTCGCCAACAATCCGGCCTGGCCCAAGGATCCCGACGTCGTCCGCAAGCGCGAAGCGGCGAAGCAGGCCCGCGCCGATCGCTACAAGTCGGCCGACGAGAAGCAGCGTGAAGAGCAGCGCGTGCTCAGCCCGAGCGAAATGATGCCCGGCGCCTCCGCTACCAATCGCCCACCGCGCGTCGGCAAGGAGGCGAATCCCACGGCCAGCACATGGTCCGAGTCCGGCGACAAACTGACGCCGTCGCAGCTCGGTTATCGCGGCGGCCTGTTCGGCAACATGTTCGGCGGCAAGGAAGACGATGTGGCGCGCTTCACCGGCGAGCCGCCGCGCACCGCGCTGACCGATCCGCCGGCCGGCTATCAGACGCCGTCGCCGGACCAGCCTTACGGTTCCGGGGCCGATCGCGACAGGGCGCCGAAGGCGACGAACTATCTGGAGTCGAAGGGCACCGACAATCCGAAGTGACGCAGGCGGGGGCGGTGTCCGACAGGTTTGTCGCGTGTGACCCACCATTCACGCCAACGTCATAGGGTTTGACCCGGTGAAAATCGCAGTTCGTCTTCTCCGCGCCGCCGTCCTGGCTCTGGTCGCGGTGCCTGCTTTTATGTCCGCGGCCGGCGCCGCCGACAAACCCTCCATCAGCGTTTCGCACTTCAAGCTCGATAACGGGCTCGAACTCGTCGTCATTCCCGACCGCCGCGCGCCGGTCGTGACGCACATGATCTGGTACAAGGTCGGCGCCGCCGACGAGACGCCGGGTAAATCCGGTCTCGCGCATTTCCTCGAGCATCTCCTGTTCAAGGGCACGGCGAAGCATCCGGCCGGGCAGTTCTCGTCCGTGGTGGCGCGCATGGGCGGCCAGGAGAACGCCTTCACCTCGAGCGACTACACCGGCTATTACCAGCGCGTGCCGGGCGACAAGCTCAGAGAGGTGATGGACTTCGAGGCCGACCGCATGACCGGCCTGCAGCTCACCGACGCGGTGGTGCTGCCCGAGCGCGACGTCATTCTCGAAGAGCGCAATCAGCGCATGGAGAACAATCCGCGCGCCCGCCTCGGCGAGCAGATCGACGCGGCGCTGTTCCTCAACTCGCCCTATGGCCGGCCGATCATTGGCTGGCGGCATGAAATGGAAGGGCTGACGAAGGACGACGCCATCGCGTTCTACAAGCGCTTCTACGCCCCGAACAATGCCGTGGTCGTTATCGCCGGCGATGTCGATCCGCAGCAAGCGCTCAAGTTCGCGCAAGAGACTTACGGCCAGATCAAGCCCGTCGCGGACATTGCCGTGCGCAATCGTCCTCAGGAGCCGCCGCCCGCCGCGGCGCGTTCGCTGACGCTCGCCGATCCGCGCGTCGAGCAGCCGATGATGCAGCGCTCTTATCTCGTGCCGTCGTTCCGTCTCGGCAAGCCCGGCGAAACCGAAGCACTGGAAGTGCTGGCGCATGTGCTCGGTACAGGCTCGAACAGCCGGCTCTATCAGGCGTTGGTCGTCGACAAGCCGGTCGCCGTCAGCGCCGGCGCCTATTACGACTCGTCCGCCTACGACATGGCGAAATTCACGGTCTATGGCGTGCCGGCTCGCGGCGTCAGCTTGTCTGAGTTCGAAGCTGCCGCCGACGCCGTGATCGCAGAGGTCGCCGAGAAGGGCGTCACCGAAGACGAAATCGACCGCTCCAAGTCGCGGATGATCGCCGATGCCGTTTACGCTCAGGATAACCAGGCGACCATGGCGCGCTGGTACGGCCAGGCGCTGATGAGCGGCGCTACCATCGACGACGTGCAGAAATGGCCGGAGCGCATCAAGGCCGTCACCGCGGCGCAGGTGCAGGACGCGGCGCGCGCCTGGCTCGATAAGCGCCGTTCGGTGACCGGTTATCTCATCAAGGACGAGAAGGCCGCCGCCGGCAAGGCCGAGCAGGTTCAGCCGGTCAGCGCGGGAGGGAAGCGGTCATGAAGCGCATCATCGCTGCTCTCGCGGGCGTTGTCGGCGTTGCGCTGGTCGGTCTGACGCCCGCCGGTGCGGTGACGATCGAGAAGGTCGTCAGTCCCAAGGGCATCAAGGCCTGGCTGGTGCGCGAGAAGACCGTGCCGCTGGTCGCCATGAGTTACGCCTTCGCCGGCGGCTCGGCGCAGGATCCGGCCGACAAGGCCGGCACCGCAAATCTCGTCGCCGACACGCTCGACGAAGGCGCCGGGGAACTCGACAGCAAGGCGTTCCACGACCGGCTCGAGCGGCGCGCCATCGAATTGTCGTTCAGCGCGACGCGCGACCAGTTCTACGGCTCGCTGCGCGTTCTCAACGACAACCGCGACGAAGCCTTCGATCTGTTGCGCCTTGCTTTGTCGCAGCCGCGCTTCGATGCCGAAGCGGTCGAGCGCGTGCGCGCCCAGCAGATCTCGGGCCTGCGCCGCGACACCACCAACCCCAACAATATCGCCAGCCGCGCCTGGTGGAGCACCGCGTTTCCCGATCATCCTTACGGCCGCGAGACCAAGGGCTCGCTCGACAGCGTGCCCAAAATCGCGATCGCCGATCTGCGCGATTACACGCGCCGCGTCTTCGCGCGCAATGAGCTGACGATCTCCATCGTCGGCGACATCGACGCCAAGGCGGCGGGCGACCTCATCGACAAGGCCTTCGGCGCGCTGCCGGAGAAAAACGACCTCAAGCCTGTGCCGGAGGTAAAAATCGCCGGCATCGGCCGGCGCATCGTCACTGACGTCGATGTGCCGCAGGCCGTCGTCACCTTCGGCGGCGCCGGCATCCAGCGCAACGACCCGGATTTCATGGCGGCTTATATCGTCAACCATATCCTCGGCGGTGGCACCTTCTCGTCGCGGCTGTACAGGGAAGTGCGCGAGAAGCGCGGCCTGGCCTACGGCGTGTCGGAGAGTCTTGTCTGGTTCAAGTCCGCCGCCTTGTATATGGGCGGCACCGCGACGCGCGCCGATCGCACCGCCGAGGCGCTGTCGATCATCGAAGCCGAGACCAAGCGCATGGCGGAGGAGGGGCCGACGGCCGACGAACTCGCCGCCGCCAAGGATTATCTCAAGGGCGCCTATCCATTGTCGCTCGACACCTCCTCGAAGATCGCCGGGCAACTGACCCAGATCCAGCTCGACAATCTCGGCATCGACTATATCGACAAGCGCGCCGCCATGATCGATGCGGTGACATTGGCCGACACCAAGCGTGTCGCCAAGCGCCTGTTCGGCGGCGGCATGCTGGTGACGGTCGCCGGCCGGCCGAAGGGGCTGGCGTCGAGCACGCAGTGAACCAATTCGCCTATGGCTCGTTATGAAAACGTCATGGCCGGGCTTGTCCCGGCCATCCACGTCTTATTACCTTCTATCCATGCAATTTAAGACGTGGATGCCCGGCACAAGGCCGGGCGTGACGGTGGAGATGCAGAGACCATGCCCCTGATCCAATCCATCGACAGCGCGCTTCATGACAACATCGGCCAGCACGGCGTATCAGCCGAGGCGCTGGATGCCGCTCTCGAACGTGCCGAAGGCGCGCTCGACTGGCTGCGCGCCCGCCATGCCGATGGCGGTCTGCCGCTGCTCAATCTGGCGGAGACCACGTCCGAACTGCCGGAATTGCGCGACACCGCCCGCGCGCTCGCCGATCGCGCCACCGACATTGTGCTGCTCGGCACCGGCGGCTCCTCGCTCGGCGGCCAGACTCTGGCGCAGCTCGCCGGCCATATGGTGCCGGGCGTCGGCGCGCTGCGGCCGGGCCCCCGGCTGCACTTCATGGACAATCTCGATCCCGACAGCTTCGCGTCGCTGCTCAAGCACCTGCCGCTGCCGACCTCGCGTTTCGTGTCGATCTCGAAATCCGGCGGCACCGGCGAGACCCTGATGCAGACCATTGCCGTGCTGTCGGCGCTGCATGAAGCGAGCCTCGGCCCGCGCATTCCCGACATCTTCCTCGGCCTCACCGAGCCGGCCAAGGCCGGCAAGAAGAACGGCCTGCGCGACCTGCTCGGCCAGTACAAGGTGCCGATGCTCGAGCATCACACCGGCGTCGGCGGCCGCTTCTCGGTGCTGACCAATGTCGGCCTGCTGCCCGCGGCGATGCTCGGCCTCGACGTCGTCGCGGTGCGCGCCGGCGCGGCGCTGGCGCTCAAGCCGGTGCTCGAGAAGAAGAAGGCCAAAGACGTGCCGGCCGCCGTTGGCGCGGCCTTGGCGGTGGCGCTCAGCGAAACCAAGAACAAGGGCATCAGCGTCGTCATGGCCTATGCCGACAAGCTGGAGCGCTTCACGCGTTGGTATGTGCAGCTCTGGGCCGAAAGCCTCGGCAAGGACGGCAAGGGCACGACGCCGATCGGCGCGCTCGGCCCGGTCGATCAGCACAGCCAGTTGCAGCTTTTCATCGCCGGCCCGCGCGACAAGCTGTTCACTGTCATCACCACCGATCGCGCCAGCAAGGGCCCGCGCATGGACCAGAAATTGTCCGAGGTGGCGGGCGAGGCTGGCTTTGCCGGCAAGTCGATCGGCGATCTCGTCGGCGCGCAGGGCCGCGCCACCGCCGAGACCCTGGCGAAGAACGGCTGCCCGGTGCGCACCATCCATCTGCCGGTCATCGACGAGCAGAGCATGGGCGAACTGCTGATGCATTTCATGCTCGAAACCATCATCGCCGCGCACCTCCTCGGCGTCGATGCCTTCGACCAGCCGGCGGTGGAAGAGGGCAAGGTGCTGGCGAAGAAGTATTTGATCTCCTAGTCATTCCGGGGCGCTCTGAAAGAGCGAACCCGGAATCCATACACCGCAGCAGAAATGGTGGTGGACTGCGTTTGTTTAAAAGCTGATTCTGGGAGTATGGATTCCGGGCTCGCGGCCTGACTGGCCGCGCCCCGGAATGACGGCTTCATGCACCAGGTCACCTCATCCATCTCCATTGACGACTCCGAGCTCGAGGAAAGCTTCGTGCGCGCCTCGGGTCCGGGCGGGCAGAACGTCAACAAGGTGTCGTCGGCGGTGCAGTTGCGTTTCGATGCGCGGCGCTCGCCGTCGTTGCCGAACGACGTCGCCATCCGCCTGATGAAGCTCGCCGGCTCGCGCCTGACCAAGGACGGCGTCATCGTCATCGTGGCGCAGGAATACCGCGACCAGTCGCGCAACCGCGCCGAGGCGCGCGAGCGGCTGTTCGAGATGATCCGCCAGGCGGCGGTGCGGCCCACGGTGCGGCGCGAGACCAAGGTGCCCAAATCCGAGAAGAAAAAGCGGGTCGAGGGCAAGAAGCGCCGCAGCGAGGTCAAGGCCGGCCGCGGCAAGAAGGGGTGGGATTAGTCCCCGACCAGCATATCGAGCGGCACGTCGAGCGCTCTGGCGATGGCACGAAGCGCGGCGGCCGTACCCTTGCGGCGACCGTTTTCCAGATCGGAAACGTAGCCTTGGCCGATATTGGCTTTGTGTGACAGGTGAAGCTGGGTGACGTCGCGCCACTCGCGAATGACCCTGATGGGGTTTTCGCCATCGGCGATGCGTTCAGCCACCTCCAGAGGAATGAGCGGCGCGCCGGAGGCGACTTCCTTACGCGCATGGGCCACCAGTCGCGCGGTGGCTGCATCCTCATCGGCTTCGGCGGCGCGAGCGACAAGCCGCTCGTACTCGGCGCGCGGCAGGATCGCTATTTCACCCTTGTCGGTTTTCTTGAACTGTACGGACACGGCTTCCCCTAATCGTAGATGTCGCGGCGGTCGCCCACCGCGACGATGACCATGAGCTGATCCTCGGTGTAGAAGATCACGCGAAAATCGCCGACGCGCAGACGCGAACCGGCTCTGCCCTGCAGTTTCTTGATGTCGCCGCTGCCGGTCTGCGCGAACGCCTCGATCTTCGCCCTGATGCGCTTGCGCAGGGCGACATCCAGTTTGGTCCACTGCCGCAGCGCCGCCGGGGTGAACGTAACCTGCATGTTTCTTATTATCGCACTTTGCGATAGTGGCGTCAAGGAATATCGCAGTTTGCGATATTAGAGAGGCGGAGCGGGGAGGGGCAGGCGGGCGCGACGAAGGGGCGGGATAACGGGCACAGCAGGCCCCGGTGCCTCGCGGCAGGCTCCTTCCGTCGCTAGATTCCTCGGCGAATCGTCACCTTCCCCTCTCCCCGCGCGCGGGGAGAGGGTGCCGAGCGTCAGCGAGGCGGGTGAGGGGGCGTCAGCGATTGCCCCTCACCCGGCTTCCTCGCCAAGGCTCGGAAGCCGACCTCTCCCCGTAACAACGGGGAGAGGTGAAAGAGACAGAATGCCCGTCCGCCAGTTGTCCGAAGCCGTCGTCAACCGCATCGCCGCCGGCGAGGTGGTCGAGCGCCCGGCCAGCGTCGTCAAGGAGCTGGTGGAAAACGCGCTCGACGCCGGGGCCAAACGCATCGACGTGCTGACCGATGGCGGCGGCCGCCGCCTGATCCGCGTCACCGACGACGGCGCCGGCATGACGCGCGGTGACCTCGAACTCTGCGTCGAGCGTCATGCCACGTCCAAGCTCGACGGCGACGACCTGCTGGCGATCCACACGCTCGGCTTTCGCGGCGAGGCCTTGCCGTCCATCGGCTCGGTGGCGCGGCTCACCATCACGACGCGGCACGCGAGCGAGCCGCATGCCTGGTGCCTCACCGTCGATGCCGGCGACAAGTCCGAGATCAAGCCGGCGGCGCTCAGCCAGGGCACGACGATGGAAGTGCGCGACCTGTTTTACGCGACGCCGGCGCGGCTGAAATTTCTCAAGACGGATCGTGGCGAGGGCGAAGCCGTGCGCGAGGTGGTGCGGCGGCTGGCGATGAGCCGCCCGGATGTCACCTTCACATTGGCGGGCGAAGACCGCGCGCCGATCACCTGGAGCGCGGCGGGCGAAGAAGAGCCGCTGGTGCGGCTCGGCGATGTGCTGGGCGCCGATTTCCGCGCCAACGCCATCGCCATCGAGGCGGAGCGCGAGGGCGTGCGTGTCGAAGGCTTCGCGGGCCTGCCGACTTTGTCGCGTGCCAACTCACTTGGGCAATACATGTTCGTCAACGGCCGGCCGGTGCGCGACAAGCTGCTCGCCGGCGCGGTGCGTGGCGCCTATGCCGATTACCTGCCGCGCGATCGTCACCCGGTGCTGGCGCTCTTCGTCACGCTGCCGACCAGCGAAGTGGACGTGAACGTGCATCCGGCCAAGACCGAAGTGCGCTTCCGCGATTCCGGACTGGTGCGCGGCCTGATCGTCAGCGCCCTCAAACATGCCCTGGCGCGCGAAGGCCAGCGCGCGGCCTCGACCGGCGGCGGCGCCACCATCGCGGCATTCCGCCCGGTGTCGATGGCGCGGCGCGCGCCCTATGACTGGCGCAATTCGCCGTCGCGGCCGACGCCATGGTCGCCGACGCAAGGCAATGTCGCCCTCGGCTTTGAAGAAATTGCGCAGGCAGCCTTTGATGTCGGCGCGCCGTCGGCCGATGCGCGGGTCGAAAGCTTTGCGCCGGCCGCCGAACTCATCGAGCAGCCGCTCGGCGCGGCGCGGGCGCAGATCCACGAGACCTACATCGTGTCGCAGACGCGCGATGGCCTGGTCATTGTCGATCAGCACGCCGCGCATGAACGTATTGTCTATGAGCGGATGAAGGCGGCGCTGGAGAAATCCGGCATCGCGCGGCAGATCCTGCTCATTCCCGAGATCGTCGAACTCGACGAGGGGGATGCGGCGCGACTCGTGGCGCGCGCCGCCGATCTGGAGCGTTTCGGCCTGGCGCTGGAGGCCTTCGGGCCGGGCGCGGTGGCGGTGCGGGAAACGCCTTCCATGCTCGGCGATGTCGATGTGCGCGGCCTCGTCACGGATCTCGCCGAACACATGGCGGAGTGGGACGATTCACTGCCGCTGGAGCGCCGCCTGCTGCATGTGTCGGCGACCATGGCCTGCCACGGCTCGGTGCGCGCCGGCCGCCGGCTCAAGCCCGACGAGATGAACGCGCTTTTGCGTGAGATGGAAACGACGCCGAATTCCGGCCAGTGCAATCACGGCCGCCCGACTTACGTTGAGCTGAAGCTCGGGGACATCGAGCGGTTGTTCGGGCGGAAATAGCCGGAATATAAATACGCTGTTTATTGGAATCGTCGCTGAACGGCGATAAGTTCCCGCCCGCTGTTTATCAGGGGGCTTTCATGAAATCGATCTTCGCATTGGCTCTGCTCGGCCTTGTGGCTGTGGCGACGCCGTCCTTCGCGCAGGACAATTCCAAGGTGCTCGGCAACTACGTCGTGACCGGCACCGAGACCGACGGCGCCAAATATGATGGTGAAGGCACGCTGGCCGTCACCATGGACAAGAGCGGCGCGCTCGAACTGAAATGGGATGGCGGCAAATATGTCGGCATCGGTCAGGTCGAGGGCAGCAAGCTGTTCGTCGGCTCTCTGGCCGACGGCAAGGTGGTCATCATGGTGATGGACATCAAGCCGGACGGCTCGCTCGAAGGCAAATGGTGGCGCCGCACCGATGCAGGCACCAAGGGCACCGAGGTGTGGAAGAAGAAGTAGGCGCCGGGCGGCGCGCTACGGTTGACGCAGGAAAATCAATTCCGAGTCGTCATAGTCGCGCCGCTCCAGCTCCTCGAAGCCCTCCGGCGCTGTAAACTTCGCGCTCACGGCTTCCTCGACGACCACGAGCGCGTCCTTCGTCAGCCAGCCGCCGTCGCGCGCCGAGATCAGCGCCTTTTCGGCAAGGCCCTTGCCGTAAGGCGGATCGAGGAAGGCGAGGCTGAACGGCTCCAGCGGATGCGCCGGGCCGAGCCTGGTGGCATCGCGGCGAAAGATGCGGCTGGTGCCGCCAAGGCCGAGTTGCTCGGTGTTGCCACGCAGCAGCGAGCGTGCCTCGACGCCGTCATCGACGAACAGCACGTAAGAAGCGCCGCGCGACAGGGCCTCGATGCCGAGCGCGCCGGTGCCGGCGAACAGGTCGAGCACGCGCGCGCCTTCGACCGGATTGCCGTAACCATGCGCCAGGATGTTGAACAGCGACTCGCGCAGGCGATCGGCCGTCGGCCGAAGGCCTTCGCCCTTCGGCCCGGCGATCGGACGCGAGCGCAGGCGGCCGCCGACCACCCTCATTTGCTGTTTCTCGGATAAGCGGGGCGGGGGCCGCTCTTGCTGCGGTCGCGGCGCGGGCGTTTTTTCTGCGGCGCGCGCTGTTCCTTCTCGCGGCCCCAGGCGGTGACTTCTTCGCGCTGGCGCGGCGCCGGCGCGTCGCGGCGTGGGGCGCCCGGGCGCTTGCGCGGCGCGCGCTCCTCGTCGCTGACCAGCGGCGCCGAAAAGTCGGCGCCCGATTGCTCGACGATCTTCTCGCCGAGTTCGGCGCGCAAGGCCGCGGTCTCGACTTCCTTGACCTCGCCCTCGGGCAAGTCGCCGAGCATGAAGGGGCCGTAGGAGACACGAATGAGGCGGTTGACGCGCAGGCCGAGCGACTCCAGCACCTTGCGCACTTCGCGGTTCTTACCCTCGCGGATGGCGAAGGAGAGCCAGGAGTTGGCGCCTTGCGCGCGCTCGAGCAGCGCTTCGATCGGGCCGTAATGCACGCCTTCGACGGTGACGCCGTCGCGCAGCTTGTCGAGAGTCGCTTGATCGACGCGGCCATTGGCGCGCACGCGATAGCGGCGCAGCCAGGCGGTGGCCGGCAGTTCGAGCGTGCGGGCGAGGCCGCCGTCATTGGTCAGCAGCAGCAGGCCCTCGGTGTTCATGTCGAGGCGGCCGACGCTGATGAGTCGCGGCAGCTTCTTGGGCAGCGCGCCGAAAATGGTCGGTCGGCCTTCGGGATCGGAATGCGTTGTCACCAGCCCGCGCGGCTTGTTGTAGAGGAACAGCCGCGTGCGCTCGCGGCCCGGCATCTTGGCGCCGTCGACCACGATGCGATCGGACGCGGTAACGTTGAGCGCCGGCGAGGTGATGACCTGGCCGTTGACCGAGACGCGGCCCTCCGCGATCCAGGCCTCGGCCTCGCGGCGGGACGCCAGGCCCGCGCGGGCCATGACCTTGGCGATGCGCTCGCCGCTGCTGGATTTGTCGCTCATGGTCCTCGACCGTCATGCCCGGCCTTGTGCCGGGCATCCACGTCTTGCTTTAAGGAGCGTGTATAAAGGCGTGGATGGCGGGGACAAGCCCGGCCATGACGATTGTGAGGAAGATGCCCCAGCCCTCCTTCATGCAACTCGCCCTCGAGGAAGCCCGCGCCGCGGCGGCGCGCGGCGAGGTGCCGATCGGCTGCGTCATCGTCCGGGATGGCGAGGTGGTCGCCCGCGCCGGCAACCGGACCCTCGCCGACAAGGACCCGACGGGCCATGCGGAACTGATCGCCATCCGCGACGCGGCGGCCAGAATCGGCACCGAGCGGCTGACCGGCTGCGATCTCTATGTGACGCTGGAGCCCTGCACCATGTGCGCGGCGGCCTTGTCCTTCGCCCGCATCCGGCGGCTTTATTTCGGCGCGTCCGATCCGAAGGGCGGGGCGGTGGAAAGCGGCGTGCGCTTTTTCGACAGCCCCACCTGCCACCATCGACCGGAGGTCTATGGCGGCATTGGTGAGGCCGAATGTGCTGCGCTGTTGCGGGAGTTCTTCGCGGCGCGGCGTGCGTAAAGCCGCATTGCCACGCAATTCCGCTAGTTGTTAATTAAAGAAATACAACTTAACGCTAGACAAAGGCATTTCAAAACTGAATGATGAGTTTATTAATCATCTGAGCGTGCGCTATGAGGAAGGAAATAGCAGTCGCCTTGATAACCATCATACCGGCCTGCCTGACGGCTGTGCTTGGTTATTTGGGTGGCGCTTCAAGTACAGACGCCAGTAAAGCGCGTTCCGAACTCGCCGAGAAGCGTTTAAGTTATGGGCAATCGCAAAACCCGAATTTCAAAGAGCTTCAATATTCCAATTACGGAATCTCTCTTCAGGCTCCGCGGTCGTGGACGGTCGAGGATGGGCCCGCGCGTCTGGCCGGGGGTGAGTTCAGCCTTGTTAGTCGCTATGAGGATACGCTCGGCGCTATTGGCATGAATTTTCGGTTGAGGCCAGTCCAGCCGAATTACGTCAACAATCTCGCCGCCCAGATCGAAAATCAGCTCACGACATTCAAGGCAAACTTTGGGACGGCGTCGGCGAGTGATGTTACAATTTCTGGTCTGCCCGCGAAGGTTTTTGAATACGAAGTTCCGACTGGGAAGCGTAAAATGGCGGCCCGCCAATATTGGTTGCGGGTCGTTCCCGATGTGCAGCTCCAGATATTATCTGCCAATTACACCGATGCCGCAGACAGGCAGCAATTCTGGAAAGATGTCGAGCAAATTATCTCGTCCATAATTGTTGCCACCGATGTTTGGGCGCTTCGTTACAAGAAGTCGCCGGGAACTTAAGGCGGTACGCCGGCTAAGTAACAGGTGGCTTTCGCTATCGAGCCCTACGTCATTGGTGAGGCCGAATGTGCTGCGCTGTTGCGGGAGTTCTTCGCGGCGCGGCGCTGAGCGCGCGCCGAATGGAATGGCGCCTCAGACCTTGATGTCGATGAGGCGGCCGGGGGCGAGCGACACAGGCTCCTCTGCCAGATCTGGCGCCTCGGTGTCGCCTGGAGTCGCGCCGGCATGCTTGGCGAGCGTCCGCTCGCCGCGATTGTTGAATTGCCTGCGATCCTGTGGCGTGCCGGCAAAAGGCGAAATGCCGCGAATGCCGATGCTGGCGTTCGTCATGAAGTCCTCCTGTGCGGTTAAGATACGCAAACCCGCCTGAAGGAAACGCGGACGAAACTGTTCGGATGTCCGTAAAATGATTTGTTTATTTTATAATGTTTATTCGGAAGCGCCCGCGGCGCGGGCAAATTCCCAGGCCTTGTCGGCGAGCGGACGGATCATTTCGGCCTTGGCCGGCGCGTGATCCGATGTTGCGGTGCCGTCACGGACGCGGCCGATAATGCCCTGCAATATCGCGGCGATACGGAAAAAATTGTAGGCGAGATAGACGTCGAGATGCGGCCGCGGATCAAGCCCGGTGCGCGCGACGTAATCGTCGACATAGTCCATCATCGACGGAATGCCGAGCGAGCCGAGGTCGTGACCTTGCAATGTTGCAGTGCCCGCGGCGCTTTCGCTTTGCGGCATGTGCCAGGCCATCAGGTGATAGGTGAAATCGGCGAGCGGATCGCCGAGCGTCGACAGTTCCCAGTCGAGCACCGCGATTACCGATGGTGAATCCTTCGCAATAATCAGATTGTCGATGCGGAAATCGCCATGCACCAGCCGCGGCGGACCGGCCGGCGGAATGTGGCGCGGCAGCCAGTCGATCAGTCTCTCCATCGGCGCGATGGTCTCGGTCTGCGAGGCGCGGTACTGCTTCGACCAGCGCTCGACCTGTCGCGCGACATAATTTTCGCCCCTGCCGTAATCGGAAAGGCCGATCGTAACCGGATCGAAGGCATGCAGGCGCGCGATGGTGTCGTTCATGGCATCGTACACGGCCGCACGCTCGGCCGGATCGGAGCCGGGCATCGACGGCTCCCAGAACACGCGGCCGTCGGCGAAGCTCATGACATAGAACGCGGTGCCGGCGACGCTCTCGTCGGCGCAATAAGTGAGCGGCTCGGCGACCGGAAATCCCTGCGCATGGAGCGCGCCGATAACGCGATATTCGCGGTCCACCGCATGGGCCGATGGCAGCAATTTGCCCGGCGGCTTGCGGCGAAGCACATAGCGCCGCGCCGGCGTCTCCAGCAGATAGGTCGGGTTCGACTGGCCGCCCTTGAACTGCCGCGCCGTCAGCGGCCCGACGAAGCCCTTGATATGCGCGGCGAGGTATTCGGCGAGCCGCGCCTCGTCCATGCGCAGGCCGGCGGGCGTTTCCTTGGTGCCGGAGAAGGCCTGCTGGCGGTCGATCGACATGCCGGCCGTCCTCAAGTCTTGAAGAAGGCGAGCAATGCCGCCGCCGTCTCGTCGGGGTTTTCCTCGGGCAGGAAATGCCCCGATGCGATGGCGCGGCCTTCGACCTTGCTCGCCCAGCGTCGCCACACATCGAGCGGCCCGGACGTCTGGCTCGGAAAACCGCCCGAGCCCCACAGCGCCAGCACCGGGCAGTCGATCATGCGCCCGGCGGCGCGGTCGGCCTCGTCATGGGCGAGATCGATGGTGGCGCCGGCGCGGTAGTCCTCGCAGAAGGCGCGGATGCGCGCGGGCTGCGAGGCCGAGGCGCGGTAATGATCCAGTGCGGCGGGATCGAAGGCCGAGAGATCCTTGGCCATGGTCCAGCTTGCCAAAGTGCGCTCGAGATAGAAGGCCGGCTCGTGTCCGATCAGCTTCTCCGGCAGCGGCGAAGGCTGCGCCAGGAACATCCAGTGATAGGTCTTGAGCGCCAGCTTGTAATCCATCGCCCGCCACATCTCGGCGGTCGGCATGATATCGAGCGTGGCCAGGCGCTCGACGCAGGAAGGATGATCGAGCGTCAGGCGATAGGCAACGCGGCCGCCGCGGTCGTGGCCGGCGAGGCGAAAGCGCCTGTGGCCGAGCGCGGCCATCAGTTCCACCATGGCCTTGGCCATCGAGCGCTTGTCGTAGGGCGCGTGGTTCCCGTCCGGCTCGGGCGCGGCGGATGCGCCATAGCCGGGCAGGTCGGCCATCACCAGCGTGAATTGGTCCGCGAGTTTTGGCGCCACGCGATGCCACAGCACATGGGTCTGCGGATAACCATGCAGCAACAGAAGCGGCGGGCCCTTGCCACCGACACGCGCGAACAGCTTTCCCGCCGAGGTATCGACCTCATGCGCAGCAAATCCGGGGAACAGATCGGCAAGTTCCGGCATAACGGCGTCTCCGAGCGCTTCGGCATCTTATCCCGCGCTCGCCGCCGCCGTCACGATGTTATGCCCAAGCGGCAAGGCCCCGGTGTTCCGGCGCCTTGCCCTTGGCCGCACGCGATCAGTTGCCGGCGTAGTCCGCCGGATTGCCTTCGCGGGCGAGTGCGCCGCGAATGAACGGATCCGGATCGGCGCCGAGCACCTGACCGTCCTGAACGACAATGTTGCTGGCCGGCGCCATGGCGTAACTGCCGGCCGCCATCTCGTCAGCCGACGCGGCCATCTGGTCCGGCATGGCGACATGGCGATGGTGCGTCGTCGCCGCGAAAGACGGTGACGCCGCGGCGGTCACGAGGGCGGCAGCGATGAGAAACTTTTTCATGATCGAGTAGCTCCAGTCGTTCGTCGCCCGTGACGGCGGAGCTAGGCGTGACTTGCGGCGAAATCCAGAACCGCGCTGCGCATGCGAGACATGCGCATGCTTATTTTATGCGTGCTTTACGGTGGCGATAACGCGAACGTGAGCGACCGACATTGTCGGCGCTTTCAATTCGCGAATTTTCTTGGCTTGCGGCCGGCGCGGCTGCAGTGAAGGCGGGGCAAGGCCCGGCGGGATCGCCGGACCTTGCCGCCGGTGGGAGTTAGTTTCCGGCGTAATCGCCCGGGTTGCCTTCACGCATGAGCTGTTCGCGAATGAAAGGATCCGGATCGGCGCCGAGCACCTTGCCGTTTTGAACGACGACATATCCGGTCGGCGCCATGGCGTAGGATTCAAACGCCATGCGATCCGCCGTCGCAACTGCCCGGCCGGGCTGCGCGACATGACGGTGGTGAACGGACGCTGCGAAAGACGGTGACGCCGCGGCGGCGGTGAGCATGGCGGCAATGAAATACTTCTTCATGATCGTTACTCCAAACATTCGTCGCCCACGAATGCGGAACTAGTAACGAGTTTCGGAAAAGATAGAACGCGCGCCCACATTCAAGCGATGCGCGTGCGTATTTTACGATCGCTTTATACCGTCACGGTATTGGCAGAAGGTGGTGCGCGGTATGTGGTGCGGGCGCGGTATCGGGAAGCGCCGGTGAACCGTCGCGACCGCGCTCTTACGACGGCTTCATCTCCCGCGCGATGGCCTGCCAGCCGATATCGCGGCGACAGAAGCCTTCCGGCCAGTCGATGCGATCGACCGCTTCGTAAGCGCGCCGCTGCGCTTCGGCGACGGTCTTGCCGCGCGCGCAAACGTTAAGCACGCGTCCGCCATCGGCAACGATATCGTTACCATCGCGCTTGGTGCCGGCATGGAAGATCTCGACACCGTCGATCTGCGCCGCCTTGTCGAGGCCCTTGATCACGGTGCCCTTGGCGTAGCTGCCCGGATAACCCTTCGCTGCCATGACCACGGTGAGAGCGGCGTCATCGTACCAACGCAGATTGAAGTTCTTGAGCTGGCCATCGCGCGAGGCGATCAGCGCCGGCAGAATGTCGGACATCATCCGCAGAAGAATGACCTGCGTTTCCGGATCGCCGAAGCGCACATTGTATTCGATGAGCTGCGGGCCATCCTTCGTTATCATCAGTCCGGCGAACAGCACGCCCTTGAACGGCGTGCCGGCTTTCTTCAGCGCGGCGACCGTGGGCAGCACGATCTCGTCCATCACGCGTTTGTTCATCGCTTCGGTCATCACCGGCGCCGGCGAATAGGCGCCCATGCCGCCGGTGTTCGGCCCCTTGTCGCCGTCGAACACGCGCTTGTGGTCTTGCGCTGAGGCAAGCTGAAGCGCGGTGTCGCCATCGCACAGCGCGAAGAACGAGGCTTCCTCGCCGATGAGGCAATCCTCGACCACGACTTCGGCCATCACGCCGAGGCCGCCGTCGAAGATCATGTCGATCGCCGCTTCGGCTTCTTCCACGGTGGCGGCGACGACGACGCCCTTGCCGGCGGCGAGGCCGTCGGCCTTGACCACGATCGGCGCGCCTTGCTTGCGGATATAGGCCTTGGCGGCGGCGGCGTCGGTGAAGCGCTCATAGGCCGCGGTCGGAATATTGTTGGCCTTGCACAGGTCCTTGGTGAAGCCTTTGGAGCCTTCGAGTTGCGCGGCGGCCTTGCGCGGGCCGAAGGCCTTGATGCCGGCGGCCTCCAGATCATCGACGATGCCGGCGACCAGCGGCACTTCCGGGCCGACCACGACGAAGCCGATTTTGGCGTCCTTGCAGAAGGCGATCACGGCCTTGTGGTCGGCGATATCGAGCGCGACGCATTCGGCCTCTTGCGCGATGCCGGCATTGCCGGGGGCGCAGTACAGCTTCGTCACCAGCGGGCTGGCGGCGATTTTCCAGGCCAGCGCATGCTCGCGGCCGCCGGAACCGAGAATGAGAATGTTCATGGCGCTGCCCTGTCCGATACCGACCCGGCCTTAGCGGGCGGAACCGCCGGGGACAAGGCCCCGGGGCACGGCTATCGACAGGGGAAATCGCGCTGTTTCGGGCCGCCGCCGGAGCGCGTATATCGGGGGCATGCCGAGCCCCCGAATCCCCACTGAGAGCCGCGCCGAGGCGCCCGCCTCGAACCTCGTCGAATGGTCCGTCTCGGAACTGTCCGCCGCGCTCAAGCGCACGGTGGAGGACGCCTACGGCTTCGTCCGCGTGCGCGGCGAAGTCTCCGGCTTCCGCGGCGCATCGCCCTCCGGACACTGCTATTTCCGCCTCAAGGACGACCGCGCCGTGATCGAGGGCGTGATCTGGAAGGGCGTCTATGGCCGCATGCGCGTCAAGCCCGAAGAGGGCCTCGACGTCATCGCCACCGGCAAGCTGACGACCTTCCCGGGCTCGTCCAAGTACCAGATCGTCATCGACTCACTCGAGCCCGCCGGCGTCGGCGCGCTGATGAAGCTGCTCGAGGAGCGCAAGAAGAAGCTCGCCGCAGAGGGCCTGTTCGACGAGGCGCGCAAGCAGCTCATTCCGTTCCTGCCGGAGGTGATCGGCGTCGTGACGTCGCCGACCGGCGCGGTGATCCGCGACATCCTGCATCGGCTCTCCGACCGCTTCCCGCGCCATGTGCTGGTCTGGCCGGTGCGCGTGCAGGGCGAGCAATCGGCGGCGGAAGTGGCGGCCGCCATCGAGGGATTCAACAATCTGCCGGAGGGTGGGCGCATTCCACGGCCCGATCTGATCATTGTCGCGCGCGGCGGCGGCTCGCTCGAGGACCTGTGGTCGTTCAACGAGGAGATCGTGGTGCGCGCCGCGGCCGGCAGCATGATCCCGCTGATCTCCGCGGTCGGCCACGAGACCGACGTGACGCTGATCGACTTTGCCTCCGACAAGCGCGCGCCGACGCCGACCGCCGCGGCCGAGATGGCCGTGCCCGTGCGGGTCGAACTGCTGCAGACGCTGAATGGGCTCGGCGCACGCAAGCTTGCCTGCATGCAGCGCGGCATGGAACGGCTGCGCCGCGAACTCACCATGCTGTCGCGCGCGCTGCCGAAGGACATTCTCGCCGAGCCGCGCCAGCGCCTCGACACTTTGGCCGAGCGGCTGCCGCGCGCGCTGCGCGCCAATGCGCAGGTGCATCACACGCAATATACGCGCGTCGCCACGCGGCTGGCGCCGCAGCTTCTGTCGAACACCGTCGAGCGGCGGCGCGATCGGTACGATGCGCTCAACCAGCGGCTCAAGGCGAGCCTGCTGGCCAATGCGCAGGCGCATCATGCGCGCATCGAACGCGCGCGCGAGCGTGTCACGGCCTTCGGCGAGCGCTCGCGCCGCGCGACGCTGGCGCTGCTCAAGCTGCATCACACCCGCATCGAGCGCGCCGAGCGGCTGCTGGCGGCGTTCTCCTATCGCGAGGTGCTCAAGCGCGGCTTCGCGCTGGTGCGCGACGACAAGGGCCAGCCGGTGCGCGCCGCGGCGCAGGTGGCGAGCGGCGCGACGCTGGATATCGAATTCGCCGACGGCCGCGTGGCGGCGACGGCGGGTGGCACGGCGGCGATTGTCGTCCGCGAGACGGTGGTGACGGAAACGACGGTGGTCGAAGTGACGCCGAAGCCGCCGTCAAAGCCGAAGAAACCGCGCGACGAGGGCGGCGGGCAGGGTAGTCTTTTCGGTTGATTAAACTCGTCATGGCCGGGCTTGTCCCGGCCATCCACGCTTTTCTTCATCTGGACAGGAAGACGTGGATGCCCGGCACAAGGCCGGGCATGACGGAGTAAAAGCGGTTGGTCCGATTTTCTAATACTTCACGCTCGCGAACACACGCACATTGGCGCCGGGCATCAGCACCTGATCCTTGCTGTAGGACGCGGCGTCGCGGATGTCGCGGTTCAAGAGGTTGCTGCCGCTGATGCCGATTGTGTATTCGCTGATCTGATCGAAGCGCGGCCTGGCGTTCTTCCAGTTGTAGCTCACTTCGGCGCGCAGATCGTCATAGGCGCCGGTCGATGAATCCGCGACGGTGGCGACATTGTTCTGCGCGAAGGCGTGGATCAGCTTGACGCGCGTGAGCCAGTTGGCGTCGCGCCAGTAGACGCCGCCACCGAGGCGCACCGGCGGAATGCGCGGCACATTGGTGCCGTCGGTGAAGGTGGCGCGCACGACGTCGAACTGGTTCTCGATGCCGAATTGACCGGAGCCGAGCGGCAGTATGTCCCACTGGCTCTGGAATTCGCCGCCGCGAAAGGTGGCGTCGGATTGCGAGTAGATCGCCTCATTGAGTTCGGCGACGCCGGTGCAGTCGCCGGCCTCGTCGCAGGTGTTGCCGGTGAGGCGGCGATAGATGAAGCCCTTGAACCGCGTGTAATAGATCGAGGCATCGAAGCGGAACGGCCCCTTGGCGCGGCGCAGCCCGAGTTCGAGAGATTGGGCAGCCTCGATGCCGAGATTGACGTTGCCCTTGTCGAAGGTGGTGGTCGCGTCGTGGACGCCGCCCGAATAAAGCTCGGCGGGCTTGGGCGCGCGCTCGACATATTGCGCGGTGAGACTCGCGGTCATGTCGAGCGGCACCTCGCGCAGGATGCCGAAGCTGACACTCTTCGGCGTGAAGTCGCGCGTCGCCGCCGTTTGCGTCAAGGTGCCGACGGCGTCGAAGGTGCGGCCGGTGCCGTCGAGATGCACGCGCTCGATGCGGCCGGCGACCTGCAGTTTCGTTAGTTCGTTGAGCTTGAACTCGTTGAACATGTAGCCGGCGATGCGGTTGTTGGTGTTGCGATCCCATAGGCCGATGCCGCCGGGCGCGGGCGCGTCGAGCATCTGGTGGCCGCCTTGCACGCCGATCGCCGTGGTCAGCGAAGCAAAGCGCAGATCGAATGGCGCCAGCTGCGCCTCGACGCGGCCTTCCTGTTCCTTGTTGATGAAGGTCTGCTGGATGCCGGTGCTGTTGAAATCGGTCTGATCGGACAGGCCGATTTCGTTGTGCTTGTAATCGGTGAAGCCGCCCCAGAAACGGATGGCATCGACAACCGACGATGGCGCGCGCCATTCGCCCTTGGTCAGGATCTTGGTTTGCTTGGCCTCGATGCGGGTCTGGTTGCTTTCGGGGTCGGCGGCGGGAACGTGATAGAGCGCGTTCGTCGTGGTGATGGCGGCCCCGATGAAGCCGTCGTTGAAAATGTAGGAGCCGCCGAGCGCCTGGCCGCTGTTGTGCAGGCTCGAATTGGTCTGCGTTCCGTTGAAGCCGCCTGGCTGCGTTGCGTTCGGCAGGTCCGTTGGGTCGGGTGCGGTCAGGTATGGATAGGACGGCACCTTGTAGTCGCTGGCGCGGCGGGAATAGCCGTCGGCATGCAGCGCGAAATTGCCGGCGCCGGCATCGAGGAGCACCGCCCCATCGGCGCCCTTATCCACCGAGGAGAAGCCGGCGCGGAATTCGGTCGAGACCGGACGCGACGGGATGAAAGTGGGGATGCGGTTGTTGTCGGCCTCGACTACGCCGCCGATCGCCTGCGAGCCGAAGCGCAAGGTGGCGGGGCCGCGGATCACCTCGATGCGCTCGGTGACGAGAGGATCGACCGGGACGAAATGATCCTCGCCGAGGTCGGAGGCCCCGTTGGCGCCTATGCCGTTCTCCTGGATGCGGACGCGGTTGACGTCGAGGCCGCGGATGATCGGCCGGCTGGAGGCGCCGGGGGCGAATTGCGAGCCGGTGATTCCGGGCTTGTCGAACAGCAGGTCGCCGAGCGTTGCGGCGCCGCTGCGGCGGATTTCGCCGTTCTCGATCACAGTGACCGGCGCGAACTGGTCGGTGACCACGGGCAGGGTGCCCTGCAGGGAATCGGTGGTGGCCGGCGTGGCGCGCTGGATCGGGCTCGGCGCGGTCACGGTGACCTGCGGCAGCGTCACGGTCTGCGCCAGCGCCGGGGCGGCGGCGATCACGGCCGAAACGGACAGTACCGCGAGAGACAGGTCGGAAAAGGACACAGCAAGCCGCAGGCTGCGGCGGGACCGAAGCGACATGGAAAACCCCGAATATGAGAAGGGAGGACCCATCGCGGCGCGAAGCCGGCGTCCTGCGCCTGCACTCGTGCTTTGTCCGACCCACCCCGGTAGATATGTTATATTATAACATTACGTAAGAGAGACGGAGTCAAGCCGTTTGAACCAGTAGAGGGAAAGCATTGGCGGGCTGTCGCCGCGCGGCCACAAAAGAACGGCGCTGGCGCTGCCAATACCGGGCAAATGCCGCGGGCAGCGGGTTTCGCTCGGTGGGCGAAGCGATTATCTTGGGGGCATTCCCGCGCCGTGCTTTTGGAGACTGCCCTTTGCTCAACCGTTTCGATCCCAGCCAGCCGTCCAATGGCGAGGCCGAGGTCAAATATCTCGATGGCGATTTTCGCGTGGTGCGTCCCGGCGGCTTCGTGCGCTGCGCGGTGACCGGCGCGCCTATCGCGATCGACGAACTGAAATACTGGAGCGTCGACCGCCAGGAAGCCTATGCCACGCCCGAGGCGGTGCTGCAGCGCTACCGCGAGACGCCGCGGCCCTAGCTCAAGTCGTTGAAATTGACTCCGTTTGTCCGCGCGAGAGCGCGGACCCAGCATCTTCTTTCCAGACAACAAGACTGGATTCCCGCTTTCGCGGGAATGAACAGAGTATGCTGCGTCGTTTCAGCGTAAGGCGCGGGCAAGGAGTTCGCGCAGCGCATCTTGCTCATCCACCACCATCGTCACCGGCAGTACGTGCGTCTTGGACGCCAGCGCGGCGAGCGCGGGATTTCCCGCCATGCGCGCGCGATCCTTCTCCGTGGTCAGCAGCGACAGGCCGCCGCGTTCGGCGCTCATCACGAGCTCGGCGGCTTCCTCGGCGCTGAAGCGATGATGATCGGCGAAGGCGCGGCGCTGCGCGATTGATATGCCGGCCTGTTCAGCGGTGGCGAAGAACTTGTCCGGATCGCCAATGCCGGCGAAGGCCAAGACCTCTCGCGCGTGCAGTGACGAAACCGCCGCCGGTTCGGGCGCGAGATGGCCGTGCAGCACGGGCCGCGTTCCGGCGCGCGAGGTGACGGCGCGCGCCGCGCCACCATCGCCGACAACGAGCAAAGCATCGCAGCGCGTCATCTGAATGTGGAGCGGCGCCCGCAACGGGCCGGCCGGAAACACCTGGCCGTTGCCGATGCCGCGTTTGCCATCCACCACGGCGATGGTCAGCGTCTTGGCGAGCGACGGATTTTGCAAACCGTCATCCATGACGACGACGCTTGCTCCCATGGCCTTGGCAAAAGCCGCGCCGAGCACGCGGTCGCGCGCGACGATCGTGGGCGCCGCGCGGGCCAGCAGCAGCGCCTCGTCGCCAACGTCCGCCGCGCTGTCCTTTTCGTGATCGACCGCATGCGGCCCCTCGACCGAGCCGCCATAGCCACGCGTCAGAAAGAACGGCGTCGCGTCCAGTTCGCGCAACAAGGCCGCCAGCATCAGCGCCGTCGGCGTCTTGCCGGTGCCGCCGAGCGTGAAGTTGCCGACGCAGATAACGGGAACGCCGGCAACCGCGCCGCGCCGCATCATGCGTCGCTCAGTGATGATGCCGTAGGCCGCACCCAGCGGCGCCAGCAAGCTCGACATGAGCCCCGGTGGACGCCACCAGAAGTCGGGCTCACGCATGGTCGCCTCGCCCGCGCAGCATCAGATGCATCAGGTAAGGATCGAGCGATTGCAGCGTGCGGCCCAGCGCGCCGCCGAGCGCGTCGACGGTGCGGCGTGCGGCAGTGGTCACGCTCTTGCGCGTGTCGTCGCTCGCCAGCAGCGCGGCGAAAGCGGCGGTGAGGCGGTTGGCATCGTCGACCGGTTCCGCGCCGTGGGCGGCATCGAGCGCCTCGTAGATGTCGGCGAAATTCCAGACATGCGGGCCGTGCAGGATCGCGGCGCCCAGCTTGGCTGGTTCTATCGGGTTCTGTCCGCCATGCTCGACCAGCGAGCCGCCGACGAACACCGCTTCCGCGAGCCGATAGATCAGGCCAAGCTCGCCCATCGTGTCGGCGACATAGATCTCCGTGCGAGCAGTGAGCGGTTCGCCGCGCGAGCGCTGCGCTGCATTCAGCCCGGCCTCGTGGGCGAGAGTCATGATCTCATCGCCGCGCTCAGGATGGCGCGGCGCGATCAATGTCAGCAGGCCGGGGAAGTTGCCGCGCAGCCGCAGGTGCGCTTCGATCATCGGCGCGTCTTCGCCCGGATGCGTAGAAGCCGCCGCGATCATCGGCCGGGCGCCGATGGCGTCGCCGAGCGCCTGCAGTTTCGCGGCATCGGCCGGCGGTGCCGGCACGTCGAGCTTGAGATTGCCGGTGGTGACGACGCGCGGCGCGCCGAGTTCGGTGAGGCGCAGCGCATCGCCCGGCGTGCCGGCGAGGCACAGGTCGAAGCGGCGCAGCAGATTGAAGATGGTCCGCGGCAGGCGTTGCCAGCGCTTGAACGAGGCTTCCGACATGCGGCCATTGACGAGGATCATCGGCACGCCGCGCTGCGACGTTTCAATCACCATGTTCGGCCACAAATCGGACTCGACGAGCAGCGCCAGATCCGGCCGCCAGCGATCGAGGAAGCGGCGCATGTAAGCGGGCGCATCGAGCGGCACGAACTGGTGGATGACGCCCGGCGGCAGGCGGTGCGCCGCCATCTCGGCCGACGTCACCGTGCCGGATGTCACCAGCATGTTGACGCCTTGCGCGGCGATGCGTTCGATCAGCGGCAGCGCGCTGACAAGTTCGCCGACGCTGGCGCCGTGCAGCCAGACCAGCGCGCCCTGTGGCCGCTCGATCCTGCTACGGCCATAACGCTCGCCGAGGCGCTCGCCGATTTCCTTGCCGCGTTTGAGGCGCCGCGACAGCAGCACGGGCGCGAGCGGCATCAGCAGCCGCGACAGCGCGCGGTAGGTGTGCAGCACCAATGTAAGATGCGTGCTGCTCATGCCAGCGGTTCCTTGGCCGAGGAATCCTTGACCGCGGCATCTCCGAACAGCGGCATTGGCGGCACCGGCTTGCCATCGGCAATGGCGTAGGCGCGCGCCGTCATGTCGTTGAGCGCAGCTTCGATCTCCTGCCGCTTCTCTTCGAGCGTTGCCTGGTCGGCATCACTCGGCACACGGAAGGGGCCGCAGCCGCAGAAGGCAATGCGTGAGAACGGAAGATTGATCGCGCTCTTGTCCCAGTTGTCGAGCTCGATGCGGCGGGACGAAGCAATGGCGATGGGATAGATCGGGCGCTGCGAATGCTGCGCCAGCTTGATGATGCCCATGCCGCAGACCCGCGACACCTTAGGCACGTCGGCGGTGAGCGCAACGTTGTAACCCTCGCTCAGGGCCTCGACCATCTGCATGAAGGCCGTCATCCCGCCCTTGCGGTGAAACTCGCCGTTATGCGCGCCGGAGCCGCGGATGGTTTCGATGCCGAGCTTCTCGGCGGCGCGGGCATTGATCTCACCATCGCGATGCCGCGAGATCAGCACCTTGGTGCGATGGCTCTCGTTCTTGCGCTTGATGAAGGGAGCGAGGAAATGCTGGCCGTGCCAGAAGGCGATGATCGCCGGCGTCTCGACTTCTTCATACATATAAGGCGGATCGCGAACGATGCGGCTGGTGTGCCACACCAGGCGCAAGTAGTTCGCGGCGATTGAACCGGCGGCTGACTGGAATGCGGCCGATGCAACGATCCGCTTCATCAATGGCATCGGCTGCTCGTCGCTCGTCTCTGAAAAGGGGCACGCTTATCGAGGCCCCGGTCTAGCATGTTCCGCGGCATCGGTCTCACTGATGAAATAGCAGCAAAATCCGCGGCTTTGAACCGCTTAATCGCGCTTGTCCGGCTTGTCGGGATCGAGCAGACGGTGCAGGTGCACGATGAAGTAACGCATCTGCGCGTTGTCCACGGTCTGCTGCGCCTTGCTCTTCCACACCGCATAGGCCGAGGCATAGTTCGGGTAGACGCCGACCAGGTCGACCTTGTCCAGATCCTTGAATTCGACGCCTTCCAGACTGGTCAGTTCGCCGCCGACGACGAGATGAAGAAGTTGTTTGGCAGGTTCGGCCATCGATTGATCCTCAGGGTCGGTTCCGGCGGATAAACTGATTCAGACGAATTCAGGCAGTCGGCCACGCATCAGCTCGATGAGCTGCCCGTGGCGGCCGGCGCTGGCGGCGACCAGCGCGCCATGAGTCGGTTCCGGCAGGTTATAGCGCAGGCCGCGGCCGGCGATATCGGTCAGAATGCCGCCGGCCTCATGAATGAGAAGATCGGCAGCTGCTAAATCCCAATCGTGACTGCCGGGTGACGACAGCGCGACATCGAAGGCGCCTTCGGCAACGCGGGTGAGCCGCAGCGCCAGCGAATGAACCTTCGGCAACTGCAGGGTGTCGGGCGTGAGGGCCGCCAGTTGATCGAGATACCGGCGCGGGCCGGCGGCGCGGACGCCGTCAAGATCGTTGCCGGCGCGGACACTCATTGACACGCCGTTGCGCGTCGCGCCCAAACCGGCGGCCGCGATAAACATCTCGTTCGTCACCGGCGCGTAAACACCGGCAAGCTGCGGCCGGCCCCGATCGACCAGCGCGACGCAGATGGTCCAGTCGGGCCGCTTGGTGATGAAGGCACGGGTGCCGTCGATTGGATCGACGATCCAGATCGTGTCGGTGGCGCGCGCCGCAGGGTCGTCCTCGGTTTCTTCCGACAGCCAGCCGGCCTGCGGCGCCAGCGCTGGCAACCGGTCCTTGAGGAAGTCATTGACCGCGAGGTCGGCTTCGCTCACGGGCGAGTTGTCGTGGCCCTTGGTCCAGCGCTTGAACTCACGGCGCGAGGTCTCGAGCGCGATCTCGCCGGCCTCGCGCAGGATCGCTTCGAGAGGGCCGCGCAAGGAGGCGGCATCGCTGGCGGGATTACTGACCGGCAACGGTCAGGCCCTCCAGCCGAATGGTCGGCGCATTGATGCCGTGCTTGAAGACCAGATCGTTGGCCGGCGTCAGGTTCCTGAACATGTCGAGCAGGTGGCCGGCGATGGTGACCTCGCTCACCGCATAAGTGCGCTGGCCGTTCTCGATCCAGAAGCCGGAGGCGCCGCGGCTGTAATCGCCGGTCACGCCATTGACGCCACTGCCGATCAGGTCGGTGACGTAGAAGCCATCCTTGATGTCGGCGATCAGGTCCTCGGGCGACACCTTGCCCGGCTCCATATGCAGGTTGGAGGCCGACGGCGACGGCGTCGAGGACGCGCCGCGTGAAGCGTGGCCAGTGGTCTTGAGACCGAGTTCGCGCGCCGTGGCGCAATCGAGAATCCAGGTGGTGAGCACACCGTCGTCGATCAAAGCCATCCGTTTGCCGGCAACGCCTTCGCCGTCGAAGGGATGCGAGCGCAGGCCGCGCTTGCGCAGCGGATCGTCGATGATGCGGACGCCGTCTGCGAACAGCTTGGCCCCCATCTTGTCGCGCAGGAACGAGGTCTTGCGCGCGATCGACGAGCCGTTGATGGCGCCCGCGAGATGCGACACCAGCGAAGAAGCAACGCGCGGATCGAACACCACCGGCACCTTGCGCGTCGTGACCTTGCGCGGATTGAGCCGCGCCACCGCACGCTCGCCGGCGCTGCGGCCGATGGCGTCCGGGCTTTCGAGATCTTCGGCATGCAGTGTCGAGGAATAATCGTAATCGCGCTCCATGCCGGTGCCTTCGCCGGCGATCGCCATCACCGAGACGCCGTGACGCGAGCCGAGATAGGCGCCGCGGAAACCGTGGCTGGTGACCAGCACCATGCCGCCGATGCCGGCAGATGCGGAAGCACCACCTGACTTGCTGACGCCCTTCACCGCGAGCGCGGCTTCTTCTGCCTTGCGCGCCATCGCTTCGAGATCGGCGACGGCGGGAAGCTTGTCGTCGATGAGGTCGAGATCGGGAAAGTCGCGCGCGAGCAGTTCGGCTTCGGCGAGGCCGGCGAACTTGTCCTCGGGCGCGACGCGGGCCATCGCCACCGCGCGCTCGGCCAGAGTGGCAAAGCCGTCCGGCGAGGTGTCGTTGGTGGAGACCACCGCCTGGCGCTTGCCGATCAGTACGCGCAGGCCGAGATCGTCGCCTTCCGAGCTTTCGCTTTCCTCGACCTGGCCGTCGCGCACTTCGATCGACTGCGACAGGCCGCGCACGGCCACCGCATCGGCGGCATCGGCGCCGGCGGCGAGCGCCGCCTTCACCAGCTTTTCGGCGCGCTCGGTGAGCACGGATTGATCGAACAGCGACTTGGCCGGAGCGAGCATGAGAACACTTTCGTAAGGATGCGGTCATCGCGGCAGTGCCGGAATCCGCAGCCAAATGAGGGGTCACCTCTAAATGGCGGTGGCGCGCGCCGCGCGCAACCGCTTGCCTCGATTTGTGCCGCCGAAATCAACACCTCGTCAATCATGGCTGGCAACGCGTCGTCAAGCATGGGCTCCAATGCCCCGGGCCCTAACGCCGATTAACCGCGAAAATTAAGGGGTTTCGGGCTTCCGTGCGTCATTCTCTCAGGCAAGCGATACGGGTCAATAAGCCCGACGCGGGAGAGATTGAGGCGTCAAATATGCGAAGTGGCGGGGGTCCCGCCGGGTCGAGTCGTCAGGAGCGGCTCGACCCGTTCGCCCTGCCGGTTGCGTTCGCGACAAGCGACGCGTCGGCCGGGGTGCGGGTTATCGAACTTTACCGGGAACGCGTGGTCATGCGGCGCTCGCTCGCCGGCATGGTGATGGCGATCAATATGCCGGTTGCGTCCTATGAGGGCGTCGCCCTCAAACTGGTGCGCGGCCAAAACGGCGCGCCCGGCCGCGCCGAGATCACGCTGGAGCACAAGGATCCGGGGCTGACGGTGTCGCTCTACGCATCCGAGCACTGCGACGAAATCGGCACGGAGTGGCAGGGCTGGAGCGACGCGCTCGGCCTGCCGATGATCGTCAACGACACCAAGGATGGCTGGCGCCGCATCGGTGAGGTTAGGGCGGCCAGGGTTCGTCCGCGCCGCCGCCGGCATTCCTCGCTCAAGCGTCGCCGCCCGATGTTTCTGGCGCGCCGCAAAGCCGGCAGGCCGCCGGATGCGATGGCGATCCATCGCGGCGAGCACGAGATCATCGCGCGCAATTAAGCTAATTGCACTTCCGCAGCTTCAGCAAGCCGCCCGGCTGCTGATTGATCTCGACGCGATCGGGCTCGACGATCTTCAGCGTGTACTTGGCCTGGCCGTTGCTGATCTGGCCGGTCGAGAATTCATCGACAATGCGGAAGGTATTGCTGCCGTTCTGCTGGATCGACTGGTTGCGGAACGCTGGCACGCCGCCGCCGCTGTCGGTGCGCTGATTGCCGTTAAAAGCAATGACGCGCAGCCGGCTGCAATCGACCGGGCCTTTCTCGCTCGAAGCGGTCACGCCCCAATGGCCGGTGATCGGATAGTTGGCGGCCTGCGCGTTGACCGCGAGCAGGGTTACCGGAATAACGACAATGAGAAACGTTCGTCTGGCCATGGCGCAGACTAACACAGCGCCGGCTGCAATGGTTTCACATTCTCAGGCGCGATAGGCGGCCATGAAGGTGCGCACCGCAATGCGAACCACGTGCTCGATGCGCTCGTCGGTCGGTGGCGGGCCGAAATTGAACAGCATCGGTTTCAGCATGGTGGCGTGGCAGGTCTCGATGAACTGCGAGGCGGCGACTTCGTAGTCGTCGACCTTGAGGACGCCGGCTTCGGTCTGCGCCTTGAGATAGGCCGCCAGGCTGGCAACGCCGCGGGCCGGGCCGGATTCATAAAGGCGGCGGCCGACATCGGGCATGCGTTCGGCGACGGCGATGACGGTTCGCCATGACGACAGGCGCTTGGCGTCCGCCAGCGCTCGCACGAAGGCCTTGCCGCGCTGGAGCAGCACTGCCTCGACGTCGCGGTCGGCATGGTCGAATTCGAAAACGGCGTCGAGCTGCATGGCGCATTCGCCGCGCACCATGCCGTCGAACAGGTCGTCCTTGTCCTTGAAGTAGACGTAGAGCGTGCCCTTGGACACACCGGCGGCTTTGGCGATGTCCATCATGCTGGCGCCATCGAAGCCGCGGTCGAGAAACACCTTGCGGGCGCCGTCGAGAATCTGGCGGCGCTTGGCGCTGTCGTCTGCCCCGTCGGCGGGGCGTTCGGCGGTCATTTCGGCCGCTGCCTGGCTCATCGTTTGTACTCCCGCGGCAAATTCCGTTGCCGCCTCAATCCTTTGCGCGATTCCGGCAGGTTTGCGGCCGGGAATCCGGCCGTTGCCCACATAAATTTATATGGCGCAATCCATCTAAAGAATCAATGACCGAACGGTTCGGTCAACTTGACATGTAGCGCGAGATGGGGCTATCAGGCAATGACCGAACGGTTCGGTCATTGGAGGCGGCTATGTCGCAGCGCAGCGCTGAACAACTGAAGGCGGCCCAGACAGAGGGCCCTGCCGTCTCTGCGAACGCCGAAACCGTCAGGCCAGGCATCGGCGCCGCCCTGAAGGCGAACCGCAAACGGCTATTAGTGGGTGTCGCCACGCTCGCGGTGGCCGGGCTCGGCTGGTGGACGGTCAACTACGTCACGACCGGCCGGTATCTCGTTTCCACCGACGACGCTTATGTCCGCGCCGATGCTACGACCCTGGCCGCCAAGGTGTCCGGTTATGTCGCGCAGGTGGCGGTCGACGATAACGCCTATGTCCGCGCAGGCGATGTGATCGCCCGCATCGACGATGGCGACTACAAGCTCGCCGTCGATGCCGCGCGCGACAAGGTCGCGACGCAGCAGGCGACGGTTGCGCGCATCGGACGCCAGATCGACGCGCAACAGGCGGGGGTCACGCAGGCGCAGGCTCAGCTCACCTCGTCGCAGGCGCAGGCCAGACGCGCTCAACTCGAACTCGACCGCCAGCAGAAGCTGGCCGGCAATGCCTATGCGAGCCAGCAGACTTTGGAGCAGGCGCAGGCCAATCGCGATCAGGCGGATGCCGCCGTTGTTGCCGGCAACGCCGCCGTCGTCGCCGCGCTCGCCAATGTCGATGTGCTCAGGGCGCAGCAGGTGGAGGCGGCGCGCACCCTCGACGAGCTCAAGACCGCGCAGGCCAAGGCCGAGCGCGACCTTTCGTTCACCACAATCCGCGCGCCGGTCGACGGCGTCATCGGCAACCGCGCTGCCAAGGTCGGCGACTTCATGCAGACCGGCCAGCGCTTTGCCAGCCTGGTGCCGCTCGACGACGTCTATATCGACGCCAACTTCAAGGAGACCCAGCTGACGCGGCTGCGTCCCGGCCAACCGGTCGAGGTCAGCGTCGATGCGCTGCCCGAGCACGATATCGAGGGCAGGGTGGCCAGCATGTCGCCGGCTTCGGGGTCGGTGTTCTCGCTGCTGCCGCCGGACAATGCCACCGGCAACTTCACCAAGATCGTCCAGCGCATCCCGGTGCGCATCAAGGTGCCGGCCGAAGTCGCGAACCGCAAATTGTTGCGGCCCGGCATGTCGGTCGTCGTCAAGGTCAACACCAAGTCGGCGAATACAACTTCTGTCGCTGACGGCGGCGCCTGGTTCGCGGCGAAGGCCGCGGAGGCGCCGAAGCAATCGGCATCGAACGAGCCCTCTCTCCGGCGCTAGGCGGCGTGTCCCCCATGAGTACGCCTGGCGCCATTGCCGCGCTTCCGGTTCCCGCCCGTTCCCCGACGGTCGGCGCCGGGAGCGCGGACGCCAAACGCAAGCGGCAGATCGCCGCCTTCGTCGTGATGTGCTTCGGCATGTTCATGGCGATCCTCGACATTCAGATCGTGTCGGCCTCGCTGTCGGAAATCCAGGCGGGCCTGTCTGCCTCGGGCGATGAAATTCCCTGGGTGCAGACGTCGTATCTGATCGCCGAAGTCATCGCGATCCCGCTGTCAGGTTATCTGTCGCGCGCGCTCGGGACCCGCATGCTGTTCGCCATTGCCGCCGCCGGCTTCACGGTCGCCAGCATCATGTGCGGCCTGTCGACCTCGATCAACAGCATGATCCTGTGGCGCGCGGTGCAAGGCTTCATCGGCGGCGGCATGGTGCCGACCGTGTTCGCCTCCGCTTATGTGATTTTCCCCGGTCCCCAGCAAAAGCTGGTGGCGCCGGTGGTCGGGCTGATCGCAACACTTGCCCCCACGGTTGGCCCGACCATCGGCGGATACGTTACCGAGCTGATGTCGTGGCATTGGCTGTTCTTCATCAACATCATTCCCGGCATCGTGGTGAGCGTGCTGGCTTGGACGCTGATCGATTTCGACAAGCCGGACTATTCGTTGCTCAAGAAGTTCGACTGGTGGGGCCTGTCGTCGATGGCGCTGTTCCTCGGCTCGCTCGAATACGTGCTGGAAGAGGGGCCGCGCTACGGCTGGTTCGACGACGAGGCGCTGGTCCTGCTCGCGCTCTTGAGCGCTGCGTCGGCCGTGTTCTTTTTCTGGCGCGTGCTGACGGCGGCCAATCCGATCGTCGATCTGCGCGCGTTCTCAAACGGCAATTTCGCGGTCGGCAGCGCCTTCTCTTTCGTGCTCGGTATCGGGCTTTACGGCCTGACCTATCTCTATCCGGTCTATCTGGCGCAGGTGCGTGGCTACAATGCGCTGATGATCGGCGACACCATGTTTGTCTCCGGCGTCGCCATGTTCCTGACCGCGCCGATCGCCGGCCAACTCGCGCAGCGTCTCGACCCGCGCGTCATCCTCATCGCCGGCTTTCTGTTTTTCGCCTTCGGCACCTGGCAGATGACGGCGCTCACGCAGGACTGGGATTTCTACGAATTGTTGTGGCCGCAGATTTTCCGCGGCGTCGGCTTGATGCTGTCCATTGTGCCTGTGACGAATACGGCGCTCGGCACGCTGCCGCCGGACCGCATCAAGAACGCTTCCGGTCTGTTCAACCTGATGCGTAATCTTGGCGGCGCGCTCGGGCTCGCCGTCATCAACACGGTGCTCAATGACCGGGTGGACCTGCACCTCGTGCGCCTGCACGAGGCCGTCAATCCGGCCAATGTCGCAGCCAACGAAACGCTGCAGAAACTGACGGACCTGTTCGGCGGCGGCGCCGACGCGTCCCTGCAGGCGCTGAAAAAGATGACGCAGATGGCCCATCAGCAGGCCCTGGTAATGGGCTATGCCGATGTATTCTGGGTATTGACCGTACTTTTTGTCGCGTTGGCTGCGCTCGGCCTGACCATGCGCAGGCCTAAAGCCGTGGCGGGTGCGGCGGCCGGACACTGACCGAGCGCGGCTGACTGCGACAGGTTGTCGCCTGCAAGACGAAAATTCCCATTCTTTGTCGGTCGCTGGCACGTTGTGTTTGTTAGAGCCGGCGCCTCAGCCGGCTTATTTTTCGCGTCATTTCGGTGCGTTGACTTTGTTTCCGGCCTTCGCCGAGATGGTCGCGTCCGATCCCAATGGGGTCGGGCCGCGGTTTTTGATGGAGCAGCTTGCGCCGCGTCACGCCAACGCTAAAGCGTCACGATGAATTTCGTGGGCTCCGCCGGAACTGGAGGCCGCCATGTGTAGAAGCTACACGCCGAACCGAAACTAGACCCGTCGAATCTGCCGTTTCAGGCCGCGTCGTGAACGCGGAACGGGAGCGGCTGTCCTGAACACACTTGCGATCAACCTGGAGCTAGAACAAAAATGTCCATCAAAGTTGCCTTATGGGCCGCACTTGCCGTTGCCGTGGGCGTTGCCGCCGCTACGTCCGCGCAGGCGCAGTCGTCCGCCAAGCCGTCGCCGCTGGTGACCGGCGAGTGGCTTGAAAAGAACCTGTCGGCGCCGAAGGTTCGCGTCATCGAGGTGAGCGTTGAACCGGGCGTGTTCGAACGCGGTCATATCCCGGGCGCGCAGAATATCGTCTGGCACACCGATCTCGTCGACACCGTACGCCGCGATATCGCCAGCCGCGATAAGTTCGAGGCGCTGTCGCGCAAGCTCGGGCTGGAGAAGGACACCACGGTCGTTCTTTATGGCGATAACAACAACTGGTTCGCCGCCTGGGGCGCGTGGATCTTCAAGTCCTACGGCTTTGCCGACGTGAGGCTGCTCGACGGCGGCCGCAAGAAGTGGGAAGCCGACAAGCGTCCGTTCGATACCCGCGTCGCCGCGGTTGAACCGAGCAAGATCACGCTGCCCGAGGCCAATACCAAGCTGCGCGCCCGTCTCGGCGATGTCAGCGACGTCGTGAACAAGAAGGCCGACGCGGTCGTCGTCGACATCCGCTCGCCGGACGAATTCTCGGGCAAGCTGTTTGCGCCTGCCGGCTCGCAGGAACTGGCGGTGCGCGCCGGTCACGTCCCGGGCGCCGTCAACGTGCCGTGGGTCCGCGCGGTCGCCGAAGACGGCACCATCAAGTCCGTCGACGAACTGAAGAAGCTCTATGCCGCGGCCGGCATCGACGGCACCAAGCCGATCATCGTCTATTGCCGCATCGGCGAGCGCTCGAGCCATACCTGGTTCGTTCTGTCGCAGGTTCTCGGTTACGACGTCCGCAACTATGACGGCTCGTGGACCGAATACGGCAACACCGTCGGCTTGCCGGTCGTGAACGTCGCTGGCACTGTGTGGGGCGGCAAATAAGCCCCGGCCGGTGACGATGTGACGACACTACAATCGGAGACGGGGGCGCACATCGGTGCGCCCCTTCGTTTTGTTTTCGCCGCCGCGCTTGTGTTGGCGCTCGGCGTGGCCGCCTATGGCCTCCATGCCGGCGGTAAGGCGCCGCTCGCTCTGTCGCTGCTGTTCGGCGCGGCCTTCGGCATCGTCCTGCAGCGTGCGCGGTTTTGTTTCTTCTGCAATTTTCGCGACTGGTTCGATGCCGGCGATCCGCGCGGCCTGCTCGGCATTGTCGTCGCGCTCGCCGTGGGGCTCATTGGCTATACGCTGGTGTTCGGATCGTGGCTGCCGGATTCATCCACCGGCCGTCTGCCGCCGGACGCGTTCATCGGACCGGTCGGCATTGCGCTGGTGGCCGCCGGGCTGGTCTTCGGCGCCGGCATGGCGATATCCGGCTCCTGTGTCAGCGCGCATCTTTATCGGCTGGGGGAGGGTTCGCCGACAGCGCCCTTCGCCTTGATCGGCACGGCGTTCGGTTTCGTCCTCGGTTTCCTGACCTGGAACGGCATCTACCTGTCCTTCGTTTCGGATGCGCCGAGCATCTGGCTGCCGCAATCGCTCGGCTATGCCGGCGCGCTGCTGCTTGCGCTCGGCGCGCTCGCCGTGATCGCCTGGATCGTCGTGCGGCTGTCGCGGCCGCAAGCGGAGGCGGCGCGCGCGAGCGATCCCTGGCGCGCCGTGTTCGTCGAGCGCTGGCCGGCCTGGATCGGCGGCGCGATGGTCGGTGTGCTCGGCACCATGGCCTATCTGCGCGTCGGCCCGCTCGGCGTCACCGCCGAGATCGGCGGCCGCGCGCGTCAGGCGGCGAATGCGCTCAACGTCGTGCCGGCACGGCTTGAGGGTCTCGATACCTTGCGCGGCTGCATCACCGTGGTGCGCGATGTACTGCTGACCAACAACGGCGTCTTCATCGGCGCGCTGATGGTGGCGGCTTTCGCCGCCGCGCTCGTGGCCGGCCAGTTCCGGCCTGCATGGCCGACCGGCGGGCAGATCCTGCGCGGTCTCACGGGTGGCGTGCTGCTCGGCTGGGGTGCGATGACCGGCCTCGGCTGCACCGTCGGCACCTTCCTGTCGGGCACCATGGCCGGCGCGCTGTCGGGCTGGGTCTATGGCGCGGCGATCTTCGCCGGGACCGCGGCGACGCTCGTCGTCGGACGGCGGCTCGGCGCCTTGCCGAAGCCGTAAGCGCTCAGGGTCTGGCGGGAGACGCCGGATTGAGCGAGCCGAGGGCCGTCGTCAGCGTGAAGCGCACCGGCGAACACTGGCTGTCGCCGAGTGTGACGATGTCCGGGCCGGATGTCGTCAGGCCCAGGATGACGACGCCCATGTCGCGGAGCGCCGCGCAGCGGCCGCCGAGCATCGGCGCCAAGGCCGCTCGTCCGGCCTCGGTCAGGTTCAGGGTGGCCCGCGCGGGCACCGTCTGCACGCCGAGCGATTGTTCGCCGGCCGGATTGGCGGCCCAGGCGAAGCCGACGAGAGCGGCGGCCGCGGCGATGCTGGCGCGCGTGAGGTCCGTGCGGGATCGTTCGCTCTGCTGTCTGATCTTGTTGTAGCGGATATAGGACAGCACCTTGTCGACGAGCGTGTCGATATAGCGGTACCAGTTCTCCGCGTTCTGCAGTTCATCGGCCGTATGGCCCGCGAAGAAGCCCTCATGCCGGTCGGTAATGGCGTCTTCATAGGCGGCCTTCAGGTCCGCAACACTGCGGAAGCCTTCGAGCAGCGCCGGATTGCGCTCGGCGTAGTCGATGTCGGCCTGTTCGAGGTTGTTGAGCTCAACGTAACCGGAATAAGCGATCGCCGACGTCGAGCGTACCGCGAGTGCGGCGACGCCGAGTGCGACGAGCGCGCAGAACAGCGCGAACCAGAGACGGGGCTCGTCATAGGCGAACTTGCCGAGACTGGAGAGCTGCGAGCCGGCGAGCAGCGTCGTGCCGATGGCGCCGAACGCAACCAGGGTCCATTTGGCATTGGAGCGCAGGTTCTCGACGGCCTGCGTCAGGCGCGCATCGTACTTGTCTACTTTGACGGCATCGCCTTCGGCCATGGCCAATGTGACAGCAGCGCGCCGTCCTCAATCCCCTTTGGACTTCTCCGGCCGGATGCCGCCGCCCCCTGTCCTTGGCTCGAAGTCCGAGGGCAGGTCCGGTTTTCTGACACCGGCCATACCGCCGAAACCGACGCCGGGTTTGGTCCCTGCCAATTTCGGCTTTTGCGGTTTGGGCGGTTGCACCACAGGCATTGTTGGCGAGGGCTTCTTGCCCTGCCGCGTGTCCTTCGCGTCGCCGGCCATCTTCGACCCCCGATTTTCGCGATCGAGGGGACGATAGAGCAAATCCAGAAACGCAACCAGTAGTCTTGTGATCAGGGATGACTTAAGCCTTCCCGTAGCCGCCCGCTGTCGGTGTCTGGATAATGATGGCCTCATCGGCGTCGATCTCGGTGGCGTCGCAGCCTTCCAGCTTCACTATCGTACCGTCCTTGCGCCGCGCCCAGTTCTCGCCGACCTGGCCGGCTTCGCCGCCCTCCAGCCCGAAGGGGCGCACGCGGCGATGGCCGGACAAGATGGTGCAGTCCATCTTCTCGAGAAAGCGGATGGTGCGGCGGATGCCATCGCCGGCGTGCCACTTGCCCTTGCCGCCCGAGCCCTTGCGGATGTGGAAGTCCTCCAGCAGCACCGGATAACGGAATTCGAGAATCTCCGGATCGGTGAGGCGGGTATTGGTCATGTGCGTATGCACGGCGTCGGTGCCGTTGAAGCCGGGGCCGGCGGGCGAGCCCGAGCAGATGGTCTCGTAATACTGATACTTGTCGTTGCCGAAGTTGAGGTTGTTCATGGTGCCCTGGGCGCAAGCGAGTGCATTCAGCGCGCCGAACAGGCAGTTGGTGACGGCCTGCGACACCTCGACATTGCCGGCGACCACGGCCGCCGGATATTCCGGCGTCAGCATCGACTTTTCCGGCACGATGATATTCACCGGCCGCAGGCAGCCGGCATTCATCGGAATGTCGTCGGCCACCATCATGCGGAATACATAGAGCACGGCGGCGCGCGTCACCGGCTCCGGCGCGTTGAAGTTCGACGGTTGCTGCGGCGATGTGCCGGTGAAGTCGACCGTCGCCTCGCGCTTCTTCTTGTCGACCGAGATTTTCACCTTGATGACCATGCCCTGGTCCATCGGGTATTCGAACTCGGAATCGTGAAGGCGGTCGATGACACGGCGCACGCTTTCCGCGGCGTTGTCCTGCACGTGCTTCATGTAGGCCTTGACCACGGGCAAGGTGAACTGATCGACCATTTTGCGTAGCTCGGCGACGCCGCGCTCATTGGCGGCGATCTGTGCCTTGAGGTCGTTGACGTTCTGGACCGGATTGCGCGCCGGATATTTGGCGCCGGTCAAAAGGTCCATCAGTTCTTTCTCGCGGAATTTGCCGCGATCGACCAGCTTGAAGTTGTCGATATAGACGCCTTCCTGCTCGATGGTCGTCGCGTTCGGCGACATCGAGCCGGGCGAGATGCCGCCGACATCGGCGTGATGGCCGCGCGAGGCCACCCAGAACAGGATGTTCTTCTTCTTGTCGTCGAACACCGGCGTGCAGACGGTGATGTCCGGCAGATGCGTGCCGCCGTTATAGGGCGCGTTGATGGCATAGACGTCGCCGGGTGCGATCCTGCCCTTGTTGTCGCGGATGATGGTTTCGACCGAGCGATCCATCGAACCGAGATGCACCGGCATGTGCGGCGCATTGGCGACGAGCGTGCCGTCGGACGCGAACACGGCACAGGAGAAGTCGAGCCGTTCCTTGATGTTGACGGAGTAGGCGGTGTTCTGCAGCGACACGCCCATCTGCTCGGCGATGGACATGAACAGGTTGTTGAACACTTCCAGCATCACCGGATCGGCATGGGTGCCGATGGCGTGGACGCGCCTGAGCTTCTGTCTGCGCGACAGCACGAGATGGTTCTTCGGCGTCAGTTCGGCTTCCCAGCCCGGCTCGACGACGATGGTCTGGTGCGGCTCGATGATGATGGCTGCGCCTTTGACCTTGGCGCCGATCTTCAATTGATCGCGGGTATAGACATTGGCCTTGTGCCAGGCGCCGTTCGAATAGAACCGCGTCGCCTTGGCCGGCTTCGGCAGCTTGGTCGCCGTGCGCCGCGCCGACTTCTCGGCGAACTTGGCGCCGCCGCCGATGGCCTCCACCGAGATCGCCTCGATGACCAATTCCTTGTTGCGGTCGATGAAACCGAAGCGGGCCTTGTGCGCCTTCTCGAAGGCGCGTTGCATCGCGGGCAGGGGACCGGCCTCGACGATCAGCGCCGTGTCGGTGCCGGCGTAGCGGATATGCGCACGCTGGATCACCTTGATCTTCGCCGCCGGCACGCCCTGGCCGACGACTTCGTCCTTCACCGCCTTGCCGAGCGTGACGCCGGTCTTCTTCAGCGCCGCGAGCGCCTTGGCGCCCCACGGCAATTCGATCGCCTGTTCGCGGGTGGCGCGGATATCGGCGAGGCCCATGCCGTAAGCCGACAGCAGCGACGAGAACGGATGGATCAGCACCTTGGTCATGCCGAGCGCGTCGGCGACAAGGCAGGCGTGCTGGCCGCCGGCGCCGCCGAAGCAGTTCAGCGCATAGCGCGTCACGTCATAGCCGCGCTGCACGGAGATTTTCTTGATGGCGTTGGCCATGTTCTCTACGGCGATCTTGATGAAACCGTCGGCGATTTCCTCCGGCGACTTGTCACCAACGTCGCCGGCCATATCGGCGAACGAGGCCTGCACGGCCGCAGCATCGAGCGGCTCGTTCTGTTGTGGGCCGAAGATCTTCGGGAAGAAGTCGGGCAGCAGCTTGCCGGTCATCACATTGGCGTCGGTGACCGCCAGTGGCCCGCCGCGGCGGTAGCAGGCCGGGCCCGGATTGGCGCCGGCCGAGTCGGGGCCGACGCGGAAGCGCGAACCGTCATAATGCAGGATCGAGCCGCCGCCGGCGGCGACCGTATGAATGAGCATCATCGGCGCCCGCATGCGCACGCCGGCGACTTCGGTCTCGAAGGCGCGCTCGTACTCGCCGTCAAAGTGCGAGACGTCGGTCGAGGTGCCGCCCATGTCGAAACCGATGAGCCGGTCGAAGCCGGCCTGCTTGCCGGTCTCGGCCATCGACACCACGCCGCCGGCGGGGCCGGACAGGATGGCGTCCTTGCCCTGGAACAGTTCGGCGGCGGTGAGACCGCCCGACGACATCATGAACATCAGACGCGCGCCCGACTCCCTGGTGTCGAGGGCATCGGTGACGCGCTTCACATAGCGCCGCAGGATCGGCGACAGATAGGCATCGACCACCGTGGTGTCGCCGCGGCCGACCAGCTTGATCAGCGGTGAGACTTCGTGGCTGACTGAGACCTGTGAGAAGCCCATGTCGCGGGCGAGTTTGGCGAGGCGCTTCTCGTGTTCGGGGAAGCGATAGGCGTGCATCAGCACAATGGCGACGGCGTCGATGCCGTCTTTCTTCGCCGCTTCGAGCTCGACGCGGGCGGCGTCGAGATCGGGCTCCTGCTCGACAGTGCCGTCGGCGCGCACGCGCTCGTCGATCTCGGCGACGCGTTCATAGAGCAGTTCCGGCTTGATGATTTCGAGCGCGAAGATTTTCGGCCGTGCCTGATAGCCGATCTTCAGCGCGTCGCGGAAACCCTTGGTGATGAGGAGGAGGGTACGGTCGCCCTTACGTTCCAGCAGTGCATTGGTCGCGACCGTGGTGCCCATCTTCACCGCGCCGACGGTGGCCGGCGGAATGGCGTCGCCGGCCTTGAGGCCGATGAGGTCGCGAATGCCCTGCACCGCGGCGTCGGCATAGGCTTCGGGATTTTCAGACAGCAACTTGTGCGCGATCAGCTTGCCGTCGGGCCGGCGGCCGACGATGTCGGTAAAGGTGCCGCCGCGATCGATCCAGAAATCCCACGTCCTGGCCGCCGCTGCCTGTTTCTTCGGCTTATTTCTTGCCTTGCCCGCCTGTTTATTCGCCGCCCGCTTCAGCGCCTGCTTGGCCATCGTGCAATCTCCTTGCCGTCGCGGAATAAATCAGAGCTAAAAAAAATCGTCAATAAATCGTTGACAATTTATCGGCGGCCGATACGCTTTTCCAAATCTCATGAGGGGTTGAGATGGCTGCACGGGCGGCAAGGGGTGGCGGCGCCGGCACGGCGCGGGTGCCCAGGACCAGAACATTCGACAGGGCGGGCGCGTCGGCGCTCGGACCGATCGTGTCGTCGGCGCATCTGGCCTCCGGCGCCATGCCGGTTCTCTCCGAGCTCGAATTCGGCATGATACTTTTGGATCATGCCTTTGAGCGCTGGATGGTACGCTGCATCGCCGCCGCGGGCGTGCCCGATTTGTCGCCACTCGATGTCCTTGTTTTGCACACCATCGCTCATCGCGGGCGTGCTAAGCGCGTCGCCGACATTTGCCTGGTGCTCAACATCGAGGACACGCATCTGGTGACTTACTCGCTGAAGAAGCTCGACAGCCACAAGCTGCTCGTCAGCGGCAAGCGCGGCAGCGAGAAAACGGTGAGCCTGACGCCGCGCGGCGAGGCGGTGGTGGAGCGCTATCGCAAGGTTCGCGAGGCATTGCTGGTCCAGTCGGTCAAGAGCGCCGGCATGGACGAAGAACGTCTTTCTGAAATCGCTGCGCTGATGCGGGCGCTGTCCGGTCACTACGACCAGGCCGCGCGCGCCGCCGCAAGCTTGTGAGGGGATCCCGGATGCGTCTGGCGCTGGACAAGCTTTATTTGTGGTCGGGTTACGCCGCCGGCTTCTTCATGGTCTCGATCTTCGCGATCATGATGGTGATGTCGGTCGGTCGTGAGTTCGGGATCAATATTCCCGCGGGCGACGACTTCGCCTCCTGGTGCATGGCGGCGATGGCTTTTCTCGGCCTCGCGCACACCTTCAAGAAGGGCGAGATGATCCGCGTCGGCCTTGTGGTCGAGCGCGTGACCGGGCGCAAACGGTGGGGCGTCGAACTGCTGGCGCTCAGTGTGTCCGCCGCTTTCGTTCTGTACTTCGCCTGGTTCGCGGTCGGAATGACCTGGGATTCCTACCGCTTCAACGACATTTCTCAGGGCGTCGTTTCCGTGCCGCTGTGGATTCCGCAGCTCGGCTACGCCGCCGGCCTTGTCATCCTCGCCATCGCGCTGGTCGATGAGATCGTCCACGTCGCTCGCGGCAACAAGCCGACTTATGAGAAGGAGCCGCCGACGTCGCCAGACGAGTTCGTCGAACGCGTCGCCTCGGGGGGAGCCGGCTGATGTCGATCGCACTCACCGATCTCGCGTTTATCCTGCTGGCGGCGCTGATTTTCATTCTCGGCAGCGGCGTCTGGATCGCCGTCGGCATCGGCCTCGTCGGCTACATCGCCATGATGCTGTCGACCAGTGTTCCGGTCGGCGCGGTGCTGGCAACCTCGATCTGGAGCGCGAGCGCGTCCTGGACGCTGGCGGCGCTGCCGCTGTTCATCTGGATGGGCGAGATCCTGTTCCGCACGCGTTTGTCCGAGGAAATGTTTCGCGGCCTGTCGCCCTGGCTGCAATGGCTGCCGGGCCGTCTGGTGCATGTCAACGTCGTCGGTTGCGGCATCTTCGCGGCGGTGTCGGGATCGTCGGCGGCCACCTGCGCCACCATCGGCAAGATCGCGCTGCCCGAACTGGAAAAGCGCGGCTACGATCCGCGCATCAGCCTCGGCTCGCTCGCAGGTTCGGGCACCCTCGGGCTGCTCATTCCGCCGTCCATTCCCATGGTGGTCTATGCGGTGACCGCCAACGTTTCCGTACTGCAGGTGTTTCTCGCCGGCTTTCTGCCGGGCTTGCTCGTGATGGTGCTCTACATGGGCTACATCATGGGTTGGTCGGTGCTCAATCCGTCGAAGGTGCCGCCGCGCGATCCGCCGATGCCGTTTCGCGAGAAGCTGCGGCAATCGACCAAGCTCATTCCGTGCCTGCTGCTCATCCTCGCGGTGTTCCTCGCGCTGGTGCTCGGCTTTGCCACAGCCACGGAGTGCGCCGCCTGGGGCGTCACCGGCGCGCTGATCCTCGCCTGGTGGAGCGGCACGCTCTCGCGCAAGACGTTCTTCGAGAGCATCATGAGCGCGACGCGGCTCACCTGCATGATCATGTTCATTCTCGGCGCCGCGGCTTTTGCCACCGCCGCGATGGCCTATACCGGCATTCCGGCGGCGCTCGCCGAATGGGTCAAAGGCCAGAACCTGACGCCGAGCATGCTCGCGCTCTATCTGTCGGTCATGTACATCATTCTCGGCTGTCTCATCGACGGCATCTCGATGATCGTGCTGACCGCCGTGGTCGTGCTGCCGATGATCGAGCAGGCCGGGCTCGATCTCATCTGGTTCGGCATCTACCTCATTCTGCATGTCGAGATGGCGCAGATCACCCCGCCGGTCGGCTTCAATCTGTTCGTGCTTCAGAACATGAGCGGCAAGGACACGCTGACCGTCGCTAAGGCGGCGTTCCCGTTCTTCATATTGCTGCTGGCCGCCGTCTTCATCATCACCGAATTCCCTCAAATCGCTCTGTTCCTGCCGCAACTGGCATTCCCGCCCTCTTGAGGGGACTTGATCGGACGGGGATGTTTTCTGCTAGGATTTGAACAAACAACAGCAAGGTGTGAGGTCTCAAATGACGAAGCCTATTTACCGTAATGCACTGCTCGGCCTGCTGGCCGCCGCCGCGCTCGGCGTGACGCCGGCCGCCGCGCAGACCAAGTGGAATCTGCCGGCCGCCTATCCGGCCAACAACCCGCACAGCGAAAACCTTGCTTTGTTCGCCAAGGACGTATCGGCCGCGACCGGCGGCAAGCTCGAAATCACCGTTCATCCGGGCGCCTCGCTGTTCAAGGCGCCGGACATCAAGCGCGCGGTGCAGACCGGGCAGGCGCAGGCCGGCGAAGTGCTGATGTCGCTGCACGAGAACGAAGACCCGGTCTACGGCGTCGACGTCGTGCCATTCCTCGCCACCAGCTTCCCGGAAGCCAAGAAGCTGTGGGCGGCGTCGAAGCCCTTCGTCGAGAAGAAGCTCGCCTCGCAGGGCATGATCCTTCTGTTCGCGGTGCCGTGGGCGCCGCAGGGCATCTACGCCAAGAAGGACATCAACACGATCGAGGACATGAAGGGGCTGAAGTGGCGCGCCTATAACGTCGGCACCGCCAAGATCGGCGAACTCGTCGGCGCCCAGTCGGTCACCGTGCAGGCCGCCGAACTGGCTCAGGCGCTGGCGACCGGCGTCGTCAATGCCTTCATGACCTCGGGCGGCACCGGCTACGACACCAAGGCGTGGGAAACCATGAGCCACTTCTACGACACCCAGGCCTGGATCCCGAAGAACATGACCTTCGTGAACAAGGCGGCGTTCGATGCGCTCGACAAGCCGACGCAGGAAGCCATCCTGAAGGCCTCGGCCGTCGCCGAAGAGCGCGGCTGGAAGATGTGGGAAGAAAAGAGCGACTGGTACCTTGCCGAGCTCAAGGCCAAGGGCATGAAGGTGTTGCCGCCGAGCGATGCGCTCAAGACCGGTCTGAAGAAGATTGGCGATCAGCTCACCGCCGACTGGAAGAAGAAGGCCGGCGCCGATGGCGAGGCGCTGATCGCCGCTTACGAGAAGAAGTAAGGCTTGGTTCGTAGCCGGGTTAGCGAAGCGTAACCCGGGAGCTTATGTCGCCGGATGTCGCTATGCCATCCGGGCGACAAGAGGAAGAAGCAAAGCCGGCGCGTATCGCACGCGCCGGCTTTTTTATGCATTGATCGTGAGCTTAGAGTCGTCCCATCAGCAGGAGGATCAGCAGCACGACGATCACAAGACCCAGACCGCCGCCGCCATAGTAGCCGGTGCCGTAGAACGGGCCGCCGCCGATGCCGGAGAAGCCGCCGAGCAAGGCGATGATGAGGATAATCAGAATAATGGTGCCGATCGACATCGCGCACGTCTCCCTGGAATCGTTGCAATAAATCCATGGCGTGCGACTTGTGGCGTACCGCCGCATCGTCGACGCGACTGTCAACGGAACAGGGCGCGGATGGTTCCGCACCATGGCATCAATGCGGCGGCTCAAATAAAACAGCCCCCGGATTTCTCCGGGGGCTGTTTATTCCGTCTTAACGTCCGGCGAAGCGAACGCTTACCGGCCCGCCTGCTGGTCGATCAGCGGCGTGATGCGCCGCACCGCAACGCGGCGGTTTTCTTCGGACGGCCCTTCGGTCTGCACCTTGAGATATTCCTCGCCGTAGCCTTGCGTGACGAGGTTCTCCGGCGGCACCTGGAATTGCTCCGTCAGCGCCACAGCGACCGCCTCGGCGCGGCGGTCGGACAAAGACAGGTTGTCCTCGTCCGAGCCAACGGCGTCGGTGTGGCCCTCGATCAGGAAGACCTCGCGCGGATTTTTGTCGATGGCGCGGTTGATGCCGTCGGCAATGATCGCGAGGCGGTCGATCTGGTCCGGCGTGATCTGCCACGAGCCGGTGGCAAAATGCACATCGAGATCGACGCGCGGCATGTAGGCGCGCAGCGGCTCGCTGTAACGCACCTGTTCGAGCGTGTAGCGGCGGTCGATGCGTTCGATCGGCGGCGCCAGGAACAGCGCGAAGATCGCATCCCGGTTCGCGCGCCGGCCGTCGAGGATGTAGCGCTCCGGCGGACCGCGCCAGCGCGGCGGCGGCACGTCGACGAAGTAGCCGGGGCGCGGCCCGGCGAAGCGGTTGTCGATGATCACCACTTCGCGGCCGCCGCGATCGCGGCGCACGCGGCGGAGCAGACGTCCATCGCCGCCGGTGGTGGTGATGATCTGCGCGCCGTCGGGCCGGACGATGATGCTGATCGTGTCGTCGCCGCGCCGCGTCACGCGCACGTCGCGCGCGTCGATGGCGAAGCGGTCGGCTTCGTTGTGACGGATGATGGTGCGGTTGCCGTCACGCACGATGGTGCGATCGCCTTCGGTGATGATGGTGCGGTTGCCATCGCGCGTTTCGCGGCGTTCGCGACGGATGTCGTCGAAACCGCGCTGCGGCCCCTGATCGCCGCGACGGATGAATTCGCCGGCGCTGCGTGGCTGGGTCGGCGGCGGCGGCGGTGCGGCCGCCGGGCGACCGGCTTCCTGCGCCGCGCGGCCGGCGATGGAGTTCGGCGGCTGCTGCTGAGCCGCGGGCGGAGGCGGCGCCGGCTGTTGTGCCGCAGGCGGTGGCGGTGAGCCGGGACGCTGAGCCCCCGGCGGACGTTGACCATCCGGCCGCTCGCCGCGCGGACGATCAGGCCTTTCGCCACGCGGCGGCGGGGCGGATTGGGGCTGGGTCGCTGGAGCCTGTGCCGCGGGTGGCGGGGGAGTCGTGGGCTTGGACTCCTGCGCGGCCGGCGGCGGCGCTGCAGGTTTCTCTGCGGCGGGCGGCGGGGGTGGCGCGGGCGGTGCGCTCGGTGCCCCCGGCGGACGTTGACCTTCGGGACGCTCGCCACGCGGCGGCCCCGCGGGGCGTTCGCCTCGCTGCGGCGGCTGCGCTGATGGCGGCGGTGGCGCGCTTGGCGCCTGGGCAGCGGGCGGCTGGGGCGGACGCGGTCGTTCGGCGGCGGGCGGTGCGGGCGGGCGGGGCCGCTCGGCGGCCGGCGGCGGAGGTGCGGGTCGTTCCGCTGCGGGTGGCGGCGGCGCGGGACGTTGCGCGGCGGGCGGTGGCGGCGGCGCGGCCGCAGGGGGAGCCGGCGGGTGAGCGGCCGGAGGCGCCGGCGGCTTGGCGGCGGGCGGCCCGGGCTTCGGCTCTTCCTTCTTCTGGTCGGGTGCGGGCGGCGCCGCCTGGGCGATCACAATCGGCGCATCGGTTGCGGCCATCGCTGGCAAGGCAACCCCCGCAACCGCGGTGAGGGCCGTGCAAGCGAGCAGTAGTGAGCGAATGGACGTCATCAGGCAGGGACTCCTGTGGGAAGCATCGTTAACGTGATCGCGAGAATGCGGTTCCACGTCTGAATTGCTTCTGAACGGAATACGGCCGAATTGTCACCGAGCGGTGTCGACGTTTTGCTTTCGCGCCGCAGCATCCTTATTGTCCCCACTCTCAATGACTGAGCACCACGATCAACGCCTCAACCGGGCCCTTGCCGCCTATCTGCGCCAGGAGGTGCAGGCGCCGGCCATGGCGATTTCGGACTTCCTCGACATTCTCGTCGAGGATGCACGGCGTCTCGATGCAACGGACCTGTTCGACGACCTCGACCGCATGCAGAGCGCGGCGACGAAGCTGAACGCTTTCGTCAGTGCCGTGGTCGCCGACTCAGGTCATGATCGCAAGCTCGGCGAGAACGATCGCGAGTTCAACCGCCGTATTCGCCACGATCTGCGCACACCGCTCAATGCCGTCATCGGCTACAGCGAGATGCTGGTCGAGGATATGGAAGGTCAGGACGACGCGCCGCTGCGCGACGATCTCGTCAAGCTCAAGCAGGCCGCCGACCAGTTGCTTGGCCAGATCGACGCCATGGTGGCGCTGACGCATATCGACGAGGCGCCGATCGCGCGCGAGGACAAGCTCGCCGCTCAATTCGTCGGTCGTGCCGGCATTGTCGCGGACGTGCTGCGCACCGTCGAGCCGCTCAAGGCCGATGTTTCACACCTCATCGAACGGCAGAGCCGCATTCTCGTCGTCGATGACAATGCCGCCAACCGCGACGTGCTGGAGCGCCGCCTGACGCGCGAAGGCCATGCCGTCGTCACCGCCGCCGACGGCGCCCAGGCGCTCGCGCTGATCGGTGAGAACGATTTCGATCTCGTGCTGCTCGATCTCATCATGCCGGAGATCGGCGGCTTCGATGTGCTCACCCGCCTCAAGAGCGACGCGTCGACGCGGCATATTCCGGTCATCGTCATCTCGGCGCTCGACGAACTCGACAGCATCGTGCGCTGCATCGAGGCCGGCGCCGAGGATTATCTGTCCAAGCCGTTCGATCCGATCCTGTTGCGCAGCCGCATCAATTCGTCCCTGGAGAAGAAATGGCTGCGCGACCGCGAGAAGAAGTTCTTGGCCGATCTGGAGACGGAAAAGCGCAAGTCGGAAGCGCTGCTGCTCAACATCCTGCCGCCGAGCATCGTTAGGCGCATGCGCGACGGCGAGGTCAGGATCGCCGATCAGGTGCATGAATCGACCATTCTGTTCTGCGATCTCGCCGGCTTCACCGTGCTGTCCGGCGCCATGCCGGCCGCGCGCGTGCTCGATTTCCTCGGCGAGATCTTCACCCAGTTCGACGCGCTGGCCGCCGAGGCCGGTGTCGAAAAGATCAAGACCATCGGCGATGCCTATATGGCGGCGGCCGGCATTCCCGAGCCGCAGCCCGACCACGCCCAGCGTATCGCGCGGCTCGCCCCGCGCATGATGCGCGCGGTGCGCGACGTTGCCGGCGCGACGGGCCTCAATCTTGAGGCCCGCATCGGTATTCACACCGGCCCGATCGTCGCCGGCGTGATCGGCACGCACAAATTCGCCTACGACGTCTGGGGCGACAGCGTGAACACCGCGAGCCGCATGGAGTCCCACTCCGTCAACGGCCGTATTCACCTCACCGAGGCGACCCGCCGGGCGCTCGGCGACGAATTTCCGCTCGAGCCGCGCGGCGTCATCGAGGTCAAGGGCAAGGGCCCGATGCAAACCTATTTTCTGCTGGAGCCGTGAGCGCGCATGGCCTACAGCTTTCACTTGAAATCCGACGCTGCAAACACCCGGGGCTGATGCCGTGCAGGCAACCATGAAGCGGCAATTGTCGTCGAAGGAAGAACATGCCTTCCTGCGCGCGACCATCGACAACATGCAGCAGGGCGTCGCCCTGTACGACGCCGACCACAAGCTCGTGACCTGGAACGAGCGCTTTGTCGAATATCTCGAAATGCCCGAGGAATTCCTCGGCACCGACCGCACCTTCTCCGACTACATCCGCTATCTCGGCGCGCGCGGCGAGTTCGGCGACAACATCGATATCGAGAAGGAGCTGGCGAAACGTCTCGCAGTGCTCGGTACCTCGCACTCCTTCGAGCGCACCCGGCCGGACGGCATGGTCATGGAAGTGCGCCGCGACCCGGTGCCCGGCGGCGGCTTCATTGCCATCTACGCCGACATCACCGAGCGCAAGAAGCAGGAGCTGGCGCTGCGCAAGGCGATGGAGGATGCCGAGTCCGCCAACAAGGTGAAGTCCTCCTTCCTCGCCAATATGAGCCACGAGCTGCGCACGCCGCTCAACGCCATCATCGGCTACAGCGAATTGCTCGCCGAGGATGCGCAGGACCGCGGCGACAAGGCCGCGCTCGGCGATCTGGAGAAGATCAGCGCGGCCGGCAAGCATCTGCTCGGGCTGATCAACGAGATCCTCGATCTGTCCAAGATCGAGGCCGGCAAGATGGAAGTCTATCTCGAGCGCCTCGATCTGCCGAAGACCATCGGCGACGTGAAGACCATCGTCGATCCGATGATCGCCAAGAACGGCAACCGGCTGATCATCGAATGTCCGCCGGACATCGGTACGCTCAATACCGACCTGACCAAGCTCAAGCAGTGCCTGATCAACCTGCTCAGCAATGCCGCCAAATTCACCAAGCAGGGCACGGTGCTGCTGCGGCTTTCGCGACACACGAGCGAGGATGGCCGCGACCTCGTCCGCTTCGATGTCGGCGACAGCGGCATGGGCATGACGCCGGAGCAGGTCGGGCGCCTGTTCCAGGCCTTCACACAGGCCGATTCCTCGACCACACGCAATTTCGGCGGCACCGGCCTCGGCCTGACTATCACCAAGCACTTCGTCACCATGCTCGGCGGCACCATTGATGTGGTCAGCGCGCCGGGCAAGGGCACGACCTTCAGCATCGTTCTGCCGGACCGCGAAGGCGGTGAGGGCAAGACGTCGTTGGCGGACGATCTCGGCCTTGCACCGGAAGGCGTTGCTTCGTCGATTACCGTGCTGATCGTGGATGACGATCCGGCGGTGCACGATGTCTTGTCCGCGACGCTCGGCCGCGAAGGCTATGTGCTGCTGCATGCGCGCGATGGCGCCGAGGCGCTCTCGATCATGCGCAAGTCGCCGCCCGACATCGTCACGCTCGACGTGCAGATGCCGAAGATCGACGGTTGGTCGGTGCTCGGCATCATGAAGTCGGAGCCGGCGCTGGAGCACATCCCGGTGATCATGCTGACCATCGTCGACGACCGCAATCTCGGCTTCTCGCTCGGCGCCTCCGAGTTCATGACCAAGCCGATCGACCGCACCCGGCTCACCGCGCTGCTGCGCAAGCTGGCGCCGGCCAAGGAGGATTCGACCGTCCTCATCGTCGATGACGACGCCGACGTGCGCGAACTCGTTGCCAACACGGTGCGGGGCGCGGGCATGACTCCGGCGCAGGCCGCCAACGGCCGCGAGGCGCTGGGCTGGTTGTCGAACCATCAGCCGCCGGCGCTGGTGCTGCTCGATCTGATGATGCCGGAAGTCGACGGCTTTGCCTTCCTCGAGAAGGTGCGCGAATTCGACAGCATGAAGGATGTGCCGGTCGTCGTCCTGACCGCCAAGGACCTCACCGACGAGGAGCGTGCGTTCCTGGCCGAACGCACGCTGCTGGTGCTGAGCAAGAGCGGCCAGCCGATCGGCACCTTGGGCGCGGCGCTGTCGGCGCTGGCGCACCGGCATCACGCCGGCGCGGCGAAAGCCGGGCAATAATTGGAATGGGAAGGCTCTGATGATGAAAGTACTGCTGGTCGAAGACAACGAGATGAACCGCGACATGCTCTCGCGCCGCCTTGCGCGCAACGGCTACGAGGTGGTGATGGCGGTGGACGGCCAGCAGGCGATCGCGATGGCCGGCTCGGAGAGCCCCGACATCATCCTCATGGACATGAGCCTGCCGGTCATCGACGGCTGGGAAGCGACCCGCCGCGTCAAGGCCGATCCCGCGACGAAGGCGATTCCGGTGATTGCGCTCACCGCGCATGCGATGGCCGAAGACGAGAAGAAGGCGCGCGATGCCGGCTGCGACGATTTCGACACCAAGCCGGTCGATATCCAGCGCCTGATCGGCAAGATCAACGCGCTGATGGATGGAAAATAGCTTTCTTGACCGGGCCTTTTTCGGCCTCTAATGTTTTTCGTAGAGCGACCTCGCTAGAACGCCATGCTCCGTGTGGGCTGGATGCGCCGGTTTTCCGGCGCGGCGTTGTCTCGGCGAAGTCCGCTCCTTTCCCATGACGTCGATGATCTGTCGGCGCGCCTGACGCGCGTCGATACCAACACGCTTGTTTGTCATTCGCTTGTTCGTCAGGCGTCGCGCGCTGATGAGCGCCGCGGCGAAAGGAATGCATGTGTCCGAACCCGCCCGCCTCACAGCCCCGCCGCGCGCCGACGACGAATGGAATGCCGGCGATCTCGGCTGCGGCGAGCTCGTGCTCGATCTGCGCAAGCGCCTGCGCGCCATGCCCGGCGGCATCATCAAGGTGATCTCGCTCGATCCCGGCGCGGTCGAGGACCTGCCGGCCTGGTGCCGGCTGACCCGCAACGAACTCGTCCATCACGATCCGGGCGCCAAAAGCTTCTGGATCAGATCGCGCACCGACTGGAACTGACCTCAACCCGCCACGCCTTCGGCTCGGCACAACCAACGAAAAAAGGAGAATGCGATGCCCGGTAAATTCGTCGTCAGCCTGACCTCGGCCAAGGACAACACCGACAAGGCCACCGTTGCCTTCGTCGTCGCCAATGCCGCCGTCGCCTCCGACAAGAAGACGCTGGTCTTCCTGTCGATCGAAGGCACCCGCCTGTCGCAGAAGGGCTATGCCGACGACATCCATGAAGAGGGCTTCGCGGCGCTCAAGGACCTGATGAAGAACTTCGTCGAGGCCGGCGGCGAAATCTATGTCTGCTCGCCGTGCTTCAAGAAGCGCGCGCTCGACGAGAACAACCTGATCCCCGGCGCGGTGATCGTCGGCGGCGCCAAGCTCGTCGAGTTCATGGGCGAGGGCGCCCCGAGCGTCAGCTACTGACCTCGACCCGCTGAAAGGGCCACGGCGATGATTCCGTATCGGTTGATGATCGTTCTCTTCGTCGTGGCCGCGCTCGGCTACGTCGGCTTAAGCTTCGCGCTGTTCGAGATGCCGGCCACGGCGGCCGACGCCGAGAACTGCGGCTTTCTGCCCGGCGAGTTCGTCGAAGCCGGCAAGCTGACCTTCGAGCGTTCCGAAGCGTGGTGGGTCAGCTTCCAGCGCATGGGCGAAATCTACACGACGATCTCCGTCGGCCTTGCCGTCGCCTTCATGGGCTTTGCGCTTGCCACCGCACGTCGCGGTGGCGGGCGGGCCGCGGGCGGCGCGGCGCTCGGCGGCGGCGTGCTGGCGCTGTCGGCGCTGTGCGTGAGCTGTCTGGCGCCGGTGCTGTCGGTCGTCGGTCTCGGCCTTGCCGGCACCTTGCTCGCCGGCGTGCCGAAATGGCTGCTGATGCTCAACACCTTGATGCTGACCGGCTGGGGCACGCTTTACCTCAGCCGGCGCGCCGCCAATGCGTCATGCGCGCTGCCGCAGGACACGCTGCCGGCTGCGGCAAAAACAATCTGAGGGGGACGATAATGACATTCCGCACCACAAGCATCGCCGCCGCGCTGTTGCTGGCGACGGCATCCGTGGCCTTTGCCACCGATTACAACACCGTGCTCGCGCCGATGAAGCCGGGTGCGCCGCTCGCTCATCCGATCGCCACCACGGACATCGCGCCGCCGCCATTCTCGCTGGTCGCCGATCGCCCGGTGAAGCCGGCTTATGTGCCGGGTCTGCCCGGCCTGCCGCAGGCGCGCGGCTTCAAGGACGATTTCGGCCTCAACCGGCCGCCGAAATTCGACTCCGTCTTCATCCGCAAGAGCAGGGTCGAGAACGGCGAAGTCATCATCCCGCCGGGCGGCCTCTATTATCTCGAGGACACGATGGGCGGCGAAGTGGCGCTGCGCGGCGAGACCATTCCGGTGCTCGGCCGCACGCCGACCTATATCGACTACGACATGAGCATCGTGGTGAAGGAGAACGTCACCATCCCCGCCGGGCAGAGCGTCGTCGTCGGCGGCACCGTCTATCAGTATTACGCCACGGTCGGTCACAACAAGACCGCAAACCACGCGCTGCACGTCAAGACGATCGCCGGCACGGATTGGGAATGGGCCTTCGGTTCGCCCATGCTGTCGGCCAACCAGCCGGGCTGGGGCATCGGCAACAAGTTCATCCAGCTCTACAACCAGGGCCAGGCGCGCGAAGTCTCGCCGCAGAAGCTGGTGTTCGACTGGATCTCCGGCGTGCGCATGGACCGCCTGCTGCTCGCCGACGAGAAGTTGTTCGCCGGTCTTGCCGGCGCGGGCGATGAATGGAAGTCCGGCAACCGCACCATCCGCGTCGCCGAACTCAACGCCGAAGCCGGCACCGTGCGCATCGAGGTGCTGGAAGGCGGCAATGTCGTGCTCAACCGCACCATCGGCCCGGTCAACAACGAGTTGCTGATCGAGGACACCGGCGCGCGCAAGGCGCTGATGTTCGAGCACGGCGATATCGCCGGTTTCCTGTCGCCGTGGCCGGAGCCGTTCAAGGACGGCAAGGCCAATCTCAAGATCTACGCCAAGGCCTTCAGCCTGAACTACGGCGCCGACTATGCGCCCGACACGCGCTTCTCGGTCTATCCGGTCGGCTGCCCGACCGGGCACAACTTCGGCTTCATGCTGGTCAACAAGGAAGAGATCAGGCTGAAGTCCGGCGGCTCCTTCAACGGGCCGGAAGGCTACTTCAAGATCGTGGTCGACAAGGTCGAAGGCGGCGACGTGCTCGGCTGGCATGTCGAGGACGGCAAGGGAAATCGCTCGATCAATCTCGGCGGTCCCGGCGTCGCCAATGTCGATCTGGTGCTCGGCCAGGGCCGCGTCGCCGGTCAGGCCATCCTGAAGGATGTCGGCCGCGGCCTGCTCGATCGGACCTATCAGGCGGCGGCGCGCGCCAGCGGCACCGAGGTCAAGCCGGTCACGCCGGCGCCAGCGGCCTCGCATGCGCCGCCGACGGCCGTGGTCGCGGGGCTGTCGCCGGGCATGCTGGCGGCGCTGGTCGTGCTGCTGCTGGGCTTCGCCGCTGTCGGCTATGAGATCGGCCGCCGCCGATCTGCTTGAGCCCGCTTGAGGTGATGATGACGACCGCGCATCCGCATTCGCCCGACGTTTCCTTCGATGGCGGCGATCTCGATTGCGGCAACGGCCTGCTGCTGCTGATCCGCAAGCACATCGATCCGATGGCGCGCGGCCAGTTGCTGGAAATCCTCTCGACCGAAATCTCGGTCGACGAGGATCTGCCGGCGTGGTGCCGGCTGACAGGCAACGATCTGGTGTCCTTCATCAAGGACGGCAAGCAGCGCAGCTTTCTCATCTGCAAGGGCAAGCTCGACGAGCGCGGCAAGAGTCCGGAGAAGGTCGAAACCAAACCGGCTGTCGCTGTGGCCACTGCGCCAACGCCGGCGCCGGCCGCGCCGCCGCGCGAGAAGCGGCCCGCGCCGCCGATCCCGCCGCTGTCGGTGATGGGAATCGGCAGTTGGCCGCGGCCGCGCTGGATGGTCGAGACCATGCACGACTACGTCTCGGGCAAACTCGACGAAGCGGCGTTTCACGAGACCGCCAACGACGCCGTGCGCCTCGTCGCCGCGGCGCAGGACCGCGCCGGCGTCGGCGTCATGACAGACGGCGAGCAGCGCCGCGACAGCTACGCCAGCTTCGTCGCCACGCGGCTCGACAATTGCCAGCTCATTCCGCTGACCGACCTGTTGCCGCTGGTCGATCACCCGGAGGAGTTCGAGCGCGAATTGCGCGCGCTCGATGTGCCGGCCGCCGATGTGCGCCATCCGGCGGTGTTCGGCCGCATCGGCCGCAGCCGCTCGCTCGCCGCGCATGAATTCGATTTCCTGCGCACGCTGACCGCCAAGCCGATCAAGATCGCGCTGCCGGGGCCTTATCTTTTGACCCGCACCATGTGGATGGAATGTCTGCAGGAGCGCGCCTATCAGAGCCGCGAGGAGATCGCCGAGGATATCGTCGCGGCCTTGCGCGCCGAGCTGACCGAACTCGTCGATGCCGGCGTGTCGCTGATCCAGTTCGACGAGCCGGTGCTGTCGGAAGTGGTGTTCTCCGGCCCCAAGAGCCGGCCGAGTTTCATGTGCGGCGCGCTGTCGCAATCGCGCGGGCCCGAGCACGAGCTCGGTTTCGCGCGCGATCTCGTCAACGCCGTGGTCGAAGGCATGCCGCGTGAGCGCATCGCCGTCCATGTTTGCCGCGGCAACTGGACGCCGGACGAATCCGTGGCGCTGGCCGGCAGCTACGCGCCGCTGATCGACACGCTCGGCGCCATGAAGGTCGGCGCCTATCTGCTGGAGATGTGCACGCCGCGGGCCGGCGAGATGGAATTGCTGCGGCAGTTGCCGGACGATGCCCGCATCGGCGTCGGCGTCGTGAACCAGAAATGCGCGCATACCGAAGCGGTGGCCGACATCGAGGGCAAGGTAAGGGAAGCCGTGAGCCTGTTCGGTCGCGAGCGCGTGCTGCTGCATCCCGATTGCGGCTTCGCCACCTTCGCCGACAACCCGATCTGCGGCATGGCCTCGGCCGAGGAGAAGCTCGGCGCCATTGTCGCCGCGGCGGAGCGCGTGCGCTGATCGCATCCGGCCAGCTTAACCGAACCTGAACCGATCCATTCAGGCTGGGTTGCCGGCCGGCCTCTAGGTTCGCCTCGACCCGTTGCATCGAGGAGAATCAAAGTGCCGCATCACCCTGAACGCACCGCTACCGGAACCATTGCTCTTGTCTTCGGGCACCGGTTTGTCCTGAAGACCAAGACCGGCCACCTGCTGGCCGACCTGACGCCGCATGGCGCAGAGAAGATCAAGCTGCGCATCGGCGCCGAGGTGACGATCGCCGGCGAGATGAAACCGACCGAATTGAAGGTGTTCGCCTTCACCGCCGGCGGCAAGACGGTGCGCATCGAGCATGGTCCCAAGCACCACCATCATCACCACCATCACGATCATCACCACCATGAAGACGCCGATCCGGCGGTCGCCATCGAAGCTGCCAAGGCGGCGGGCTACGCCGTGCTCGATGAGCCGCGCCGCAAGCCGAAGCATTTCGAGGTGCTCGGCCGCAAGAAGGGCAACAAGCGCAAGCTCGAGGAACTGCATGTCGAGCTCGACGGCCATATCCGCAAGGTGAAGCCGGTCGAGGCCGGCGATCACAAATGGCCGGCCGCGGTGTCCGCATTAACGTGAGATAAAATCGGGCCGCCGCGGGGAACTCCGCCGCGGCGGCCCGGTTCTCGGCCTGCTCTTTCTATTCCCGCCAAAAAGTCTTGCCCGCCACAGGTGTCCGATGCCGCGAGCCCGGACGGCTCTCGAAGCGCTCAACTTCTTCATGGCCGATATGCAGGCGGGGATCGGGCCCTTCCTCGGCGTCTTCCTGCTGGCGCATGGCTGGCACAGCGGCTGGATCGGCACCGTGATGACGATAGGCGGCGTCGCCGGCATGATCATGACGACGCCGGCCGGCGCGCTGATCGACGCGACGCGTTACAAGCGCGCTTATGTCATCGTGCCGGGCTTCTTCACCGTCGCGGCGTCCGCGATCATTCTTTACTCCCAGAACTTCTGGGTGGTCGCGGCTTCGCAGGTCGCGACCGCGGTCGCCGGCGCCGCCATCGTACCGGCGGTTGCCGCGATCACTTTGGGCCTCGTCGGGCAGTCCGGCTTCAATCGGCAGAACGGCCGCAATCAGGCGTTCAACCATGCCGGCAACGTCGCCGGCGCGGCGCTGTCGGGCTATCTCGGCTGGCTCTACGGCTTTCCGGCGGTGTTCATTCTCGCCGCGGTGTTCGGCCTGTTCACCTTCGCATCGGCGGCGCTAATCCCCAGCGCCGCCATCGATCACAATGTGGCGCGCGGTCTCGATGGCGGCGCGCAGGGCGGCACGGTGAGCGCCTGGTCGGTGCTGTGGCAGTGCCGGCCCTTGCTGATGCTGTCGGCGGCGCTGGCGCTGTTTCATCTCGGCAATGGCGCGATGCTGCCGCTTTACGGGCTGGCCGTCGTGTCCGGCCAGGAAGGCAACGGCACCGGCTTCGTCGCCATGACGATCATTGTCGCGCAAGGCGTGATGGTCGTCGCGTCCTTGGCCGCCATGCGCATGGCCGAGCGCGAAGGCTACTGGCTCGTGCTGCTGATTTCGTTTCTGTCGCTGCCGCTGCGCGGCGTCATCGCCGCCGTCGTGCTCGAACCGTGGGGCGTGTTCCCCGTCTAGGCGCTCGACGGCATCGGCGCGGGCCTGCAGAGCGTTGCCGTGCTTGGCCTCGTCGCGCGCATTCTCGATGGCACCGGCCGCGTCAATGTCGGGCAGGGCGCGGTGATGACGGTGCAGGGCATCGGCGCTTCGCTCAGCCCGGCCATCGGCGGCTGGATCGCACAACAGTTCGGCTATCCGGCGGCCTTCATCGTGCTGGGAAGCTTCGCGCTCGGCTCGATCGCGATCTGGCTCGGCTATGCGGGTGCGCTCAAGCCGGCTTGCGCCGAGCGCGTCATGGCTTGAATGGACGGCTAAGGCAGACGTGGTGAGGGCCCGGTGATTTCCCACCGGGCCCCCGTCATCTTATCAGCCGGCCTGTAAGCCGGGTTTTGTATGGCCTGCGGATCGCTCCGCAAACGTGACGGCCATTCATCTGGTACGCCGGTTGCCCGGCGCATCGTGCAACCTACCCGGATGACTGACCTGGACAGGTCTTCGGCCCGAAAGCCTCAGCGTCATCCCTATTCGGTTTTGCTCCCGGTGAGGTTTGCCGTGCCGCTGTCATTGCTGACGCGCGCGGTGGTCTCTTACTCCACCGTTTCACCCTTACCTTTGGCCAATACGCCACGCGGCCGAAGGCGGTCTGTTTTCTGTGGCACTGTCTCTGGGACACGGGCGATGAAGCCTACATCCCGCCGGACGTTATCCGGCACCGTTTGTCCATGGAGCCCGGACTTTCCTCCCCGGCCGCCTTTCGGCATTGGCGCGGAGCGGCCGTCCGGCCGACTGACAGGATGAGGAATGGAGATTGCGGAGGGGCGCGTCAAGGCGCGCGCGCTCAAGTCGCGCATGATCCCGAAAAGTGGTTTCCGGTTTTCGGAAAAAGATCATGCGTCAGCAGAAAAGCCAAAAAAAAGCCCGGACTGGTCGAGGGGATGACCGGTCCGGGCTGGGTGCCTTGGGAAAAATCCGCTTAGGCAAGTCAAGCGCGCCGGTAGGAGGGGAAGGCGCGCTAGCTCAGTCGTCTCGCGGGAGGTTCAATCCGACGAGAAATTCGGGTCAGGCGGCGCGCTTAGTGCGCAGCCTGGGGACGGAGCGCCGAGAACAGGCGCTTGATTGCGGTCGCGAAATTGTGGGCGCCGGCGCGGATGGCCTCAGCGCGGGCGGCGCGGGCCTCTCGGACGACACGATCCATGTCCGAGCGGGAGGCGGCGGTGAAGGTGTTCAGCGTGGTCATTTTCATCTCCAGCGCCCTAGGGTCTGGTGTGTCCCATGCGCTGACTGCATAATATTATCTTCTATCTGAATGATAATCCGCTATGCTGCGCATACATCTGTGAACGATTGGAACAGATATGGACGCCACGTCGGATTTGCGGGTTTTCGTCCGCGTCATGGATCGCGGCAATTTCTCTCAGGCAGCCAAGGACTTAGGGCTAACGCCCTCGGCCGTGTCGAAGCTGGTGTCGCGGCTGGAGGATCGGCTCGGCGTCCGCCTTCTCGAGCGGAGCACCCGCCGGCTGGCCCTGACGCCGGAAGGCGAGACTTTCCTGCAGCGCGCCCGTCGTATCGTGGCCGATATCGAGGAGGCGGAGGCCGAAGTCGCCCGCGCCCGCGGCGCGCCGCGCGGCCGGCTGCGCATCAATTCCGGTACCGCATTCGGCCTGCACCAGCTCACTTTGGCGCTGCCGGATTTCCTCACGCGCTACCCGGAAATCGACATCGAGCTGTCGATCACCGACCGCCTGGTCGACCTGATCGAGGAGCAGACCGACATCGCCGTCCGCTCCGGCCATATCCCGGAAGGCCCGTTCATCCAGCGCAAGCTGGCGGACCTGCAACGCGTCATCTGCGCGGCGCCGTCCTATCTCAAGCAGCGCGGTACGCCGCAGAGCGCCGCCGATCTCAAGGCGCATGACTGCATCGTCGTTGACGGGCCCGGCCTCAATCGCTGGCCGTTCAAGACGCGCGCCGGCATCGATGTCGTTGCCGTGCGGCCGCGCGTCGTCACCGATAATGCCGAGGCGGCGCTGCGCATGGCGCTCGAGGGCGGCGGCATCATCCGGCTGTCCGATGTCATCGTCGGCGATCCGTTGCAGCGCGGCGACCTCGTGCCGCTGCTGACGGCGACGCATCACGTCGAGCCGTTTCCGCTGGCCGCGATTTATCCGGCCGGCCGCAACCGCCTGCCGCGCGTCGCCGTGTTCATCGAATTCCTGCGCGAACGCTTCGGCCACGCGCCGTGGCGCATTCCCGAAATTCCCGGGCCGACGGCTTAAGTGACGCGCCTGCGCCGGCGATAATCGCCTGGCGCCACGCCGATGACGCGGCGGAAGCGGTGGTTGAAGGTCGACAGATCGTTGAAGCCGCAGTCGAAGGCGATCGCCGAGATGGGCTCGTCGCCGCCACGCAGCCGCAGCGCCGCGCGATAGAGCCGCGTGCGCAGGATGAACTGATGCGGCGTCACGCCGGTAACCTGCCGGAAGGTGCGCAGGAAATGATAGGGGCTCATCGCTGCCACGCGGGCCAGCGCGGGAATGCCGAGTTTGTCTTCGGCATGAGTCTCGATGTGCCGCACCGCCGCGGTGATACGGCGCTCGTCTTGTGCGCTGGGAGAGCGCCGCCCCACACGCGGCGCCAGCATTGTCGCCACCGCGCTGGCGAGACGCATGCGCAATTCATCGAAAGTCTCCGCGTCGCCATCGTCGCGTGCGGCCTGCGCATCGGCGAGGACGCCGGTGAGTTGCTGCAGCGGCGGGAGGCTGGCGCGTGACAGCGCGATGCTGCGCGCCCCTGCGGTCTCCGCCACGGCTTCTTCGTAACATTGCGGCGTCATGTGAAAGGCGAGGCAGCGATCGCCGACGCCGTGCTCGTGGCCGCACTCATAACAGGCGCCGGCATCGCCGAGCAGCAGCGCGCCGGGCACCAGCATCGCGGAACCCTGGCGCGTGCGATACTGGAAGCTGCCGCGCATCACCGCGGCGATCGAGATGCCGCCATGCTGCTCTTCGAAGGGCTTGTCGCGCGGACCGCTGGCGCAGACGACATCCATCACCTGCCAGCCCGGCCCTGACGCGACGATGGTCGTTTGCACCGTCATGCTCTTAGTTTAGCGCAAAGCGCGTGCGCCGAAAACCGGCGCCGGACGTTTTGAAACTTAGCAATTTTTCCCAAGCGCCGGCGCGGTCGTCTTTCTATCAGAGCCGACGGAGGAGCCGCGATGGTTCAATTGTCTTCGGGTTTCGTGAATGCCCTGGTGTCGCCGGGGCCGGCGGCGGATCGCGCCGATCGGATGGCGCTCTATGGGCAGTTCATCGGCGACTGGGAGTTCGACGCGCTGGTGCACAAGGATGACGGCGGCGAGTATCGCGGCCGCGGCGAAATTCATTTCGCATGGGCGCTCGATGGCCGCGCCATCCAGGATGTCTGGATTCTGCCGGACGTCTTTTATGGCACCACCTTGCGCGTCTATGATCCCGGTCTCGACGCCTGGCACATTCTCTGGAACGATCCGCTCAAGCAGCTTTACACACGCCAGCTCGGCCGTGCGCAGGGGAACGGCATCGTGCAGGTCGGTGACGTGGGCAATGGCGTTCATCTGCGCTGGACGTTCGGCGAGATCACGCCCAATTCCTTCCGCTGGCGTGGCGAGCGCTCGCTAGATGGCGGCGCGAATTGGCATTTGCAGGCGAATTTCCACGCGCGGCGCAGCGCGTGACATCGAACTCAGGGAGAGACGGCGATGTTCGACCATGTTTCCATCGGCGTTCGCGATGTCGCGCGCGCCAAAGTCTTCTACGATGCGGCGCTCGCGCCGCTCGGGCTGACGCGAAAGTATGAGAGCGAGGGCTCGCTAGGCTACGGACGTGACACGATCGGTCTCTGGATCGGCGCGGCCGAGCGGCCTGTCCCGGCCGATCCGGAGTCCGGACTGCATTTCTGCTTCACGGCGCCGACGCGCGCCAGCGTCGATGCTTTCTATGCCGCGGCGCTGAAAGCCGGCGCGAGCGACAACGGCAGGCCGGGCCTGCGCAAGGACTATGGCGAAAACTATTATGCTGCTTTCGTCGTCGATCCGGATGGCTACCGGCTCGAGGCTTATTGCGGTTCGTAATGCATCGGTGGCCTAGGTAAGTCGGGGCAGGGCCGCGGCCAATTCGTCGATGGCAATGCGCAGCTTCATCGGCATATGCGGCGTCTGCAGCCACAACGCATAGACGTCGTAAGGATAGCCGGGCTCGCTCGTCAGCAGTTCGACCAGAGCGCCGTTCTGCAGGCGGTCGCGCACCAGCCAGGACGGCAGCCAGGCAACGCCCATGCCCGCGCTTGCGGCATCGGCAATGGCGTCGAGATCGTCGAGCCGCAGCCGGTGCGGCGGTCGCACCTCGCGCGGCGGCTGGTTGTCGTGCGGAAACAGCCACGGCGAAACAGGGCCGCCGCGGCGATAGACGATCGCCTGATGCGTGCCGAGTTCGTCGAGCGTGCACGGCGTGCCATGCACTTCGAGATAAGCCGGCGATGCGCAGACGATCATGCGCTGGCGGCCGACGCGCCGTGCGATGACGCCGGAACGATCCGCCAGATGGCCGGTGCGGATGGCGAGGTCGAATCCGCCTTCGGCGAGGTCGGCGATGCGATCGCTGAGTGACAGTTCAAGCTCCAGCTTTGGATAACGCTGCGCCATCTCGAGCAGCACCGGGGCGACGCAGCGCCTGCCGAAATGCACCGGCATGGTCACACGCAACCGGCCTTGCGGCTCGCCGATCTGATCGGCCGCGAGCGCATCGGCGGCATCGGCTTCCGCCAGCACGATGCGGCAGCGCTCGTAATAGGCGCGGCCGAAATCGGTCAGGTTCTGGCGTCGGGTCGTGCGGTTGAGCAGCTTCCCGCCGAGGCGCTCCTCGAGGAAGCGGATGTGCTTGCCGACCATCGGGCCGGACAGGTCGAGCGCGGTCGCGGCGGCGCTGAAGGAGCCGAGATCGACCGCCTTGACGAACACGGCCATGCTGGTGAGGCGGTCCATATTCCAAACCAATAGTTTCGACTGTTCTGCCTGACGCCCCATTTATCGGTTCAAGCGGAGCTGGCACAGCCCATTCAGATCAAATCTTTTGGAGTTGACTGATGGCCCGTGTCGTTCGCTTTCATGAGCATGGCGGTCCCGAGGTGCTGCGCATCGAGGAGGTCGAGGTGCCGCCGCCCGGCCGCGGCGAGGTCCGCATCCGCGTCAGGGCTTTGGGCCTGAACCGGGCGGAGGCGCTGCTGCGTATCGGCGGCTATCTGGAGACGCCGGAATTTCCGTCAGGGCTCGGCTTCGAAGCCGCCGGCATCATTGAAGCCGTCGGCGACGGGGTGGACGAGTTCGAGCCGGGCGATGCGGTCAGTGTCGTGCCGCCGATTTCCATGATCCGCTGGCCCGCTTACGGCGAGGTCGCGACTTATCCGGTACGCCTTGTGGTCAAGCATCCGCCGGCGCTGAGCTTTGAACAAGCCGCCGCCGCCTGGATGCAATATCTCACGGCCTATGGCGCGCTGATCGACATTGCGAAACTCGGCAAAGGCGATGTTGTCATCATCACTGCCGCATCGAGCAGCGTCGGTCTCGCCGCGATCCAGATCGCCAGAATGGTCGGCGCGGTGCCGGTTGCCGTGACGCGCACCTCGCGCAAGAAGCAGGGCCTGCTCGACGCCGGCGCGGCGCATGTCGCCGCGTCGGAGGAGGAGGATCTCGGCGCGCGGCTTCGAGATATCGTGGGGCTGGATGGCGCGCGGGTCGTGTTCGATCCGATCGGCGGCCCGATCTTCGAGCCGCTGACGGCGGCGATGGCGCAGGGCGGCATCCTGTTCGAGTATGGTGGCCTCAGCCGTGAGCCGACGCCGTTCCCGCTATGGACGGTGCTGCGCAAGGCGCTGACCTTGCGTGGCTATCTTGTGCACGAGATCACCGGCGACGACGGCCGGCTGGCGGCGGCCAAGGCCTTCATTCTCGACGGGCTGACGAGCGGCACGCTCAAGCCGGTCATCGCGCGGACTTTTGCCTTCGACGATATCGTGGCAGCGCACCGCTATCTCGAGTCGAACGAGCAGTTCGGCAAGATCGTGGTGACGGTCTGATCAGCGCCGCAGCTCTGGCCGCGACTGAATCAGCCGGCCAAGGGTCAGCACGGTCGAGGGATCGGCGATGCCGTCAACCCGCGCCGGCCGGAAATGACGCTGGAAGGCGGCGATCACATCGACGGTCTTGTCGTCATAGTGGCCGGTCGGCTCGATGCCGTAGCCGTAAACCTCGAAGCCGCGCTGCATGCGCGCGACCAGATCGCCGCGATCGCCGGGGTGGAGGGTGGTGCCGGGAACGTCGAGGTCGGCCGAGCGCACCCAGTGGCCGACGCCGGAATTGCTCAGGAGCTCCCATGGGAACTTTTCGCCCGGGTCCATCTTGCGCGACGGTGCCACGTCCGAATGGCCGAGGACGCGGTCCGGGCTGATTGGGCCGCGCCGGGTCAGGATCGACTTGCACAGCGTGATGACCGCCGCGGTCTGGCGCAGCGGGAACTCGGCATAGCCGAATTCATGACCGGGGTTCACGATTTCGATGCCGATGGAGCAGGAGTTTATATCCGTCTCCCCCGCCCACGACGACACACCGGCATGCCAGGCGCGCAGGTTCTCCGGCACGCATTGGAAGATCCGGCCATCCTCGAACACGACATAGTGCGACGACACTTTGGACTCGGCCGAGGTCAGGCGGGCGAGCGCCGCCTCGCCGGACTGCATGCCGGTGTAGTGCAGCAGGATGAGGTCCGGCTGGCGCCCGCCCGCGCGCTCGTCGAAATTCGGCGACGGCAGCACGTCGGCAACCATGAAGGAGTCCGGCTGGAAAACGGTCATTGCCAGCCTGCAATCGGGTGTTGATTGGGCATCGATACGTAACAATTAGCGGGTGCTTGACGGTAAATCGAGCCGCGCCCTCTTTTGGCCGCGGAATCGAAAGAAATCCTTAAGTTTAAGAGCGGCTTAATGGGGCGTTCGCGCGCTGCGCCGTGGCCCTTAACGGGGTGGCGAGGCAGCGTCAATCCGTTACCGCTCAAGTCGCCAATGCCCACCGCAGCATTCTCATCGAGATCGGCCGCCTTCCGCCGCGATGCGGGGCCAGCCGGGCACGAAGCGCGGCGGGATGTTGGCGGCTTTTGGCGTGCGCGGCCGAGGCGCGAGGGACGGCGGATCGATGTCCGGAGACCGGGTTCAAACATGAAGGTGGCGCTCGGCGGTTCCGACACAGACGCGCCGCATATTCCGGTGCTGGGCCGTGAGGCGGTCGCGTTCCTTAACGTGCGCGACGGCGGCCTCTACATCGATGGAACTTTTGGCGCCGGCGGCTACACCCGGATGATCCTCGACGCCGCGCCGGATGCGCGCGTCATCGGCATCGACCGCGACCAGAGCGCGGTGGCGCGCGGCGCCGATCTCGTCCAGCACGCGGCCGGCCGGCTGACGCTGGTCGAAGATCGTTTTTCCCATCTCGATGACGTCGCCCGCGAATGTGGCGCGACGGTGGTTGACGGCATCGTTCTCGACATCGGCGTGTCGTCGATGCAGCTCGACCAGGCCGCGCGCGGCTTCTCGTTCCGCTTCGACGGCCCGCTCGACATGCGCATGAGCAAGGACGGCCCGAGCGCCGCCGATGTCGTGGCGCAGGCCTCCGAGCGCGATCTGGCCGACATCATCTATCGGCTCGGCGAGGAGCGGCACTCGCGCGCCGTCGCCCGCGCCATCGTCAAGGCGCGCGCCGAGACGCCGCTCGTCGGCACCGCGCAACTTGCTGCGCTGGTGGCCTCGGTGGTGCGCGCCAAGCCGAACGACATTCACCCGGCGACGCGCACGTTCCAGGCGCTGCGCATTTTCGTCAATGACGAGCTCGGCGAACTTGCTGCGGCGCTGCTCGCCGCCGAACGCATTCTTAAGCCGGGCGGCCGTCTCGCCGTGGTGTCGTTCCATTCGCTGGAAGACCGCATCGTCAAATCCTATCTCGCCTCGCGCGGCGAGACCCGCGCCGGCTCGCGCCACATGCCGGACGTCGCGCGCAACGAGGCGCGCTTCGTCACGCTGACCAAGAAGCCGGTCGTCGCGGGTGACGACGAAGTCGCGCAGAACCCGCGCGCCCGCTCCGCCAAGCTGCGCGCGGCCGAGCGCACCGCCGCGCCGCCGCTCGATGGCGATCTCGGCGATCTGTTGCCGCCGCTGCCCTCGCTTGACGACGTGATGAGGGGGCGCTGACATGATGCGCATCCTCAACATCCTGGTCATCGCCGCGCTCGTCGTCGCCGCGGCCTATGTCTACAAGATCAAGTTCGAGTCGACCTTGCAGGCCGAGCGCGTCGCCAAGCTGCGGCATGAGCTGCGCCGCGAGCGCGATGCCGTCGCCATTCTGCGCGCCGAGTGGGCGAAGCTGCAGGCGCCGCTGCGCATCCAGGGCCTCGCCGAGCGCCACCTCAAGCTCAAGCCGGTCGTCTCGGCGCAGCTCGGCAACTTCGACAACCTGCCGATGCGGCCGACGCCGGCGCCGCCGCCAAACGACCCGATCGCTTCGATCATCGCGCCAGCACCGCCGCAGGAAACCACCGGCAGCATCGGCATTCCGGGGGCGCCGCGATGACGGATGTCGGTTTCACCGCGCCGAAGAAGGCGACCGAGTCGCGCTGGCAGCGCGTGGTGCGCACGCTGCTGTACGGCGACAATGTCGATCGCAACGTCAAAGCCAAGGCGCGTGTCGGTCTTGCCATCATCGCCTTCGTCGCCGTCTATGGCATCATCGCCGGCAAACTGGTCATGTTCGCGCTCATCAGCGAGGACCATGGCGGCCGGCGCAGCGTTGGTCAGGACGCCATCGCGACGGCGCGGCCGGATATCGTCGATCGCCAGGGCGCCATCATCGCCACCGACGTCAAGATGCCGTCGCTGTTCGCCGAGCCGCGCCGTCTCATCGACGTCGATGAAGCCACCGAAATGCTCACCGCGGTGCTGCCCGATCTCGACGCCAAGGATCTGCGCGACCGCCTGTCGTCCGGCCGCGGCTTTGCCTGGCTGCGGCGCGAACTGACGCCGGCGCAGCAGCGCGAGATCCATCGCCTCGGTCTGCCGGGCATAGGCTTCCTGACCGAGAACAAGCGCGTCTATCCGAACGGCCCGGTAGTTTCGCACCTCATCGGCCACGTCAATGTCGACAACCAGGGCATTGCCGGCATCGAGAAATGGCTGGACGGGCAGGGACTTGCGGCGCTGCACATGGCCGGCCTCGCCACCGACCGACTGCAAAAGCCGGTGGAACTGGCGCTGGACCTGCGCGTGCAGTTCGCGCTGCGCGACGAACTCGCCAAGGCGCGCGACAAGTTCTCCGCCAAGGCGGCGGCGGGCCTGATGCTCAACGTCAACACCGGCGAGATCGTCGCCATGGCGTCGGAGCCGGATTACGACCCGAACAATCCGCGCGAAGCCAACGATCCGACCCGCATCAACCGGCTGACCACCGGCGTCTACGAAATGGGTTCGACCTTCAAGGCGCTGACCATCGCCATGGGCCTCGACTCGGGCCGCATGGGTCTGAACACCACCTTCGACGCGCGCATGCCGCTGCGTTACGGCAAGTTCGCCATCAACGACTACCACGCCCAGCGCCGCGTGCTGTCGATCCCGGAAATCTTCACCTATTCGTCGAACATCGGTACGGCGCGGCTCGCGCTGGCGCTCGGCGTCGATTATCACAAAGCCTGGCTCAGGAAGATGGGCCAGCTCGACCGCCTGCGCACCGAATTGCCGGAAAGCTCCGAGCCGATCGTGCCGAAGCGCTGGGGCGAACTCAACACCGTCACCATCGCCTTCGGTCATGGCCTGTCGGTCGCGCCGCTGCAGGCGGTGATGGGCGTTGCCGCGACGCTCAATGGCGGCCTGCTCATTCCGCCGACGTTCCTCAAGCGCAGTCCGGAAGAGGCGCGCGCGATGGCCAAGCAGGTCATCAAGCCGGAAACCTCGATCAAGATGCGCTATCTGATGCGCCTCAACGCCGAGATCGGCAGTGCCAAGACCGCGAATGTCGATGGCTATTACATCGGCGGCAAGACCGGCACCGCGGAAAAGGTCGTCAACGGCCGTTATTCCAAGACCAAGCTCTTGACCGATTTCATGGCGGTGCTGCCGGCCGACAAGCCGCAATACCTGTTGCTGATCATGCTCGATGAGCCGCAGGCCACCAAGGAAACGCATGGCTACGCCACCGCGGGCTGGAATGCGGCGCCGACCGCGTCCAAGGTGATCGCGCGTGTCGCGCCATTGCTCGACATCGCGCCGCGCTTCGATCTGCCGAATGCCGAGCAGTCGATCCTCGTCAGCAACCGGGTGGCGCGGTGACGCTCGGCGAACTCTTGCCGGAGGCGATCCTCGATCCGGGCTTTGCCCCTATCGCGGTGACGGGCGTCACGTCGGACAGCCGCAAGGTCAAGCGCGGGTTTCTCTTCATCGCCATTGCCGGCAGCAAGGCCGACGGCGCCGCCTATGCCGCCAAAGCGGTGGAAGCCGGCGCCATTGCGGTGGCCGCCGAGCACAAGCCGGATGGCTTGCCGCAAGGCGCGGCCTTCATTCAGGTCGCCAATGCGCGCCGCGCGCTGGCGCTCGCCGCGGCGACATTCTATCCGCGCCAGCCCGGCATCATCGCCGCAGTCACCGGCACGAGCGGCAAGACCTCGGTTGCCGCCTTCACGCGCGAGATCTGGAGCGCGGTCGGCTATCAGGCAGCGAGCATCGGCACGGTCGGTGTCGTGTCGCCGAAGGGCGAGGTCTATGGCTCGCTGACGACGCCCGATCCGGTCGATCTGCATCGCTCGCTCGATGAACTGGCCGGCGAGGGCGTCACGCATCTGGCGCTTGAGGCGTCCTCGCACGGCCTCGATCAGCATCGCCTCGACGGCATCCGCATCGCCGCCGGCGGCTACACGAATTTATCGCGCGATCATCTCGACTATCACCCGACGCTGGAAGCGTATCTTGCCGCCAAGCTGCGCCTGTTCACCGATCTCGTTGCGGGGAGCGGCACGGCGGTGATCAATGTCGATGACGAGCATGCGCGCGAGGTCGTGGCCGCCGCGAAGCAGCGCGGCCTCAAGCTGCTCACCATCGGCCGACGCGGCGACGGCATCCGCATCGCTGAGGTCGCCATCGACGGCTTTGCCCAGCGCGTCGCTTTCGCGCACGCCGGCCATATATATAATGTGAAGCTGCCGCTGGTCGGCGCCTTCCAGGTCTACAATGCCGCCGTGGCGGCGGGGCTCGCCATTTCCACCGGCGCGCCACCGGCGCCGGTCTTCGCCGCGCTCGAAAAGCTCACGGGCGCCAAGGGCCGCCTCGAACTTGCCGGCACCTATAACGGCGCGCCGATCTTCATCGACTACTCGCACAAGCCCGATGCGCTGGAAAAAGCGCTGGAAGCGCTGCGGCCCTATGCGACCGGCAAGCTCGTCGTCGTGTTCGGCGCCGGCGGCGATCGCGATCCCGGCAAGCGGCCGCTGATGGGCGAGGTCGCGCACAAACAAGCCGATCGCGTCATCGTCACCGACGACAATCCGCGTAGCGAAAACCCGGCCACGATCCGCGCCGCGATTCTGGCTGCCGCGCCGGGCGCCACCGAAATCGCCGACCGCGCCGAAGCCATCCGCGCCGGCATCACCGGTCTCCAAAAAGGCGACGTTCTGGTGATTGCCGGCAAAGGTCATGAAACCGGCCAGATTGTCGGCGGAAAGACACTGCCGTTCTCGGACCACGAGGCGGTCGCGACGGTGTTGAAGGAATTGGGGACGTGAATGCCGATGTAGCATTCAATGCGCGCCCCGCATGCGAACCTGCTCCCTCCCCCGTTGAGGGGGAGGGTTGGGGAGGGGGGTATTTTTCTACATCAGGTCATCAATTCACCCCCCTCCCGCCGGCCTGCGGCCGTCGACCTCCCCCTCAAGGGGGGAGGTGAAGAAAAAGCTTATCGCTCGCCATGGCAGAGATCATCGCAATGACCACCCTCTGGACTCTCGCCGACATGGCCCGCGCCATGCGCGCTGACATCGTCGGTGCGCCGGCGGCCGACATCACCGGCATTTCCATCGACACGCGCACCATTGAGAAGGGCGAAGCCTTCTTCGCTTTGACCGATGTGCGCGATGGCCACGACTTCGTTGAAGCCGCGCTGAAGGCCGGCGCCGGTGTCGCCGTGGTGGCGCGCGCAAAGCGCGATCGTTTCCCCGCCGATGCGCCGCTGCTGGTGGTCGATGACGTGCTCGATGGCCTGCGCGATCTGGCGCGCGCCGCGCGCGATCGCATGAGCGCTAGGGTGATCGCCGTCACCGGCTCGGTCGGCAAGACCGGCACCAAGGAAGCTTTGCGCCTCGCATTGTCCGCCGATGGCGAGACCCATGCGTCGGTCGCGTCTTACAACAATCACTGGGGCGTGCCGCTGTCGCTGGCGCGTTGCCCGGCCGATGTGAAATACGCCATCTTTGAAATAGGCATGAACCATGCCGGCGAAATCACGCCGCTGACGAAACTGGTGCGCCCGCATGTCGCCATCGTCACCACGGTGGAAGCCGTGCATCTGGAATATTTCGGTTCGATCGAGAAGATCGCCGACGCCAAGGCCGAGATCTTCCTCGGTCTCGAGCCCGATGGCGCCGCCGTCATCAACCGCGACAATTCACAATATGAGCGCCTTGCCGCGGCGGCGAAGGCGGCCGGCGTTAAAAACATCGTGCGCTTCGGCGAGGAGGCGTCCTGCGAGGCGCGGCTGATCCGCGTCGCGCTGCGCGCCGACAATTCCTGCGTCCATGCCGATATTCTCGGCCATGAAGTGCATTACAAACTCGGCGCGCCGGGCCGGCATCTGGTCAACAACTCGCTCGCCGTGCTGGCCGCGGCCTCGCTCGCCGGCGCCGATCTGGCGCTCGCCGCGCTGGCGCTCGGCAAATTGCGCGCGCCGGCCGGTCGCGGCGCCCGCAGCATCCTGCATCCGTCCGGTGGTAGCGCGCTGTTGATCGACGAGAGCTACAACGCCAACCCGGCCTCGATGGCGGCGGCCATCGCGCTGCTTGGCCAGGCCGAGACCGGCCAGCTTCCAAATGGTTCTCGTGGCCGGCGCATCGCCGTGCTGGGCGACATGCTCGAACTGGGCGACGACAGCGCGAGCCTCCACGCCAGGCTGGCGAACGATCTCGAGGCCGCCGGGATCGACCTCGTTTATTGTTCTGGACCGCTGATGCATTCGCTGTTTCAGGCTCTTCCCTCCGGCCGCCGGGGCGGCTATGCCGGAACCGCGGCGGAGCTGGAGCCGGCCGTGCTCGGCGCTGTTCGTCCCGGTGACGCGGTGATGGTGAAGGGCTCGTTCGGTTCCAAGATGGCCCCCATCGTCAAGGCGTTAGAAAAAACTTACGCAGGCACCCCGGCGCCGGAAGCGGACGCCGGAGCCTGACAAGGCCACCAAGCGGCAAGAAGCCCAACCAGCGGCAAGGTCTGCGACAAGGCGAACGCGATGTTTTACTGGCTGACCGAGTTCTCCGACAAACTCTCGTTCCTCAACGTCTTCCGCTACATCACCTTCCGCACCGGCGGCGCGGTGGTGACCGCGCTGGTGTTCGTCTTCCTGTTCGGCGGCCCGATCATCGACATGCTGCGCCTCAAGCAGGGCCGCGGCCAGCCGATCCGCACCGACGGGCCGCAATCGCATCTCACCAAGAAGGGCACGCCCACCATGGGCGGCCTGATGATCCTGTCGGGCCTTCTGGTCTCCACGCTGCTGTGGGCCAATCCGAAGAACCCCTATGTCTGGATCGTGCTCGGCGTCACGCTCGCCTTCGGCCTGATCGGCTTCTATGACGACTATCTCAAGGTGACGAAGCAGACCCATGCCGGCTTCTCCGGCCGCACGCGCCTGATCGCGGAAGCGACGGTGGCGCTGATTGCCTGCATGGCGCTCACTCATATCGGCAAGGGGCCGATGGCGACGTCGCTGGCGTTCCCCTTCGTCAAGGAGCTCGTCATCAATCTCGGCTGGATGTTCGTCGTGCTCGGCATCTTCGTCATCGTCGGCGCCGGCAATGCGGTGAACCTCACCGACGGCCTCGACGGTCTCGCCATCGTGCCGGTGATGATCGCGGCGGCGAGCTTCGGCCTCATCTCCTATGTGGTCGGTAACGCGCTGTTCTCCGAATATCTGCAACTGCATTACGTCGCCGGCACCGGCGAACTCGCGGTGCTGTGCGGCGCGGTGATCGGCGCCTCGCTCGGCTTCCTGTGGTTCAACGCGCCGCCGGCCTCGATCTTCATGGGCGACACCGGCTCGCTGGCGCTCGGCGGCATGCTCGGCACCATCGCGGTAGCGACCAAGCACGAGATCGTGCTCGCCATTATCGGCGGCCTGTTCGTGCTCGAGGCGGTGTCGGTGATCGTGCAGGTGGCCTCGTTCAAGCTCACCGGAAAGCGCGTCTTCAAGATGGCGCCGATCCATCATCACTACGAGCAGATGGGCTGGACCGAGCCGCAGATCGTCATTCGTTTCTGGATCGTCGCCGTCGTGCTGGCGCTCGCCGGACTGTCGACGCTCAAGCTGCGATGATCCCAGTCACCACCTTCGCCGGTAAAAAGGTCGCCGTGTTCGGTCTCGGCGGCTCGGGACTGTTGACGGCGAAAGCGCTGAAGGCCGGCGGCGCTCATGTCATCGCCTGGGATGACGCGCCGCTCAAGAACGAGCAGGCCAAAGCCGCCGGCATCGAGGCCGCCAATCTCGCCGATATCGACTGGAGCGACGTCGCGGCCCTGGTGCTGTCGCCCGGCGTGCCGCTGACCCATCCGACGCCGCACTGGACGGTGCAGCGCGCGAAGTACGAGAACGTCGAGGTCATCGGCGACATCGAACTGTTCTGCCGCGAGCGCGCGGTGCATGGGCCGGGGTGTCCGTTGGTCGCCATCACCGGCACCAATGGCAAGTCCACCACCACGGCGCTCACCGCGCATCTCATCAAACAGGCCGGCCGCGACGCGCAGATGGGCGGCAATATCGGCACGCCGGCGCTGGCGCTGGAGCCCTTCGCGCCCGGCCGCCATTACGTGCTCGAAGTGTCGTCCTATCAGGTCGATCTTGCGCCGTCGCTCAAGCCCACCGTCGGCATTCTCATCAACGTCTCGGCCGATCATCTCGATCGCCATGGCACTATCGAGAACTACGCCGCCATCAAGACGCTGGTCGTCGCGCAAATCGAGCCGGGCGGCACCGCCGTGATCGGCGTCGACGATCGCTGGAGCCGCGAGGCCGCGACCCGCGTCGAGCGCGCCGGCAAGAAGGTCGAGCGCATCTCCGTCGAAGGCCCGGTCCGCGACGGCTACTTCGCTGACGGTCCGCGCATCATG
>DATMEX010000033.1:0-77856 GCA_035556455.1 Pseudolabrys sp.
GCAATCCGTGATCGACGGCGCATTCTCGGTGCTGGAGTTCAGCCGCCGCGACTTTCCCTTTGCACTTCTCTATATGCAGAACGAAGCGCGCGCGTGGAGCGCGGATGCCGCTGATCTCGCCGATCATCCGTGGCCGCTCGAACACTCCGACGCGGCAGGCGTCAAACAACTGACCTTACCCGCAGACCGGACCTTTCCGGGTGGCGCATGGAAACTGCCGCCGCAAGAGGCCCTCATCGTGCCCATTCCCGGCGCCGGCGGCGAGCAGACCTTCGGTTCGCTGGTGCTTGGCCTCAACCCGCACCGCCCGCACGATCCCTACATCAGGGATATCGCGCGGCTGGTGGCGGGACAGATCGGCGGTGCGCTGGCCAATATCGAGGCATTGCAATCCGAACGTCGCCGCGCCGAGCGCATCTGGTCGTATTCGCGCGATCTGCTGGTCGTCTCCGACACCAGCGGCATATTCCTGTCCGTCAGCCCCGCCTGGACGCGAATTCTCGGTCACCCGCTCGACGACGTGGTGGGGCGGCATTTTCGCGACTTCATATTTCCGGACGACGTCGCGCCTTCGCTGGAGGCTTTCGAACGCGCCACGCATAACACCAACCTTACGGCGTTCGAGAACCGCTTCGTCGGCACCGACGGCAAGGCGCGCTGGTTTTCGTGGCACACATCGACCGAGCAGGATCTGGTTTACAGCTACGGCCGCGATATCACCGAGGAGAAACAGCACGCTGCGGCTCTCGCCGCCGCGGAAGCCGCACTGCGGCAGGCGCAAAAAATGGAAGCCGTCGGCCAGCTGACCGGCGGCATTGCCCACGACTTCAATAACCTGCTCACCGGCATCATCGGCTCGATCGAGATGATGAAGCGGCGCTCCGGCGAAGGCCGCATCGCCGACGCCGACCGCTATGCAACCGCAGCCTCGGCGGCGGCGCATCGCGCCGCCGCGCTGACGCAGCGGCTGCTCGCCTTCTCGCGCCGGCAGCCGCTCGATGCAAAGACCATCGACGTCAATGCTTTGGTTGACGACATGGCCGAACTCATTCGCCGGTCGATCGGCGAGGCTATCGAACTCAAGCTCGACGTCCAGCGCGATCTCTGGTTTGCCAAATGCGACGCCAACCAGCTCGAAAGCGCCGTGCTCAACCTGGCGATCAATGCGCGCGATGCCATGCCGCAAGGCGGCCGCCTCATCATCCAGACCGAGAACGCGCATGTCGACGTGGACCGCATCGAGCGTTTTCGTCTCGCCGGCGCGGGGGATTTCGTCGTGATTTCGGTGACGGACACCGGCCATGGCATGTCCGCCGACGTCAGGGAGAAGGCGTTCGAACCGTTCTTTACGACCAAACCGATCGGCCAGGGCACCGGGCTTGGCCTGTCGATGATCTACGGCTTCGTCCGCCAGTCCGGCGGCTTCATTGAGCTCGACAGCGAGGAGGGCCAAGGCACCACGGTGCGCCTGTATCTGCCCCGGAGCGAGGCGGCTCAATCGCATATCAATAGCGCCGATGTCGCCCACCCCGTCAACCGGACCGAAAGAAGCGAGACCATACTCGTTGTCGAGGACGAGTCGGCCGTTCGGGCGATCGTGGTCGATGCGCTGCGCGATGCCGGCTACCGAACGCTGGAAGCCGGCGACGGCGCGGCCGGACTGAAGTTCGTGCAGGCCTCCGGCCGCATCGACCTGCTGGTTTCGGATGTCGGCCTGCCGGGCGGATTGAACGGCCGGCAGCTCGCCGACGCCGCCCGCCTGCTGCGGCCGCAGTTGCCCGTCCTGTTTATGACGGCCTATGCCCATAACATCCAGGTCGACGCCGGTGCGCTCGAGGCCGGCATGGAGCTTATCGCCAAGCCGTTCGCGGTCGATGCGCTGATCGAGCGCGTCAATCGGGTGCTCGCCGCCGCGCCCTGAACCGCTCCGCTGCGCCGGCTACTCCACCAGCGCGAATTGCAGAATGAGATTGCGCTGTATGGGCGAGAAATTGTCATCCGACGCTATGGTGATGATGGTTTCGCCGGCCGCGTTCTTGGTCACGGCGATGCCTTCCATATTGTCGATCTGATAGCCGAGATCGGCCTCGATCAGCACCGGCCCATCGGTCAGCGCGCCCTCCCTGATGGCCGCGAGCGGCAGCCGGCGCAGCCGCATGGCGGCGCCGCGCAGCGGCGAAAAGCGGCGCTCCAGGATCAGGAGATCGCCTGGCGGCAGCACGGTGCAGTCGGTGACGTCGAAATCGTCGCTGCGCTTCAGCGAGAAACGAAGCACGCCTGCTTCTCCATCCTTCGCATTCGGATCGAGCACAAAAGAGCGGTGGTTGCCGGCGGCATCGAGGCTGCGCTCGGTGATAACGACCAGCCTGCCGGCGTGCGGTTGTCCCGGCGGCGGCGCCGTCAGGCATTCGAGGCTGGCGTTCTTGTCGAACGTCTTGAAATCGCGCGGGACGCGCACGTCTTCACCACGCGCGGCGAATCCGCTCTTGCCGTAGGCAAAGCGCACGATGCGCTCGACCCGCTCGATGCCGACAAAGACCTCGTCGCCGATCCGCGCGATCGACTCGACGTCATGCGCCTTCTGCGCAGCGAGCGGAATACCATTTGCGCCAAGCAACGGCGCCATCTCCGCGTCGGCGAAGCCGGCAAGACGGTCATCGCTGTAGACGAGCCGCGCCTTGAGCCACGAGCCGCGATCGGTGATGGCGATGAGATGTTCGTGGTCCGGCATCAGCAGGCCGGAGATGCCGCCAAAGGCGGAAGAACTCGACGTCAGTTCAAGGCCACCGCGAAATTCCAGCGCGCCGAAGCGTACGCGGCTCGGGTCGCGATTATCGAAGGAAGGGATCGGAACTGCGCGGACTTCGATTTTCTCCGGCGCCTGCGCGTAACGCAGGTTCTGCGCCACCGCGAAAGTGCCGATAGCCGCGGCGGCCAGCACCAGGAGCACAGCGACGGCGATAATCCGGCGGTTTATGTATCGCATTGTCGCCAATTCGGTCTCCGGTCATTCCCGCGAAGGCGGGAAACCAGCTTTTATATTCCCGCGTTTGCGGCTTCTGGGTCCCCGCTTTCGCGGGGACGAGCGGGATTACGCCGTTACGCCGCGGCTCTCAAACTTCAAGCCACTCGCTTGCGCGGTCGACGAGCGGGCTCCGGCGCGCCCGTGGCACCTTCGGCGAACAACTCGGCCAGTTTCTCGGTCATCGCGCCGCCAAGCTCTTCCGCGTCCACGATGGTGACGGCACGGCGATAGTAGCGCGTGACGTCGTGGCCGATGCCGATGGCGATGAGTTCGACCGGCGAGCGGGTCTCGATCTCCTCGATGATCCAGCGCAAGTGACGCTCGAGATAATTGCCGGGATTGACCGACAATGTGGAGTCGTCGACTGGCGCACCGTCCGAAATCATCATCAGGATCTTGCGCTGCTCCGGCCGCGCCAGAAGACGCTTGTGCGCCCAGTCGAGTGCTTCGCCGTCGATGTTTTCCTTGAGCAGACCCTCGCGCATCATCAGGCCGAGATTCTTGCGCGCGCGCCGCCACGGCGCATCGGCCGACTTGTAGATGATGTGGCGCAGATCGTTGAGTCGACCGGGATTGGCCGGCTTGCCGGCGCCGAGCCAATGCTCGCGCGACTGCCCGCCCTTCCAGGCGCGCGTCGTGAAGCCGAGAATCTCGACCTTGACGCCGCAGCGCTCCAAAGTGCGCGCGAGAATGTCGGCGCAGGTGGCGGCGACCGTGATCGGACGGCCGCGCATCGAGCCCGAGTTATCGAGCAGCAGCGTCACCACGGTGTCGCGGAATTCGGTGTCCTTCTCCCACTTGAACGACAAAGCGTGCATCGGATCCATGATGACGCGGGTCAGGCGCGCCGGATCGAGAATGCCCTCTTCGAGGTCGAAGTCCCACGAGCGGTTCTGCTGCGCCATCAGCCGGCGTTGCAGCCGGTTGGCGAGGCGCGCGACGACGCCCTGCAGCGCGGAGAGCTGCTTGTCGAGATAGCCGCGCAGCCGGTCGAGCTCTTCCGGCTCGCAGAGATCTTCCGCCGCGATGGTCTCGTCGAACTTCATGGTGAAGGCGCGATAATCCGGGCCGCGCGGCTCGTTCTGCCCATGCTGGCGCGGCCGCTGCGGCTCGCCCGGTGTTTCGGCATCGCCGAGCTCGGAGTCGTCGGCCATGTCGGCGGTCGGCGCGTCGGCAGCCTCCGCGGCATCGTCCGGCATGTCCTCGGTCGACATCTGCGTGTCTTCCGACGACATGCTCTGCTGGTCGTCGGAGTCGGCGGCTTCGCCGTCGTCGCCGGATTCCTGGTTCTTCTGCTCTTCCTCGCCGTCGTCGTCGTCTTCCTCGTTATCGGAAGAACGATCCTCGCCCATCTCGAGCGCGTCGAGCAGGTCGTGGATGACGTCGGAGAACTCGCGCTGGTTTTCGATGATGTCTTCGAGGCGATCGAGATCCTCGCCAGCGCGCTCTTCGATCAGCGGCCGCCACAACTCGACGAGATTCTTCGCCGCGGCGGGCGGCGCGAGACCGGTGAGGCGTTCGCGCACCATCAATGCCAGCGCTTCCTCGATCGGCGCGTCGGCGCGCTGCGAGACCTGATCGAACTTGCCGCGGGCATAGCGGTCATCGAGCATGGCGGTGATATTCTGCGCCACGCCGGTCATCCGGCGGGAGCCGATCGACTCGACGCGAGCCTGCTCCACCGCCTCGAAGACGGCGCGAGCCTGCTGGCCTTCCGGCAGGCCGCGGCGATGGATGGCAGCGTCATGGCAGGCGAGCTTGAGCGCGATGGCGTCGGCATTGCCGCGAACGATGGCCGCCTCGGCGCGCGTCAGCTTGCGCGCCGGCTCAGGCAGCCGCGCCTTGCCGCCGAGGAGGCCTGGGCGTTCGGCAGCGTAGGTGATCTCCAGATCCGGCTTACGGGCGATGGCACGCAGCGCCCCCGCCACCGAGCGCTTGAAAGGCTCGGTGGGCGATTCCTTGGCGTTTGGCTTGTTGATCTTGATGTTGGAGGCCATTGTCTCTTCTTTGTCATTCCGGGGCGCGTGCGCAGCACGCGAACCCGGAATCCAGAAAACAACTCCTGAGTATCCGTCTGGATTCCGGGTTCGCGAACTCCGTTCGCGCCCCGGAATGACGGACTACGACAACGCCACGTTGACCGAGCTCTCCGGCAATTCGACGCCGAAGCAACGCTGATAGAACTCGGCGACGATGGGACGCTCGAGTTCGTCGCACTTGTTGAGGAAGGTGAGCCGGAAGGCGAAACCGACATCCTGGAAGATGTCGGAATTCTCTGCCCAGGTAATCACCGTGCGCGGGCTCATGACGGTGGAGAGATCGCCGTTCATGAAGGCGTTACGCGTCAGATCGGCGACGCGCACCATCTTGCTGACGATGTCGCGGCCCTTCTCGTTCTGATAGTGCTTGGCCTTGGCCAGGATGATCTCGACCTCGTTGTCGTGCGGCAGATAGTTCAGCGTCGTCACCAGATTCCAGCGATCCATCTGCGCCTGGTTGATCTGCTGCGTGCCGTGATAGAGGCCCGAGGTGTCGCCGAGGCCGATCGTGTTGGCAGTGGCGAACAGGCGGAACGCCGGATGCGGCTTGATCACGCGGCTCTGGTCGAGCAGCGTCAGCCGGCCGGAGGATTCCAGCACGCGCTGGATGACGAACATCACGTCAGGGCGGCCGGCGTCGTATTCGTCGAAGCACAGCGCGACGTTGTTCTGATAGGCCCACGGCAGAATGCCGTCACGAAACTCGGTGACCTGCTGGCCGTCCTTGAGGACGATGGCGTCCTTGCCGATCAGGTCGATACGGCTGATGTGGCTGTCGAGGTTGACGCGCACCATCGGCCAGTTGAGCCTTGCGGCGACCTGCTCGATATGGGTCGACTTGCCGGTGCCGTGATAGCCGGTGACGATAACGCGACGATTGCGCGAGAAGCCGGCCAGGATGGCGAGCGTCGTCGGACGGTCGAAACGATAATCGGGGTCCACATCCGGAACGTGGTCGTCGGTCTCGGAATAGGCCGGCACTTCCATGTCGCTGTCGATGCCGAAAACCTGCCGCACCGACACCTTCAGATCGGGCAGCTTCGGGGATTCTTGAACTGCGGTCGCCATTGCTTCTCCGTGGCCCCGGAACGGCGCGGGGCCGCAAATCATCGCCGGGATGAGGCTATTTCAGGGTGTGACGCGGCACGCTACCAGAAAGCCGGGGGGCAACGAAAGCGCCCCGCGGCATAGCTCTAATACCTAGTAGTTTCAGTATCTTAGAGGATCAGATGAGCCTCAGCCCATACCGACCGACTTGAGATACTTGTAGGCGTTGATGATTTCAATGAGGCGGTCTTCGTGGCTGCGGTCCCCGCCATTGGCGTCCGGGTGGTGGCGCTTCACCAGGTCCTTGTAGCGGGCCGAGACCTCGGCCTTGGTGGCGCTGACTTCGAGGCTGAGCGCCTCGAACGCCTTGCGCTCGGCATTCCGGATGACGCGGCTCTCGGCCTTGGCCTTCTGTTCCGCGCGCGCGCCATCGCCGAACAGGCCGAAGGGATCGCCTTCGCCGCCGAGCGCGCCGATCCCGGGCTTGGCGCGGCTTTTCTTGCCGGTGCCCATTTTCCAGGTAGGGCGATGGCCGGTGAGCGCGTCCTTCTGATAGGCGAGCACCGCATCGTCGGCCATGCCGGCGAAGAAATTGTAGTTCTGATTATAATCGCGCGCGTGCTTGAGGCAGTAGTGCCAGTAACCGGACGAGTTCGGTCCCTTCGGCGCCTTGTTCGTCGCCTTGTCCTTGCAACCCGGCCACTGACAGCTGGGACCGTCGTTCTTGAGACGACGATCCTTGTCGGGCTTGACGCGAATGCTGTCGAAAATCGAGGACGTGTTTTTCATGACCGGACGTTATGCGCTTATTCCAACAATGGCCGCAAGTCTTGACACCGGTATGGCAGTGACGATTCGACCGCCATTGACCGGGCCCGCGCAGTTTCCTAACTGCGTATCATGCGAACCGCTGACCTGATTGCGAAAAAGCTGACCGAAGCCCTGATTCCGGAAAGCCTGAAGGTGGAGGATGAATCCCACCATCACGAAGGCCATGCCGGCCATCGCCCGGGCGGCGAGACTCATTTCAGGGTCTATATCGTATCTGATGCCTTCGCCGGCAAGTCCCGCGTCGAGCGGCACCGCATGGTGAATTCCATCCTTTCGGACGAGTTAAAAGGCAGCGTCCACGCACTCGCCATTCACGCACAGGCCCCGGGCGAAGCGCGGTAAACGCTCGGCTATTTTTCCTTCGCACCCGCCACCCGCGGCAGCGGCTGGATGCGCAGCGCCGTGATGCGATTGCGCGCGCGGCGCAGCACCCTGAAACGGAAGCCGTGGAAGGTGAAAGTCTGCCCGACTTCGGGAATGGTACGCGCCTCGTGAATAACGAGGCCGGCAATGGTGGTTGCCTCTTCGTCCGGCAGTTGCCAGCCCATCACGCGGTTCAAATCACGGATCGGCACCGCGCCATCGACATTGGCCGAGCCGTCCGGCTGACGCCGCACACCCGGTATGGCGACGTCATGCTCGTCGGTGATGTCGCCGACGATCTCTTCGAGAATATCCTCAAGCGTGACGAGACCTTCGACCTCGCCATACTCGTCGACCACCAGCGCGAACGGCGTCTTGCGCCGGCGGAATGCCTTGAGCTGCTCCGACACCGGCCGCGTCTCCGGCACGAACCACGGCTGGGTCAGCAACGCGGGAATATCGACCTTCGCGGCGTCGCCTTCGAGGGCGTGCAGCGCGCGCAGCAGATCCTTCACATGCAGGATGCCGATGATGTTTTCCGGATTGCCGCGCCACAGCGGCAGGCGCGTCACCGGCGAGGCGATCACCGTGTTGACGATATCCTCGGGCTTCTGGTCGGCATCCACCGTGATCATGTTGGTGCGGTGAACCATGACGTCGGAGACTTCGAGTTCGCCGACACGAAACACATTCTGGATATATTCGGCCTGGCCTTCTTCGAGCTTGCCATATTCCGCCGAGGTCGCGACCAGCCCTTCGAGTTCGACATCGCTGAGGACTTCGTGCGGCAGCGCTTCCTTGACGCCGAGCCGGCGCAGGATCCAGGCCGACACCGAATTGAGCAGCCAGTTCAGCGGATAGAAGGCGATGAAGGAGACGTAGAGCGGATACGCGACCCACAGCGACACCGGCTCCGGCTCGCGGATCGCCAGGGTTTTCGGCACCTGCTCGCCGACGACGATGTGCAGCGACGAGAACACCAGGAAGCCGACGATGAAGGCCGTGAGATGCACCGCCTTCTCCGGCATGCCGAGCGGCTCGAGCACCGGCGTCAGCAACGCGGCAACCGTCGGCTCGCCGACCCAACCGAGGCCGAGTGAGGCCATGGTGATGCCGAGCTGACAGCAGGCGAGATAAGCTTCGATATGGCCGAGGATGTGTTTGACCAGCCGCGCGCCGAAGCGGTTCTCCTCGACCATGGCGTCGATACGGAAACCGCGGCTCTTCACCAGCGCGAATTCTGCGGCGACATAAAAGGCGTTGGCAGCGAGCAGCAGGAACGCCAGCAGCAGGTTCAGCGTCGCGCTCATGATCCGTGTTTCTCGGCGAGGAAGGCACGAATGGCGCCGGGATCGACGTCATTGGCGACGAATGCCTGGCCGACGCCGCGCACCAGAATGAAGGTGAGCTTGCCGCGTTTCACTTTCTTGTCCTGCGCGATCAATTCCATGAGCCGGTCGACATCCGGTACGCCGCCTTGCACATCGCTTATTTTGGTCGGCAGCCCGGCATCGGCAAGATGCGCGCGCACGCGAGATACGCTGTTACCGCCGAGCAGGCCCTGCTGTTCGGAAAACTCGAAAGCCAGCACGCAGCCGAGCGCGACCGCCTCGCCATGCAGCAGGCGCTGCGAGAAGCCGGCGCCGGCTTCGAAGGCGTGGCCGAACGTGTGGCCGAGATTGAGCAGCGCGCGGTCACCGGTTTCGCGCTCGTCGCGCGCGACGATGGCGGCCTTGGCGCGGCACGATACGGCAATGGCCTGCTCGCGCGCGGCACCGCCCACATAAACATCGCGCCAGTTCGTCTCCAGCCAGGCGAAGAACTCGGCATCGCCGAGCAGGCCGTATTTGGCGACTTCGGCATAACCGGCGCGAAATTCGCGTTCCGGCAGCGTGTCGAGCATCGCCGTATCGGCAATGACCAGAATGGGCTGATGAAACGCGCCGATCAGGTTCTTGCCGCGCGGCGAGTTGATGCCGGTCTTGCCGCCGACTGATGAATCCACCATCGCCAGCAGCGAGGTCGGCACCTGCACGAAATCGAGGCCGCGCCGCACGCTGGCCGCGGCGAAACCGGCGAGATCGCCGATGACGCCACCGCCGAGCGCGATGACCAAATCATTACGCTCGATGCGCGCTGCGATGATCGCCTCACACACGGTCTCGAAACTGGCGTAGCTCTTCGAGCCCTCGCCCGGCTTGACCACGATCGGCGTCGCGTCAATGCCGCTCGCCTTTAGAATGTCCGTCACGCGGGACAGATGCGCTCGCGCGACATTTTCATCGGTCAGGATGGCGACGCGCGCGCCTGGCCGCAGCGCCTTGATGCGCTCGCCGAGCGTTGCGATCGCGTCGCGGCCGATGACAATGTCATAGGCACGATCGCCAAGCGCGACCGGTACGATGGTTTCAGTTGCAGGCTGACGCAGCGGCGCGGTCATTGCGTCGGCTCCGGGAGTTCGAGGTGCTTCGGCAGCGCGGCGATGATGTCGTCGACGATCACGTCGTGCGGCTCCTCGCGCGACTGCACGGTTATGTCGGACATGGCATAGATCGGTTCGCGCAGCGGCAAAAGCTCCTTGAGACGGTCGGCCAGCGGACGGTCGCCGGTGCCACGCTTCTTGGTTCGCTTCGTCAGCACGTCGAGATCGGCCTTCAGCCAGATCGACAGGCCTTTTGCCTGAATGAGTTCGCGGGTCCTCGGGTCCATCACCGCGCCGCCGCCCGTCGCCAACACCTGGGGCCCCTGGTCGAGCAGGCGGGCAATGACGCGGGCCTCGCCGGCTCGAAAATAGGATTCGCCATGGAGGGCGAAAATCTCCGGGATGGTCATGCCGGCCGCGGTCTCGATTTCGGTATCGGCGTCGGTGAAGTGGAGCCCCAGCCGCGTCGCCAGCCGGCGCCCGACCGAGGACTTGCCGGCTCCCATCATACCGACCAGCACCAGCGAACGCGCACCGAGCGCAGCCACGATCGCCGCCCTCAGGGCGGAATCGAGCGCGCCTTCGGCGGCTTTCTGGACGGTAGTATTAACCATGATAGGGTTTCCGGACCGGCGTAACGGTTCCATATAGCAATTATTGCAGAACCGCGACTGCCCCGGTGGTGGAAGGGTTGCCACGAGGTGGGAACCGTGGTCGTAGGGCGTCAGGATAAAGCCTTGATTCGAGCCGGGTAGCGCAATGCCGAGCCTGTTCCGATTCCTCGTCATCGTCGGGATGATCGCCGCCCTGGGCTATGTCGGCGTGTTCGCCCTCGCCAATTTCGTGAGGCTGCAGCCGCGCGAGATGACGGTGACCGTGCCGCAGGACAAGTTCTTCAAGCAGCCGAAGCAATGACAGGGCGCTACATTTCCCCGCTCGTCCCCGCGAAAGCGGGGGCCCAGTCTGCCAAACTGGATTCCCGCCTTCGCGGGAATGAACGGAGTGTGGGGCGGCTGTCGGAGAACCTCTAGCGTTGGCGAGCATGGGACAACGCAGCACCGACGACGCCCTGATCGAATTGTTTCTCGACATGCAGGCGGCCGAGCGCGGCGCCGGCGAAAACACGCTCAGTGCCTATCGCAACGACCTCACCGACCTGTCGTCCTATTTGCGCGCCGCCGGCTCGTCGGTGGCGGCGGCAGACACCGACACCCTGCGCGGCTTTCTCAAGAGCCTCGATGACCGCGGCTTCGCCGCCTCGTCGCTGGCGCGGCGCCTATCAGCGACGCGGCAGCTTTATCGCTTTCTCTATGCCGAAGGAAAACGCGGCGACGATCCGGCCGCGGTGCTGGAAGGCCCCAAGCGCGGCAAGACCTTGCCCAAGGTGCTCTCCATTGCCGACGTCGATACGTTGCTGACGCAGGCCCGCGCCAATGCCGAGAACGCCGAACAGCCCAAAGCCGCGCGCCTGCGCGCGGCGCGGCTGCTGTGCCTGCTCGAAGTCGTCTACGCGACGGGCCTGCGCGTGTCCGAACTCGTCGCCCTGCCCGCCTCCGCGGCGCGGCCGCAACTTCAAATGCTGATCGTGCGCGGCAAGGGCAACAAGGAGCGCATGGTGCCGCTCAATGCTGCAGCAAAGCGCTCCATGGCTGAGTATTTGGCGCTGCGCAGCGAGGCGGGAAGAGAAGCAACGTCGAAATGGCTGTTCCCGTCCTTCGGCGAGCAGGGCCACATTACCCGGCAGCATTTCGCCCGCGAACTCAAGGCCCTCGGCGCGACCTGCGGAATCTCGCCGTCGCAGCTGTCGCCGCATGTGCTGCGCCACGCCTTCGCCAGCCATCTGCTGCATAACGGCGCCGACCTGCGCATCGTGCAGACCCTGCTCGGCCACGCCGACATCTCGACGACGCAGATCTATACGCATGTGCTCGAAGAGCGGCTGAAATCGCTGGTGAGGGATCTGCATCCGCTGGGGGATAGTGAAGGCTGATCGAGCGCACTGAAGAAGCGGCAGCCTCAGCCTGCTCCCTCTCCCCTTGGGGGAGAGGGTTGGGGTGAGGGGGCAAGTGACTCTCGATAGTTTGTAACCCCTCACCCGCCCGCCTACGGCGGGCGACCTCTCCCCCATGGGAGAGGTGAAGAAAGGCGCCTTACCCCGCCTGCTTCGCCTTCATGTAGTAATTCGCGTCGCGGCCGAGCACGAGCTTGCGGATCACCGCACGCATGGCCAGGCTCTTGCGCAGCGGATCGACCACCGCCTTGACCGCGCGGAACAGCGCCAGCTTCACCGTGTCGAGCGCCGGGTTGCGCCCCGGAGCGGCCTGCGGCATGCCAAAGCGGCGCAGCAGCGAGTTGACGACGAAGACGTCGTTCTTGCGCATCACAGCCTTGGTCTTCCACGTCACCGCCATCGAGATCGAATACTGCGAGCCGGTGCGCACCCAATGCGGCCACAGATACGGCACGAACACGCCGTCGCCGGCCTTGAGCTCGTAGCACTTCGATTTCTTTTCGAAGTCCGGCGAATAGCTGACATTGCGGTGCTTGGTCAGCGAATGCTCGATGGCGTCGTCCGACACCACCGAACCGTCGCGGTTGTCGCAGATGGTGAAGAACTTCTCGCCGTGGATATGCACGAAGATGTTGTCCTCGGCATCGACATGGAATGGCGTCGTGGCGTTCGGCGACGACACGAACATGAAGCCGCGCAGATCCTCGAAGCCGGCATCGTGGAGATCGCGGCGGCCCTGCGCGCGGGCAAGCGCGTTGAGGCAATCCTCGATCACCGCCTTGTAGGCCGGGTGCTGTTCGACACGCTTGAGCACCATCCAGGCGCCGGCCGTCTCGATGCTGCGCACCACCTGCTCTGGATCGAGATCGAGGAACTTGGTTTCCTTGGCGTCCTGGCCGATGGCGGCGTCGCCGGAATTGTACTCAATGGAGTCGGCCGGCAAATGGCGAACCAGCTCGACGATCTTCGGCAGCGTGAACAGCGGATTGGCGGCCAGCTGGTGACGCAGCGAGAACGGCTGCATCGGGAAGTTGGCGGCGAAGGCCGAGCGGTCGTCCGGCTCGATAGCGGCAGTGGCGATGCTCATGGGGATCATCCTTTCAGCTTGCGAAGGCGGTGATAAAGGGAGCGCGCGGTGTCCCGCAGCACGCGGCGCGTGTCGATGAGAGTGGCGAGAAGCCTGAAACCGGCGGCGCCGGCCTGTGTCGGCAGCATGAGGTCGGCGATCGGCTGGCGGTCGCGCCAGATGTGGTCGATCATCGGATGGTTGGCGATCGCCGTGGAATCGACGCTGTCGATCGTGTCGTCGGCGCACATCATGCGCGTGATGTCGAGCGTGAGCTGCACGCCCGGCGATGACTTGGCGAAGATCTCGTCGTAGGCGATCTTGAAGAAGTAAGCGCGGCGCGCGTGACGCAGCACGATGCCGGCGGCGACCACCTTGTCGCCGCTCGTCAGCGTCACGATCTGCGCGACGCCATCGCGCACCATCGCGAGCAGCGCTTCTTTCATGAAGGCGACGTCGCCCTGCTTGGCGGCAAGCGCCGTGCCGGCCGCGCCCTTCCAGCCGGCCGCTTCGAGTATGAGGAATTGCTCGAGCGCGGCTTCAGCCTCGATGCCCGGTTCGGCGATGTTGAAGTTCACCTCGCCGGTGTCGGCGAGGCGATTGCGCTGACGGCGCAGTTCCTTGAGCTTCTTGGCGCCGAGCGCGGCAACGGCGTCATCGATATCCTGCTTGGCGTCGAGACGTGCCCGCTCATGCGCATTGAACACGCGCGGCGCTACTCCAAAAGGTTCGGCCGCCCGCAGCAGCGCGACGGCGACGGAGCCATCCACCGCCATCGCCGAGAGCAGCAACGCCTGCGCGCCGACTTTCGCGGCGGCGGCGAGCAACGCGCGCGCGGCGGCATCGGCAACGTCGCGATCGATAAGCGGCGTGGTCAGCGGCGCGTAAGCATACCAGCCGACGAAAACGGGGATCGGCAGGCGCAAGCTGTTCCAGGCCGGCGCCACCAGCATCAGGCCGATCAGGCGGCGCTTGCGCGGTCCGTCCCAGGCCAGCAAGGCCCGCATGCCGACCTGACCTTTGACATGACGCGCCACGGCGCGGGCCCAGGCCGGATGATAGAAGGCATTGGACTCGATCGCGCGCGCGGCAAGATCGGCCCAGGCGGCTTCGGGCACGGCCAGAATATCGGCGACTTCAAAGACGGCTTCGCCACGTGCCGCTTCGGCGGGCGCGCGATCCCGCGCCAGCGCGGCGCGCGCGCCGGCGATCCAGCCCTGCACATTCTGACGAGTATCGACGACCGACATAACGCTCCCCGCGTCCCTTGCGCGCGGACGATGTGTCGAACGCCGTTAAAGCCTGTGTAAAATGATCGCAGAAAGTGGGGGATTGGGTGGTCTGGGTTAAAGCCCGGTGAGCGGGACGCCCCGTATTCGCGGCGAAACATTAAGGATTTAGAGGGCATTATCCCTGTCGCTTGACTAACGCCCCACTATGGGTCAGTTGGCCCACCAACCGGCCCGCCGGCTCCCCGACCTTTAGCGAAGCGTTGCCAGACCACATGCGCAGCTATCTCGACTTTGAAAAACCGGTGGCCGAACTCGAGGCCAAGGTTGAGGAATTGCGCGCCATGGCATCCACCGACAATGCCGTGTCGGTGACCGAGGAGATCGGCCGTCTCGAGAGCAAGGCCGCGCAGGCGCTCAAGGATCTCTACGGCGAACTCACGCCCTGGCAGAAGACGCAGGTCGCGCGCCATCCGCAGCGGCCCCATTGTCTCGATTACGTTAAAGGCCTGATCACCGATTTCGTGCCGCTCGCCGGTGATCGCAAGTTCGGTGACGATGCCGCCATCATTGCCGGCTTCGGCCGCTTCCGCGGCGACAGCATCTGCATTCTCGGTCATGAGAAAGGCAGCGATACCGAAAGCCGCCTCAAGCACAATTTCGGCATGGCGCGGCCTGAGGGCTATCGAAAGGCCGTGCGGCTGATGGAAATGGCCGATCGCTTCGGCATTCCGGTGCTGTCGCTGGTCGATACGGCCGGCGCCTATCCGGGCATCGGCGCGGAAGAGCGCGGCCAGGCAGAAGCCATCGCGCGCTCCACCGATGTCTGCCTCGGCCTTGGCGTCCCCAATGTCGCGGTCATTCTCGGCGAAGGCGGCTCCGGCGGCGCCATCGCGCTCGCCACCGCCAACAAGGTGCTGATGCTCGAGCACGCCATCTACAGCGTCATCTCGCCGGAAGGCGCCGCCTCGATCCTGTGGCGCGATTCCGCCAAGGCGCAGGACGCCGCCACCAACATGAAGATCACCGCGCAGGACATGATCCGCTTCGGCGTCATCGATGGGATCATCGCCGAGCCGACCGGCGGCGCGCACCGCGATCCCGCCGTAACCGTCGCTACCGCCGGCGATGCCATTGCAGCCGCCTTCGCGGACCTCAAGCCCCTCGGCCGGGACGCCGTCCGCAAGGCCCGCCGTGACAAGTTCCTGGCCATTGGCCGGCTGCCGGCCAAAGCCGCCGGCTAAGTCCGATTTTACGCCTGCGACACGCTTTCTGGGCCGGTCAGCGGCATTTTAGGCAAGATTTACCATAGGGTTAGCTGAAAGTCCCGCCGCCGGGTATTGCCTTGCGGATGCCATATCTTATGGATAACCATAGTGTGACAGGGGCTTATCCTCCCGGGGAGTAGCAGGTTTTGAAGTCTCGCTTCATCCGCGCCACGTTGGCGTCCGCTACGCTTGCGGCGGCGATGGCGCTTGCCGGCTGCAATGCCGACATGGCATCGAACGGCCGGGCCCAGGCGCCGCTCTCGGAACGCATGCTGTCCGACATCGCTTCCAAGAACATGGACAAGGAATCCCCGATCCTCGTCCGCATCTTCAAGGAAGAGTCCGAGCTCGAAGTCTGGAAGCAGACCCGCGACGGCCAATACGCCCTGCTCAAGAGCTATCCGGTCTGCCGCTGGTCCGGCGATCTCGGCCCGAAGAAGAAGGAAGGCGACCGCCAGGCGCCGGAAGGCTTCTATACGATCACGCCGGGTCAGATGAACCCGAACTCCAGTTACTATCTCGCCTTCAACACCGGCTTCCCGAATGCCTATGACCGTTCGCACGGCTACACCGGCTCGGATCTGATGGTGCATGGCGATTGCTCGTCGCGCGGCTGCTACGCGATGACCGACGAGCAGATCCAGGAAATCTACGCGCTGGCCCGCGAGTCGTTCTTCGGCGGCCAGAAAGCGTTTCAGTTGCAGGCCTTCCCGTTCCGCATGACGGCAATGAACATGGCCCGGCATCGCAACAGCCCGCACTTCGCGTTCTGGAAGATGCTCAAGGAAGGCTACGACAATTTCGAAGTGAGCAAGCAGGAGCCGAAGGTCGCGGTCTGCGAGAAGAAATACGTTTTCGATCCCGCCGCGACCGACGACAAGCCGTTGAAGTTCAACGCCGCCGGCAAGTGCCCGGCCTATGAACTCGACAAGAACATTGCCGACGCCGTGCTCGATCACCGGCGCAAAGAACAAGTCCAGATGGCATCTTACATCGCGCAGGGTGTCGCGACCGCGAAGCCGCGTGGCGGCATCGATGGCGGCATGCATTCGGTGTTCGCCGAGAAGATGGCCGCGCAGGATGGCTATGACAGCCGCGGCCGTGCGATCCAGGTCGCCACCGCGCCGGGCTCGCTGCCGCGCGGCGACGGCCCGCCGCCTGCCACGATCGTCTCGGTGCCGCGCGCGCCGGACGCGCAGCCCGAGGCTCAGCAGGTTGAGATCGCGAGCGCACCGGTGCCGCAAGCCGCGCCCGATGCCAGCCAGGCAGCGGCCAGGTCCAGTTCGATCGGCGGCCTGATCGGCAACCTCAATCTGTTCGGCAATTCCGCCGCCGCGCCGGCGCAGGTTCAGGCTCCGCCGGCTGCCACCGTCGCGCCACGGCCGGCGCCGCGCTCCGTGATCCGGACCGCCAACGCGGCGCCCGCAACGCACCCGACGAAGCCGAAAACGGTCGCTGCCGCGCCTGCGACTTCCGCGCCTCGTGTTGCCGCGGCTGAATCGGCCGCTCCTGCGGAACCGGCGCCGCAACTGCGCACGGCCTTCTCAGCGCAGCCGGCGAATGGTGGCTCGACGCTGAGCGGCGCCCAGCCGGTCATGCCGGTGGGCTCGTTCGACCAGCGCTGGTCCGGCGGCGTTCGCTGATCGCTCTCACACGTTGTCGAATCGTCACGCGCCCGGCTTGAATGCCGGATGACGGTGAGAGATTGGCCCATGGATTGTTACGTTTATGTCCTCGGCTGCCGCAGCAACGGCCGCCTTCTGACTTATGTCGGCTGGACTAACGACGTCGAGCGGCGGCTGGCCCAGCACAATGCCGGCACCGGCGCGCGCACGACACGCGGCCGCACCTGGCAATTGCTGCACTCGGAATCTTTCGCCACCAAAGAAGAAGCCATGAGCCGCGAGTGGCACCTCAAGCGCGAGCGCGCCTTCCGCAAGGAACTGGCGCAGCGGATATCGGCTAGCTTGTAGCCCGGATGAGCGAGCCGCCTGTTTGTCATGGCCGGCCTTGAGTCGGCCATCCCGTTTAGCGACGCACGGACTTTGCCCATCCAGGTGGGATCACCGGTCAGGCCCGGTGATGGCAATCAATTCGGCCGGCTCTCATCCGCCGCTGCCGCCATCGCGCGCGTGAGATCGACCAGATCGCCCTCCACCTCACTCAGGCGCTCGGTGAGTTCGAGATAGCGCTGGGTCGAGGAGCCGTCCGCCGCCCATTCGCCGGTCTTGCGAGCGGCTTCCGGCTGCTCGGCCATGTCGGCGATCATGCTTTCGATTGCGGCTTCGAGTTCGTCGCGCTCCTTGGTCAGCGCATTGAACTGGGCGACACGTTCTTCAGATTTCTTGCTCATCGCTTCACCATCGCAACCGCGTCTCACTTTCCGCCCTATTTAGACGCGAAATGGTGCCAATCCAAGTCACGCGGGAACAATCACTTTGCCGATCGGCCACAGCGCGAGACCCGCAAGTTTTAGATGCGCCCAAGCGAACGGGATGCCGACGATCGTAACTGCGAGCAGTAGCGCCGTCAGCAAATGCCCCAGCGCCAGCCACCAGCCTGCCAAGACGAACCAGATGATGTTGCCGATGAAACCAAGGGTGCCGGTGCCGATATCCTCCCGGCCGAAATAGCTATCGCGCGGCACCGCGCGCTGACCGAACGGCAGCAACGTATAAGCGGCGATGGTGAAGGCCGCCCGCGCCCACGGCAGGCCGATGATGGTGATGGCCATGATCACCGCAGCGATGGCCCAGCCGACCGCCATCCAGAAGCCGCCGAATACGATCCACAATAGGTTGAACAGTAGCGACATCGGCCCCAAGGCAGGTCTCCCGTGCGCCATAGCGGCGCGAAGACGATGTAGGGCGCGAAACGCGGCATTTAAAGAGGTGGCGGGAGCCGCGTGCGGGTCGTTACGTCAGGCGGTAAATCCGGACGGCGTTGTCGTGAAACAGCTTGAGCTGATCCGCCTCGGACCGATCCGCCACGGCGGCAAAGAAGCCGGCAAAGATATCCCGATAGGAGCCGGCCAGGCTGTCGACCGGAAAGTTGCTGGCGAACATACAGCGGTCGGCGCCGAAGATGCCGATGGTGTCGCGGATGATCGGCCCGTTCGCTTCGACGGTCCACGGCAGGCCGCGCCGGCCGAGGCCGGAGATTTTGATCGCGACGTTACCTTGCCTCGCCACGCGATCCAGCGCCGCGCGCCACGCAGCAACGCCTTCCGAACTACGGTCGGACGGCAGCCCGGTGTGATTGATGATGATGGTCGTGCGCCGAAAATCCGCGGCGAGGTCGGCAGCGGCATCAAGATGCCACCATGGCGTTTGCAGATCGTAGGACAGCCCGTGCTTCTCCAGCAGGGCGTAACCATCGCGCCAGGCCGGATCGTCCATCGATCCCGGCGCGCCGCGCCTGGCCTCGGCCGGGCTCGCGGCGGCTGCCGGCTTCTGCCGGATGCCGCGCATCAGTTTGCTCGTCGCGTGGGCAGCCAGCACGTCTTTGATGTTGTCGCGCTCGAATTCGGCATGGCCGATACAGGCCGTCGGCAGGCCGGTCGCGGCGTTCACCGTCTCCAGCCAGCGCGTTTCGGCGGGTGCCGTGGCGCGGTCCCACTCCGCTTCCATATGAACCGTCATGCGTAGGTTGAAGCCAGCGCTGTCGCGGCGCAAATCCTCGGGCAAATAATTGCGGCGGATCGCCGAATAGTCGCCGTAGCGGAACGGGATCGGCGGCTCGTCGCAAAGCCACGGATAGTAATTGCGCGTCAGGTCCCAGAAGTGCTGGTGCGCATCGACGATCGGGATATCGGGAAGCGCTTTGCCGGTCTCGGTCACAACAGGCCGTCTCTTAAGCCGCGGTGCGCGCCATGCGCAGCGAGGTCAGAGACAATAACGTCTCGAAGGCCCTGATGGTAGCAGACGGATCGGCCACGCCGTTGCCGGCGATGTCATACGCCGTGCCATGCGCCGGCGTCGTAATCGGCACCGGCATGCCACCGAGAATGGTCACGCCGCGTTCGAAGCCGAGCAGCTTGAGCGCGATCTGGCCCTGATCGTGATACATCGTCAGCACCACGTCGTAGTCGCCGCGCCGCGCCTTGATCCACACCGTATCGGCGGGAAACGGCCCTTCGACGGCATATTGGCGCGCCTGCGCATCAGCCACCGCCGGCGCGATGACGTCGATCTCCTCGCGCCCGAACAGGCCACCTTCGCCGGCGTGCGGGTTGAGGCCGGCCACAGCGATGCGCGGCCGCTCGATGCCGGCCGCCTTCAGCGTCCGCGTTGTCGCCTCGATCGCCGCGACCACGCGCTGCCGCGTCAGTAGCCCAGCAACGTCCTTCAGCGGTTCGTGCGAAGTGACGCGCGCGTTCCACAAATTGTCGAGCCGGTTGTACTCGCTGCACTCACCCTTCCAGTCGAGAATGTCGGTCGCCCAGCGAATTTCGTCCGGATACGGATTGCCCGCCATTTTCAGCGCCAGCTTGTTGAACGGCGTGAACATGATGCCGTCAATCTGCTCCGCTTTCGCGAGCAGCAGCGCTTCCTTGAAATTGCGGATCGCGAAGGCGCCGCCTTCCGCACTGGCTTCCTTCATGCGCAAGGTCGCCGGATCGAGATGGCCGAGGTCGATGAAGACCGGCGCGCCGGGCGCCGCTCGCTCCAGTTCGGACAGCGCCACCACCGGCATATCGACGACAAGCCCCGCGATCTTTTCTCCTTCGGCGAGAACCCGGCGATCTCCGATCACGGCGACCGCGGCCTGCTCGAGAAGTTCGGACTGGCTCAGCAGGCGCGCCAGCAACTCAGGACTGACGCCTGCGGGATCGCCCATCGCAATGGCGATGCGGGGAGATGGGCTCGATGTTGCCTGCGTCATTGTCGTTTCAACCCGTGCGCCACGCTTCTCGCGTTTTTGCATATTGCATTCAATATTCAGATCATGAATAATTCTTTCGCATAGAGGGGTCAACCCTCAGCAACTTTTTTGGGAGGAAATGCCATGCGCGTGTTCACGCCCCTTTGCGCCATGCTGGCGACGGCGCTAACAGCCGTCGTGTCCGTCGGCCCGGCCGCAGCTCAACAAAAAATCGTCATGCGATACGCCCACGTGGGCGCGGAGGGTGAAACCCAGACGCGCTACGCCGCCGAGCTTGCCAAGCTGGTTGGCGAAAAGACGCAGGGCCGCATCGAAATCCGCGTCTTCCCCGGCTCGCAGCTTGGCAATCTGAGCGAGATGATCGACGGCGTGCGCATCGGCTCGATCCAGATGGCACATCACGATTTCTCCTCGCTCGATCGCATCGATCCGGATGTCGCAGTGTTCAATGCGCCGTTCCTGTTCTCCGGCCCCGAGCAGGCCATGCGCGCCACCAATGAGGCGACGTCTCCGGTGCTGCAGGAGATGAACAAGAAGCTGGTCGCCAAAGGCAATGTCCGCATCGTCGGCAACTTCTATCGCGGCGCCCGTCAGTTGACCGCGCGTTATGCCGTGCGCTCGCCCAAGGACATGGCCGGCAAGAAATTCCGCTCGGTGCCCGTGCCGCTCTGGAATTCGATGATCAAGGGCATGGGCGCGATTCCAACGCCGGTCGAAATCTCTGAAATCATGCCGGCGCTGATGACCGGCCTCGTCGATGGCCAGGAAAACCCGCTCAACAACGTCATCGCCCGCAAGATGTGGGAAGCCAACAAGTTCGTCATGATGACCAGCCACATGGAATCGGTGCTGGCCGTGTTCATCAACGAAAAGAGCTGGGAGGGCATCCCGGCCGCAGACCGCAAGATCATGCAGGACGCCTTCGCCGAAATGGCCCAGCGTTCGCTGAAATGGGCGAAGGACGCGGAAGCGGAAGAGATCGCGACCCTGAAGGCTAACGGCGTCACGATCATCGACGAGAAGAGCGGCCTCGATCTCAAGGCCTTCCGCGAATCCGTCGGCAATCAGATCCTCAAGGACTATCCGGCCTGGGCGCCCTACATCGCCAAGATCAAGGAAACCCAGGGCTGATGCGCTTCCGGTGGGCCGGCAAGCGAGCCGGCCCACCCTCTTCCGCCAACACCGGGCAAGTCATGCAGAAACTCTGGACCCTCCTTGAACGCTGGCTCGGCATCGTCGCGATGCTGGCCTTGTTCTCGCTTGTCGTCCTGCCCGCGTTGCAGGTCGTGATGCGCGGCGTCTTCAACGACCCGATCACGGGACTGGAAGAATCGACGCGATGGGGCCTGATCATTCTGGTGTTCATCGCGGCCCCGTTGCTGATATCTGCCAATGAACATATCCGTCTCGCCGAATTCATCGACATGCTGCCGCGGCCCGTGCGGCTGCTGCTCGAGCGTGTGATCCTTCTGGTGAGCGGCCTGGCGCTGGCCGTCGTTGCCGTGGCCGGCGGGCTGTCGATCTGGCGCAATTTCGGCACCCGCACGCCAATCCTCGACATTCCGTTCTGGCTGTTCGCCGCGCCGATGCTGGTGGGCTTCGCTCTGGGCGCCATCGGCTATGTGTGGTTCGCCCTGCGGCGCAAGCCTCCGACCGTCGACGGTCCGACTCCCGTTATCTGACGATAGAAAGACAACACGATGGATCTCGGGCTTCTGGTCATTCTGGCTTTCTTCGTGCTGTTCGTCCTCGGCTTTCCGGTCGTGTTCGCCATTCTGGTGCCGTCGATCGCCTATATCGCGTGGGAAGGAATCCCGCTGGCCACCATCGGCCAGCGCATTCTCTATTCGATGGACTCGTTCCCGCTGGTCGCGGTGCCGGTGTTCATCTTCGTCGGCAACCTCATGAACTCCGCCGGCATTACGCAGAAGCTGTTTCACTTCGCCGATGTGCTGGTCGGACGCCTCTATGGCGGGCTGGCGCAGGTCAACATCGTCGCCAGCCTGATCTTCTCCGGCGTGTCCGGCGCGGCGCTGGCGGATGTCGGCGGCCTCGGCCGCATCGAAATCAAGGCCATGAAGGACCGCGGCTTCACGCTGCCGTTTTCCGCCGCCATCACCGGCGCCTCGGCCATTGTCGGCCCGATCTTTCCGCCGTCCATCCCGCTGATCATCTACGCATCCGTCACATCGATCTCGGCGCTGCAACTGCTCGTCGCCGGCATCATCCCGGCCTTGATCTGCGTCGTCATGCTGATGGCGGCCACCGCGATCATCGCCGTTAAGACCAATCTGCCGCGCGCCGAACGCTGGCCGTCGCTGCGCGACCTATGGGTCGCCTTCTGGCCGGCCGCGCCGGCGCTGTTCGCGCCGGTCGTGCTGGTCGGCGGCATGCTGTCCGGCAGCTTCACGCCGACGGAAGCGTCGGCCGTGTGCGTGGTCTATGTGCTGCTGATCGGCGCCTTCTATTATCGCGACATGAACTGGGGCTTCATCCGCGATGCGGCGATGGCCACGGTGCGCGGCACGTCCGCCATCCTGATCATCGTCGCGGCCGCGGCGATGTTCGGCTGGATCCTCGCCGTCGAGCAGGTGCCGCAGGAATTCTCGGGCTGGTTCAAGGACATCTCCGACAACCCGCTCGTGCTGCTCATGGTCGTCAACGCGATTTTCTTCATCGCCGGCATGGTCATCGACTCGACCACGGCGACGCTGCTGCTGGTGCCGATCGTCGCCCCACCGGTGGTGGCGGCCGGCGTCGACCCGATCCATCTCGGCATTGTCGTCGTGTTCAATCTGATGATCGGCACGATCACACCGCCTTTCGGCCTCTCGCTATTTCTGCTGTCGAACATGACCGGCGTACCCATGGTCAAATTGCTCAAGGCGATGCTGCCGTTCTATCCCGCGCTGCTGATAACCCTCGCCATCCTGACGGCGGTACCGGCGCTGGTTCTTTTCATCCCGAACCTTTTGCGATAGTGATCCGGCCCCATGGCGAACACCGGCCGCGCAGAGCACCCCCCGACCGCCGACCTCGGCGGGCGGATCGAATGGCGCTCGCTGCATGAAACGGTGGTGTCGCGACTGCGCGACCTGATCGCCGAGGGCCAGCTCCCCGAAGGCGGCCGCATCATCGAGCGCGAGCTGTGCGACCAGCTCGGCATTTCGCGCACGCCATTGCGTGAAGCCTTCAAGGTCCTGGCATCCGAAGGTCTGGTCGAAATTCAGCCCAACCGCGGCGCGGTCGTCACGCGCTTGAGCCCGCGCGAGGCCCACGACATGCTCGCCGTGATCGCGCGGCTCGAGGCTTTTGCCGGTGAGCTCGCCTGCCTCCATGCCACCGATGCCGAGCTGCGCGCACTGCGCGACATGCACGACCGCATGATGGCGCACTACCGGAACCGCGAAAAGCCCGAGTACTTCCGCCTCAACCAGGCCATCCATGTCGAGATAGTGCGGTTGGCCCGCAACGAAGTGCTGCGGGCGACGCATGGCCGTCTGCATGCGCGCATGAAGCGGAGCCGCTTCCGCGGCAATGACCTGCCGGACAACTGGGCCGCCGCCGTCGCCGACCATGAAGAGCTGATCGGCGCGCTCGAAACGCGCAATGCCCGTCTGGCTCATGACGTGCTGCGCCGGCATCTCGAGGCATCCTGGACGCGCCTTGCGAATTCGCTGGGCATCGACCCCGCCACGTTCGAGTGGACAAACAGGGAGGACGCGCCATGAGCGGCAACATCGGTTTCATCGGCCTCGGCCTGATGGGCGAAGGCTTCACCCGGCGGCTGATCGAGAAGGGCTACCGCGTCGCCGGTTTCGACATCGACGCCGGGCGCACCAAAGCCGCTGCCGGTTGGGGCGTAACGGTGGCGCAAAACGCCGCCGACGTGGCGCAGCAAAGCGACATCATCCTCACCTGCGTGATCAACACGGCGGCGGTCGAGGCCGCAACGCTCGGCACCGATGGCATCACGCAGGCCCCTGATCTCAAGGGCAAGATTGTCGTCGATCATTCGACGACCGAGCTCGAAGCCACGCACCGTATCGCCAAGGCCCTTGCCGCCAAGGGCGCGTCGTTCGTCGACGCGCCGGTGTCCGGTGGTCCGGGCGCGGCGAAGGCCGGAACGCTGGCGATCATGGCCGGCGGCGATGACGCGGCCATCGCGACGATCACGCCGCTGATGCGTGATCTCGGCACCATGACGCATATGGGCGCGGTCGGAACCGGCCAGGCGACCAAGCTCGTCAATCAGACGCTGGTGCTCACGAATTACTGCGTCATCGCCGAGGCGCTGCGCCTTGCCGAATCCTACGGCGTCGATGCCGCGAAGATCCCGAAGGCGCTGGCGTCCGGCCATGCCGGCTCGAACCTGCTGGCCGCGGCCATGCCGCAAATGATCGCCGAGGATTTCGCGCCGCGCGGCTTTGCACGGCAGGTGCTGAAAGATCTGGAGATGCTGCAGGGTGCCGCCCGCGAGCAGCATCTGGCTATGCCGATGGCCTCGCAGGCGCTAACCTTGTACCGCCTGCTGGTCGCGTCCGGCAAAAGCGAGCTGGACGCGACCGCCGTGGTGACCTTGTATCCTAAGCCGTAAGCGGCGCGGCTCTTACATCAGCAGCGACGGCAGGAACAGCGACAGGCTGGGAATGCTGGCGAGCAGCAGCAACCGGACGCAGTCGGCGGCGAGGAACGGCAGCACGCCCTGTGCCGCGACCTCGAACTTCATCTTCTCGGTCACCGAAGCGATGATGAACAGGTTCATGCCGACCGGCGGTGTGATCAGACCGATCTCGACCACCGACGTTACCAGCACGCCGAACCAGATCGGATCGTAGCCGAGCTTGATGATCAGCGGGAAGAAGATCGGCAGCGTGATCAGCATCATCGACAGGCTATCGAGGAAGCAGCCAAGGATGATGTAAATCACCAGGATGATCAGAATGACGCCGAAGGGCGGCAGATTGAAGCGATTGATCAGCTCGAGCAGCAAGGTCGGCAGCGTCGAGGTCTCGATAAAGAACTGCAGCACCGAAGTGCCGACCAGGATGAGGAAGATCACGGCGGTGGTCTGCGCCGTCTCCACCAGCGACTCGCGCACCACCTCCCAGGTCAGCTTGCGCCGCGCCGCGGCGAGCACCATGGCGCCGAAGGCACCGACGGCGGCCGCTTCTGTCGGCGAAGCGATGTTGAGATAGATGCTACCCATCACGGCACCGAACAGCAGCGCGACCGGCGCCAGCTGGCCAAACGCGGCGCACTTTGCGGCGGCGTTCGCGCGCGGCGCGCGCGGCGCCATCGCCGGCCGCAGCGTCACCACGATCGTGACAGCAACAACGTAAAGAACGGCGGCGAGGATGCCGGGAACCATGCCGGCCAGAAACATGCGGCCGATCGATTGCTCGGTCATGATCGCGTAGATCACCATGATGATGCTCGGCGGGATCAGGATGCCGAGCGTGCCGCCGGCGGCAACGACGCCAGCCGACAGCCGGTCGTCGTAGCCAAGCGAACGCATCTCCGGAATCGCGACGCGGGCCATCGTGGCAGCCGTCGCCAGACTTGAGCCGCACACCGCACCGAACAGCGCGCAGGCGCCGACCGTCGCCGAGGCAAGACCGCCGCGCCAATGGCCGATCAGCGCGTGCAACGCCTGATAAAGCGACGCCGACAATCCGGCACGGGCGGCGAAGGCGCCCATCATCACGAAGAGCGGAATAACCGACAACGAGTACGGCACCACCGTGACGAATGGCTGCGAGCCAAGCACAAAACCGAGGCTGGTCCAGCCGTTGATGGCGACGCCGCCGACAATGCCGACAACGCCCATGGCGATCGCGACGGGAACGCGCAGCCCAATCAGAACCAGGAGCGCGAAGACGCCAATGGCGCCAATGATGGGAGGGGACATTATTCGATAGCCTTTGCCGGCAGGCCGTGGCGCCACAATTGCACCATCAGCACAAAGTTCGCGAATACGGACAGTGCAATTCCGGCGAGGAACGGCGCCCAGTACCAGGTCATCGGAATCCCGATAGTCTGGCTGGTGTCATGCGCCTCGTTCAGCGCCTGCTGATAGGAGAACCACAGCACGCCGGACAGGAAGGCGATGGCCAGCAAGGCAGCGACGATGCGCAAGGCAAGCTGAACCCGGGTCGGGGCGTGCTCGACGAACAGATCGATGGCGACGTGCTGATCGGACAGGAAGGCGTGCGGGATGGCCAGCATGGCACCGGTCAGCACGCAGAGTTGCATCATGTCGACCATGCCGTGGACAGTGAGCGTCGAAACGCTACGCAGGAAGATGTCCGCCATGGTGAGGAGCACGCCAACGACGAACATGAACGTCGCGGCGAAAGAGACGAAGCGGAGAACCCGCTCGCTCGCTGATTCGAAAGTCATCTCAACCCCGGGCCGTTGAGGAAAAAGCGCCGGGAAGGCAAAGCCCGCCCGGCGCCAGGTCTCTTAACTTACTCGTATTTTTTCAACGTCGTGACCATCGCGTCGTAGATCTCACGCGAGTTGGGAACGGTCTTGGCCTGCTCATCGATATACTGATCGACCACCGGCTTCATCTTGGTGCGCCATTCATCGCGGCGCGCGTCCGGCAGATCGACGATCTTGTTGCCGGCCTTGCGCGCCGTCTCGATGGCGGCGTCGTCAGTCTCCTTCCACAACTTGGTCCAGATATCGACGAGGTAAGGCCGGCTGTCGTCGATCACCTTGCGGATGTCCGGCGGCAGCGAATTGTAGCGGTTCTCGTTCATCAGCGTGTACATCGCGACCGCGTCGATGCGGGCGTTGAGGTGGTTCTTGAAGATCTCATAGACCTTGAAGGCGCCGACCGGACCCCACGGCATGACGTTGCCGTCGATGACGCCACGTTCCGCGCTCTCATAGATCTGCGTCGGCGGCATGCCGACCGGCGTAGCGCCGATGGCGTTGAGCATCGCGGTCACGCTCGGCGTCGGCGCGCGCGTGCGTACCCCCTTGAGCTGATCGAGATCGGTGATCGGCGCACGCGTATGCACGGCGCTCGGCTCGGTGATGGTCATGTTGAGCATCACGGTGCCGGGATAGTCGGCCTTGAGATACTTGTCGTAGAGCTCCATCAGCGCCTTGGTGCCGCCGGCGGAGGTCTTGATGGTGAATGGCAGCTCCATCAGCGTCGTGCGCGGATGACGGCCGCGCGGGATCGCCGGGATGCTGACGGCGACATCGACGACGCCGGTGCGCACCTGGTCGAACTGCTTGGTCGCATCGCCGAGCGCCGAGCCTGCCGAGAAGATGGTGAAGTGCACGCGCCCGTTGGTCTTCTCCTCGATCATCTTGGCCCAAGGCTCCATCGCCCGGGTCTGGATGAAGTGGGTCGGCGGAAACATCAGAGACATCTTGAGCTCGTACTCGGCGGCAACGGCGTTGCCGGCCACGAGGGCGACCGCCGCCCCGAGCAGGATCGATTTCATTCGCATGCTTACCTCCCTGGCTTTTTTAATTGTCATGGTCATGCACCGCTTGGCGCGGCTTGTGAAAAGTCCACAATCTTGGACTTGTAGTCGCTTCGCGGCAGCGAGCCGAACGGCACGAGCTCGACGGCTGCCGAGAACACGAGCTTGGCGCGGATATCGCTTTCGATCTGCTTGGCGAGGCCGTCGGCGCCGCCCGCCTTCTCCGCCATTTCGACGAGGACCTTCAGCGGCGGGTTCTGCTTCACGCCCTTGACGCCGGGCCGGATCGAAATCACGCCGCTGACATCCGGCTGGAAGCGGTGCACCACTTCGCGCACGGCCGACGGAAACACATTGACGCCGCGCACGATGAGCATGTCGTCGGTGCGGCCGATGCAGCGCACGCGTGGCGAAGTGCGGCCACAGGCGCAGGGCTCGGTCCACAGCACGACATGATCGCGGGTGCGGAAGCGCAGCAAGGGTGCCGCCTGCTGGCGCAAATGCGTGAGCACAAGTTCACCGCGCGCGCCGTCGGCGATCGGCACGGCAGCGCCGGTGTCGGGATCGATCAGCTCGATATGAACGTAACCACGGCCGCCGAGATGCATGCCCTGCTTTTCCGGGCACTCGCCCCACAGCGACGGCGAAATATCGCCGATGCCCATGGCTTCGGTCACCTGCGCACCCCAGGCGTCTTCGAGCTGGGCGCGCATCGCCGGCTCGCCGCCGCCCGGCTCGCCCGCGACCAACAGGTTCTTCACGCTGCTCGCCCTGAGGTCGAACTTGCGGTCGCGCGCCCACTCGGCAAGGTGCAGCGCGTAGGACGGCGTCAGCGCGATGGCTTCGGCCTTGAGCAGACGCACCGCCATCATCAGGCGCTCGGTGTTACCGGCGCCGACCGGGATGTGACACATGCCGAGCTTTGCGAAGGCATCGAGGGCCGCGCCGGCCACGAAAGGCCCGGCGCCATAGGTCGTGATGATGCGCGTGCCCGGGCCAATGCCGGCCGCGGTGTAGCTGCGCGACGACGTCGTGACCCAATTGTCCACGTCGCCGGCGGTCAGAGGGATGTAGCTCGGCACGCCGGTCGTGCCGCTGGTCGAGTAGATGCGCGCCACCTTTTCCATCGGCACGGCCAGGTGCGTGCCGACCGGCTGGTCGTCGCTGCGCGTCGCGCGAAGCTCGTCCTTTTCGGTGGTCGGCAGTTTGCCGATGTCATCGAGCCCGCCGGCATCGGCCGGCGTTTCGAAGCCGGCCTTGCGCAGCTTCTGCTGATAGAAGGGCGACTTTGCGAACAGATACTTGATCTGCTCGCGATACAGCGCATCGTCCTTGCGGACCTGCTCGGGCCAGGGAAGCGTTTCGACGTTCGGTTCGAGAATCATGCGACTGTTATTTCTTCACGTATTGGATGGCTTCTTCGCCGTGATGGGCCATGAGGAAGCCGATAGGCGTTTCCTGCTCTTCGGCGAGATGACCGAGCAGGCCCGCGGTGCGGGCGAGCAGCGGGATGCCCTTGATGATGGCCGGCGGGAAATCGAGATCGAGCAGGACCGCCGCGATCGCCATCGACACGTTCATCGGCAACGGCCGCTTCCACGCTTGGGCCGCGGCGGCCGGGAACAGCCGCGCCAGCGCAACGTGCGGACCGGCGGCGCCTTCGCGATCGGCGAGCTCAAGAATGCGCTCGGAGCGCGGATCGACCGGATGATGAACCGGATGGCCGAAGCCCGGCAGCTTGCCGCCGCTGGCGCGCGTTTCGCTCGCGATAGCGAGCACGGCGTCGGCGGGCGTGGCGCCGGCTTTGACGCGCTCCTGCGCCGCCATCAGCACACGGCCGCAGAGCTCCGACGTCCCAAGCACGATGGAGCCGCAGCCGAGAATGCCGGCCGCGACCGCCGCCTGCAGACACGCCGGATCGGCGGCATAGGTCATGCGCGAGGCCTGCGCGGTCGGCGTCAGGCCGTGCTCAGCGATGGCGATCAGCAGAAGATCGAGGAAGAAGCGCTGCTTCTCCGTTGGCTCGCGGCCGGTGACCAGCAGAAAGAAGTATTCGGTGAAGGTGAGGCGGCCCATCAGGTCGCCGCACAGATCCTTGCCACGCACTTCGATGCTGGAAGCGTCGGAGGTGCAAATAGACGTCGTGGCGGGCCCGGCCTTGCCGATCAGCATGCGCCGGCTCCCGACGCCGCCGGTGCTTTCACTTTCATAGCCTCACTCCCTGCCGTACTATTTTGTAGGACAATACTGCCGGGCATAGAGTTGTCAACGGCCGCGAAGCGCCTTAATGAAGGGGCGTGCTCGATCAACCCGACTCAGACCTGACCGACGAAGGCGCCGGCGGCAAAGGCCGCGGCACCACTGTCGAACGCCTGGTTGAAAATCTGCGTGAGGGCATCCTTTACGGTCGCTATGCCGCCGGTCAGCGCTTGATCGAGGCCGACCTCACGCGTGCCTTCGGTGTCAGCCGCGGCCCGTTGCGCGAAGCGTTCCGGCGCTTATCGGCGGAAGGCCTCATCGAAAGCGTGCCGAACCGCGGCGCGGTCGTCCGGCGTCTGACGCGCAAGGAAACCCGCGAGCTGTTCCAGATCCGCACCGCGCTGGAAATGCTGGCCGCACAACTCGCCGCCGCCAACATCTCAACGCCGGGCGTGCGCGAAAAATTCGAGGCGACGATCGCACCGATCTGGAACGATTCGCCGCGCAACATGCCGCTCGCCTATCTCGACGAGAACAAGCTCTTCCACCAGGCCGTGGTGGACGCCAGCGGCAACGACCAACTGGCGTCGGTCGGCCGGCAATTGCAGTTGCCGCTGATCATGTTTCAATTGAGCGGCGCGCTGACCGTCGACATCTTGGCGCAATCAAATGCCGAGCATCGCGCGGTGGCCAAGGCGATCCTGGCCGGGGACGGCGCAGCGGCGGCCGAGCACATGCGCAAGCATCTCGATCGCGCCAACCGCTTTTCCGAGCAGTTGCCGGCTCAGGTTTTCAGGCAGTAGCCCCCGCGCGGCCTACGGGCCAGCGATCTGCCGCAATTGCGGCATGTCGGAGACCGTCAGTGAGCGCGATTCGAGATCGATGACCCGATCGCGGCGCAACTGACGCAACATCTTGCTGGTATGGACCGGCGTCAGACCCGTCGCGTCGGCAATGTGACGCAGGCGCAGCGAGAACCTGATCGTCTGATTCTTGGCGAAGCCGCGGTCGATGAGCTTCATCGCCAGATCGAGAATAAAACGCGCGATGCGCTGCAGAGCGTCTCTGCGGCCGAGCGTAAGCGCAAGATTGTCGCCCTCGTTCTTCTTGCGGATGCAAGTCTGCATGAAGGCGTCGAAGATGTCCGGCTGCTGCGCCAGCAAAAAGAAAAAGTCCTTGCGCGCTATCTTTCGGTAGGTCGAGTTTTCGATCGCCTCGATAAGGCGGCCGGACATCGGCTCAAACAAATCGGTCCAGTAGACAACATCGCCCGGGAGAAGCACTTCAATAATCTGGCGACGACCATCCGGCAGGGCGATCGACGAAACCGCCTGCCCGGCACAAAGACAAAGCACATAGTCGGAGAACTCCCTCGGACTATGAATCATTTGCCGCGCCAGAATCGTATGTCTGGACATGCTCGGGAGAGCGGCGACGCTCGTCGATTCGCTCGGCGTGGACTCGTTTGGCTTGTGCCGAACCCGTGCGTCGCGACACTGGCCTGCTTTATAAAGCAGACAGAACGAGCACCCCTGGAAGTCCGCGCCTTCTCGATTGACTGGATTTAAGATTCGAGCACCTTGGTTCGGCATTTAATTGTTTATTGTATTGGAACAAATCCTCTAAAAAAAATTGTATTTGGAACTCCCGATGGATTCCATTGGTTTATGTTAATGGCGATCCTCGAACGCCGCGGCGCATTGCTCGCGACCTCGATGCAATCCGTCGTCTCGCGCAAAGCGCGCACAACTTCGCATAGCGATTCAATCATTTAAACGGCAGCTACATGCGCGCCGAAATACTCATCGCGCAAGTACTGCTTTTCATTCTTAATCTGGATCGCAATCTGGATTGCAATCGAGATTTCGTAAATGCTGATTTGCCGACGATTTATCGACGCTAGTATTTTACCAAATGGCGCGCTCTGTCTGCCGACGACCGCCGCACCAACCATGACAGAAGCATCTGCAACCAGAGCGATGTATCCGCTGCCTGCATCGATTCAGTCGCAGCCGAGACGCCGTCGGCTGTCAACACACGCAGAAGCGATGCGTCGCCACGACGCACATCGCTTAGCAAACGGATCTGCTGTTGAGGCAATCTGGTACCGTCGCAGCGCCGAATGGCGGAAATATAGTGCCTTCGCACTTCGCGCTTGCGTTGCCATCTTGTCACGCGGCTGACTGTCGCTATCGCCGCACAGGCTTCACCGCATCAGATATCGCGCGATGAATTAACTCTGGCGCCGTTCGAGAAGCCAGTCGTTCAACACAGCCTTGAAGGCATCCCTTTCGGTCAAGGGAAAGAAGTGCCCGCCGCTTTCGAGCATACGGAGTCTTGACCCCGGAATTGCTGCGTGCAGCTCCTCGGCAAAGAACGACGCCGTGGTCATGTCGTCCTTCGCGGATACGAGCAATGTTGGCACTTTGATATTGCCGTGTTCTTCGCTCATGTCGAAGTCGCAAATTGCCTTGATCCGCGCTTCGAGGATATCGATGTATCGCATGCCCGCGGCATTGGCCGCTTCGAGGCCGAGTAACTCGTCATAGTTCTGCGAAATCCACTTCGGCGGATAAAGCAGCAGGCTGGTCAACTCGACATAAGCCTTGGGGCCGAGGGCGTGAAGGACGGGGAGCCGGGCATCGAAGCAGCGCCGGAAAAATGGATCGCGGCGCCCCCATGTTCCGGCCAGCAGCAGGCTCTTGATGCGATCGCCATGACGCGCGCCGAGAACTTGGCCGATCGCCCCGCCCGTTGAATGGCCAACGAAGTGCGCCCGTTCAATACGGAGGTGATCCATAAGCGCCAGAACGTCGTCGGCCATCGCATTGACGCTATAAGGTGGCGGGCTTTTCGTGCTCTGCCCTGTACCGCGATGGTCATAGACGACGACCTGAAAGTTTCTCGCCACTGACTCGATGTGCGGCTGCCAGAATGAGGCCATGCCGCCGAGCCCGGTGGCGAAGACAACCGGGTCGCCCTCGCCGTGCGTCTCATAGTAAAGCTTGGCGTCTTGAACATCAGCGAAGGGCATCGACCGATCCTATAGGTCAGCGGCGATCCTGTTCCAGGTCGCCATCGTTTCGTTGATGATCTCGCGCACCTCGCGCCCGCGCCGGTGGCGATCGAACATTTCGAATTCGACAAACGCGCCGGGCGCGGCCTCCAGCACATCCCGCACGATCGGCAGAACCGCAATGGAGCTTTCCGACAGGCCGACACGGTCGGGCTTCATGTCGCGGGTGGACTGGCTTATGCCGCAGATCTGGATTCCCGCGGTCAGCGCCGACGGCATTTCCAGCGCCGGATCCCACCAGCTGTGATAGACATCAAGAATGAGCTGCAGGCCGGGAATTTGATCGGTCAATGCCTCGGCGTGCGATAGCGAATTCACCACGCCCTTGAAAACCACATCCATGGGATGAATGGGCTCGAGCGCAAGCGTCACGCCCGCGGCGGCAGCGCTCTCGTGCAGCCGGCTCAGCGCATCGACGATCATGTGATGCGCGTTGGTGATGCAGATGAGGTTTCGGTCCCGTAGTTCGAGATCGTCGAGGAAAGCTTGTCCAGACAGACCGCCGGTCACGACCACGAGCACAGCGGCGCCCATTTCTGCCGCGGCATCGATCAGCCGGTGGTTTTTGTCGGCTTGCATCGCCGCAAGCGATTTGTCGCGAATCAGAAAATCGCCGGCGCTGTTCAGCGTCGAGATCTTCAAGCCGTTGTCGGCGGCCACTCGCCGGCAGGTCGCGGCGCCATTGGCGGCCAATGCCGCGGCCGAAAGACCAATGCCCGATGCTCCAGCGGCGGCAGCATCGCCGGCGAACCGATCGACTCCATACTCTGCCGGGCAGAGATAGTAATTGATCGAGAGGCCTGGCGCGGGCATGGCGGGACCCTATCACCCCATATCGGCGGGTGGCGCTTCGACGGATTTGTACCAGTCCGCGATCCCGGAACCGGTCATGAATGTCACGTCCGAACGCGCCGTCAGGACGTCGAGTATTCGCTCCAGCCACGTGATGCGATGGGGGACCCCGACAAGATGCGGATGAAGCGGCAGTGTGAGGACGCGGCAGGTATCGCCAATCTCCGTCTCGTAGGTCTTCAATGTCTCCATGAAGCGTAGATACTGCGCATCAGAGGCATGGCCCCAACCGGCCCACAGGACGCTGTCGTTGAGCTCAAGCGAATAAGGCACGCCGACCAGCGGACCGTGCTTGGTGCGCAGCCAGGTCGGCAGATCGTCGACCACCCAGTCGCAGGTGTAATCGAGGCCGGCCTTCTTGAAGTGATCGGGTGAGTCGAAGGTTTCGCTGAGGCCCGGCCCGAGCCATCCCCGCGTCTTCACCCCGGTGAAATCCTTCAGCTTGGCGAGCGTCTTTTCGAGAACCTCCACCTCGTCGGGCGCGCTCTGCAGCGGCTGCTGGATGAAGCCATGCCCCATGAACTCCCAGCCGGCCTGCAGTGCGGTCTCGGCGACGCGCGGATAGATGTCGATGACGCTGGCATTCAGCGCGGCGGTTGCCGGAATGTTGCGGCTGGCCAGCGCCTTGAGGATGCGCGGATGGCCGGCGCGCATGCCGTATTCGACCCAGCTGAAGTTCGGCACGTCCGGGATCTTGTCCATGCCGTGCGGTCCGGGCTGAATCTTGCGCGGCAGCGGCTTGTCGAACGGCCAGTACTCGAGATTGACCACGACATGAACGATCAACGGCTTGCCGTTCGGTCCTTTCAGCTTCGGCCGGTCACTCGATAGCTGATGCGGAATTCTGGGATTGGACGACATGCTGGTCCTCAAGCCGCGTGAGCCACGCCGGGCAGATGAAGTTTCTCGAGCGCGACACGCACAATGTCGTTGAAATCCTGCGAGGTCGGATCGCGTGGGCGCGGCAGCTTCACGTCGATGATTGAGCCAATACGGCCCGGCCGTGGCGTCATGACCACGATGCGGTCGGCGAGGAACACCGCTTCCTCGATGCTGTGCGTCACGAAAACAACGGTCGCCTTGTGCGCCTGCCATATCCGCAGCAACTCGCGCTGCATCGTGGTCCGCGTTTGCGCGTCGAGCGCGCCGAACGGCTCGTCCATCAGCAGCATCTTCGGGCTGGTCGCGAGCGCCCGCGCAATGCCGACGCGCTGACGCATGCCACCCGACAGTTCGTGGGGATACTTCTTGTCGAACCCAAGCAGCCCAACGGTTTCAATGAGGCCAGCTGAAATTTCGCGACGCTTTGCGGCGGGGACGCCGCGCGCCTTGAGATTGAACTCGATGTTCTTCTGGACCGACATCCAGGGGAACAGCCCATGCTCCTGGAAGACAACCGTCGTATCGGGGTGACAGCCGAAGGATGGCTTGCCATGGATCAGAATGCGGCCCTCGGTCGGCTGATCGAGCCCGGCAATGATGTTCAGCAAGGTGGACTTGCCGCAGCCCGAGCCGCCCAGCAGGCAGATGAACTCGCCGAATTCGGCCTCAAGCGACACGTGATCGAGGGCATGAATGTGGTCGCCGCGACGGCTGTAAACCTTGCTGACGTCGGAAACGCTGAGGTAGTTCATATGTCCCCTCTCATGATTCGAGCACGAGGCCTTCCTGCCAGCGACACAACCATTGCCGCAGCAGGCGGATCGCCTGGTCGAAGGCAAGCCCCACCAGACCGATAAGAATGATGCCGGCTAGCACTTCGTCGGCCTTGAACAGCACCTGAGCGTACATGATCATGTAGCCGAGGCCGGATTTGACGGCGATCATCTCGGCGCTGACCAGCGTCAGCCAGCCGGCGCCGGCCGACAGACGGAGCCCGGTCAGAATCGACGGCAGCGCACTCGGCAGAATGACGTCTTTAAAGACCAGCATGTTGGAGGCCATCGCGGCCTGAGAAACCTTCAACAAGGTTCGCTCGACATTCTTGACGCCGAAGATCGTCGTGATCACCAGCGGCCAGAACGACGAGAACCAGATCAGCATGATCGCAGGCTTGTCGCCGATGCCGAAAAAGAGAATGGCCAGCGGGATGAGCGCGATGCCGGGCAGACAGCGGAATATCTGAATCGTCCAGTCGAGCGTTTCCTCGATCGGCCGGAAGCGGCCGATCAACAGCCCGAGTGGTACCGCGGTGACGAAGGCCAGCCCGAGGCCGATGAGGACGCGGGCGAGGCTGGTCGCTGTATGATGAAGAAGTGTCGGCCACGACTTGGCGAACACCTCCCATACCTCGATCGGCCGCGGCAGCAGCACGTTGGAATACGTGCTGCTGTAGGTCGCGAGTTGCCAAACCACCAGCAGAACAACCAGTGGCGACAGTCCGAGGGCGATTTGGCGGAGACTGCGCATCGTCTCAGACGAAGCTTGTGTTCACGAACTTGTCCCAGTCCGGCTTGGCATTGATCTGCCCCATCTCCTGCATGACGTCACCGACCGCCTCGATGCTTTTCCGGAAATCGCCGCCGACATCGTAAGTGTAGAAGATGTTCTTCATCGCCTCGTCCGCGATCTTCGGGTCAATGTTGAGGATTTTGACCATCGCCGCGGCAGCCGACGAGTTATCTTTCTGCAATTCCTTGGTGGCGGCAATGTGCGCCTGGACGATCTTGCGGGTCGTTTCCGGGTTATCCTTGACGAATTTCTGCGAGGCGATCAGCACGACATTGCGCTTGCCTAGCGGCGTTTCATAGGGATTCCAGACATTGACCGCCCAATTATTCATGCGGATCAGAGTCGGAACTGGCTCGACGCCGTGAACGGCATCGAGTTCGCCGGTACGCATGGGCTGCGGCATATCGTTATTGTTGAGGAAGACCAGTTCGACGTCCTTCTGAATGCCGAGTTCGCGCAGTTTCCACATCAGCCCGAGCTGGGCGATGGAGCCCGGCTGAACCGCAATTTTCTTGCCCTTGAGGTCAGATAGCGACTTGAACTGCGGTTTACCGACGAGGTACCAGCCGCCTTCGCAGCCGTTACACAACGTCACCAGATCGAGGCCCTTGGCCGCGAGCAGGATGGCGCCATTGACGCTGGCGTAGCCGCAGTGCGTCTCGCCGGCGGCGAGCGCCTGCATTCGCTGGGTGATATTGGCGAAGTCGAGCACTTCGGCCTTGACGCCAGCCTTCTCGAGGTGCCGCGGCAGCGACGGCGCCTGCATCGTGGTACCGCTGAAGATCGACCCGATCTTGATGCTGGACACCTCGGCACGGGCGATATTGCTGATGACGGCGGGGGCGGCGATAGCGGCAAGACCTCCGATAAGCACATTACGTCGAGTAGTCATTGTCGTTCTCCTGATTGAAAATTTCCGGCAAGACGTGAACTTCGGCGTTCTCAGTAATTAAGCAGCAGATCTCGTATGAAGCGGGCGCGACTCATGATCGAAATGTCGGAGGCGTGGGGCCCCATGACCTGAAGGCCCACCGGCAGCCCGCCACTGGCCATCACCGGCAGCGACACGCTCGGTCCCGCGACAAGGCTCCATGGCACCGGATAGTGCCGGCTGCCGGTGTAGGCGATGTCCGCGATGGCGGGGCCTGACGACGACAAGGCGAGGAAGCCATCGGCTTTCTCGCCGAGAGCCGAGACGGCCTTTCTCAATTGGCTGCGCTTATCGCAGGCGATGCGGTAATCTAGCGGCGACATGCTTTCGGCCAGCGCCAGCAACTCGAGCACGCGCTCGCCGACGAGGCGGTCGCCGCACTCGTGATAGCTGCGCAGCGGCCACTGACATTCATAAGCAAATATGCGCATCGAGATGTCGGGCACCTCGAGCAGGATTTGCTCCAGGGCTTCGACATCCGGCGAACTGCGGCGGTCGATGATTTCGACACCGGCGGCGGCAATGGTCCCGAGCACGCGCTCGAATTCGGCGCGCGAGGCGTCATCAACCTCCGCCCAGCCGACAGTATCGAGGCGCACCATGCGCCTGGGGGCGACGGCGGAAGGCATGACGGGATCGAGTCCGAGCGCGGGGCCGCCGATGCCTGGCGCGACCGCCTCCATTGCCGCCGTGATTCCCCACACGTCCTCCAGATCCGCACCAAAGATGCCGATCGTGTCCATCGACGGCGTCAGCGGGGCGACGCCGTCATAGCAGAGCAGATTGTGGGACGGCTTGAGCGCATAGGCGCCGCAATAAGACGCCGGCCTGATGACCGATGCCTGGGTTTGGGTGCCGAGCGCGCCCGGCACCATTCCAGCCCCGACGGCCGCTGCGGAGCCCGAAGACGAACCGCCCGGCGTCCGGTCCGTGTCGTAGGGATTTCGCGTCGGGCCCGAGCGACTGCAGGCAAATTCGGTGGTGACGGTCTTGCCGAGAAGAACGGCGCCGGCCTTGCGAAGCGCGATGACACAGGCCGCGTCACGGCGCGGCACGTAATCGTCGAAGATCGGGCTGTTCATGCCCGTTGGCATGTGCCGGGTCTCGATGATGTCTTTCAGGCCGAGCGGGATGCCGTCGATCGGCGACAGGGCCCGGTTGCCGCGATAGCGCACAGAGGCGTCGTCCGCCGCCTGCCGCGCGCGCTCGACATCGAAGGCAACGAAAGCCTGGACGTCGGACTCGACCGCCTCGATTCGCTCAAGGCAGCGCTCCAGAAAATGTCGGGGCGTGTCCGTGTTGTCGCGAAAGGCCGGCAGCGCGGCTGAATAGGAGCGCAATTGCGGCTGCCGGACATCGTAGCCAGCGGACAGGGAGGCGGATGAGTGACGAGACGAAACCATGAGGGAAGTTAAACATCAAATCTATGTGCATGCAAGTAGATTGCATGCAATCTGTAATGGACGAAATCTGGCATTCTGATAGGTATGTCGGATAACAGCCATACGTTTGCGAGAGTCGGCCTGGAGTTCCCGTCGGGATGGAAACGCTCAATCTACTGAAATCCAAATCGCTGACTGCTGCAGTGAAAGATGAGATTTCCAGTCTCATTCTTTCCGGGCAGTTGGCGGCGGGGCAAAAGCTCACCGAATACGAGCTGGCCGAACGCCTGGGAGTAAGCCGCGGGCCGGTGCGCGAGGCGCTGCTCGGTCTCGAGGAAGCCGGCCTGATCCGGCTCGCCAAGAACCGCGGCATGTACGTGCGAGAAATCTCCGTCGAGGAAGCCGGAGACCTGTATGAGGTTCGCGCGGGCCTAGAAGGCTGGGCCGGCCGGATTCTCGCGCCGAAGATCACCGAAGAGCAGGTGGCCGAGCTACGCAGCCTTGTCTCGGAGATGGCGGACAGCATCGTCCGCAACGATCTCAATGCTTACTTTCGGCAGAACATCCGCTTCCACGAGGTCATCGTCGAAATGACGGGCAACGCGAAGCTCGTGATGCTGTATCGCCGGATCGTCAATGAGATGCACCTCATTCGCCGGCATGAACTCGCAGCAAGTGGCATGCGCCGTTCGGTCGAGGAGCATGCCAATATCGTCCGCGCCCTTGAAACGCGCTCAGGCGAAAGGGCAGCCGCGGCGATGGAAGCGCATGTGCTCGGCGGCCGAGAAAGATTTCTGACAATGGCAGAAAAGTAAGACGGCGCCGCAAGGGCGCCGTCTTAGCGAGTTCCCGGTCTAGCTCGAATTCGTTCCTTACGAATCGGCCCGGAGGGGACGACGCCATTCGTCGCTCAGGCCGGAACGAGAAATGCGCCGTTACGGCCAACTCGTGAGGACGCGGGCGTCCTCACGCATATTGCCCGTGACAGTGCTTGTACTTCTTGCCGGAGCCGCACGGGCACAGCTCGTTGCGGCCGACCTTGCCCCATGTGGCGGGATTGTTCGGATCGCGCGCCGCGGCTTCCACAACGGCCGTGTTGCCGGCCGCAAGCGTCGCGGTGCCCGACAACGACTGCGGCGCCAGCTCGTCTTCGCCGGTCGTCGCATCCACGTGATGCGCTTCCATGTACGGCAACTGCTCGTCTTCCGCCGGCTGCGGCATGATCTCGACGCGCATCAATTGCGCCGTCACGGCCTCGCGCAGGCCCGCCACCATGCCTTCGAACAGTGAGAAAGCTTCCGCCTTGTACTCATTGAGCGGATCGCGCTGCGCATAACCGCGCAGGCCGACGACCTGCCGCAGATGCTCGAGCATGACGAGATGCTCGCGCCACAAATGATCGAGCGACTGCAGCAGGATCGACTTCTCGACGTAACGCATCACGTCGGGACCCCACTTGGCGACCTTGGCGGCCATCCACTCGTCGGCGGCGCGCTTGACACGCTCCTTCACTTCTTCGCCGGCGATGCCTTCTTCCTTGGCCCAGTCCCTGACCGGCAGGTCGAGCGTCAGAACATGGTTCACGGCGTCATGCAGGCCATCGACATCCCACTGTTCGGGATAGGCGTTCTCGGGAATATGCTTACTGACCAGATCGTCGATGATCTGATGGCGCATGTCGGCGACGGTATCCTCGACGTGGTCGTCGCGCATGAGATCGAGCCGCTGCTCGAAAATCACCTTGCGCTGGTCGTTCATCACGTCGTCATACTTGAGCAGGTTTTTGCGGATATCGAAGTTGCGCGCCTCGACCTTCTGCTGCGCCTTCTCCAGCGCCTTGTTGATCCACGGATGGACGATCGCCTCGTTCTCCTTGAGGCCGAGCTTGGTGAGCATGCCCTCGAGACGATCCGAGCCGAAGATGCGCATCAGGTCGTCTTCGAGCGACAGGAAGAATTTGGAATGTCCCGGGTCGCCCTGACGGCCGGAACGGCCGCGCAGCTGATTGTCGATGCGGCGGCTTTCGTGGCGCTCGGTGCCGAGGACGTACAGCCCCCCGGCGGCCAGCGCTTTTTCCTTGAGCTTGTTCACCTGCTCGCGGATCGCGGCCGCGCGCGGGCTCTGGTCACGCTCGTCGCCCTCGAGATCCGTGATCTCCTGGCGAATGCGCATGTCGGCATTGCCGCCGAGCTGAATGTCGGTGCCACGGCCCGCCATGTTGGTCGCGATCGTCACCGCGCCCGGCACGCCGGCCTGGCTGACGATGAAGGCTTCCTGCTCGTGATAGCGCGCGTTGAGAATGGCGAAGACCTTCTTCTTCGTCGCGCCCTCGTCGCCCGTGTACAGCGCCGCGAAGGCGTTCGGATCGGAGAAGTCGTGCGCTTCCCAACCGGCCTCGCGCAGCATGTCGGCGAGCTGCTCGGACTTCTCGATCGACGTAGTGCCGACCAGCACCGGCTGGCCTCGCGTCTTGCAGTCCTCGATCAGCGTGATGATGGCGCGATATTTCTCGGTCTGCGAACGATAGACCTCGTCGTGGTCGTCGATACGGGCCAGCGGCTTGTTGGTCGGCACTTCGAGCACTTCGAGGCCGTAGATATCCATGAACTCGTCGGCTTCGGTAAGCGCCGTGCCGGTCATGCCGGACAGCTTGTCGTACATGCGGAAGTAGTTCTGGAAGGTGATCGAGGCCAGCGTCTGGTTCTCCGGCTGGATCGCCACATGCTCCTTGGCCTCGAGCGCCTGATGGAGGCCCTCCGAATAGCGACGGCCCGGCATCATGCGGCCGGTGAACTCGTCGATGATGACGACTTCGCCGTTGCGCACGATGTAGTCCTTGTCGCGCTGGAACAGCTTGTGGGCGCGCAGCGCCTGATTGACGTGATGCACGACGGAGACGTTCTCGACGTCGTAGAGCGAATCGCCCTTGAGCTCGCCGGCAGTGCGCAGGCGCTGCTCCAGTTTCTCCATGCCGGCTTCGGTCAGCGTCACCGTACGCTGCTTCTCGTCGACTTCGTAGTCGGGCTTGTCGAGCGCCGGGATGTAGCTATCGATGGTGTTGTAGAATTCGGAGCGATCATCGAGCGGGCCGGAGATGATCAGCGGCGTACGCGCCTCGTCCACCAGGATGGAGTCGACCTCATCGACCACCGCGTAGACATGGTCGCGCTGCACCATGTCTTCCGGACGATACTTCATGTTGTCGCGCAGATAGTCGAAGCCGAGCTCGTTGTTGGTCGCGTAAGTGATATCGCTTTCATACGCGGCCTTGCGCTGCGCATCGTCGAGGCCATGGATGATGATGCCGGTGGTCAGGCCGAGAAAGCCGTAGATCTTGCCCATCCACTCGGCATCGCGCTTGGCGAGATAATCGTTCACGGTAACGACGTGGACGCCGCGACCGGTCAGCGCGTTCAGGTAGACGGGCAAGGTCGACACCAGGGTCTTGCCTTCGCCGGTCTTCATTTCGGCGATCTTACCCTCGTGGAGGATCATGCCGCCGATGAGCTGGACGTCGAAATGGCGCTGACCGAGCACGCGCTTGGCCGCCTCTCGAACGGTCGCGAAGGCCGGCACCAGAATGTCGTCGAGTGTCTTGCCTTCGGCGAGCTGCTTCTTGAACTCGGCGGTGCGCGCTCTCAGCGCCTCATCCGACAGCGCGGCCAATTCCGGCTCCAGCGCATTGATGGCCTTGACCCGCGGCTGATAGCTGCGGACCCGCCTTTCATTGGCCGAGCCGAACAGCTTGCGGGCAACAGCGCCTAACATCGGTGGAGCTCCTGATTGCTGGTCGGGGCGCGTTTAGCACGCCACAACGACCGGTATTTGGGACCGGCGGGACCGGATGTCACGTCCGGCACGCCGGAAAGCAGGCTCATTTTAGGGCAAAAACGACGTCAAAATCGGGGTTTGGACGCCACCCGCCAAGGTCCCGGGAGAGATAGGAGGGGGTGGAATTAATGTCAATTGGCGGCGGAACATGGGCTTAACCACGGGCCGTCCGGCTGACAATCATGACGACAAGTTTAGGTTCCGGGGCCTCGCCGCGCCATTGCAAAGCCACGGTTGTTAGGTGACAAGAACGCCGTTCGCCCTTTGAGGGCGGCCTCTTTTTCCAAGGACACGCGAGATGACCCTCCCGACCCTCGCCGGCGCGCCGGCCATCGCCCCGACCGTGCCGCGCCAGGCTCGTCCGATTGCCCGCCTGTTCGCCGGCGCTTTGGTCCTGACGCTGGCCGCGACCGCCCCGCTCTCCGCGCAGGACGCGAAAGACCCGGTGGTGGCGACCGTGAACGGCACACCGATCACCCAGAGCGACCTCGCCGTCGCCGAAGAGGAAGCCGGCCAGTTGCCGCCGATGTCGGACAACGCCAAGAAGGACTACCTGGTCCAGTTCATGGCCGACGCCATCCTGATCACCAAGGCTGCCGAGGACAAGAAGCTCTCCGACGACGCTGCCTTCAAGCGCAAGCTGGAATTCGCCCGCCAGAAGCTGCTGATGGAATCCTTGCTGAACCAGGTCGCCAAGGACGCATCGACCGACGCCGCGATGCGCGCCGTCTATGACGACGCCGTGACCAAGATCCCGGCCGAGGAGGAGGTCAAGGCGGCCCACATCCTGATCCGCGCCACTGCCGGCGACGAAAAGGCCAGCAAAGCCGCCGAAGACAAGATCAAGGCTGTCATCGCCCGCCTCAACAAGGGCGAGGATTTCGCCAAGGTCGCCGGCGAAGTCACCGAAGACCCGTCGGGCAAGGCCAATGGCGGCGATCTCGGCTATTTCACCAAGGACCAGATGGTCCCGGAATTCGCCAACGTCGCCTTCTCGCTCGAGAAGGGCAAGATCTCCGCGCCGGTGAAGACCCAGTTCGGCTGGCACGTCATCAAGACCGAAGATAAGCGCGTGAAGCCGAAGCCGAGCTTCGAGGACGTCAAGTCGCAGGTCGAGCAGTTCGTCGCCCGCAAGGCGCAGGCCGAGTTCGTGACCAAGCTGCGCGCCGACGCCAAGATCGTGAAGAACTACACGGTCGAAGAGCCGAAGGCCGACGCGCCTGCCGCCCCGGCGGAGAAGAAGTAAGGCCTGTCGCAAAACCGACACGGCACGAATGCCCGGCCTTGTGCCGGGCATTTTGCTTAGGTACTCACGCGCGTAGCCCGGGTGGAGCGAAGCGCAACCCGGGACCGGATCAGCCATTCCGGATTTCGCTGCGCTTCATCCGAGCTACAAGTCACGGCAGCAGGCATCGCCATGTCCACCACCGTTTCCCCCCTCGCCCCGACCACCGTTCCCGACATGCCCGCCATCGCCGGCGTGCGCATGGCGACCGCCGAGGCCGGCATCCGCTACAAGAACCGCACCGACGTGCTGCTGGCGCTGTTCGATCCCGGCACCACGGTCGCCGGCGTTTTCACGACGTCGAAGTGCCCCTCGGCGCCGGTCGAGTGGTGCCGCGCCAATCTCAAGTCCGGTAAAGCGCGCGCGCTGGTGGTGAACTCCGGCAACGCCAATGCCTTCACCGGCAAGACAGGCCGGGCCGCGACCAAGCTGACCGCCGACATCGCCGCCAAGACCATCGGCTGCAAACCAAACGAGATTTTCCTCGCCTCGACCGGCGTGATCGGCGAGCCGCTCGACGCCACCAAGTTCGCGCCGGTGATGCAGGGTCTCGCCAACAGCGTCACGGGCGTTTTCTACCATGAGGCTGCGCGGGCCATCATGACCACGGATACCTTTCCGAAAGTGGCCACCGCCACCGCGAAGATCGGCAAGACCAAGGTCACGATCTGCGGCATCGCCAAAGGCGCCGGCATGATCGCGCCCGACATGGCCACCATGCTCTCCTTTGTCTTCACCGATGCCGCGATAGCCGCACCGGCGCTGCAGAGCCTGCTCAAGGACGGCGTGGGCTCGACCTTCAACGCCGTCACCATCGACGGCGACACATCGACCTCCGACACCCTGATGATGTTCGCGACCGGCCAGGCGAAAGACTGCCCGAAGATTTCGCGCGCCGCCGACCCGAAGCTCAAGGCCTACAAGAAGGCGCTGCACGACGTGCTCGCCGATCTCGCCGAGCAGGTGGCGCGGGACGGCGAAGGCGCGCGCAAGCTGGTGGAGATCGTGGTCGAGGGCGCGGTGTCCGACAAGTCGGCGCGCAAGATCGCCATGTCGATCGCCAACTCGCCGCTGGTCAAAACCGCCATCGCCGGCGAGGACGCCAACTGGGGCCGCGTCGTCATGGCGGTCGGCAAGGCCGGCGAGCCGGCCGATCGCGACAAGCTGTCGATCTGGTTTGCCGGCGTGCGCGTCGCGCACAAGGGCGCGCGCGACCCGTCTTATGACGAAGCGAAGGTGTCCGCGGAAATGAAGAAGCCGGAGATCTTCCTGAAAGTGGCGCTCGGGATGGGCAAGGGCCGCGACCGTGTCCTGACCTGCGATCTGACCAAGGAATACGTCGCCATCAACGGCGACTACCGGTCTTAACGATTCCCTAATCATGCCCGGAAGCGATCGGCGCGCGCCGGCTCGTTGAATGGAACTTTTAACCCTCGGCCCATAGCGTCAGGTGATAGGTCATGAGCGTCAGAATCGTTCTTGTCGCCGCCTGCGCCCTCGTCGATGCCGACGGCCGCGTGCTCCTCGCACAGCGTCCGCCCGGCAAGCCTATGGCGGGGTTGTGGGAATTTCCCGGCGGCAAGGTCGAGAGCGGCGAACGGCCCGAAGTAACGCTGATCCGCGAACTCAAGGAAGAACTGGGAATATCGGTCAAGGAAGACTGTCTCGCGCCGCTGACTTTCGCGAGCCACGCCTATCCGGACTTTCATCTCCTGATGCCGCTCTATGTCTGCCGGCGCTGGGAGGGGACAGCGACCGCACTCGAGGGGCAGAATCTCACCTGGGTGCGACCGAACAAACTGCGCGACTATGAAATGCCGCCGGCCGATGTGCCGCTGATCGCACATCTGATGGCGCTGCTTTAGACCACCAACGGCCAAGAACCGGCCAAAGGACAGTGCAATGCGTAACGCACAAGAGCACAGAACATTGCTCGCTTTCATCCGCAACGAGAGCGGCGCCACCGCCATCGAGTATTCACTGATTGCCGCCGGCGTCGCCAGCGCCATCATCGCCGCCGTGAACGGGCTTGGCACCAAGGTCAATGGCACCTGGGAATCGGTGTCGACCGCGCTGAAATAGCGCGGCATACGGCTCTCAAGCCTCGCCCGGCTTCTCGCCGGCCGGAATCTCTTGCGTCCCCAAGGCGTCGGCCAGACGCCGCGTCGCCGAGCCTGGCTTGAGCGGCTTCTGCTGGCTCTCGTGCGGCGTCCAGCCGGACAGCCACACGATCTCGAAAGTCGCGCGAAGGCGGCCGTCTTTGTCCGCGAAACGCTCGGCGTAAACTTCCATCATTCGCCGCAACGTCGCGCGCCTGAGCGGCGTGCGCCGCCGCTCGACCAGAATATTGGTCGCACCCATCGCGCGCAGATCGCGCATCAATGTGATCGGCGATTCATAACGAACCGTGACGCGATCGGAATCGACCACCGGCAGCGCAAAGCCGGCACGCTGCATCAACCCGCCGAGGTCACGGATATCGCCGAACGGCAGAACGCGCGGCGACAAGCCGCCTTCGACTTCGCTTTCGGCCACGGCAAACGCCTCGCGCAGTTCGGTCAGGCTGTCACCGCCGATCATCGCCGCGAGCAGCAAGCCGTCCGGCTTGAGCACGCGCCGCACCTGGATGAGCGCGCCCGGCAGATCGTTGACGAATTGCAGCGCCAGACCGGACACGACGAGATCGAGCGAACCGTCGGCGAAAGGCTGCGCCTTCTCATCGGCCATGACTTCTAGACCGGACTCGCTGACGATGGACGCGCGCTCCAGCGACGGCACCTTCCCGCTCGCGAGGAGCACCGCGCGGAGCGTATCGCCCGGCGTATCGAGATCGGCGGGGCGCTCGAACCTGCGCAACACCACGGCCAGCCGATCGGTCATTTCCTCCGCGACCCGGTCGAGCAGGAACGTCGCCGGCCCGAGCGCGGCGGCACGGCGCTGCCGGGCACGCAGGAGAGGGCGGTCGAAGATGGTCGGGTGTGCGGTCATCTGCTAGCGTTGCAGCATGAACGAGCTTGTCGAGGCAAGCGAGGAACAGCGGCCGCCGAACCTGGCTGCCCGCCTCGGCGGAGCCTTCCGCGGCCTGTTCCGCTTCACGCTCGACGCCGCGCTGCCACAGCTTTGTCCGTCCTGCCGCGAGCCTTTGGGCGACGGCGCCGGGCTGTGCGCCTCATGCTGGTCGAAACTGTCGCCGATCGAGAAGCCTTATTGCGCGCGGCTGGGCATCCCGTTCGTCTACGATCCCGGCCCCGGCCTCCTGTCCATGGAGGCGATGGCCAATCCACCGGCCTATGAGCGTGCCCGCGCCGCCGTGCGCTACGACGAGATTGCGCGGTCACTGGTCGTGGCCTTCAAGTTCAGCGACCGCATGGACCTGGCGCCCATGATGGGCCGCTGGATGGCGCGGGCCGGACGTGAGCTCCTGCCGGACGCCGACGCGCTCGTCCCGGTCCCGCTGCACTGGAGGCGGCTGTGGTCGCGGCGCTTTAACCAGGCGGCCGCGCTGTCGAAAGCCGTATCGGAAGCCTCGGGCGTGCCGGTCCTGTACGACACCTTGCGCCGGGTGCGGTCGACGCCGCAGCAGGTCGGCCTGACGAAAGTCCAGCGCGCCGACAACGTCCAGGGGGCCTTCCGCGTGCCGGCCGACCGGAAAGCAACGATTGCCGGCCGGCGCGTTATCCTGATCGACGACGTCCTCACTTCCGGGGCGACCGTCGATACCTGCGCCCGGGCGCTGCTCAAGGCCGGCGCGAGGCAGGTGGATGTGCTTGTTTTCGCAAGGGTTGTCGCCGCCGGGCGCGGCCCCATATAAAGACCGGAACCCGGACACGACCATGCAAGCTGTCGATATCTACACCACCGGCTGGTGCCCCTATTGCCACGCGGCCAAGGCGCTGTTGAAGCGCAAGGGCGTCGCCTATAACGAAATCGATGCCTCGCCGCGCGACGTGCGCGAGGCCATGATCCAGCGCGCCAACGGACGGATGACCGTGCCCCAGATTTTCATCGGCAAGACCCATGTCGGCGGCAGCGACGACCTGCACGCGCTGGAGCATGCCGGCAAGCTCGACGCCCTGCTCGCCGGTGACGGAAGCGCGGCATGACGTCCCCTCCTTCGACATTCAAAGCCGGCCTCATCCAGATGCGCACCGGCGTGACGCCCGCGGCCAATATCGACGCAGCTTCGCGGCTGATCGCCGAGGCCAAGGCGGCCGGCGCCGATTACGTACAGACGCCCGAGATGACGAACGTGATGGACGTCAATCGCGAGCGGCTGCTCACGAATATCCGCGAGGAGGAGAGCGATCCGTCGCTCGCCGCCTTCCGCGAGCTGGCGAAGAAACATGGCATCTTCGTTCACGTCGGCTCGCTGGCGATCAAGCTGCTGCCGGACCGCGCCGCCAATCGTGGTTTCCTGATCGATCCGCAGGGTGAGATCGTCGCACGCTACGACAAGATCCACATGTTCGATGTCGATCTCGGCAATGGCGAGAGCTATCGCGAGTCGCGCACCTATCGCCCGGGCGACATCGCCATCACCGCCGACCTGCCCTGGGGCCGGCTCGGCCTGACCATCTGCTACGACCTGCGTTTCCCGGCGCTGTATCGCGCGCTGGCGGAAGCGGGCTCGACCATGCTCGCCATTCCTTCGGCCTTCACGAAGCAAACCGGCGAAGCCCACTGGCATGTGCTGATGCGCGCCCGCGCCATCGAGACCGGCTGTTTCGTCATCGCCGCGGCGCAAGGCGGCAAGCACGAGAACGGCCGCGAGACCTTCGGCCATTCGCTGGTCGTCGATCCGTGGGGCCGCATCATTGCCGAAGGCGGCACCGAGCCCGGCGTCATCATGGCCGAGATCGACCCGGCGCTGGTGGCGCAAGCGCGTTCGCGCGTGCCGTCACTCCAGCACGGTCGCCGCTTTGAGGTGCCCGAGCCGATGGCGGAGCCGGCGCATCTGCATCTCGTTCGAGACACGAAATGATCAAGTACGCGCTGGCCTGCGACAAAGGCCACACCTTCGAAACCTGGTTCGCGGACTCGGCCGCTTACGACAAGCAGGCCAAACGCGGCCTTGTTACCTGCCCGGTCTGCAACTCGGCCAAGGTCGAAAAAGCGATCATGGCGCCGCGCCTGTCCGGCACGCGCAAGCGTGCGAAAGCGCAGGATGTCGAAGCGATGCCGGTGCCCGACAAGGCTCCGGTGGCGGTGATGTCGCCGATGGAGATGGAGCTGCGCAGCAAGCTCAAGGAACTGCGCGAGCACATCGTCAAGAACGCCGACAATGTCGGCGAGAAGTTTCCCGAGGAAGCGCGCAAGATGCACTACGGCGAGACCGAGCACCGCTCGATCTTTGGCGTCGCCTCGCTCGACGACGCCAAGGAACTCGCCGAAGAAGGCATCGACGTGCTCCCCATCCCGGTGCTGCCGGACGAGCGGAATTGATGGGGTCCTGTCATCACCGGGCCGCCGCGTAGCGGCGTGACCCGGTGATCCCGCTTAGGGACGCATGGTGCCCACCTAAGCGAGATGGCCGGGTCAAGCCCGGCCAAGCCCAGCCATGACAACAATCAATGCGCCCAGATCAGCAGCACGACGCCGACGACGATCAGTGCGATCCCGACCATCTCGCGTCGTGAGGTCGGCTGCTTGAAAGCGAACTTGGAAACACCCTGTGCGAACAGCACCTCGATCAGCGCCAGCGTGCGCACGATGGCGGCGGAGGCGATGGCAAAGCCCAGAAACCAGAACTGCGACGCCAACGCGCCCATGAAGCCGGCGAGCAGCGACGGCTTCCATGCTCGCAAGATCGCCCGCATTGTCTTGGCATCGAACGCGAGCAGGTACACCGACAACAGCGCTGCCTGGAACACAAGGCCGACCGCCAGGGTAAAGGTCGCGGCCAGCACGAACTGATCGGGAATGCCGAGCGACAGGATGGCGCCGCGATAGCCGATCGCCGACAGCCCGAACATGCCCCCCGAAATGACGCCTTTGAGCGTCGGCTTCAAGCCGTTGACCTGCGCAACGCCCGGCTTCACCGCCATGACGACGACGCCCGCGGTGGCAATGAGGATGGCCGCCGCCAGCATCGGCGTGAGTTTGTCGCCGAGCAGAATGAGACCGAACAGCGCCGTCTGCACCGGCTCGGTCTTGATATAGGCCGTGGTGACGACGAAAGAGCGATCGCTCATCGCCGACAGCATCATCGCCGTGGCGATGATCTGCGCCAGAAAACCGAGCAGCAGCCACGGCCAGAATACCAGCGGCGGCGGCGGCGGAATGCTCTCGGTAACGGCGCAGACGCCGGCCAGAAACAGCAGCGCGAAGGGAAAGCCGAACAGGAAGCGCACATGCGTCGCGCCGACCGTGCCGAGCGTCGCGGTCAATTCGCGCTGCATGGCGTTGCGGGCGGTCTGCGCCGCCGCGGCGATAATGGTGAAGAGAGCCCAGAGCATGATTGGAGTTCGTTATCTCGTCATTCCGGGACGCCGCTTTAGCGGCGGACCCGGAATCCATACGCCGCAGCATGGGTTATGGATTCCGGGCTCGCGGCCCAGAGCGGGCCGCGCCCCGGAATGACAATCAGGGGGAACGCCGCGTCGCCACCAGCATGTAATTCACGTCCATGTCGGACGACAACTGCCAGCGGTCGGCGAGCGGATTGAAGATCACGCCGCGCTCGCCGATGACGTCGAGGTCCGCGCCCTCGATGGCGCGTTCGAGTTCGGCCGGGGTGACGAACTTGTCCCACTGATGAGTGCCGCGCGGCACCCAGCGCAGCACATACTCGGCGCCGACGATGGCCAGCGCGAAACTCTTGAGCGTGCGGTTGAGCGTTGCCGCGATCATCAGGCCGCCGGGCTTGACCATGCCGGCGCAGGTCGCGACGAATTCCGGGACATCGACGACGTGCTCGACCACCTCCATCGCCAGCACCACATCGAAGCGTTCGCCGGCCGCGGCCAGCGCCTCGGCGGTCTCGGCGCGGTAGTCGATGGCGAGGCCTTCGTCCTCGGCATGGGCGCGGGCGACCGAAATATTCTCCTCGGCCGGATCGACGCCGACCATGGTCGCGCCCAGCCGGGTCAGCGGCTCGGACAGGATACCGGCGCCGCAGCCAATATCGAGCATGCGCAGGCCGGCGAGGCATTCGAGCTGCCTCGCGTCGCGGCCGAAATGAGCGGCGACCTGGTCGCGGATATAACCGATCCGCACCGGGTTGAGCTTGTGCAGCGGCGCCATCGGGCCGCGCGGGTCCCACCAGCGCTCCGCCATGCGGCCGAAGCGCGCGACCTCGGCGTCGTCGATCGATGCGCCGCGGCTTTTCGTGTTCACCATCCGGTCCTTCTTTCGTCCGCCGGTAGCCAAGTCGGGGGCCTGTCGGAGGGCCCGGTCGGTTGCAGGCCGCCCACCCCTTCTGTATACGCGCCTTCCGTAGCGAAAGGCAGCCGCCGCCGCTTGTTAGCGCATTTCGGCGCCTGCCGCGAATGTCGGATTATTAGGTCTCGGGTTCCTGAACGTCATGCCTCGCCTCGTTATGAAATTCGGCGGCACCTCCGTCGCCGATCTCGACCGCATCCGTAACGTCGCCCGCCACGTCAAACGCGAGGTCGACGCCGGCTATGACGTCGCGGTCATCGTCTCGGCCATGTCGGGCGTGACCAATCAGCTCGTCGCCTGGTGTAAGGACGCCGCGCCGCTGCACGATGCCCGCGAATATGACGCCGTGGTCGCGACCGGCGAACAGGTCACCGCCGGCCTGCTCGCCATCGTGCTCGAGGGCATGGGCGTCAACGCCCGCTCCTGGCAGGGCTGGCAGCTGCCGATCCTGACCTCGAACGTCCACGGCTCGGCGCGCATCGAAAGCGTCAACGGCGAGGAAATCATCAAGCGCTTCGCCGAGATGAAGCAGGTCGCCGTCATCGCCGGCTTCCAGGGCATGCACGAGGGCACGCACCGCATCACCACGCTCGGCCGCGGCGGCTCGGACACCTCGGCCGTGGCGGTCGCCGCCGCGATCGGCGCCGAGCGCTGCGACATCTATACCGATGTCGATGGCGTCTACACCACCGATCCGCGCGTCGATCCGTCGGCGCGCCGGCTCGACAAGATCGCCTTCGAGGAAATGCTGGAAATGGCGTCGCTCGGCGCCAAGGTCATGCAGGTGCGCTCGATCGAGCTCGGCATGCTGCACAAGGTACGCATCTTCGTGCGCTCCAGCTTCGTCAAGCCGGAAGACATCGACCCCAAGGCCAATTTCATCGGCACGCTTATCTGCGACGAGAGTGAGATCATGGAACAGCAAACCGTCACCGGCATCGCCTTCTCCAAGGACGAGGCGCAAATCTCGATCCGCCGCGTGCAGGACAAGCCCGGCATCGCCGCCGCGATCTTCGGCCCGCTGGCCGACGCCAGCATCAATGTAGACATGATCGTGCAGAACATCTCGCCGGACGGCTCGACCACGGACCTCACCTTCACCGTGCCGTCGTCGGACTACGAGCGTGCCCGCGTCACCATCGAGAAGGCCAAGGCCCAGATCGGCTATGAGCGGCTGGATGGCGCCACCGACGTCGCCAAGGTCTCGGTCATCGGCATTGGCATGCGCAGCCATGCCGGCGTTGCCGCCTCGGCCTTCAAGGCGCTGGCGCAGGAGAAGATCAACATCCTCGCCATCACGACCTCGGAGATTAAATTCTCGGTTCTGATCAAGGCCAGCCAGACCGACCAGGCCGTCCGCATCCTGCACAAGCTGTTCGGGCTGGATAAGGCCTAGCTGGCTGTCGCCCCCGCCTTCGCGGGGACGACAGAGCCCTTTTCCTTGCCCCCCTCTATCCCCAGCGGCTATAGCCCTCCCCATATGTGGACTGAGGGCATGCCGGGGCCGTCAGGCCGCGATTCGTGCATAATCGAGCCGCAATCGGGGTCCAGACCTCGGTTTCCGGGCTGAAAAGGGCTTCTTCGATGCGTGGCGCGCTGGGCGGCCCACGCGTGCTGTTGCGTCGTCTCCGCGAAGTCATGGCGGAGCCGGTCAGCGCGCAGGACCGACTCGACAAGGTGGTCGTTTTGATCGCCGCCAACATGGTGGCGGAGGTGTGCTCCGTCTACGTGTTGCGCGTCGACGGCACCCTTGAGCTGTACGCCACCGAAGGCCTCAAGCGCGAGGCCGTCCACAACACCGTCATGAAGGCCGAGGAAGGCCTGGTCGGCCTGGTCGCCAGCGAGGCGACCAAGATCAACCTGTCCGACGCCCAGAACCATCCGGCCTATTCGTTCCGGCCGGAGACCGGCGAAGAAATCTACCACTCCTTCCTCGGCGTGCCGATCCTGCGCGCCGGCAACACGCTCGGCGTGCTGGTCGTGCAGAACCGCGCGCGCCGGACCTATACCGAGGAAGAAGAAGAAGCGCTGCAGACCACGGCGATGGTGCTCGCCGAGATGATCGCCTCGGGCGAGCTCTCCGCGCTCGCCAGGCCGGGCGCGGAGCCGGTCGCGCGCCACTCCATCCACATCGAAGGCTCGTCGCTGTCCGACGGCATCGCGCTTGGCCATGTCGTGCTACACGAGCCGCGTGTCGTCATCACCAACGTGATTGCCGACGACGTGCCGCGCGAACTCAAGCGCCTTGAGGCGGCACTCGCCACCTTGCGCGCCGACCTCGACCGCATGGTCGAGCATCGCGACGTCGTCGATGGCGGCGAACATCGCGACGTCCTCGAAGCCTATCGCATGTTCTCCTACGACCAGGGCTGGGCGCACAAACTCCGCGAAGCGGTCTCGACCGGCCTCACCGCCGAAGCCGCGGTCGAACGCGTGCAGTCAGACACCCGCGCCCGCATGCTGCGCGCCTCAGATCCCTATTTGCGCGACCGCCTCCACGACCTCGACGATCTCGCCAACCGCCTGATGCGCGTGCTGATGGGCCAGGATCACGCGCCGCGCCGCGACCAGTTGCCCGACAACGCCATTCTCGTCGCGCGTTCGATGGGCCCGGCGGCGCTGCTGGACTACGACCGCAAGAAGGTTCGCGGCCTCGTGCTCGAGGAAGGCGGCCCGACCTCGCATGTGTCGATCGTCGCCCGCGCGCTCGGCATTCCGGCGGTCGGCGACATCGCCAATGCCGCCGGCCTCGTCGAACAGGGCGACGCCATCATCGTCGATGGCGCCACCGGCCATGTTCATATGCGTCCGCCGCAGGACATCCAGGCGGCCTATGGCGAACGCGTCAAGCTGCGGGCGCGCCGGCAGGCGCAGTACCGCGCATTGCGCGACAAACCGTGCATCACCAAGGACGGCTGCCCGATCCAGTTGATGATGAACGCCGGCCTCACCATCGACCTGCCGCATATGGTCGAGACCGGCGCCACCGGCATCGGTCTGTTCCGCACCGAAATGCAGTTCATGGTGGCGCCGACCATGCCGCGCGTTTCGGATCAGCTCGCGTTGTATCGCGCCGTGCTCACCGCCGCCGACAAGCGGCCGGTGACCTTCCGCACGCTCGACATCGGCGGCGACAAGGTGCTGCCCTATATGCGCAATGTCGAGGAGGAGAACCCGGCGCTCGGGTGGCGCGCCATCCGTCTCGGACTCGATCGCCCCGGCCTGTTGCGCAGCCAGGTGCGCGCGCTGCTGCGCGCCGCCGGGGGCCGCGAACTGCGCGTGATGTTCCCGATGATCGCGACGGTCGAGGAATTCGACCAGGCCAAGCAGCTCGTGGACATGGAGCTGACGCATTTGCGCCGGCACGGCCACGCTTTGCCCGAGCGCGTCCATATCGGCGCCATGCTGGAAGTGCCGTCGCTGCTGTTCCAGCTCGACGAATTGCTCGAGCGCGTCGATTTCCTCTCGGTCGGCTCCAACGACCTGATGCAGTTCATGTACGCCGCCGACCGCGGCAACATGCGCGTCGCCTCGCGCTTCGATATCCTGTCCGCGCCCGTGCTGCGCGCCCTGAAGGACATCGCAGACAAGGCCGCCAAGCATGGCAAGCCCGTCGCCTTGTGCGGCGAGATGGCGTCGCAGCCGATCGGCGCGATGGCGCTGGCGATTCTGGGCTATCGCACCATGTCGCTGACGCCGTCCGCCGTCGGCCCGGTCAAGGCGATGTTGCTCGGCCTCGATTGCAAGAAGGGCGCCGACGTGTTGTTGCCGGTGCTGGCGCAGCCGGTCGGCAGCGTGCCGATCCGCGCTACACTCGAAGAGTTTGCCCAAGCCGAAGGCCTGCCGATTTGATCGCCATTCCCGAACACCGCCTCGATGCCCTGCTGCACCGCCATGCCTTGGTGGAGCGCGAGCTTGCGACCGATCTCAAGCCCGACGACTACGTCAAGCTGTCGCGCGAGTTCTCCGAACTCACGCCGGTGATCGACACCATCAAGGAATATCGCGCGGTCGTGCGCGAGCTTGCCGATCTTGAGACCATGATGGCGGACCAGGACGCCGACATGCGCCGCATGGCCGAAGCCGAGAAGCCGGCGCTGCAGGAAAAGCGCGAGCAGATCGAGAAGAAGATCCGTCTTGCGCTGATCCCCAAGGATGCGATGGACGATCACGACGCCATCCTCGAAATCCGCGCCGGCACCGGCGGCGACGAAGCCGCGCTGTTCGCCGGCGACCTGTTCCGCATGTATGAGCGCTACGCCGCGCGGCAGGGCTGGACCGTCGAAATCCTGTCGATCAGCGAAGGCGCCCAGGGCGGCTTCAAGGAAATCATCGCCGAGGTTCACGGCCGCGGCGTGTTCGCAAAAATGAAATTCGAATCCGGCGTGCACCGCGTGCAGCGCGTGCCCGACACCGAAACGCAGGGCCGCGTCCACACATCGGCGGCGACCGTCGCGGTGCTGCCGGAAGTGGAAGACGTCGACATCCAGATCAAGGATGACGACCTCAAGATCGATACCATGCGGGCGCAGGGCGCCGGCGGCCAGCACGTCAACAAGACCGAGTCGGCGATCCGCATCACGCATATCCCCACGGGCACGATCGTTTTCGTGCAGGAAGAGCGCTCGCAGCACAAGAACAAGGCCAAGGCCCTGAAGATGCTGCGCGCCAAGCTCTACGATGAGCAGCGCTCCAAGCTCGACCGCGAGCGTTCCGCCGACCGCAAGAGCCAGGTCGGCTCCGGCGACCGCTCCGAGCGCATCCGCACCTATAATTTTCCGCAAGGCCGCGTCACCGACCACCGCATCAATCTGACGCTCTACAAATTGCCGGAAGTGATGCAGGGCGACATCGGCGATCTCATCGATGCGCTGATCACCGAGCACCAGGCCGAACTGCTGGCGGCCGAAGCCGCGGCGTGATGGCGCGCATCATCCCCGGACTGAAAGCAGACGCCTCGATCGCCGAGGCGCAGCGCCTGATAGCGAATTCGTTTCGTCTGGCCGGCATCGACTCGCCGGAGACCGATGCGCGCCTTCTGCTCGGCCACGCCCTGCGGCTCACCCGCGCTCAACTGCTGTCACAGTCCGACCGCCTGCTGGAGGCGCGCGAGGTGGCGTTCGTTCAGGGGTTGGCGGCGCGCCGCCTCCGCCATGAGCCGGTCGCACGCATTCTCGGCCGCAAGGAATTCTGGGACCTGACACTTCAGGTCAGCGATGCCGTGCTGGTGCCGCGGCCGGAAACCGAGACCATTGTCGAACTGGCGCTCGATCTGATCGCGCGCGAGGGCCGCCAGCGCGAGCCGCTGCGCATTCTCGATATCGGCACCGGCTCCGGCGCGCTGCTGCTGGCGCTGCTGCGCGAATTGAAGAACGCGACCGGTATCGGCAGCGACATCAGCATGGCCGCGATCGAAGTGGCGCGCGGCAATGCCGAGCGCAACAAACTCGATGCACGCGCCCGGTTTGTTTGCTGCAATCTCGCCGACGGTCTCGGCGGCCGGTTCGACCTTGTCGTATCGAATCCGCCTTACATCGCTCGCGCCGAAATCCCGACCCTCGATGCCGAAGTGCGCGAATACGATCCCGTGCTGGCGCTGGATGGCGGCGCCGACGGCCTCGATTTCTATCGCGCCATCGCCCGCGAGGCCGGGCGGCTCATGGCCCCGGGCGGACACCTCATCGTGGAACTGGGGCTCGGGCAGGAACCGCCGGTCAGGTCACTGTTTGAAACGGCTGGGCTCACGGTGGCGCCGGCGCGGCCCGATCTGGCCGGTATTCCCCGGGCCCTGGGGGCCTCGGAAGCGACAAAAAGCCGTCACGACTAGGGTAAATTGGGGCATTCCGGGCCGCCGGAACGGGAAAAAACCGCTTGGAAAGGGGGCCGGAAACGACTAGCTTCCGGTTACGGAATCGACCCGCGACGGTCGCGCAGCTCCTGGAGGCCCTGGGCTTTTGGCTCGGCCGGCAGCGCAAAAAAACCGACGTAAAACTCGAAGTCGATTGAGCCGGTTGAGAGAACTCGGCAAACCGAACAGATCGTAGTCGACGGTAAACCGAGATCGGCAGTTGATCGAATTCGACGATAGTGCATCGAAACCGACGATGACGGGTCCCACGACTTCAACGGTTGCAGCCCTCGCGAAAGCGGGCACACGAAAGTGAGATAATCGCGGGCCTTTCGGGGCAGGCCCGTTACGCACGATGGAACGTGCGATTGTCAGCAGTGGGAGTTTGAACCGTTCCGGCGTCGGTTGACGCAGGGCGGCGACGTGGAATGGGCCGCTTGCGGCCCGCAAGAGAATTTTGACGAGCAACAGGACGAGCATGAGAAACGGTCAGAAGCGTATGCGCGGTCGCGGCGGTGGTGGCGGCGGCGGTGGTGGTGGTGGTGGCAATAACAACCACCGCAAAGGCCAAAATCCCCTGACTCGCGTTTACGAGTCGAACGGGCCCGACGTCAAAATTCGCGGCACCGCGTCTCATATCGCCGAGAAGTACATGCAGCTCGCGCGCGATGCGCAGGGCTCTGGCGACCCGGTGGCGGCGGAGAATTATTTTCAACACGCCGAGCATTACTTCCGTCTGATCGCCGCGGCGCAGGAGCAACTGCGGCAGCAGAACCCCTATTACAATCAGCAGCCGCAACAGGGCCCGCAGGGCGCCGCCGATGAAAACTTCGGCGACGAGGAAGAAGGCCAGCCCTTCGCCGCGCAGGACCCCGGCTTCGCGCCGCAGCCGCAGCAGGGCCAGCCCTATCTGCCCCGCGATACGCAGTTTCCGCAGCGCGCGCAGCAGCAGCCGCAACAGCAGCCCCAGCCTGACATGCCAGGCAATACGGGAGGCCTGCCCGCCTTCATCACCGGCGGCCAGCAACCCGCCGCTGGTGGCGAGAACACCGCGCAGAACGGCGGCAACGGTCATGAACAGGGCGACCGTCCCGATCGCTTCGGCCGCCGCCGCCGCCGCCATCGCGGTGGCTTCCGTGGCGATCGCCCCGATTACAACGCCGGCAATGCCGAAGGTGGCGCCCCGGCGCCGCAGCCGGCCGGTGACGAGCCGCCGGCGGAATAACCGCCGGAGCTCTCAGATAATCGCGATGGCCGGGCCTTTTTGCCCGGCCATTTTGCATTTCACGAGCTATACGCCCGGCGTCGGCGCCAGCGCCGGCTCCAAGGCCGGCACCAGGACGCGACGCTCGCGGCGGCGCGTCGGGATGGCCCGGTACACCTGCTTGGTCGCTTCGACGATATGCACGCCGGCAAACGGCGCCGACAGCGTCGCGCCGGTGCGCTCCCACGCCACCGCCGAGCGCAGGAACCAGCCGCTCGGCACCGGCGGCACATAGAGCGCCTCGCTCCAGCCCGTCGGCGAAAACCAGGTCTCGCGCAGCAATTGATTGATCTGGCTGCGCGAGAACGGCCGGCCATGACCGAAGGGCGTCGTGTCGGTTCGCGCCCAGACGCCGCGCCGGTTCGGCACCACCGCCAGCAATCGCCCGCCACTCGCCAGCACGCGCCACACTTCGCGCAACATGCCGGCCGGATCGTGCGTCATCTCGATGGCATGAACGAGCAGCACGCGGTCGACCGCACCGTCGGCGAGCGGCAGCTCATTCTCCTCGACCAGCGCGGCCAGCGCCGGCCGCGCGGTCGGCCATTTCACCACGCCCTGCGCCGCCGGCATGAAGGCAAGACAGCGCTCGGCTTCCTCGCGGAACAGGCCGAGGTAAGGCGGCGTATAGCCAATGCCGAGCACGCGCTCGCCGGTGGTATCGCGCCATTGGGCCCGCACGCCGCGGCCAATGATACGACGCGCCACCTTGCCGAGCGGCTGGCCGTAGAAATTGCGCAGATCGACGACGTCGATGGACATGATTTCAAGGTACCACGGAATGCTGTCCGCGCGGGACGTCGGCCAAATTACAGTCTTTCATGACCCGCCGTGAATATGCCAAACCTCGGGGCGACCGCGCGGGACCTTTTCGTCCCGCGTCAGGGTTAACGTCCACACTGCCGTCCCGTTGCCGGAGATCATCATGCCCGCAGAAATCCGCCTGTTCCGCTGCCTGTCCGACAATTACGGCGTGCTGATGCATGATCCAGACACCGGCGCCACGGCCGCGATCGATGCGCCGGAAGCGGCACCCATCGAGGCCATGCTCAAGGAGACCGGCTGGAAGCTGACCGACATTCTGGTCACGCATCATCATGCCGATCACACCGACGGCATCATGGCGCTGAAGGACAAGTACAAGTGCCGCGTGGTCGCGCCCGCCGCCGAAGCCGTAAAGGTCGCCGGTGTCGATGAAACCGTCAAGGAAGGCGACCGCGTCAAGGTCGGCAGCCTTACCGGCAATGTCATCGAGACGCCGGGCCACACGCTCGGCCATATCGCGTACTGGTTCCACGGCGACAAGGTCGTCTTCGTCGGCGACACCCTGTTCTCGATTGGCTGCGGCCGCGTCATCGAAGGCACCATGGATCAGATGTGGGACTCGCTGAAGAAGCTGCGCGACCTGCCGGACGATACGCGCGTCTATCTCGGCCATGAATACACCTTGGCCAACATCAAATTCGCGCTGACCATCGAGCCCAACAACGCGGCCCTGAAGTCGCGCGCGGCGGAAGCCGAGAAGCAGATCGCCGGGGGCCACTTCACCATCCCGGTGACCATCGGCGCCGAGAAGAAGGAAAATCCGTTCATCCGCGCCGACATTCCGGAAGTCGCTGCCGGCATCGGCATGGCCGGCAAGCCGGCCAACGAGGTGTTCGCGGAGATCAGGTTGAGGAAGAATAAGTTTTAATCCGTCGCCCTTCGAGGCTCGCGCTACGCGCTCGCACCTCAGGATGACGGCGAGAGGCATACGATGGCCGAACCCGCCGCCGCTGACATCATCGCAAAGCTCGCGCTCAAGCCGCATCCCGAGGGCGGGCATTACCGCGAGACATTCCGCGACAGCCGGTTGATCGACGGCCGCGCCGCCTCGACCGCCATCCTGTTCCTGCTGGCCGAAGGTGAGCGCTCACACTGGCATCGCGTCGACGCGGTCGAAATCTGGCACTGGCATGCCGGCGCGCCGCTCAAGCTCGAAATCGTCGATGGCTCGAAAGAAGAGATCATTCGCCTCGGCGGCGATATTCATAACGACGAGGTGCCGCAGGTGACGGTGCCGGCACGCGCCTGGCAGGCGGCGCAATCGCTCGGCGCGTGGACGTTGGTCGGCTGCACCGTGGCCCCGGGCTTCCAGTTCGAAGGCTTCGAGCTGGCGCCGCTGGGTTGGAAACCATGACTCGTCATTCCGGGGCACTTGCGAAGCAAGTGAACCCGGAATCCAGACAAGCAATTCTGAGGTCTCGTCTGGATTCCGGGTTCGGCCTTTCAGGCCGCCCCGGAATGACCTCTCTATTTCCTCCGCAGCATATCCTTCGCCGCCAGCAGGCCGCCACCCGCGATCAGCAGCGCCGACAGCAGCAGGGTGATGCGCGCTTCGGCGAAACCGGCGAGCACCAGGAACAGCGTCGACAGCACCGGTGCGGCGTAAGAGGCAACGCCCAGCAGACGAATGTCGCCGCGCTTGACGCCGATGTCCCAGGCGTAGAACGCCGCGCCGACCGGCCCGACGCCGAGCGCGATTACCGCTTCCCACTCCTCCAGACCCTGCGGCCACACCGTCGTTTCGACCATCAGGTGACACACCGCGGCCAATAGCGCCGTCACCAGACAGAAACCCGCCACCGCCGCGGTCGGCACGCTCGCCAGGCGGCGTGACAGCACCGAATAACCGGCCCAGACGAAGGCGGCCATGAAGGCGGCCAGATAACCCGTCGTTGCCCCAGCCGTCAGCGTCAGTCCTTTGCCGACAAACAGGATCGCCGTGCCGACAAAGCCGATCAGAGCGCCGGCGACCGAATACCAGCGCAGCTTCTCGCCCGGAAGCAAACCCGAGAACAACACGATCAGCAGCGGCCAGAGATAGTTCACGAGGCCGGCTTCAGCCGGCGGCGCCAACCGCAGCGAAATGAAATACAGCGCGTGATAGCCAAACAGGCCGCCGACGCCGAGTGCCCAGGCGCGCGGGCTTTGCCGCAGCGCCCCCCAGTTGCCGCTCCAAGTCACCCACGCCGCCCCGATCGCGCCGCCGATGGCGAAGGTCATCGCCGCGAGCTGGAATGGCGGTACTTCACCCGACGCTACCGTAAGCAGCGCCAGCAGCGACCACATCAGGATCGCGGAAAAGCCGATGAAGGTGGATTGGAGGGAGGACATGCGACCTGTCTGCGATTTTGTTCCGCTCGTCCCCGCGAAAGCGGGGACCCAGTCCTTTTCTTTCTGAACCCCCGCTTTCGCGGGAGTGAACGGAATGTATGGCGGCGCTGTTTAACTATCCGAGTATGTCCGCAACCGCCTTGCCGCATTCGACCGTATTGGCCGAGCCCTTGAGATCGCGCGTGCGCAATTTATCCTGCGCCAGCACCGTCTCGATCGCCTTGACAATGGCAGCCGCCGCCTCGTGCTCGCCGAGATGATCGAGCATCATCGCACCCGACCAGATCTGGCCGATCGGATTGGCGATGCCCTGGCCGTAAATATCCGGCGCCGAGCCGTGCACCGGTTCGAACACCGACGGGAAATTGCGCTCCGGATTGATGTTGCCGGACGGCGCGATGCCGATGGTGCCGGTGCAGGCCGGACCGAGATCGGACAGAATATCGCCGAACAGGTTGGACGCGACCACAACGTTGAACTTGTCCGGGTTCATGACGAAGTGCGCGGTGAGAATGTCGATGTGAAACTGGTTCCACGTCACATCCGGATAGTTCTTGGCCATCTTTTTCACGCGCTCGTCCCAGTACGGCATGGTGATGGCGATGCCGTTCGACTTGGTCGCCGATGTGAGATGCTTCTTCGGCGTCGATTTGGCGAGCTCGAAGGCGAATTTCAGCACCCGATCGACGCCGACCCGGCTCATGACCGTTTCCTGCACCACGACCTCGCGGTCGGTGCCGGGGAACATCTTGCCGCCGATGGCCGAGTATTCGCCTTCGGTGTTCTCGCGCACCACCCAGAAGTCGATGTCGCCGGGCTTGCGGCCGGCCAGCGGGCACGGCACGCCCGGCATCAACCGCACCGGACGCAGATTAACGTACTGGTCGAATTCGCGGCGGAACAGAATGAGCGAGCCCCACAGCGAGATGTGGTCCGGCACGCGGTCCGGCATGCCGACGGCGCCGAAATAGATCGCGTCGTGCTTGCCGATCTTTTCCTTCCAGTCCTCCGGCATCATGCGGCCGTGCTTTTCATAGTAGTCGCAGGAGGCGAAGTCGAAATCGTCGAGCTGCAGCTTGAAGCCGAACTTTTTGGCCGCCGCCTCGAGCACGCGCACGCCTTCCGGCACCACTTCCTTGCCGATGCCGTCGCCGGGGATGACCGCGATGCGGTGGATTCGGTTGGTGCTCATGAACGGCTCCCTCAAAAAAAATCGGCCGCCTTCTAAAGGGGCGGGGCTGCATGATCTAGCCAAATGAAGCGCCGTGCGGAAGCGCCTACCGCCACGTCGCGATCGCCGAACTGGCTGGTATTCAGGAACGCTTGACTAGACTGCGCCCAACTGCAACTTTTAATCGTTAGTTCTAAATTTTACCCCAATACCGGGCAGTGGAGGAATGACGTGAACATCGACGCTGTTATCAAGCGAGCCATTGCGGACGAGAAGTTTGCAGTCGAACTGCGCAACGCTGCCGTGGCAGCAGCGGACAAGAAAAGCGGCGACCCCGAAGTCACCAAGCTGCTGTCCTACTTCGCGTCGAATGACGACGAACTCAAAAAGATGAAGGCAAGTATCGGCGGCGCAACGGCCAAGGGCTGGACCACGACGACGACCGCGACCACCATGACGACGGCCGGTTGCGCGACAACCACCACGACCACGACGACGACCGGCAATTGACCACGTTTTCGGCGGTCGCGGCATTTGCTGCTACCCAGGAACGCAAATGGCAGTCAGCCGTCCGCACCTATTTCAAAGACGGGGAAGCGGGCGTCTGGCTGTCGAGAACGGGACGGCAGCAACTTCCGTCGCAAGGATGGAAACTGCATGTCACCTGCACGGTCGCCAATTGCGACCGCGTTCTCGATATTGTCGGCTCCCATATTGCGGAGCATGATCTGTCGGCGAAAGCCATTCGAACCGTCAGGCTGCTCAAGATTCTGAATGCGGGTCTGGCGTTTGGATACTCGCAGGTCGGCAAGGCCTTCACGCTGTATTTTCCATCAACGGACCAGTTTCTGACGTCGATCGGATCCCTGGCGCCAAGGCTCGAGAATATTGCAGGCCCGGCGGTGCCGTATGACTTCGCGATCGGCCCCTCGAAGTGTCTGTTCTATCGATACGGGGCGTTCGACCGCAGCGGCTCGCTGACCGCGCCCGACGGCCGCCTTGTCCCGGACGAACGCAATCGCGCATGGTTGCCCGACTGGGTCAGCCACCCGCTCGACATGCCCACGAACGAAGCCACGCGAATTCCGGACGGCTCGGTCGTCTACTCCTGCCTTTCGCAGCGGGGCAAAGGCGGCGTCTATCTCGCCCTCGATCTGCTGACCAAGCCTCCGCGCCCCATCATCATCAAGGAGGGCCGGCGACACGGCGAGGTCGGCTGGGACTTGCGTGATGGCTATGACCTTGTCGCCAATGAAGCGCGAACACTTGACCGGCTGAACAGTCGGCCGATCGGCCCGCGTCTGCTTTGGACTCGCGCGTCGGCGACCGTCTTCTACATCGGCCTCGAGAAACTGGCCGGCAAAACCCTTTGGGACGAAATGGTGGCGCGTTCACCCCTGCTGCGCAATGCAGCGAAACGCAGACGTCTGATCGAGAGGCTCATCGACATGCTCGGCGAACTGCATCGGCGCGGCATCGCATGGCAGGACATCAAGCCGCAAAATATTATCTGCACCGCCCGCGGTCCGCGATTCCTCGATTTTGAAGGCAGCCGCGAGGTGGCGCACGCCGAGTACGCCGAGCCATGGGTATCGCCGGGCTTCCAGGCGCCGGAAATGAGGCGTGGACGATCAGGCCGATCTCTGCTGGCGCAGGACGCATACGCGATGGGGAAGATCCTTTATCTGATCGAAGCGGCCGCCTCGCGGCCGGCGCCGGTATCGCGCGTCAGGCTGGACCTGCCTCCGGTAGGAAATGACGGCCCGTTCGGACGGATGGTGGCGGCTATGACGGCCCATCGGCCGGGCAGCCGCCCGGCCATGGCAAGGGTTCTGCAGTCTATCCGCGCCGCCAATCGGCCGCGGGCGCGGGCGCCTTAAGCGAAGTACTGGCCGCCATTCGCCGTCAGCGTGGCGCCGGTGATGAGGCCGGCGTCGTCGGCGGCGAGGAAAACAACACAGCGGGCTATCTCTTCCGGCTCGCCGAGGCGGCCGATCGGGATTTGCGGCAGGATCGACTTCTCGAGCACGTCCTTCGGCACCGCCTGCACCATTTCGGTGTTGATGTAACCCGGGCAGATGGCGTTGACGGTAATGCCGGCCTTGGCGCCTTCCTGCGCCAGCGCCTTGGTGAAACCGAGCTCACCGGCCTTGGCCGCCGAGTAGTTGACCTGGCCCATCTGGCCCTTCTGGCCGTTGATCGACGAAATATTGACGACGCGCCCGAACTTGCGCGCGCGCATGCCTTCCCAGACCTGACGGGTCATGTTGAACAGCGAGCCGAGGTTGGTGTTGATCACCGCGTTCCATTGCTCGACCGTCATGCGGTGGAACATGCCGTCCTTGGTGATGCCGGCATTGTTGATCAGCACGTCGATCGGTCCGACCTCGGCCTCGACCTGCTTGATGCCCGCGCCGCAGGCGTCAAAGGACGAAACGTCCCATTTGAAGACAGGAATGCCGGTCTCGGTCTTGAATTTCTGCGCGGCCTCATCGTTGCCGGCGTAGCTCGCTGCAACCTTGTAGCCCTTATCCTTGAGCGCTTTCGAAATCGCAGCCCCGATACCGCGGGTACCGCCAGTCACCAGTGCAACGCGAGCCATTATCTCTCTCCCAGAACTTTTCTCGTCACTTCTCTTGCCGTCCCCCGGCGAGCTCCTTGATGGAGCAATTCTTATGCCGGCGATCACGACCGGTTGATGGCAGATTAAAGGTCCGCCCGACGTTCGCAACAAGCCACAAGCGCACATCGTCAAAAGACTAAGGCCGCACCCCGGGTAACCCCGAAATGCGGCCCTGACTCTGATTCAGGTCAAATCAGCGGTTGTGCGCTGCGAAGCTAGCGCTCCACGCACCTTTTTCTGGTGCGTCTTCGCTACCGCTCGACGCACATGGCGATACCCATACCGCCGCCGATACAGAGGGTGGCGAGACCCTTCTTGGCGTCGCGCTTCTGCATTTCGTACAGCAGGGTCGTCAGAACGCGGGCGCCGGACGCACCGATCGGATGACCGATGGCGATGGCGCCGCCATTGACGTTGACCTTGGAGGTATCCCAGCCAAGGTCCTTGTTCACCGCGCAAGCCTGCGCCGCGAAGGCTTCATTGGCCTCGACCAGATCGAGGTCCTGGTGATTCCAGCCGGCCTTCTTGAGCGCGGCGCGCGAGGCCGGAATCGGGCCCGAGCCCATGATCTTCGGATCGACGCCGGCCTGCGCCCAGGACACGATGCGGGCGAGCGGGGTCTTGCCGAGCTTGGCGGCTTCGGAGGCGCGCATCAGCACCACGGCCGCGGCGCCGTCATTGATGCCTGAAGCGCTGGCCGCCGTGACGGTGCCTTCCTTGTCGAAGGCCGGACGCAGCTTGGCGATCGATTCCAGCGTCACACCCGCCTTCGGATATTCGTCGGTGTCGACCACGGTGTCGCCCTTGCGACCCTTGATGGTCACGGGGACGATTTCGTCCTTGAACTTGCCGGCCTTCATCGCGGCCTCGGCCTTGTTCTGCGACGCGACTGCGAATTCGTCCTGCTGCTGGCGGGTGATCTGCCACTGGCGCGCGACGTTCTCGGCGGTATTGCCCATGTGGTAGCCGTTGAACGCGTCCCACAGGCCGTCCTTGATCATCGTATCGACGAGTTCGAGCGAGCCCATCTTGACGCCGGCGCGCAGGTGCTGGGCGTGCGGCGCCATGCTCATCGACTCCTGACCGCCGGCGACGACGATATCGCTGTCGCCATTGAGGATCGCCTGATAGCCGAGCGCAACGGCGCGAAGACCGGAACCGCAGAGCTGGTTCACGCCCCAGGCAGGGCTCTCAACCGGAATGCCGGCGGCGATGGAGGCCTGACGGGCCGGGTTCTGGCCCTGACCGGCGGTGAGGATCTGCCCCATAATGACTTCGCTGACCCGGTCGCCCTCGACACCGGCGCGGGCAAGCGCGGCCGAAATCGCGGCTTTTCCAAGCTCATGGGCCGGCAAATTGGCAAAAGCGCCGTTAAAGGCGCCGACCGGCGTGCGGGCAGCGCTGACAATGACGACATCGTCTTGCATCGGGAACTCTCCTTAAGCGGGGCTGTGAAGGCTCTGTGAGCGGCCTTTTGGCGGTGCCGCATCCTCGACAGGGCACCCCACCCTGTCAACAATGGCCGCCTGTGAAGTTATGGCCGAAAACTGGTCACTTCCTTGCGTTAACGCAAGTCATGCTGCGGTGCCTCTTGGGCATTCCGCGACGCCATAAAACATCTGGCCCGCGCCGTCGGAATACGGTTATGCTTATGGCAGGGCGGAGGAAACGTGAACCCATGGCAGACAATAAAGAGCCGGTCACCATCAAGAAATACGCCAACCGGCGGCTCTATAATACCGGCACCAGCACCTATGTAACTTTGGAAGACCTCGCGGTCATGGTCAAAAACGGCGAAGACTTCGTCGTTTACGATGCCAAGAGCGGCGAAGACATCACCCGCTCGGTTCTGGCGCAGATCATCTTCGAGCAGGAGAACAAGGAAGGGCAGAGCTTGCTGCCGATCGCCTTCCTGCGGCAACTGATCCGTTTCTACGGCGACTCCATGCAGATGATGGTGCCGCACTTTCTCGAGCAGTCGATGTCCACCCTGACCAGCCAGCAGGGCAAGTTCCGCGAGCAGATGGAAAAGGCCTTCGGCGGCGTCGGCGGCTTCGGTCCGATGGAGGATCAGGTCCGCCGCAACATGGAGATGTTCGAGAAGACCTTCGCCATGTTCACCCCGCCATTCGCCCGCAACAAGCCGAACGAAGCGGCGACTGACAAGCCGTCGACACCCGCCTCTTCCGGATCCGACATGGATGAGCTCAAGCGTCAGCTCGACGAAATGCAGAAGCGGCTCGACCGCATGGGCGGCAAGGAATAAACTCGACCGACCGCAAGAATCGAACGGCGACGCCTAGAGCGTCGCCGTTTTGCTTTGGCTCGTCAGCCACGGCTTGTCGCTTGAGGCGAGGCCGACGAACGCGCCCTGGATATAGTCGCAATTCCAGTCGCGCAGCAGCGCGGCAGCGGCTTCATCCTGCACCCACTCCGCCACGGCCTTGATGCGCAGGCGATGCGCCAGATCGATGAGGGTCTGGACGAAAGCGCGGTCGTCTTCCGAGCGCGTGATATTCTGCACGAAGGCGCCGTCGATCTTGACGATATCGACGCCGAGCCGGCGCAGGTTGCGGAATGAGGTGTGACCGGCGCCGAAATCGTCGATAGCGATGCGGCAGCCGAAATCCTTGACCCGGGTAACGAAGCCACGGGCATCGTCCACGTCCTGGATGGCGGCGGTCTCGGTAATCTCGACGATCAATCGCTCGCCGACACCGGGATTTGCGCGCAGCATGGCGCCCAGCCCGTTCCACCATGCAGGATCGAGGGCCGAGGCGGGCGAAACATTGACGCTGCTCGAGAGTTGCGGCGCAGCGACGAGTTCGGCGACCACCAGCTCAAGTACGCGGTGGTCGAGCATCCGCACCAGCCCAAGGCGCTCGGCCGCCGGAATAATGTCGGCAGCGTTGAGCGGCGTGCCATCCTCGCGATGGGCGCGGATGAGGCACTCGTAAAAGGCCACGTCGCGAGCGCGCGCATCGACGACCGGCTCGAAGGCCAGCGCGATACGGCGATCATTGAGGGCGGCGATAATCTCGTCGGTTGCGCGAAGGCTTTCCTTGCGCACCGCGTCACGTTCGACACTCGGCCGGTAAGCGGCAAAAGAACCGCGGCGCTTGTCGCGGGCGGCGCTGAGCGCATCCTGCGACCGGCTCAGCACCTCGTCGAGGGTCGAGGCATGGCGCGGCGCCGTGATGCCCCCGATGGTGATGGTGACGGCAACGGACCCGGCCGACGTCACGATGGGCTCCTCGCGCACGCCGGCGAGCAGCCGCTCGGCGGCGACCGACAACTCGTCGGGCGTGCAGCTCGTCAGCACGACGGCGAACTTGTTGCCGGAGATGCGGCCGAAATAATCCTTGCCCCGCACGCGGGCACGAATGCGCTTGCCGACTTCGGCGATCAGATTTTCCGTAACCTCGAAGCCGTAGGCGTCGTTGAGGTTGCCGAGATGGTCGATGGCGGCGAGCAGAAAGCCGCAAGAGCCGCGGAAACGGATGGTCTCGTCCAGCGTCTTCGACAGGATCTCGATGATCGAGCTGCGGTTGAGTTCGCCGGTCAGCGGATCGAATTTAGCCAGCCGCTCCAGTTCCTGTTCGCGCGCGCGCCGGGCATCGATCGACCGCACGACGCCGCAGGCGCGCGCCGGTTTGCCATCGACGCCGGCGAACCAACGGCCGATATCCTCGATCCAGGTCGTCGTGCCATCGGCGCGCTTGAAGGCGTATTGCGCCTCGTAAGGCACGCCGTCGCCGGTATCGCGCTGGGTGCTTTTCGTCACGGCATCGAGGCGGCTCATACCGCCGGTAGCTTCGACGTAGCGCGCGAAGCCGGCTCCGGTCTCCAGCGCCGCCATATCGACAGCGCCAAGCGCTGCGGCCGCGTGCGCGCTCCATGACAGACGATCGGTATCGAGCCGCCATTCGTAGGTGGCTTCGCCAACCAGACGCAGGATGTCACCGGCACCGAGCGCGGTTTCACCGACCTTGATCACGCAAATTCCTTTTTGTCCCGTTCCGGGAACGCCACAGCGCGCGGCGGGTTGTCCAGATGAACACGGTACAAAGGCTAGGCGGCAACACTTAAATAAATGCGTGGAAATCAGGCGTTGACGCGCTTTAACCACGACGAAGTGTTAACGGCACAGGGCTTGCCAATGAGAGAGGGAACCCATGCCTCCTGTCTCTCTTTGAAACAGAACTGACCCGATGCGGATCGAAGCGGCCAGACACCTTAATCATCAGCGTCTCGATATGACGACGCAGGATGAGTCGCGGCAAGCCCCCGTCAACCAGGAATCGGGAGACGAAGCCGGGCGCGGCCGTGCCTTGGTGGTCACCGCGCCGCAGCCATCGCCGGAGCCGGCATCTACCTACCGCCAGGCAGCGTTTCTCGCTCAGCTGATTGCGACCCGCGACCACGCTCCCCAGACCCGGGAGCGCCGCCGCGCCGAGCCCATGGAAGCACTGGCGGCCTACCGCGCCACCGCGGCGTTGGCCTGAGACTTTTCCCGTCCGACCATCAGTAGCCGAGCGCCAGGCCGTCCTTGCGCGGCTCGGAGCCGCCGATCAAAACGCCGCGCTGCCAGTCGATCTGCACGGTCTGCGCGCCGCCCCAGGGCAGGGCAGCATCGGCCACGAGATGGCCACGCGCCTTCAACCCTTCGATGGTCTTTTGCGGCGTGCCGCGTTCGGTGAGCACCTGACCATCCTCGAACATGAAGCGCGGGCAGTCGATCGCCTCCTGCACGTCCATGCCGTAATCGAGCATGTTGAGCACGATCTGGGCGTGACCCATTGGCTGATACGAACCGCCCATGACGCCGAAGCTCATGTCGCAGCGCCCGTCCTTCATGGTCATGCCGGGGATGATGGTATGCATCGGCCGCTTGTTCGGACCGAAGGTGTTGGCGTGATCGGGCTTGAGCGTGAAGCAGGCGCCGCGATTGGTCAGCATGATGCCCGACTTCTCGGTGCAAACGCCGAGGCCGAAAGCCGAATAGAGCGAATTGATGAACGAGACCGCGGTACGGTCCTTGTCGACGACCGTGAGATAGATCGTATCGCTGCCCGGCGTCGGCGCATCCGCGAATTCGGCGCGCTTGTTGATATCGATCTGCGCGGCGAGCTTTTTGGCGAAGCCCTTGTCGATGAGATCGGCGACCTTGATGCGCATATGCGCAATGTCGGCGAGATGGGCATCGCGGATGGCGTAACCAAGCCGCGCGGCTTCGATCTGCAGATGGAAGCGTTCGGGGCCCAGCGGGTCGAACGACTTCAGGTCGAAGTTCTCGAGAATGTTGAGCATGATCAGGGCGACAATGCCCTGCCCGTTCGGCGGGATCTCGACGAGATCGAGCCCGCGATAATTGGTCGATATCGGCGTCACTTCATCGCCGCGGTGCGCACTGAAATCTTCCGCGGTGAGGAAAGAACCCTTGGCGGCAAGCGTCCTGGCCATGTCGTCGGCGAGTTCGCCTTCGTAGAAGGCGCGGGCACCCTTCTTGCCGAGCGTGCGCAGAGTCTGGCCGAGCGCCGGCGACTTGACGATATCGCCTTCCTTCGGCGCCTGGCCGTTGAACAGGTAATGCTTGCTGGCGCCGGCATCCCTGGCGAGTTTGTCGACGTAGCGCCGCCAATCCCAGGCGACGCGGGCGGCGACCGGCCAACCGTTTTCGGCGTAGTGAATCGCGCGCTTGAGGAGGCGTTCCAGATCGAAGCGGCCGTGGGCCTTGAGCAGTGCATCCCACGCATCCAGCGCGCCCGGCACGGTGACGGCGTGGATCGAGTCGCCGATTTCCTTGAGACCCTGCGCGCGCAGCGCTTCGTCGGACGCCTTGGCGCCGGCGCGGCCGGAGCCATTATAGCCCCACACCGGCTTGCCGGGCTTCGATACCAGCGCATAGCAGTCGCCGCCGATGCCGGTCATCGCCGGCTCGACCACGCACAAGGTGGCGCAGGCTGCGACCGCGGCGTCGGCGGCCGTGCCGCCTTCGCGCAGGATATCGACGGCCGCCAGCGTCGCCAGCGGGTGGGAGGTCGCCGCCATGCCTTCGCAGGCGATCACCGGCGAACGGCCGGGCAACTGGAAATCACGTGACATTGGAAAATCTCAGGATGTTGGCGCCGACGGCAAGCCTTCGACCGTGAGGTCGCGCTGCGCGGTGCGCAAGGTCACGGCGAAGCCGGCCAGCACATCGACAAGGCTGATGGCCATCAGGAGGAAAAAGGTGCCAGTGGCGGCCTGCGGTACCAGCAGGAATTCCACCATCATGGCGAGGAACAGCAACAGCGACAGCGCATGATCGACCACGGCGCGGGTGCCGATGCGCGTCGCCTTGACGATTTCACCGAACAGGAAAACGAGCGAGACGGCGATCAGAATGTCGCCCGCGGACATCGTCCAATCGCCGCCGGACACGAGATGCACGCGCATGACGGCATCTGACCAGCTCGCGCCGGCCCAGAGAAAGGCGATGATGTTGTAGATCGCGAACGGGACCAGAAGCAGGGGGAAGCCGAGCAGATACATGAGCCAGCTCTCCCTCCGCCGTGTCAGAAGCCGGAATTACGCCTCGGACTTCACCTTCAGAACCTGACGACCCCGGTACATGCCGGTCTTCAGGTCGATGTGGTGCGGACGGCGCAGCTCGCCGGAATCCTTGTCTTCGACATAGGTCGGCTGCTTCAAAGCATCGGCCGAACGACGCATGCCGCGCTTCGACGGCGACGTTTTTCTTTTCGGCACAGCCATGGGGTTGAACTCCTGATAGGCGCAAAATGTCGGTTTGGAGCCGGGCTTATAGAGGATGAAACGGCCCAAGACCAGCCCTAAAGACGCGGATTTGGCGGCCCAAAGCTAGCGTTTTGGCCGGACGCAGGCCGCCGCCGACGGCGCGCTGGCGGCGCGGCGCTGATACAGCCCCGCCAGCCGCCGCAGGCCCGGACCCGGCTGCCTGGCATCGCGGGTCGCCGGATTGGGCAAGGTCGCGGCCAGAAGAGCGGCCTGATTGGCGCTCAGATTGCCGGCCGAGCGTCCGAAGGCCCGTTTGGCCGCCTCTTCGGCCCCGAATTCGCCGTCCGGGCCCATTTCCGCGATGTTGAGGTAGATTTCCAGGACCCGGGACTTCGGCAGAACGAGGTCGATCCATAGCGCCAAAGGCAGTTCCAGCGCCTTGCGGACATAGCTGCGGCCCTGCCAGAGGAACAGGTTCTTGGCGACCTGCTGCGTAATGGTCGAGCCGCCGCGGACGTCGTCGAAGCCTTCGGCGTCGTCGAGGGCGTTCTGGATTTCGGTGAGGTCGATGCCGAAATGGCTGCAAAAGCGGCCGTCCTCGGCAACGATCACCGCCAGTGGCAGATCCGGGTCGATTTTCGCCAGCGGCACCCAGGTCCGCTCGACCCGCTGACCGGTCGCAAGCCGCCACAGCATCAGGGTCGAGGGCGGATTAACCACGGCATAAAGCGGCGTCAGCGCGTAAGGCAGCAGCAACAGCACCAGGACGACGTACAACGCCGTCCGCCAAACCGAGCGCTTCCGGCGAGCAAATCCGGGCCGCAATGAGGGCAGGAAATCCGAGCGACTGATCACGGTCATCAGTGTAGCCCAAATGCGGTTCAGGTTGCGGCCGAGACGACCTCAAGGCTAACAAGGCGCCATGGGTTCCCAGAGTTCTTTTGCCGATCGTCTCAATACCGTGGCCTCGGAAAGCGAAGCGCTGCTGGCGCAATTGCTCGGCGACGCGCCGCTGCCGGGCGAGACGGCGCGGCCGGCGCGCCTTGTTGCGGCGATGCGTCACGCCGCGCTCGGCGGCGGCAAAAGGCTGCGGCCGTTTCTTGTCGTCGAGAGCGCCGCGCTGTTCGACGCGCCGCGCGATGCCGCGCTGCTCGCCGGCTGCGCGCTCGAACTGCTGCATTGCTACTCGCTGGTTCATGACGACCTGCCGGCGATGGACGATGACGACCTGCGCCGCGGCCGCCCGACCGTGCACAAGGCCTATGACGAAGCCACCGCGATCCTCGCCGGCGATGCGCTGCTGACTTTGGCGTTCGACATTCTCGCGCGCGAGGAGGTTCATGCCGACGCAAGCGTTCGCATCGCGCTGGTGCGCGAACTTGCCCGCGCGGCCGGACTCGGCGGCATGGCCGGCGGGCAGATGCTCGATCTGGCCGCCGAAGGCCGCTTCGCGGCGAAGCGGACCTTGAGCGAGAGCGAGATCGTCATCTTGCAGGCGATGAAAACCGGCGCGCTGCTGCGCTTTGCCTGCCGCGCCGGCGCGCTTCTCGGGCAAGCCAATACCGCGCAGCTTGCCGCCATGGAGCAATATGGCGCGGCGATCGGCGAAGCCTTCCAGATCGCCGACGACCTGCTCGACGTCGAAGGCGACGCCGCGACACTCGGCAAGGCGGCTGGCAAGGACGCCGAGGCCGGCAAGGCGACCCTGGTCGCGGCACTCGGCGTTGCCGGCGCGCGCGCCAAACTCGAAAGTTTGATCGAAAGGGCGGATCGCGCTCTGGCGCCGTTCGGGCCGAAGGCCGATATATTGCGGGCCGCCGCCCGCTTCATCGCCGAGCGACGGAACTGACCGCAAACCCGGCATCCGCTTCCATGGCCAACGCCCAACCCGCCGCCCGACCGCCGATGCTCATCCGCATCGGCAAGGCGCATTTGAAACTCGTCATCGCCATCGTCGCCGGCCTCGCCTGCGGTCTGGCGCTGCTCGCCGTGCCCATCGAGCCGGTCGCGCGCCTGCTCGCGACATGGGACGTCGGCGTGGTGACTTATCTGGCGCTCGCCGCGCGGTTTCGCCGACGATACGACGTCGAGGACATCCGCAAACGCGCCGCCGAGCAGGACGAAGGCGGCTTCGTCATTCTCGTGTTGTCGATCGTCGCCACTTTTGCCAGCCTGATCGCCGTGGTGTTCGCGCTGATCGGCGCCAAGCACGGCGAAGGCTCGCTGGCGATCGCGCTCACCGTCCTCACCATCGTGCTGTCCTGGAGCTTCGTGCATACGATCTTCGCGTTTCATTACGCGCATGAGTATTACGGCCGCGGCCGCGACAACATGATCGGCGGGCTGGAGTTTCCCGGCGACAAGGCGCCGGACTATCGCGACTTCCTGTATTTCTCGCTGGTCATCGGCATGACGTCGCAGGTCTCCGACGTGCAGATCACCTCGAAAGCGCTGCGCCGCATGGCGTCGATGCACGGCGCGCTGTCGTTCTTCTTCAATCTGGTGGTACTGGCGCTGACCGTGAACGTGGTCGCGAATTTGATCTGAGGGTTTCAGCCAACGCTTCGCCGGCCCTGTTGTTTGTGAAGGCCCGGGCGAGCCTGTCCCCTTTTCCTTTCTCCGAAGAGAAATGGAGCGCCGGGAGGCGCCAGGGGGCTTGCGAGGCCCCCTTTGGACGTCCCCTTGCGATCGGGAAACGTCCGCACGCCGGGGGTGCCGGTTTGCGAGACCAGCACCCGGGGCGCACGCGCCGGATGCGTCAGGTTTGCGAGGCCTGACGCACGGACGCTGCGCCTCCCGGCGCTCCACCGCGGCCCCGCCCGAAGGCGAAGCCGGTGACGGCGCCATTGTCGGGCGCCGTGCCGGCGGCGTGCGGTCATTGCCTCTAGATGACAGCGACCACGCTCCGCCTGCGCCCGTAATGGACCATAGTCCTACGGATTGATCAAGGACTTTTTTCTTGATCTCTTTTTGGGAGCCGCCGGCGCGTCCCTGCGCCTCTGGAAGCGCGCGCCGGTTCGCCTCACTGGCAGGTGATTTTCCTGACCTGCAAGGCGTAGCCGGCGGCATCGACCGTCCCGGCCGCCTTGAAACGGGTTTTCTCCGCGCACTCCTTCGGCGGCGCGCCTTTGCCGATGAAATCCATGACCTTGCAGGCATTGGCATCGTCGAGCCGCGGCGCGACGATCATCCAGCCGCCGACACTGTCGTCTTTCACAGGCGCCATGGAAATCACGCCGGTCAGGCTCTGATCCGAACCGGCCTTGCACGAGACCGCCGGCTCGGCCCGCACCGCGCCGGCGAACAATCCGGCCGCGACGAAGCCCGCCAGCACAAGCAACACGCCAACCGGTCGAACCGTCACAACGTCAAGCTCCTGTTTCAACGCGCGCCGCTCAGTCGACGAACTTGGCAGGAATCGGCATGCCGTGATCCGCAAAGCATTTCAGATAGACGCCGAACGCCATCAATCTCATGCTGTCCGGATTGTCGGCCTTCAAATACGCGAAAGGCGGCAGGCGGCGCTCGCGCGCGGTCAACCGGGCGGCTGGCTCGCACTCCCGGGAGAATTTGTCCCGGCTGAACGCCATGACCTTGTTGTCAATATTGATGAACAGATTCATCTGAGCGACGCGCCGCGCGAAACATGGATTGAATTTACTCGCGTAGGCCTCGCCCTGTTGCTTCTCGAGGTCCGGCGCCGCAACGCCGGATTCGATTGCGCAGGTCACGACGACATTCGCCATGTTGTAGTAATAAGCCTTGAGCCAATCGCTCGCCGAGGCGTGATCGAGCCAATTTCCCGGGACGTGGCCGTCGGCGTTGTCGCGCCTGAACTCTTCGGCGTGCTCCTCGTAAGTCTTCTTCCAGGCGCCGGCATCGATGGCCTTGTCATAGACGGGCTTGATCTTCTTCTCGGCGATGGCGAAGTACGCCTCCTCCGAATCGGCGGCACCGGCGTGGCCAACGGGCGCAACAATCACCCAGAAGCCCAGCGCCGCAGCAAGAATGCGCGGCATCCGTCGACACCAGGCGAGAGGGCGGTTCTTTCGCATTTTCATTGAGGCCTTTGCTGGCGCCGGCATGGTGGGGGACGACGAGGCGGGAAGCGGGCAAGGACAATCCGCGCGCCAAACGCCGACGTCCATCCACGGCCAGATTGCATGAAAGCCACGAGGAGCGAAAATAACTTTCCAGGAAAGAAAATCCCCGGACCGCCTGCGGAAACAGCGACCGCAAAGACAGCGGGCTAGTTCGCCTTGACCCACTCGATGTCGACGAACAGCGAGGCGTCCTTGTCACGCATGCGTGGCGGCTTGTCGGCAGGGGCCGCGTAGGTGATGCGCACCGTCTTGTTGTCCGTCCATTCGATCTTCGGCGCCGGGGCGTTCTTCGACGGCGTGGCGCAGGGCCCGCCATAAACCTCGTAGGCGCGCTTCGACGAGACGAAACTCTCCGGATAGAGCGCCAGATAAATGGCGATGGTATCGACGCAGAACGGCTCGGGCTTGTCGCCATGCACGCGCATGTGCACCGCCTTGTAACGGCCGTCCGGCGCCACCACGGTGTCGATATCGCGCTGCGCGCGATCAGTGGTCGTGGCGACATAGATCGTGATGCCGACCATCAGCACGCCAAGCGCAAGGAAGATCAGCAGGACGGATTTGGCTTTCACGCGCGTTCTTTCGAATAAAGCGGGACGACTGTTGCTCTTACTCGGCCGCGCTGCGCGAGCCGGTGCCCCAGCGGCGTTCGATATAGTCGATCACCATCTGCTTGAAGTCTGCGCTCAGTGTCGCACCGCGCAAGGTGGCGGCCTTCTTGCCGTCGATGAAGACCGGCGCGGTCGGCTGCTCGCCGGTGCCGGGCAGCGAGATGCCGATGTCGGCGTGCTTGCTCTCGCCGGGGCCGTTGACGATGCAGCCCATCACGGCGACGTTGAGCGTCTCGACGCCGGGATAGCGTGTCTTCCATTCCGGCATGGATTCGCGAATGAAGCCCTGAATATCGGAGGCCAGTTCCTGGAACGTCGTCGAGGTGGTGCGGCCGCAGCCGGGGCACGCAGCAACCAGCGGCACGAAGGTGCGCAGGCCCATGGTTTGCAGCAGTTCCTGCCCGACCTGCACCTCACGCGTGCGGTCGCCGCCCGGCTCGGGCGTCAGCGAAATGCGGATGGTATCGCCGATACCTTGTTGCAGCAGCACGCCCATCGACGCCGCCGAGGCGACAATGCCCTTGGTGCCCATGCCGGCTTCGGTGAGGCCGAGATGCAGCGCATAGTCGGAGCGGCGCGCCAGTTCGGTGTAGACCGCGATGAGATCCTGCACCGCCGAGACCTTGGCCGACAGGATGATGCGGTTCTTCGGCAGGCCGATCTCCTCGGCGCGCGCCGCCGACAACAGCGCCGACTGCACCATGGCTTCGTGCGTCACGGCGCGGGCGTCGATCGGATTGGCCGACGCCGAGTTCTCGTCCATCAGCTTCGTCAGAAGCTCCTGATCGAGCGAGCCCCAGTTGACGCCGATGCGCACCGGCTTGCCGTGCTTGATCGCCATCTCGACGATCTGGGTGAACTGCGGATCGCGCTTGTTCTTGAAGCCGACATTGCCGGGGTTGATGCGGTATTTATCCAGCGCCTCGGCGCAGCCGGGATGGTCGGCCAGCAGTTTGTGCCCGATGTAATGGAAGTCGCCGACCAGCGGCACGGCGACGTTCATCTGCGCCAGCCGCTCCTTGATCTTCGGCACGGCGGCGGCCGCCTCGTCGCGGTCGACCGTGATGCGCACCAGTTCCGAGCCCGCGCGCGCCAATGCCGCCACCTGCTCGACGGTGCCCGCCACATCGGCGGTGTCGGTGTTGGTCATCGACTGCACGACGATCGGCGCGCCACCACCGACGGCAACCTGGCCAACCTTGACCTGGGTGGTTTTATGTCGCGGCTGCGGGCCGGCGACGTCGATCTGGGACGGCTTTTCGGGCTTGTTCATGGCGTCTCGAATATCAGGTTTTTGGCAGTTTCAGCAATGGATCAGTCGC
>DATMEX010000034.1:0-2343 GCA_035556455.1 Pseudolabrys sp.
GACGATCGCAGCGCCGAGCGTAGTCGCATCGATCACGAGCGCAGCGGCGACCACAATACCCGCGAGCGACCCGACGTCGACCGGCGCGCAAATGAGCACATCGTACGCCCGGAAGGCCGTGAGGGTATTGGAGAGCGGCGCCCCGACGATCGCAATCTCGATCGCCACGAAGACTTCGCGCAGCATGGGAACAACCTGCGTCAGCCGGTGAATGCCGGCCGCTGGAGTCGCAACGTGTTCTGGCACGACAACTGGAAGCCCCGCCACTTCACCTGCGCCAACTGCCGCTGGGGTTGGGTCGGGCCAGTGTTCTGGCCGTTTGCGCTGGGCGACATGTGGTCGTTCGCGTGGTGGCCGTATGCGCCGACGGCACCGTTCTGGGATTATGGTGTCGACTACATCATGGGCGGCCTGTTCTGGCCCAACGGCGCTTACGCATGGCCAAGCGGCGGCTACGGCGCGACGGCATGGACGCAGTCGGACGACAACTATGCGTACGCGCGCTCCTCGCACGAGGACATCTACAGCGGCGGACAGGCTGACGACAGCGACTCTTCTGTGGCCACCGCGGAATCGGCGTCGCGTTCGTCCGTTGCCGACGACAGCCGGAAGGTCAGCCTCGGCATTTGCAGCGGCTATGCTCCGGGTGTCACGGCTCTGCCGATCGACCGCATCGAAGCACAAGTGAGGCCGAGCGGCGATCAGCTGTCCGAACTCAAAGTTTTGCAGGCGGCATCGAACAAGGCGGAAGATATACTCGGCAACTCGTGCCCCACTTCACCGCCACTGACGCCGGTCGGGCGGCTCGATGCGCTACAGAAACGTCTCGACGCGATGGTGCAGGGACTTGAGCTGGTGCGCGGCCCGCTCGCAAAGTTCGATGGCTCGCTTTCGCCCGAGCAACGCAGGCAGCTCGATGCGCTGGGCGGCAGCGGAGAGCGGAAGGTGGCGAAGCTATGCGGTTCGCGGAACGAAGAGTTCGTCAACGTGCCGACACGGGAAATCATCGCGACGGTCGATCCGGACAAGAAGCAGAAAGCGGCGCTCGATCAGCTCGATAATGTGTCGGCAAGGGCAGCCGTTATGCTGCAATCGACCTGCCCGGCGCAGATCCCGAATTCTACCGAAGCTCGATTGGATGCCATGGGCAAGCGCCTCAAGGCGACCATAACAGCGATGAGCGAGGTGCGGCCGGCGCTTGCCGGGTTCTATGACTCGCTCTCGGATGAGCAGAAGGCGCGTTTCAATACGATGCCGGGCCATTGAGCACGCAGATGATCGGCGAACGGCCAGCGGAGTTTTGCTCCGCCGGCCGTATTCGTCTGATCAGCCGAGGCGTGCATGACGCAAGCGCAACGCGTTGGCGATGACGCTGACGGACGAGAGCGCCATGGCGGCCGCCGCGATGATCGGCGAGAGCAGGATGCCGAACGCGGGATAGAGGATGCCGGCCGCGATGGGTACGCCCGCCGCGTTGTAAATGAAGGCGAAGAACAGGTTCTGCCGGATGTTGCGCATGACGGCTTCCGACAGCGTGCGTGCGCGCACGATGCCTTGCAGGTCGCCTTTCAGCAGCGTGACGCCAGCGCTTTCCATGGCGACGTCCGTGCCGGTGCCCATGGCGATGCCGACATCGGCCGCGGCGAGGGCGGGCGCGTCGTTGACGCCATCTCCGGCCATGGCGACGATGCGACCTTCCTTCTGCAACCGCTCGACGACGGCGCTTTTCTGCTCGGGAAGAACCTCGGCTTCCACCTCGGTGATGCCGAGACGGCGCGCGATGGCTTCGGCGGTGGTGCGGTTGTCACCGGTCAGCATGACGACGCGCATGTGATCGGCGCGCAGGGCATCGAGCGCAGCGCGCGTCGACGCTTTGATCGGGTCGGCGATGGCGATCACGCCCGCGGCCTTGCCGTCCACGGCGATGAAGATCGACGTCGCGCCTTCGCTGCGGAAGTTTTCGGCTTGGCCTTCGAGGGCAGCCGTCGCGATGTTCAGCTCGGCGAGGAAGCGTGGGTTGCCGAGGGCGATGCGGTGCCGGTCAACCATGCCGATCGCGCCTTTGCCGGTGGGAGAGTCGAAGCCCATGACGCGCGCGAGCTCGATGCCGCGCTCCTTCGCGGCGGTTACGATGGCGTGGGCAAGTGGATGCTCGCTCGCCACCTCGACACTGGCGGCGAGGCGCAGGATCTCCGTCTCGTCGAAGTCTTCGGCGGCAACGATGCCAACGACCTTCGGCTTGCCTTCCGTCAGCGTGCCGGTCTTGTCGACGACGAGCGTGTCGACCTTCTCCATGCGCTCCAGCGCCTCGGCGTTGCGGATCAGGACACCTGCCTGTGCGCC
>DATMEX010000035.1:0-15654 GCA_035556455.1 Pseudolabrys sp.
TGCCGGCCTTGGCACCGGTGCCGGAGCACGGCTCGCAGGTGACGGCGACGGGAATACTGATCTGGGCGGTCTTGCCGGAGAAGGCTTCCTCCAGCGTGATGTCCATGTTGTAGCGCAGGTCGGCGCCGCGCTCGCGGCCGCCGCGGCCGCGCTGGCCGCCCATGCCGAACAGGTCTTCGAAAATGTCGGAGAAGGAGGAGGCGAAGCCCGCGCCGAATCCGGCGCCGCCGCCGCCCATGCCGCCCTGCTCGAAGGCGGCGTGGCCGAAGCGGTCATAGGCGGCGCGCTTGTCGCCGTCCTTGAGCACTTCATAAGCTTCGTTGAGTTCGCGGAATTTGTGTTCGCACTCGCTGTCGCCCGGATTGCGATCCGGGTGGTGCTGCATGGCGAGCTTGCGGAACGCCGCCTTCAGTTCGACTTCCGTGCAGGTGCGCGAAACACCGAGCACCTCATAATAGTCGCGCTTAGACATGGAGCTGCCGCTGTAACGCTGATTGATGCAGGGAAATTGCCGCGTTTCGCAGCAAGAGGGCTGAGGAGAGGGGTAAACCGCAAACTCGAGATTTGCCGCTTACCCCTCTCCCGCCGCGCCGATGTCCTGCGGACCCCGGCGCGTCGACCTCTCCCCCAAGGGGAGAGGTGAAGAGAGAATGACGCGCGCTCGATGTGACGATCGAGCTCATCGTCATCAGGCCGACTTCTTGCCGCCCTTGTCGTCGTCGACTTCCGTGAACTCGGCGTCGACCACGTCGTCGTCCTTCTTGGCCGAAGCATCGCCGTCGCCACCAGCCTGCGCCTGCTGGTAGATAGCTTCGCCGAGCTTCATCGAGGCCGTCGCCAGTGCGTTGGTCTTCTGCTGAATCGCCTCGGAGTCGTCGCCCTTCAAGGCTTCCTTGAGATCGGCCATGGCGTTCTCGATGGCGCCGCGATCGGCTTCAGCGAGCTTGGCGCCATGCTCCGACAGCGCCTTCTCGGTCGAGTGGACCAGCGCCTCGCCGTGGTTCTTGGCTTCCACCGCGGCCTTGCGCTTCTTGTCTTCCTCGGCGTGAGACTCCGCGTCCTTGACCATCTTCTCGATGTCGGCTTCGGACAAACCGCCCGAGGCCTGGATGCGGATCTGCTGCTCCTTGTTCGTCGCCTTGTCCTTGGCGGACACGTTGACGATGCCGTTGGCGTCGATGTCGAAGGTCACTTCGATCTGCGGCATGCCGCGCGGCGACGGCGGAATGCCGACGAGATCGAACTGGCCGAGCATCTTGTTGTCGGCCGCCATCTCGCGCTCGCCCTGGAAGACGCGGATGGTCACCGCGTTCTGATTGTCCTCGGCGGTCGAGAAGGTCTGCGACTTCTTGGTCGGGATCGTGGTGTTGCGGTCGATGATGCGGGTGAACACGCCGCCCAGCGTTTCGATGCCGAGCGAGAGCGGGGTCACGTCGAGCAGCAGCACGTCCTTGACGTCGCCCTGCAGCACGCCGGCCTGGACCGCCGCGCCGATGGCGACGACTTCGTCCGGATTGACGCCCTTGTGCGGTTCCTTGCCGAAGAACTGCTTCACGACTTCCTGCACCTTCGGCATGCGCGTCATGCCGCCGACCAGGACCACTTCGTTGATTTCGCCCGCGGTGACGCCGGCATCCTTGAGCGCCTTGCGGCACGGCTCGATGGTGCGCTGGATGAGATCGTCGACCAGCGCTTCGAGCTTGGCGCGCGTCAGCTTGATCGTCAGATGCTTGGGGCCGGAAGCGTCAGCCGTGATGAACGGCAGGTTGACTTCGGTCTGCGTCGTCGACGACAGCTCGATCTTCGCCTTTTCAGCGGCTTCCTTGAGACGCTGCAGCGCGAGCTTGTCCTTGCGCAGGTCGATGCCCTGCTCCTTCTGGAACTCGGCCGCGAGATAGTTGACGAGGACCATGTCGAAGTCTTCGCCGCCCAGGAACGTGTCGCCGTTCGTGGACTTCACTTCGAACACGCCGTCGCCGATTTCGAGCACCGAGATATCGAAGGTGCCGCCGCCGAGGTCGTAGACGGCGATGATGCCCTGCTTCTGCTTGTCGAGGCCGTAGGCCAGCGCGGCCGCGGTCGGCTCGTTGATGATGCGGAGAACTTCAAGGCCCGCGATCTTGCCGGCGTCCTTGGTCGCCTGGCGCTGCGCGTCGTTGAAGTAGGCGGGAACGGTGATGACGGCCTGATCGACCTTCTGGCCGAGATGGGCCTCGGCGGTTTCCTTCATCTTCTGCAGGATGAAGGCGGAGATCTGCGACGGCGAATACTGCTTGCCGTCGGCTTCGACCCAGGCATCGCCGTTCGAGGCCTTGGAAATCTTGTAGGGGACGAGCTTCTTGTCCTTCTCGACCATCGGGTCGTCGAAGCGGCGGCCGATGAGGCGCTTGACCGCGAAGATCGTCTTTTCGGGATTGGTGACCGCCTGGCGCTTGGCCGGCTGGCCGACAAGTCGTTCACCGTCGTCGGTAAAGGCGACGATCGATGGCGTGGTACGCATGCCTTCGGCGTTCTCGATGACCTTGGGCGATTTGCCCTCCATCACGGCGACGCACGAATTGGTGGTGCCGAGGTCGATTCCGATGACCTTGCCCATGTTAAACACCTCTCAATTGCGGCAGACCGGACGGGCCTCTGAAACCCTTGGATTTGCCCTTGGGTTATTTGGCGCCCGAAGGTGTGCCCGCGGCTCGTCCGCGGACCCCTGATCCAGCCCCCTGGATAAAGCGATAACCGCCATTTCAGCGGCTCGAAGCTCATATAGGAGGGGGCCTAGGGGCCGCAAGCGGGCCCTTCACGAAAATGCGAGCGGGCGGCCCGGGTTAACACCCTCAGCCGACCGCGAAAATGCCTTTCCCGGGGGCTATCCGTTGCCGTTCCGCCCGGGCCCGGTTAGGCAAACGGACGGACAGACGTTCGAACCAGACAAGGAAGCCCATGGCCGCTCGATTGGCATGTCGATCCTTCGCAGTCCTGCTGGCGTGCGGCGCCGTCCTCGTGGCGCTCGCCCTGCCGGCCGCGGCCCAGACGCGCTACCCGCCGGGGTTGCGGGTGGGTCTGACCGTGCCCGCCGGCATGACGCCGTCAACGCGTTTCCCCGGCTTCGAAGACGCCGACCGCAAGGTGGCGATCACCATCCTCGACCTGCCGCTGGCGGCGATGGAGGGCCTGGAGCGTTCGGCCCACGCCGAAGCGCAATCCGAGGTCGACAACGTCCGGCGCGAGGCTTTTCCGTTCGAGAACGGCATGGGCGTGCTCGTGAGCGGGACCAAGACCGAGAACGGCGAGAAGGTTCACAAATGGTTTCTGATCGCGTCGTCCGCGACCGGCGCGGTGCGCGATCTCGCGACTTTGGTCAGCGTGCAAGTGCCGGACAAGGCGATGGACGTCTACAGCGACAAGGTCGTGCGTGACGCCTTGCGCAGCGTCACCTTTCGGCCCGCGCCGGTGGCTGAGCAGCTGGCGATGCTGCCATTCAAGGTCGACGACCTTGCCGGCTTCCGCGTCATGTCGGTGCTGCCCGGCGGAGGCGTCATCCTGATCGACAGCGTCGACGATGATCTCACCAGCTTTCCCTATGTCATCATCGCCGTCGGACGCGGCGCGCCGGACGCGAACAATCGCGCCCAGTTCGCCGCCGATCTGCTGTCGCAGGCGCCGCTGCGCAACATGCGCCTGAAAAGTTCGGAACCACAGCGCATCTCGAATGGCGCCGGCCACGAAATCCGCGCCGAGGCGGAAAGCGTCAACGGCAAGCCGGTGAAGCTGGTGCAATGGGTGCGCTTCGGCGGCTCGGGATTTCTGCGCGTTGTCGGCGTCGCCTCGGAGGCGCAATGGGACGGCGTGTTCAACCGCTTCCGCGCCATCCGCGACAGCGTCGAGCCGAGAGGGTAGCGCGCTCTAGAACTTGATCGTCGAGCGCAGCCCCGCCACGAACGCATTCTTGATCGCCGCGCCATTGGGATCGTTCGGGTTGGCGACATTGCCGCCGGGCCGCACGATGTATTGCAGGTCCGGCTGCAGCGTCCACCACGGCGCCAGCTGTGCTGCATAGCTGAGTTCGAAAACCACTTCCTCGCTGCGCACGATGGCGTTGCCGGCGTCGATATCGGCCGCCGCCGCATCCTTGCTGATCTTGGCGTAAGCGACGCCGAAGGTCAGCGTATCGTCGGGCCGCCCGCTGAACGGACCTTTGAGACCGACGCCGCCATCGACGTAATAGGAAATCAGGTTGCGATCCGACGGCGAGAAGCCGCCGCGCACGAACAGGCTCAAGGCACGTTCGCTGGTTCGCAGCACGGTCTGGTCGATGACGCCGTAAAGCCCCCAGTTGCCTTTATGATTGTAAGCACCGGTTGAAGCCGGATCGCTCAGCAAGACGCGCGAACCGGCGGCATCGACGCCGAAGCGCTGATCGGCGAACCAGTTATTGGTCGAGTACCAGCCGCCGAGCTTATAAACAGCCGGCAGGCCGGTCGCGCCCTTGCCCTGATTGACCGCATATTGCAATTCGCTCATCCAGAGCGCACCGCCGACAAGGCCGAAGTTCAGGCCGTGCTCATTGCACTCCTGCGCGGTGACGGTGCAATTGGTCTTGCCCGCCGGATTGCCAGCGAACACCGCCGTGAGCAGCGTGAGATTATCGCTCAAGGTCGTCGCCAGCCGCACGCCCGGCGCCGCCAGCGGATAGGCTGGTCCGCCATTGGTGATGTTGGCGGCGAGCAAGCCGGCCCAGCCGAAGGTGCCGTTGATCAGGCCGCCCGCGGTCGGGCTGGTGATGAACTCGTCATCCGCGGCGAGCTGGCCGATGCGCAGCGAGAAGCGCTCGGCAAAGCTCTGCTCGTACCAGGCGGTGAACAGGCGCGTGGTCGACAGCGCGTCGATGTTGCTCGGGTCGGCGATGGAGCCGACATTGGCGACCGCGTTCCGGCCACCGTCGTGGATTTGATAGAGCTTGAAATGGGTCTTGGCGCCGGCGAGCCCGATCAGCTTCTGCAGATCGGTATCGACCGAGAATTCCAGGCGGCCTTCATAGCTGGTAGTCCGATTGATGCCGCCCGACATGACGCCGAGCACCTCGCCGATATAAATCAGCGTGATCTCGATGCCGTAGTTTTCCTTCAGCGCCGTGCGCTGGCCGCCCCAGTCCCCGGTCAGCGTCTCGCGCTCCCAGAGTGACGGCGCCGGTTTCGCCTTGTCGGCGGCGAAGACGCCGCCGGATGCGAGAACGGACACTGCCGTGGCGGTGACAAGCGCCGTCAGACGACGGCGCGATTTCGACGAATCAGCGCGCATGAAGCCCCCAATTCGCGGCAGCTTAGAACAAACCGTTTATTTCGCCAGCTCGGCGAGCTTGCGCAGCGCGGTGAAATGCCGATCGTGCACCGCCGGGTTGTACAATGACCACGGTTCGGCCGCCTTGAGATACGGCGCCGCCGTGGCAACCGTCTGTTTGTATTCGGCGTATAGCCGCGACGCTTCGGTGAAATCATCGGTCTGCGCGGCCATGGCGATGCGGCGCAGGGTCAGCACCATGTCGCGCACGGCAGCGCGTGCTTTCAACCGTTCGGGCAAACCACCATCGACCGACGTGTTCTTCTGGTCGGGGAATTTCTCGGCGACCTCGCGCCACTCGGCCCCGACCGAATCCACGGCGAGGACGACGATCTCGGTATCGCGCGCCGGAAGGGCGACGTCGAGTACGCTGGCGAACTGCGCGAGTTCGTCGATCTCGGCCTGAACCGTGTTTTGCGTAAAGGGCTGGTCGGCGTCGCCGATCGCATCGAGATAGGCGACCAGGTCGTCGCGCTCGGCGGCCGTCAGGCCGAGATCGAAGTGGTTGTCGAAATGCGCCACCACTTCATCGAAGGTGTCATAGCGACCGTCATGGAAGTACGGCGCGTTGAATTTTGCGTTGAGCAAGGTCTTGGTCTTGAACATCCCGCCGGAGCCGATGTCGTGCACCTTGCGATCGACGAAAGCGGCGTTGCCGACATGGCAGGTGGCGCAGCTCATGCTCGCGTCGCGGCGGAACGGCTTGTTGAACAAGGCTTCGCCGCGCCGCGCGGCATCGGGTGCTTTGGCGGTCAACTTGCCGTCGGAAGTGATCTTGTCGTTCGGCAGAAAGCTGATCTCGTTGATGTAAGCCACCAGCCCGTCGAGCACCTGGCCCGACGGCTCGGCGCCGGCGAATTCGTTGACGATGACATTGCGGACGAATTCGCGCAGCGAGGCGATGCGGCCGTCATGGCCGTAGGGCGCGAGATATTTGGCGCCGCGCAGACTCGGCGTCGTCACCGGATCGAAGATGCCGTTGTCGGCCTTGGGGTTGAAGAAAGGCCCTGATGTGTCGAAGTTGCCCGGTTTGCTGGAATGGCCGGGCACGAACAGCTTGGCATTATTGGCGCCCTGCTGGTGGCACGAATTGCAGCTCATGCCGGCATCGCGCGCCTTGCCGCCGAAGATGGCGGATGACGAGAACAGCATGTCGCCGAGATTAAATAAATAAGAGCGTTTGCCGCCCGCCATCTCCATCGAGAACATCTCGGTCGGCTGGTTGAGCAGTTCCGCGTTCAACTCGCTGCCGACCGGCAAGGTAGCGTCCTTGCTGATCACGGGCGTGGCGCCGGCCGGCGCGGCCGCGAACAGCATCGCGACAATCGACGCCGACAGAATGACTTGCTGCGCTTTCATGGCTCGGATCCGGCGTTCGGGTTGCCGATCAGTCTTTCTTTTTCTCTTCGTCCTCGTCGCCGACCTTGAACGGCTTGAGGCCGAGCTTCGGCGCAGCGGTCAGCATCAATGCCGCGAGTTCCTCGCCGGCGATGTGCACCTTCTTGGCGTCCATGCTCTTGATGTCGGCGACGCCGACCAGCTTCTTCAGGTTCTGCGTGCGCTCGTCGATGATGCCGGCGAGCTTGGCGTCCTTCTTCTTGAGGGTATCGGCGAACACCGTGTTCCAGGCGAACTCGATGCCGGCGACGTTCTCCTGCATGTCGACGATCGAGGTCGCGGCATAAGGCGACTCGCCGCCGCCGGATTTCTCCTCGCCGACTTCGTAGGCAAGGTTCGCGGTGCCCTCAAGCAGCTTCTGCGGCATGAAGGCGAACTTCGCCGCCTTCACGCGCTGTTCGAACTTGCCCATGTTGGCGAGAAGGTCGGCGATCGGCTGGTCGAGACCGTCGGTCTTGTTCGCCGAGAACAGCACGGCTTCGATGGCGTGATAGCCGGTCTTGCCGTCGGGCCAGGCGTCGATGAGCTTGTCGAGATCCCCGAAATAGGACGCCGTCACAGGCTCCATGGCTTCCCAGCCCCTGCGCGACTTGATCCAGGCCGCTTGCGCCGCCTTGACGTCGCCCGCCTTCACCGCGGTCTGCATTTCCTTGGCGCCGGCAATGGCCGCGCCGATGCGCTCGACGATGTAAGGCTTATAGGCCTTGGCGCCGTCCTGCATGGTCGCGGCGGCGGCTGGGGCGGTAAGCGCGGCAACCGCGAGCAGGGCGTAACCGAGTTTCGCAAGGCGCGCCGCGGCGCCGGGAACGATGGACATGGGCAAACTCCTGACCGGTGAATGGCCGGACAGTGTTCGCTGCCGCACCCGGCGTCAACGAAAAAATCATTAAATATCAATAGGTTATAACTGTTCTAATGTAGCGACAACTTGCCGCAGGTGCACCTCTCGCGAAAACAACGGCTTACGCGCGCCGGTATGGCCCGGCGCGCGCTCATGGCATTCATGTCTTGTCAGCAAGGAGCGGGCGTCAGCCCTCGCCGGCCGCCGGCTTCGGCACGGCCTTCGACACGCCGACCAGCGCCGGACGCAGCACGCGCTCGCCGATGGTGTAGCCGGACTGGATCACCTGGGCGACATGACCGGGGGGCAGGTCTTGGGTCGGCACTTCGAACATGGCCTGATGTTTATTGGGATCGAACTTCTCGCCCTGCGGCGTGAACTGCTTGACGTTGTACTTTTCCAGCGACTTGAGCAGCTCGCGCTCGGTGAGTTCGACGCCTTCGAGAACGCTCTTCACCGCCGCATCGGCGGCGTCGCGAGCTTCCTGCGTCAGCGTCGACAGCGCGCGATTGATGTTGTCGGCGACATTGAGCACGTCGCGGGCGAAGCCGGTAATGCCATAGGTGCGCGCGTCAGCGACCTCGCGCTCGGTACGGCGGCGCAGGTTTTCCATCTCCGCCAAAGTGCGCAGCAGCTTGTCCTTGTATTCGGCGGCTTCCTTCTGCGCGGCCACGAGCGGATCGACCGGCTCGTCCTGCGGGTCGTCAGGCATCACATAGGGCTTCGGATTGGCGGCGTTCGGCGTCTGCTGAGCGGCGGCGTCCGGCTTGTCGTTCTCAGCCTTACGCGCAGTCGGGTCCGTCATCGTGATCAATCCAATTCGTACTGATGGAAGAAGCGTCCCGGATATCAGGGCTGCCGCTTCAAAAATCAAGCTTTTCGGCCCGGAACGGGGCAAAAATCCTTGAGATACACGTATTTAGTGGCCCGAGCCGGATAGCAGCCGGCTGACCACCCGGGCCGTGTAATCGACCATCGGGATGATGCGGGCATAGTTGAGCCGCGTCGGCCCAATGACACCGATGACGCCGACAATACGCCCGGCACTATCGCGGTAGGGCGCGACGATGGTCGAGGAGCCGGACAGCGAAAACAGCTTGTTTTCCGAGCCGATGAAGATGCGCACGCCGTCGCCGCCTTCGGCGCGGCCGAGCAGGTCGATGACGCCGCGCTGCGTCTCCAGGGCGTCGAACAGCGAACGCACGCGTTCGAGGTCTTCGAGCGCATGCAGGTCCTCGAGCAGATTGGCGTGGCCGCGCACGATAAGCTGGCGCTCGTCGGTGTCGCCGCCCGACCAACTCGCCAGACCCGCGGCGATGATCTTCTGCGTGAGCTGATCGAGTTCGGCCTGGCCCTTCGCCAAAGTCGCTTCGATTTCGGCGCGCAGATCCGACAGGGTCTTGCCGCGGATATGCGCGTTGAGAAAATTCGCCGCTTCCGTGAGCGCCGAGGTCGGCACGCCGGCGGGTACATTGAGCACGCGGTTTTCAACCTGCCCATCTTCGCCGACCAGCACGGCGAGCGCGCGCTCCGGCTCGAGCCGCACGAATTCGATGTGCTTGAGCCGGGCATTCGCCTTGGCCGTGAGGACGACGCCAGCCGAGCGCGTCAGCCCCGACAGCATTTGCGAGGCTTCGGTCAACACCGCCTCGACGGACTTGCCGCTGCCGGCGCCGACGACCTGCGCCTCGATATTCCGGCGGTTCTCCTCGGTGAGATCGCCGACCTGCATCAACGCATCGACAAAAAACCGCAGGCCGAGTTCGGTCGGCAGGCGGCCGGCCGAGGTATGCGGCGCGAAGACGAGGCCGAGATGTTCGAGGTCCGACATCACGTTGCGCACCGACGCCGGCGACAAGGTGATCGGCAGAATGCGGGCAAGGTTCCGCGAGCCGACCGGCTCGCCGGTGGTCAGGTAGCTCTCGACGATCGAGCGGAAAATCTCGCGCGAGCGCTCGTTCAGCGCGGCGAGGCTGACCTGCGAAGAACCGATCGGGACGTCGTGCGAAGCCAACGGTGCAAACTCCTGGCCCGGGGGCACCCCAACAATGGCGCTCCAGACGGACTTGTTCAAGCGGGCCATATGGTTATGGTGTGCGCCATTCGCAAATTCAGCCGAGAGAGGAAACGCCCTGATGCGCCCCAGCCAGCGCCAACCCGATGAAATGCGCGCCGTGTCGCTGGAACGAGGCGTGGTCAAATACGCCGAGGGCTCCTGTTTCGTGAAATTCGGCGAAACCCACGTCCTGGTGACCGCCAGCCTCGAGGAACGCCTGCCGCCGTGGCTCAAGGGCCAAGGCAAGGGCTGGGTCACCGCCGAATACGGCATGCTGCCGCGCGCCACCCACAGCCGCACCCGCCGCGAGGCCGCCTCCGGCAAACAGGGCGGCCGCACCGTCGAAATCCAGCGCCTGATCGGCCGCTCGGTGCGCACCATCGTCGATCTCCAGGCGCTCGGCGAACGCCAGATCACCATCGACTGCGACGTCATCCAGGCCGACGGCGGCACCCGCACCGCCTCGATCACCGGCGCCTGGGTGGCGCTGGCCGATTGCCTCGCCTGGATGAAGGCGCGCGACATGTTCAAGACCGACGCCAAGGTGCTGCGCGACCACGTCGCCGCGGTGTCATGCGGCGTGTTCCGCGGCACCGCCGTGCTCGATCTCGATTACGCGGAAGATTCAGAAGCCGACACTGACGCCAACTTCGTCATGACCGGCTCGGGCAACATCATCGAGGTGCAGGGCACAGCCGAGAAGGAGCCGTTCAGCGAAGAGCAGCTGCTCGCGCTGCTGGCGCTGGCGCGCAAGGGCACCGGCAAGCTCATCGAACTGCAGAAGATGGCGGTGGGTTGATTGTTATCCTCCCAGCACCCAGCCGTCATGGCCGGGCTTGTCCCGGCCATCCACGTCTTAGCGGTCAGGTAGAAAGTCGTGGATGCCCGGCACAAGGCCGGGCATGACGACAACACAGGCAGAGTTCATGTCCCGCCAACTCACCGGCGCCGTCGTCATCGCCACGCATAATCCCGGCAAGCTCGCCGAGATGCGCGACCTGCTGTCGCCCTACAACATCGTGGCAACGTCGGCAGCCGAACTCAATCTTGCCGAGCCCGATGAAACCGGAAAAACCTTCGCAGCGAACGCACGCATCAAGGCGATGGCCGCGGCGAAGGCGACGGGGCAGCCCGCCTTTGCCGACGACTCCGGCCTGTGCGTCGATGCGCTTGGCGGCGATCCTGGTATCTATTCGGCGCGCTGGGCCGGACCGAACAAGGATTTCCGCGGCGCGATGAATCAGATTCAGACGCTGCTGGTCGAGAAAGGCGCGACGTCGCCCGCGCAGCGCCGCGCGCATTTCGTCGCCGCATTGTGCATCGCCTGGCCGGACGGCCATGTCGAGGAGGTCGAAGGCCGCGTCGATGGCGTCATCGTCTGGCCGCCGAAGGGAACTGCGGGCTTCGGCTACGATCCGCTGTTCCTGCCCGACGGCCACGACCGCACTTTCGGCGAGATGACCGCCGACGAAAAGCACGGCCTGCCGCCCAAAGGCATGGGCCTGTCGCACCGCGCCCGCGCCTTCGTGATGCTGGCGGAGAAGTGTTTGCGAGGTTGAGCCGTCATGGCCGGGCTTGTCCCGGCCATCCACGACTTTCGCTGTAAAGACGTGGATGCCCGGCATAAAGCCGGGCATGACGAAGAGGAAAATTCGCTAAAATTTTAAATACTTGTCCGCAGCCAATTGGCGGTTTTGCTGGCCGCGGCGCAGCGCGCGGCCTATATTGATTCACATGTCGTTAACCAATATTTCGCCGGATACCGTCGCTCCCGATCAGGACTTCGCTGTCTACGTCCACTGGCCGTTCTGCCTGTCGAAGTGCCCGTACTGCGACTTCAACAGCCATGTGCGCCATGGCGGCTACGACGAGACGCGCTATCTCACCGCCATCCAGACCGAGCTTGCCAGCACCGCCGCGCGCATCGGACCGCGCACCGTGTCGAGCGTGTTCTTCGGCGGCGGCACGCCATCGCTGATGCAGCCCTCGACCGTTGAAGGCATCATCAACACCATCGGCCAGCATTGGACGCTCAAGAGCGACGCCGAGATTTCGCTCGAAGCCAATCCGACCAGCGTCGAGGCGACACGTTTCCGCGGCTATCGCGCGGCCGGCGTCAATCGCGTCTCGCTCGGCGTGCAGGCGCTTGACGATCCGTCGTTGAAAGAACTCGGCCGTCTGCACTCAGCCGATGAAGCGCTCGCCGCCATTGCGGTGGCGCGCTCGATCTTCGATCGCTACTCGTTCGATCTCATCTATACGCGGCCGCGGCAAACGCTCGAGTCATGGGCGATCGAACTCAACCGCGCCATCGCGGAAGCCGCCGAGCATCTGTCGCTCTATCAGCTCACCATCGAGCCTGGCACGGCGTTCCACGGCCTGCACAAGGCCGGCAAGCTCATCATGCCGGAAGAAGGCCTCGCCCGCGATCTGTTCGACCTGACGCAGCAGGTGTGCGGCGACGCCGGTCTGCCGGCTTACGAAGTTTCCAATCACGCGCGGCCGGGCGCCGAGTGCCGGCACAATCTCGTTTACTGGCGCGGCCATGAATATGCCGGCGTCGGGCCCGGCGCGCATGGCCGGCTCAATGTCGATGGCCGCCGCTACGCCACCGAGACCGAGCGCAAGCCCGAAGCCTGGCTCGATCTCATCGACGCCAATGGCACCGGCCTTACCGTCGACGAGAAATTGCAGCCGGGCGAAGTCGCCGATGAATTCCTGCTGATGGGGCTTCGCCTTGTCGAAGGCATCGACCCCAAGCGTTTCGCGGCGTTGTCGGGCCGCACGCTCGATCCCAGCCGGCTGGCGTTTCTGATGGATGGCGGCGCGGTCGAGACCATGAGCAATGGCCGCCTGCGCGTCACGCCATCGGGCTTCCCGCTGCTCGATGCGGTGGTCGCCGATCTGGCGGCGTAGGTTTTTGCTCGTCATGCCCGGCCTTGTGCCGGGCATTCACGTCTTACTTGCTGTCAGAGCAAAGGCGTGGATGGCCGGGACGAGCCCGGCCATGACGGAGTGCTATGCGCTACGCGCGCCCCGGAATGACGGTGCTTCAAAACCCCTTCGGCGCCGGGCTCACAGGCTGGCCGCCGCCGGGCGCGACGCGCAGCACGGCAAGGCCACGCTCATTGGTACCATCGCTCTTGAAGCGGAACACGCCGTCGATACCGGCGAAGCCCGACGAGTTGGTGAGAATCTGTTCGCTGAAGCGCTGCGGCCCCTGCGTCTTCACCAACGCCGCGACCAACGCCACCGCGTCATAAGCGAGCGTCGCCGTGCGCACCGGCTCCTGGCCGTAGCGCGAGCGATAACGCTGCGCGAAGCTGCGGAAGCCGGAATTGTCCGGCGCGGCGTACCAGCCGCCGGCCAAAGTCTGGTTCTCGAAAATGCGCGGCTCGTCCCACAGGCCGGTGCCGAGCAACTGCACACGCTTGAGATTGACGTTGTTGGCGGTGAGCTGCTGCACCACCTGCGGCACAGCGTCGGCGCCGTCCGGAATGAAAATCGCATCGACGCGGTTCGACGCCTGCGCGATGCGGCGCACGGCCTCGCCCATGCGCGCCGGATCGAGCGGATATTTCTCCAGTGCGATAACACGGCCGCCGCGGCGCGCCACTTCCTGCTGGAACGCGGCTTCGATCACCGCGCCATAGGCATTGTCCGGCAACAGCGCCGCGAAGGAGCGTTTGCCGCGCGACACCGAGAAATCGACGATGCGCTTGACGTCCGACTCCGGCAGGAAGCTCAGGAGATAAACGCCGCGCGTGGCGACGCTGGCGTCGGTCGAGAAGGCGATGACCGGAATGTTGCGCTGGCGCGCCACACCGCCGACCGCACTGACTGACTGCGCGAACAGCGGTCCGATAATGATCTCGGCGCCTTCGGCCAGCGCCTGCTGGGCGGCGGCCTGCGCGCCCTGCGGCGTGCCGCCGTCATCCTTCACCAGAAGCTGGATGTTCGGTTCCTTGAATTCGGCGAGCGCCATTTCGGCGGCGTTCTTCATCGAGAGCGCGGCGATGCCGGCATTGCCCTGCGCCGACAGCGGCAGGATCAGCCCGACGCGAATCTGCCCGGCGCCAATCTGCGCGGGCTGCACCGGCTCGGCGGCCGGCGGCGGCGCTTCACCGCCAAGCCGATCCAGCGCGCCGCCCGTACAGGCGGCCATGAACAGCGACAGCGTGGCGGCCAACGCCACCCCGCCAAATCGACGCCGTGTTGCCCCCGGTGTCTCAGTCCGCGTAGCCAATAACCCCGTTCCCTCATCCCGCGACGGTAATCGTCGAGTCCTAGCCCCTATCGCCCATTTTGTCCCGCAAAAGTTAAGACGATGAAAAGATAAGGGAATTTGGCAATTTGCCGCGCGGGGGCCAAGCCACCGGAATGCGGGGCAAAAGCGCGCTAGAGTGGCGGCATGACGGACAAAACGACATCGCGGCGCTACGCGCCATTCGGCGCCGACATTGAGGCGCCGGAGCTGGAAGTGGGCCTATATCTCGTGGCGACGCCGATCGGCAATCTGGGCGATATCAGCCTGCGGGCACTGGCGACGCTCGCCGCCGCCGATCTGATTGCGTGCGAGGATACCCGCGTCACCCGCAAATTGACCGACCGCTACGGCGTCGCGACGCCACTTACGGCTTATCACGAGCACAATTCAGACGAGGCGCTGCCGAAGATTCTCGCGCGGCTCGACAAAGGCCAGGCCGTGGCGCTGGTGTCGGATGCCGGCACGCCGCTGGTGTCGGACCCCGGCTATCGGCTGGTGCGCGCCGTCGTCGAGGCTGGCCACAATGTCACGGCGGTGCCCGGCGCATCGTCGGCGCTAGCGGCGCTGTCACTGTCTGGACTGCCGAACGATCGTTTTCTGTTCGAAGGCTTCCTGCCGCCCAAGCAGGCGGCGCGGCAGAAGCGCATTGCCGAACTTGCCGCGATCCCGGCAACTTTGATCGTGTTCGAGACCGGGCCGCGCCTTGCCGCATCGCTCGCCGATCTCGCCGAAGGGCTCGGACCGCGCGAGGCCGCGGTGTGCCGCGAACTCACCAAGCTGCATGAAGAAGTTCGGCGCGCGCCGCTGCAGGCGCTGGCCGAGCACTATGCCGGCGACGCCGAAACGCGCGGCGAAATCGTCATCGTCATCGCGCCGCCGCCGGAGCAACAAACCGCCGACAGCGACATCGACGCCATGCTGCGCGATGCGCTCGCGCGGGCGTCGGTGAAGGATGCCGTCGGCGAAGTCGCTTCGGCCACCGGCCGCGCAAGGCGCGATGTCTATCAACGCGCGCTGGATCTCGCCAAGGAACGGGACGATTGAACATGGCGAAGGACGACAGCGCTTCGCCACCCCTTCCCCGCAATCCGCGCGTGCCGGGCTTGCGGCCGAAAGGAAAGATCGAGGCCGATCCAAACCGTCAGGCCGCATTCAATCGCGGCATCTCGGCGGAAAGTCTCGCCGCCGCATGGCTGATCGGCAAAGGCTATCGCATTCTGGCTCGCCGCTTTCGATCCGGCGCCGGCGAGATCGATATCGTCGCCGGACGTCGTCACACCATCGTCTTTGTCGAGGTGAAGGCGCGCGGCTCGCTCGATGAAGCCGCCGAATCCGTGACGCCGCGCCAGCGCGCGCGCATCGCCGCCGCCGCCGAAATCTGGCTGGCGCAGAATCCGAAGATCGCTTTCAAGGATTTGCGCTTCGACGCCATCCTGATCGCGCCCGGCAAACTGCCGCGGCATATTCAAGGCGCGTTCGAGATGTAACTTTCCCCGGACGCGGCGCAGCACGAAGCGCAGCGGAGTGGTGCGACGCAGATCCGGGGTCGTCTCAAATGAGTACGTTACGGTCCCGGTTCAGCAGCGCGTCATTTCATGCCGCGCTGCGCCCGGGACAAGTCACGCGCTCAGCCGCTCGAAGAACTGATCGACCTGCGAGCGAATGCGGTGCGCGACCTGACCGAGATCGTCGGCGACGGCCTTCACGGTATTGGCGCTGGAATGCGTATCGGCCGTGGCGGTGCCGACCAGATTGACT
>DATMEX010000036.1:0-27676 GCA_035556455.1 Pseudolabrys sp.
TCACCGAGAAGGGCGAGCACATCACCTTGGCGCTCGGCCACGCCGGCGACTCGATGATCGACGCGCTTGGCGAGCGCGGCTCGACCTTGCTCGAGCGGCTGGAATCCACCAGCGACCGCGCCACCACCGCCATCGCTTCGGCGAGCGACCGCCTGTCGGAAAGCCTCAGCTTCAAGGCCGACCACATCCACGACGAATATGCCGACATGGCGGCTCGCCTGCAGCAGATGATGACCACGCGCCTCGATCAGGTGGCGCAGGGCTTCTCGCAGAAGACGCAAGGCACCGTCGACACCATGGCGACGCGCGCGCAGCAGCTCACCGACGCGATGTCGGCGCGTTCGGAGCAATACGCCGCCGCGCTGGCGAAGAACTCGGCGGAGATCGCCGATCAGCTCGCCGCCCGTTCCGAGCAACTGGTCGAGGCCATCGGCGCCCGCGGCGGCGATGTCGTCGCCCGCATCGAAGAGACCGGCACCGTCACCAACGAAACCCTGGCCGCGCGCAGCCAGTCGATCGCCGACACCTTCCGCCAACATGCCGAGCAGCTCTCGGCCAGCCTCGACAACCGCAACGATCAGACCGAAGCGATGCTCATCGAGCGCCTCAAGGCCTTCGAGGCGGTGTTCGATCAGAACGGCACCGCGCTGTCGGAAAAGATCGCGCGCGACTCCACCGCGCTGGGCGGCCTGATTACCCGCCACGTTGCCGAGTTCGACCATACGGTGAAGAGCTACGGCAGCGAACTTATCGAACGCCTCGGCCAGCGCACCGACGACGTCGCCGCCGCCATGCGCGCCTATCTCGACTCGTTCGACGACCGCGTCACCGGCCGCGCCGACGCCCTCGCCGGCACGCTCGACAAGCGCCTTGTCCAGTTCGAGGACCTGCTCGGCGTGCGCGTCACCGACCTTGCCAACACGCTCAACGAGGGCGGCAACGAGATCGTCGCGGCGCTCGACAAGCGCATCGGCGATATCACCGGCACCATCAATGCCCGCGGCACCGAAGTCGCCGACGCCATCGGCGCCAAGATCGGCGAGATGGACAAGACCCTCGGCATCCGCGCCATCGAGGTCACCGAGACGCTGGACGGCCGCATCAACCGCATCGAGGAACTCCTCATCGACCGCACGTCGGCGGTGTCCGGCGAACTGGAAAGCCGCGCCGTCGCGGCGGCCGAAACGCTGCACGGCAGCGCCGAGGCGCTGTCGAACACCATCAAGTCCAACACGGCGGAAGCCGAGGCCGCGCTCACGGCGCTCTCCTCGTCCACCGCCACCGCCATCCGCGACAGCGCCTTGAGCGCCGAGAAGACCCTCACCGGCCTGTCCGACGAGGTGGCCCGCAATATCGCCGCGCGCAGCGAAGAGATTGCCGAGACGGTCGGCAAGCGCACTGCCGAGATCGCCGAGACGGTCACCCGCCAGACCACGGAAATCACCGAGACGGTCACCAGGCAGACGACGGAGATCACCGCCACGGTCAGCAAACAGACCGCCGAGATCGCCGAGACCGTCGGTCAGCGCACCCACGAAATGGCCGAGGTGCTGTCCGACCGCAGCAGCGGCGTGCTCAGCGCGCTCACCGAGAAGAGCGAGCAGTTCGCCGCCGACATCACGCGCGCCGCCGATCAGGCGCTCAACGAGATCAGCGACAAGGGCATGGCCTTCAGCCGCGCCGTCGCCGAGAATGGCGCCGAGATCACGCGCATGATCAACACCGCCGGCGAGACCGCGGCCAATTCGGTGAACCGCACGCTGGGCGAACTGCAGGACACCGCGGCCAAGGCCATCGAGCGCTCGCGCGAAACCGCGACCTCGACCGTCACCGAGATGATGGAAGCGCACAACATGCTGCGCTCCGACACCACCGCCCTGTTCGAGCGCCTGCGCGAAGCCAACATCATGCTGCAGGAGGTGTTGTCCGGCTCGCACGAGAACATGAGCGCGCTGGAAAACACCCTGATGCGCCGCGTCTCGGAATTCGTCGATGCCATGGAGCGCGTCAACGGCTCCACCACCGACGCCACCGACCGCATCGAGACGACGATCACCGGCTTCCGCGGCCTCACCGCCGACGCGCTGCGCGATCTCGGCCAGCTCGCCACCCAGTTCGACGCCCATGGGCGCGACCTTGCCAAGGCGGCCGCCATCATCGACGACAGCAACCGCAAGACCGAGGAGCACGTCAACGAGCGCCGCGCGCAGCTCGACTCGCTCGTCTCGACCCTCGACATCCGTACCGAGGATATCGAGCAGCGCCTCAAGCGCTTCTCGGGCCTGCTCGACGAATCCCTCGAAGCCGCCTCGGCTCGCGCCCGCGAGGTCGCCCGCCTGGTGTCGGAATCGAGCGCCGATGGCACCCGCGCCATCACCGAACAGTTCGAGATCGTCCGCGAAACCTCGGAAGAAGAGCGCCGCCGCACGCTCGAGACCATGAACCAGGTCTATGCGCAGACCTCGTCGGAAGCGGAGTCGATGTTCCGCGGCCTGCAGGAGCGCTTCGACAATGCCGCCAAGGGCGTGCGTCGCATGTACGAGCAGTCGTCGGAAGACACCGAGAGCTTCTTCCGCGAAGCCGCCCAGCGCTACGCCGACACCGTCCAGGAAATGAAGCAGATGGCGTCGGAGATGCAGCGCGAACTCGAAGCCACGCGCACCGAACTGCGCCGCGGCGTGTTCGAACTGCCGCAGGAGACCGCCGAGAACGCCGCGCAAATGCGCCGCGCCATCGTCGATCAGATCGAAGCGCTGGCCGAACTCAACCGCATCGTCGCGCGCCACGGCCGCAACCTCGACGCCGTCGAACCGACGCAGCGCCGCTTCCGCGACGAGCCGGCGCTCGCCGTCATCGGCGGCCGCGAGCAGGTCGCCCGCGCCGAGCCGGCGCCCCGCCCGGCCCCGCCGCGCGACCTCGGCTACACACCGTCGCAGTCGTCGCCGCGGCGCGCCGAACCGGCCGCGCCGCCGGCCCCGACACCGTCGGGCAGCGGCAAGACCGGCTGGCTGAGCGATCTGTTGTCGCGCGCCTCGCGGGAGGACAACGAGCCGCAAATCCGTGAACCCGCCCGCGATTATGGTCGCGAGCCGGCCCGCGAAAGCGTCCGTGATCTCGGCCGCGACCGCGATAGCGCCCGCGGTGACGACCGCACCGCGCGGCACTCGATCGAGTCACTCGACAGTCTGTCGGTCGATATCGCGCGCATGATCGACCACGAAGCCGCGGCCGATCTGTGGGACCGCTACAAGCGCGGCGAGCGCAATGTGTTCACGCGCCGCCTCTACACGCTGCAAGGACAGCAGGCCTTCGATGAGATCCGCCGCAAGTACCGCGCCGACCGCGAGTTCAAGCAGACGGTCGACCGCTATATCGGCGAGTTCGAACGGCTGCTCGAGGAAGTCTCGCGCGACGACCGCGGCCAGGTCGTGGCGCGCACCTACCTCACGTCGGAAACCGGCAAGGTCTACACCATGCTGGCGCACGCCGCGGGCCGCTTCGACTGAGCCGTCGATAGGCGACACAAATAAAAACGGGCGCCCTCGCGGCGCCCGTTTTCGTTTACTTCGGCTTTCTTGCTTCCCTCTCCTAAGGGGAGAAGGAGAAGCTTGCGACCTTATCGCACCGCCGGCGTGCGCGGCTGTTTCGGCTTCTGATCCGGCGGCGAGCCGCCCCAGATGATACGGCTCGGGTTCTCGTCGAAATTCTTCGCCGCACGGTCGATGGTCGTCAGCGTCCGCGAACCCGTCCGCGCCAGCCGCGCAATGTCGAGGGTCAGCGCCTCGGTGCGCTTGTCGAGGTTGTCGGCCAGCGTCTTGATCGATCGGGCGGCCGCGTTGATGTCGCCGCCCTTGCCGTCCGGCCCGCCTGTCAGGCTCTCGAGGCCCGCAACGATATTGTCGATGCGATCGGAATTGCGGCCCAGCGCGCCGGTGAAGCGCTCGATGCTGGCCAGCGTTTTGTCGATGTTGTCCGAATTGGAGCCCAGCGCGCCGGTGAATTTCTCGATATTGGTCAGCGACTGATCGATCTTCGCCGAGTTGCTGGCCAGCGTTCCCGTGAACTTCTCGATATTCTGCAGCGCCGCGTTGAAGGACTGCTGGTTCTGGCTGATGAATTCGTCGACCTTGCGCATGACGTCGCGCGCGACCTGGGTCACGTCCTGCGTCGCGCTGGCCGGCGCCACCATCACCGGCGGCGTTTCGCCGGCCGTCGCGCCCGCGAGCGCCTTGGCCGACGGACTACCGCCGATCAGCGACACCGACGCGATGCCGGTCAGCCCCTGGAATTCGAGTCCGATCCTCGTGTCCTCGCGCACCGTCACCGATTTGTCGACCGACATCGTCGCGACCACCTGCTTCGGCTTCGACGGGTCGAGCTGCAATCCGGTCACTTCGCCGACACGGATGCCGTTGAACAGCACAGTCGCGCCGGTGCGCAGGCCGGACACCGAGCCGTCGAACACGATGCTGTAGCGAAGCCGCTCACCGGTGCCGCCGATGTTCTGGAACCAGTAGATGAAGCCGAACACGCCGGCCACCACGGCCAGTGTGAACGCTCCGATCAATACGTAGTTCGCTCGCGTTTCCATCGATCCGCTCCAGTTCAGCCATTACCCGCCGTCAGCGCCGCCTCGCGGGCGCCGATCGCCGCGCGCGCACGCTTGCCGCGGAAGTATTCCTTCATCCATGGATGCTCGGATTGGAGCATCGTCTCCATGGTCCCGGCCGCGATGACCTTGCCGTCGAACAGCACCGCGATTCGGTCGCAGACCGTACTCAGGCTGTCGAGGTCGTGGGTTACCATGTAAACGGTAAGGCCCAAAACACGTTGCAAGGTCGCAATCAGGGTGTCGAAATCGCCGGCGCCGATGGGATCGAGGCCCGAGGTCGGCTCGTCGAGAAAAACGATCTCCGGATCGAGCGCCAGCGCCCGCGCCAGCGCCACGCGCTTGATCATGCCGCCCGACAGTTCCGACGGATATTTGCTGCACACACTGGCGTCGAGGCCGACCATCTCCAGCTTGGCGACGGCCAGTTCGTCCATCAGCCGCTGCGGCAGATTGAGGTTCTCGCGCACCGTGAATTGCAGGTTCTCCATCACCGTGAGCGAGGAGAACAGCGCACCCTGCTGGAACAGCACGCCCCAGCGCCGCTCAATGGCGCGACGCTCATCGTCGCGCAGTTTATCGAGATCGCTGCCGAACACCTTGATCGTCCCGGAGCGCTTGGCAATCAGACCGATGATGGTGCGCATCAGCACCGATTTGCCGGCGCCGGAGCCACCGACGAAGCCGAGAATTTCGCCGCGATAGACGTCGAGATCGGCACCCTTGAGCACGAGGCGATCGCCGAACCCGACTTCAACGCCGCGCGCCTCGATGATCGTTTCGCGTTTTCCGTTGGTCGCGGCCATCGCTCACATCCCGATCGAGGCAAAGAAGATGGCGAACAGGCCATCCATCACGATGACAAGGAAGATCGCCTCGACCACCGAAGCAGTGGTCTGGCGGCCGAGCGATTCCGCCGAACCTTTCACGGCGAGGCCTTCGACACAGGCGACGACGCCGATCACCAACGCCATGAACGGCGCCTTGATCATGCCGACCTGGAAGGTGTTCAGCGCGATCGCTTCCTTGAGCCGCGACAAAAAGATGTCCGGCGCGATGCCGCCATAGAGCCAGCACACCAGCCCGCCGCCATACAACGCCGCCATCGAGCCGAGGAAAGTCAGGATCGGCACGCCGATGATGAGCGCGAGGATGCGCGGCAGGATCAGCACCTCGGTCGGATCGAAACCCATCGTCTTCAGCGCATCGATCTCCTCGCGCATCTTCATCGAGCCGAGCTCGGCGGTGTAGGCCGATCCGGAGCGGCCGGCGACCATGATGCACACGATCAGCACGCCGAGTTCGCGCAGCACCAGAATGCCGACCATGTCGACGACATAAACGTCGGCGCCGAACTTGCGGAAATGAAACAGGCCCTGTTGGGCGATGATGCAGCCGATCAGGAAGGTGATGAGCAGAACGATCGGGACCGCCCGCCACGCCACCATGTCGAGCTGATGCACCAGCGACGTCATTCGGAACGTCTGCGGCCGCGTCAGCACGCGCAGAATGGCGGTCACCAGCGCACCGAACATGTTGACGATGGCGAGCAGCGAGCCGCCGACCGAGCTGATGTTCTCGCCCACCGAAGACAGGGCATAGACCAGGGAGCCCGCCGCGCTGCGCTTGCGGAGCGGTTCGAGATCGACCTGATGCATCTCGTCGATCAGGGCGCTGTAGTCCGCCTTGAGGCCGGAGACTTCGGCCTTGGCGCCGTTAGCCTCCGTTTCACGCACCAGCTTTTCGAGCAGCCAGGCGCCGAAGGTGTCGAGTTGCTCGACCTTCCCCATGTCGATCGAAATAGCCTTCACGCCGCGATGGCGGCGGGTGAGCCCCGTGATTTGCGAATCCAGGACGCGCGCATGGGCGGCCGTCCAGGCACCGCCGCCGGTGACCGCCAGCCTGTCGCCTTGCAGTGATTCCTGCAGGAATGGGTCGCCGTTCAAACTCTCTTGCTCCTGCGCCCGCCAATGCTCAGATAGAGACGCCAATGGGCCCCGGCCAGCCCTGATTCTCAAGGATTTAGGCTACATTCCGGGTTTGACCCCGCCGGTACGGTCCGGATATCCCCACCTCCGACCGCCTCGTCACCTCGCAAAAGGTCGCGCTTTGGCCCTTTCCCTCTCGATCGCCGCAGAACGCTTCCCGATTGCCGGCTCGTTTTCGATCAGCCGCGGGGCAAAAACCGAGGCCGTGGTGGTCGTGGCAACGATTTCCGACGGCCATCAAGCCGGTCGCGGCGAATGTGTTCCTTACGCGCGTTACAACGAAAGTATCGGGAATGTGACAGCGGCGATCGAAGCAATGCGCGGCCCGCTGGCCGGCGGCCTCGGCCGCGCCGATTTGCAGCAGGGCATGCCGCCCGGGGCGGCGCGCAACGCGCTCGATTGCGCCTTCTGGGACCTGGAAGCCAAACGCAGCGGCCGCCGCGTCCATGACCTTGCCGGCCTCGCCGCGCCCAAGCCGCTGACCACGGCTTTCACGATTTCGCTCGCCGATCCGCAAACCATGGCGCAGGCCGCCGCGCGCGCGGCGCACCGGCCGCTGCTGAAGATTAAGCTCGGCGGCAATGCCGACAACGGCGGCGATCCGGCGCGGATTGCCGCAGTCCGCGCGGCCGCGCCGCTAGCGACCCTCATTGCTGACGCCAATGAGGGCTGGGCGGAGGCCGATCTCGGCGCCAATTTCGAAGCCTGCGCCAGAGCCGGTGTCGCGCTGGTGGAGCAGCCTTTGCCGGAGGGCCGCGACGATGCCCTCGCCCGCATGGCCCGTCCCATTCCGGTCTGCGCCGACGAAAGCGCGCATGACCGCGCCTCGCTGGCCGCACTGAGTGGCAAGTACGACGCCGTCAACATCAAGCTCGACAAGGCCGGCGGCCTGACCGAGGCGCTGGCCATGGCGCAGGCGGCGCGCGCGGCCGGGCTCTCGATCATGGCCGGCTGCATGGTGGCGACGTCGCTGTCGATGGCGCCGGCCTTGTTGCTGGCGCAAGCCGCCCGGTTCACCGACCTCGATGGCCCGCTGCTGCTGGCGCAGGACCGCACGCCAGGGCTCCGCTATGAGGGCAGCCTGGTTTTTCCGCCCGACCCGGCGCTCTGGGGCTGAGAAACACCAATTTTAGTTGATTGCGATCAATGCCGTCCCTTCCCGTCCTGGTACGAAAGTACTCATAGGACAACTTTTCGGTCGGGGGACGGGACATGGCAGAATCGAAGATCGCCGAGCGCCTGATGGCCCATGCCCGGCTCTGCCGGAAACTGGCCGCGGCCAGCCTCGACGAGAACGTCGGCGCGAATTTCATGCGCATGGCCGACGAGTGTCTCCAGGCCGCGACCGGCACTATCAGCCCGGCGCCGGCGCCGCGTGCCATTGCGATACGAGGGCGTGAGCGGAACTCTCGTTTTGACACAACGGACTGAATTCTTTTGTCATTTTCCGACGAAAAGTGGTTAACCAAACCTTTCCGTCAGCCCCCGATTAGGCTTAGACTTTGCCAATATGGCGCCTGGGGACGAGCGCGCCTCAAAACGGGGTTCGGGGATGTGGTTCAGGAGCACGTTGCTCTGTGCGGTCGCGGTAGCGTCGATGGTGACGTCCGCGATGACGTCGCCCGCATCGGCGACCATGCGCATCGCTGAAGACCGCGGCGGTCAGATCGGCCATTACCTTCAAGCCTTCGCCATGCTGCGCTCATCCGGCGAGAACGTCATGATCGACGGCAACTGCCTGTCGGCCTGCACCCTGGTTCTCGGCCTCATTCCGCGCGCGCGCATTTGCGCGACCTCGCGCGCCCGCTTCGGCTTCCATGCCGCCTGGATGCCGGACGCCGACGGCGCGCCGGTGACGAGCAAGCTCGGCACCGAGGCGCTCTGGAATATCTATCCGAGCGACGTGCGCCGCTGGATCAACCGCAACGGCGGCCTGTCGCGCAAGATGATCTACCTGCAGGGTCACGCGGTCCACGCGCTGGTGCCCGAGTGCGGCTCCAGGCGCAACGAAACCCGGCGCGCCGATGCCGAGACGAAGCGCAAGTCCGAACGCCGTGCCGACCGGCGCTTCGAGCGTCAGGTCTCAAAGCGCGTCGCCAGCAGCACGACGCGCGGCGCGGTCCGCTACAGCGCCATAAGCACAGCCAACGACCGCCGCTAGCGCCATCGCCGCATAGGCCTTGGCGCCGAACAGGCCGTAGAGCCAGCCGGACAGGCCCATGGCAGCGGCCATCGCCAACCCGATGACGATCGCAAGATAGCCCTGCGCGGTCGCCGCCTGTCCCGGCGGCGCATGCCGGCTGGTGAAGAACAGCGCGCCGAGATACGTCATGCCGAAGCTGAAGGCGTGCAGCATCTGCAGCAGCGGCAACAGATAAACCGGCGGATCGAACGCCATCGCCAGCCAGCGCAAACCGCCGCCGGCGCCGCCCAGCACCAGCATCATGCTCGGCGTCAGAAACGCCGGCAGCCGCGCCGCGACAACGAACAGGATGATCTCCGCGACCACGCCCACCGACCACAGCGCAGCGATCGCCGTGCCGTCGAGCCCGGCATTGCGCCATTCGAGCGAGGAGAAGCCGTAATAGACAGCGTGGCTCGCCTGCGTCAGCCCGGCCGAAGCGGCAACGACCAGAAACGCCGGATCGCGCAGCAGACGCCGGGGCTGCGCCGCCGCGAGCACGCCCGGCTCGTGCGGCGGCAGCGGCCGCAGGCTCACGGCAGCAACCAGCGCCGCGGCGCTGGCCGCGACGATCAGCCAGATCAGTTCACGCGGCGGAACGATGTCGGCCGCATAACCGGCGCCGAACACGCCGGCGATGAAAGCCACCGATCCCCACAGGCGCACCGAGCCATAGGCGCGGCCGCGCGCGCCCAGACCGCGCAAGGCGTAAGTCTCCAGCACCGGCATGATCGGCGTCGTCGCCAGCGCGGTCAGCGAATAGGCGATAAGGATCAGCAGCCCGCCTTCGGCCATCGACACGGCACAATAGCCGGCGAGCGCCAGCGCGCTCAGCATCACCAGCGTGCCGCGCAGGGCATCGCGGCGGTCGGCCTGCCGGGTGACGATGGGGATTGCGACAACGCGTAGCACCTGCGGCGCCGCCAGCGTGATTCCGATCAGCGCCGCGTCGACGCCCTTGGCCTTGAGCCAGACCGGGAAGAACGGCAGCACAATGCCGCTGAGCACGAACAAAGCGGCGTAAAATGCCGCGATGCGCGCCGCAAAACCCGTTTCATTCGACAAAAATGGCGGCCGCATCGGGCGGGCTCGGCTCCGGCAGCCTGATTTCGCGCGCGAATCAACGGTGGTTGGCTGTTACCGAAGGCTGGCCGAATCAGGTTCGTTGATTGATAAACGCGGGAACCGAAATTGCCTATGGCCACGAAGCAAAACGGGCGTCGTCGATGGTTGCGGAAAGCGTTAGCAGACGGCACGAGATGCCGGTCGAGCAGGTTGCCGAGGACGATTATCAGTCGTTCTGCGAGGCCCTGAGTTCGACTGCGCGCGGTCGCGCTTTCCTTCAGGAATTTGCCCGCCGCAATCGCCAGGCCGACACCGAAATCGTGCTGACGGCGCTCGAGCGCCTCGAGGCCACCGCCCGCGCGCATTCGCCGGAAGCCGACCGTATCCGGCAGGATCTCAAGGCTCTGCTGGACACCTTGCGCAGCGCGCGGCCGCAAACCGAGAACACGCCGACCGCCATCAAGGCGGCGACGCTCGCCGCTTTGATCGACTTCACGCAGGCGCGTATCGAGGCGCTGGTGCTGCCGGCGGCAGCGCGCGAAGGCGAAGCCCTGGCCGCGGTGCCGGCGGAGGAGCAGCCCGAACTGCCGATCCCGCACCCGACCGCCGCCGCGCCGCTGATGTCGCTGGTGCAGGAGCAGATCCGGATCGAGCCGGTCGCCAGCGCGCCGCAGCCGCTCTTCCCGGCCCAGGCCAAGCGCAAGACGGCAACCATCATTCCGATCGTCGAATTCGACTATCGCGCCTTCCAGAACGGACGACCGCTGACGACGCGTCATGCGCCGGAGGAAAGCTGGACCACGTTGACGCCGCCGTTCATCGCAACGCCGGCCTTGATGCAGCCGCTGCCGGCTGTGGCCACGCCCGAGTCGTCGACACTGGCCGCCGAAGCCAAAACCGAAACCAAGTCTGAAGTAACGGCCGAAACCAGCGCCGCCGTCGAAACCTACGAACTGTGGCTGGACCCGCCGGCCGTGGCGATGGCCGAACCGGAGATGGCGACCGGAGCGGTGGTGCAGACCACGCTGCCCGAGGCCGCGGCGATCGTCGAAGCAACGCCGGAGACTGTCGCGCCGCAGACGGCGTCTCAGGCAACGATGCCGGAACTCGCGATCGCCGAGACAGAAGTTGCGGTGACGGAAGTCGCCGTGACCGACGTCATCACCGACGTCGCGATCGCCGAGCCGGCCGCGACCGTAATGGTCAGCGTCGATCTCGCGTCGGCCGAAGCGGCTTCCGCACCGGAGGCTGCCGAAGCGACGAGGAGCACCATCGACACCGTGATGGGACGCATCGAACAGGCCGCCGCGCCCGCTCCGGCCATCAGGGGCCATGCCGAAGCCGATCCGCTGGCGCCGCTGATGGCGCTCAGCGACGAAGAACGCATCGCGCTGTTTACATAGAGCCGGGTCCCGTACCTGTCATCGCCCGCGAGCGCGGGCGATCCAGTATTCACCGAGGCCTGCGATTACTGGATGCCCCGCTTTCGCGGGGCATGACACGAGGGCCTAGCCCGCAATCAGCTTGGCGAACATCTCGACATCGACATTGCCGCCCGACAGGATCGCCACCACGGTCTTGCCGCGGATATCGACGACGTTGTCGAGCTTGCCGGCGAGCAGTGACGCCAAACCGATGGCGCCCCCCGGCTCGACCACCAGCTTCAACTCCATGAAGGCATAGCGCACGGCGGCGGCGACTTCCGCATCGCTCGCCGCGATGCCCTGCCCGATCAATTCCTTGTTGATCGGGAAGGTCCACTCGCCCGGCGTGTTGCTCATCAGCGCGTCGCAGATCGAGCCGGTGACCTTCTCGTTGGCGACGCGCTCGCCGAGCACGAAGGAGCGCAAGGTGTCGTCGAAGCCTTCCGGCTCCGCGGTGAACAGCCGCGCCGAGGCCGCGCGCGACTTGATGCCGAGCGACACGCCGGCGGCAAGTCCGCCGCCCGAGGCGCCGACCACGACGATGTCCGGCTTGAGCCCGAGCCTGTCCAGATCCTCGACGATCTCGACGCCGATGGTGCCCTGCCCGGCGATGATCATGGGGTCATCGTAAGGCGGCACCAGAGTGGCGCCGCGCTCGTCCACAAGACGCTGCGCGATCAGCGCGCGGTCTTCGCCGCCGACGCGGTCGTACAGCACCACTTCGGCGCCGTGGCCGCGCGTGCGCTCGATCTTCGCCTTCGGCGCATCGTCCGGCATCACGATGGTGGCGCGCATGCCGAGGAGCTTGGCCGCGGCAGCAACGCCCTGCGCATGATTACCGGAGGAATAAGCGACGACACCGGCGCCGCGCTTCTCCTGCGGAATTTGCGACACGCGGTTATAGGCGCCGCGGAATTTGAACGATCCGGTGCGCTGCAGGATTTCCGCCTTGAGGAAGACGCGGGCGCCGAGGCGCTCGTCGAGCACCGGCGCATTGATCAGCGGCGTGCGCACCGCGACGCCCTTGAGCCGAGCTACAGCGCCTTCGACATCGGCGGCGGTCGGCAGCAGTTTCTGGTCGATGATGCCCATGTACGAAGGCTACGCCTGCCGGCGTGGCCCGGCAAGAGAACGGTTCGCCTGTGAATTGGCACGAAACCGGGCGATTATGCTGCGGAACGCTCGCGATCGCGCCGCTGCAGCGGTCTTTGCGTCGCTTCCGTGACGTGTTTCACGAAAGTGCGCGCGGTTGCTTCCCAGGTCAGGCCTTCGGCGAACTCGCGGCATGCCGCTTTGTCGAGATCGAGCGCAGCGAAACAGGCGCGGCGCAGATCGGCATCGAGACAGCCGACCGGCGCGGCGCCGATCACATCGCGCGGCGCATCGGCCGGAAACGCGGCGACCGGCACGCCGCTCGCCAGGGCTTCGAGCAGCACCAGGCCATATGTATCGGTCAGGCTCGGAAACACGAAGACATCAGCCGAGGCATAGATGTCAGCGAGTTCCTCGCCATGCGTGGCGCCGAGGAACACCGCATCGGGATATTTCTTCGTCAGATGTTCCCGCGCCGGGCCGTCGCCGACCACGACCTTGGTGCCCGGCAGATCGAGCCTGAGAAACTCCTCGAGATTCTTCTCCACCGCAACACGGCCGACGGTGAGAAAGATCGGCCGCGGCAGATCGAGGATGCGCTTGCGTTCGGGATGAAACACGCGGCCGTCGACACCGCGCTGCCACAGCTTCACGTTCTTGAAGCCGCGGCCTTCAAGCTCGCCGACCAAAGTCGGCGTTGCCGCGAGCACCGCGGCGCTCTGCGCATGGAAGCGGCGCAGCCACGCCCAGGTGAGATCGCCGGACCATTTCGGCGCCAGGGTGACACGCTCCGATACATAATCGGGAAAGCGGGTGTGAAAGCTCGTCGTGAACGGCAGGCCGCGGCGGATGCAGAGCCGGCGCATGGCGTGGCCGAGCGGCCCCTCGGTGGCGATGTGAATGGCGTTAGGCGCAATCGCGTCGAGCCGCCGCTCGATCGCGCTGCCGCTGGCCAGCGCCAGGCGGATTTCCGGATAGCTCGGCATCGGCAGCGTGCGGAATTCACCCGGCGTCAGAAACTCGACCGTGACGCCGAAGCCGGCCGCTTCGCGCGCCACCTGCCCCAGCGTGCGCACGACGCCGTTGACCTGCGGGTGCCAGGCGTCGGTAACGATGAGAATTTTCATTCCATCTCCGCTCATTCCCGCGGAAGCGGGAATCCAGTTCTTATGAATAAATAAAGATCATCGCTCCGCTCCTGGGTCCCCGCTTTCGCGGGGACGAGCGGGTGAAAGCCTCACGCCGCCTGCGCTTGTGCCGGCAATGCCACCGGCGCAGTGACGCGGCCATCGCTGGTCCAGGTGATGATCTCGAAGGTGCCGTCCTGGTTCTCGGCGACCGCCGTGCAGCTTTCGACCCAGTCGCCGCAGTTGATGTAGCGCAGGCCGAAATCGTCGTGCAGCGCCGCGGTGTGGATGTGGCCGCAGATCACGCCATCGACGTTATGATGCTGCGCTTCGGTCGCCAGCGCCTTCTCGAAGGCGCCGATGTAATTGACGGCGTTCTTCACCTTCATCTTGGCCCACTTCGACAGCGACCAGTACGGCGCGCCGAAGATGCGCCGCATGGCGTTGAAGACACGGTTGGCCTTGATGGCGAAGTCGTAGGCCTTGTCGCCGAGCAGCGCCAGCCAGCGCGCCTGCGTGACGACGAGATCGAACATGTCGCCGTGAACGACCAGATAGCGTTTGCCGTCGGCGGCTTCGTGGACCGTGTTCTCGACCACCTCGATGCCGCCGAAATGCGTGCCGTAATAGTCGCGCAGGAATTCGTCGTGGTTGCCGGGGATGTAGATCAGCCGCACGCCCTTGCGCGACTGGCGCAGCAGCTTCTGCACCACGTCATTGTGCTGCTGCGGCCAGTACCAGGACGAGCGCAGCGCCCAGCCGTCGACGATGTCGCCGACCAGGTAGATGGTGTCGGCTTCGTGGTGGCGCAGGAAATCGAGCAATCTGTCGGCCTGGCAGCCACGGGTGCCGAGATGGATGTCGGAAATGAAAAGCGCGCGAAAGCGCCGCGGGACGGTCTCCGTCACGGCGTGTCACTCATCAGGTTGTGCTTCATGTCTCGCCCCCATAGCAAAGTCATGTGACAGTCGGATGACAGCGGATTTGCCCCGTCACGCCGCCACGCTCCGCGCCTCCGCCCGGCGGAACCGCACCAGCGTATAAACACCGAAGGGCTTGACCTTGCGCCGCTCGATCAGCTCGGCGCCGCCGTGGCTCGTCGCCCAGTCGGCCAGGCGCTGGAATGGAAATTCGGGCCGCAGGCCGAGCTTGCGCGCCTTCTGCGCCAGCAACCGCTCGACCGCCGCCGCAATGCCCTTCTCCGAATAAAGATGATTGACGAGAATGATCTGCCCGCCGGGGCGCAGCACGCGCGCGCATTCGGACAACACGCGCTCCGGATTATCCACCAGCGTGATGACGAACTGGCCGACCACGCAATCGAACGACGCGTCGGGATAATCGAGCGCGCTCGCATCCATCACGCGCAATTCCTTGACGAAAGGATAGCGCCCGGTGGCCACGCGCTCGCGCGCCCGCGCGATCATCGGCTCGGAGATATCGATGCCGGTGATTTGCGTCGTCGCGTCGTAATCGTCGAACGACAATCCGGTGCCGACGCCGATCTCGAGAATGCGGCCGCCGACCTCATGCGCGGCTTTCGCCGCGGCGCGCCGACCGTTGAGAAACACCGGCCCGCACAGCACATCGTAAACCGGCGCCCATTTCGCATAGGCCTTTTCCATCACGTCTTTGGCGGGATCGCGCATCTTGCCCCTCGCGAATCGAGAAGTTGTCCGACGGCGATCGATTAACGGCGTCGTGCGACAGTGCGACGACAAGACGCGGCAGGGACGCCGCGATCCGTTCTTAAAATGCCAACGAATACAGTCCCGCATTCCCGCATCCGGCCCTGTGAGAGGGAACTCGCCGCGCTTTCATGCGCGAGGATCGGCCACGTCCGGTTGCATCACCAGGACGATCATGTCAGGAATCCCGGCGAGGAATTGCCACGCAAAAAGCAGCGGCACGCGCATGCGAAGCCGGCTCCGCGCGACATTGTACGGGTTGGAATGCAGTGACTGATTTGGAATACGCGGCGCGCCAATGCGCTGTAGGAAAGTTCGATAAGTTCCCCACGCGCTCCTCTGCGGCAAAGCCACGTCGATCCCGCGTCCGTGCACTTGCCACCGTCTCTCCCCTCGCCCTGATTTTCGGTCTGACGTGTCTTGCGGTTCCTGCCGCGGCCGCGCCGTGCACGCCCTTCATCACGGCCTGTAACGCCGCCGGCGGCGATGGCCCCTGGGCGCCGCGCGGCGGCAGCGGCGGCGAAGGCAATGGCGGCGGCGGCAACGGCACGACGCTCGACGGGGGCGGCGCCACGGTCGCGACGCCAGGTAGCGCCAGCAGTTCCGGCAATGGCGGCAGCGGCGGCAGCGGCGACAACGGACCTGTGAGTGGCGGCTCCAATGGCGCAGTCTTCTTCGGATCCGTCACGGTCAATGCGGGGGTGACCGGTGACGACGGCGACCGGGGTTGGGCCGGCGTGAACTTCGCCACAGGCGGCGGCGGCGGCGGCGCCGGCATTTATACAACGGGCGGCGATCTCACGATCAGCGCCGTATCGGTCCGGGGCGGTGATGGCGGTCAGGGTGGCCTTGGAACGGGCGGCCCCTCTGCTAATGGGGGCGGCGGCGGCGGTGGCGGCTCGGGGCTCCTTGTCGACGCCGCCACCAGCGTGATCAATGGCGGCAGCATAACCGGCGGCAATGGCGGCGCCGGCGGACAAGGCGGATACCCCGGCGGTGGCGGCGGCGGGGGAGACGGCATTGTCGTGACCGGCAGCGGCGCGACGTTCACTCAATACGGCACGATCACCGGCGGTCAGGGGGGCGCCGGCGCGACCAGCATCAACGGCAATTCCACGGCCGGCGACAGCGGCGCGGGCATGAACCTGATCGCTTCATCGATCGGCATCTCCAATTTCGGCAGCATCCGTGGCGGCGATGCCAATGGCGGCGCGGCCGGCGTCGGCATCATGACCAATGGCAGCGCGACCATCGCCAATTCCGGCGTCATCGCGGGCGGCCTCAACAATGACGGCGTGACCCGAGCCGCCGCCATTCGTTTCGGCGGCAGCAACAATTTGTACTTCGCATCCACCCCCACCGCGAGTCTCGAGGGTCACGTCGAACTGATCGACGGCGCCGCGGTGGATTTCGCGGCGTTCACCGGTCCGACGACCTACACCAACGACTTCCAGCTCGGCAGCAATTCGACGTTGACCTTCCGCGCGCTGAGCGGCGCGTTGTCCGTGTCCGGCGTGATCTCCGGCAGCGGCGACGTCAGCAAACGCGACGCCAATTCGCTGACGCTGGACGGCACCCACACCTACACCGGCGCGACCACGGTCGACGCCGGCTTGCTGGTGGTCAACGGCTCGATCGCGTCATCGTCGCTCCTGACCGTGAACAACGGGGCGAGTGTCGGCGGCAACGGCATTCTACCGACGACGGTCATCGCCAACGGCGCCGCTTTGGCGCCCGGCAATTCCATCGGCGCCCTCACCGTCAACGGCGATCTGACCTTCAATACGACTTCGGCCTACAATGTCGAGGTGTCGCCCTCCGCGGCCGATCGCACCAATGTCACCAACACGGCCAATCTCGCCGGCGCCGTCAATGCGAGCTACGCGCCAGGCGCCTATGTAGCGACGCGCTACACCATCATCAGCGCGGCGCAGATCAGCGGTTCTTTCACCGGCGGGCTGACCAATACCAATTTGCCGGATAACCTGACCGCGAAGCTGAACTACGACGCCAGCAACGTCTATCTCGATCTGATTCTCGCCTATCAGGTGCCGGCCGGGGGCCTCAATCGCAACCAGCAGAACGTCGCGAACACGCTGACCAATTATTTCAACAGCACCGGCGGCATTCCCACAGCCTTCACAACGTTGACCTCTACCGGCTTGAGCCAGGTGTCGGGCGAAGCCGGTGCGTCGCTGGTTCAGCCGATGAGCGCCGGCATCAATCTGTTCACCACCGCAGTGTTCGATGGCGCCTTCGGTGCGCTCGGGGTGGCCGGACCGGCCGAGAACGTCGGCCAGAGCGCGCTCGGCTACGCGCAAGCTGTGCGCCGGCCGCATGCGGCGAGCAGCGCCATCGCTTCTCTGACGAAAAGCTCTGTCGCCGCGCGCTGGGGCATCTGGGCGAGCGCCTATGGCGGCAACAGCCGCGTCTCGGGCAATGCCGCCGTCGGCAGCAGCACCACGACCAGCAAGGTTTACGGCGCGGTCGCCGGCGCGACCTATCGCGCCGGGCCGACCAGCGTTGTCGGCTTCGCGCTCGGCGGCGCGGGCACGAGCTTCTCGCTCGACGGCGGCTTGGGCTCCGGCAAGTCCGACGTCTTCCATGCCGCGCTCTATGGCCGGCATGACATCGGCAACGCCTATGTCGCCGCCCTGCTCGGCTATGGCTGGCACGATGCTTCGACCGACCGCACCGTCACAGCCGCCGGCGCCGATGTGCTGCATGCGAACTTCAAGCCGCAGTCGCTGAGCGGCCGCGTCGAAGCAGGCTATCGGGTCGCGATGCCGGCGCTCGATGTGACGCCTTACGGCGCGCTGCAGATGGCGTCGTTCCATCTGCCCGGCTATGGCGAGACCGCCACCTCCGGCTCCGGCCAGTTCGCGCTCAGCTATGCCTCGCGCACCGCCAACGCCATGCGCACCGAACTCGGCCTGCGACTGGCGAAGTCCTACGCGTTTGCCAGCGGCACGCTCACGCTGAAAGGCCGCGCCGCCTGGGCGCACGACAGTTATAGCGGCCGCGGCGCCACGGCCTCGTTCCAGACCCTGCCCGGCACGAGCTTCACCGTCGATGGCGCCGAGCCGAATGCCGATGTCGCCCTGCTGTCGGCTGGCGCCGAACTCGGCGTCGGCAATGGCTGGTCGCTGGCCGCCAACTTCGACGGCGAATTCTCCGGCAACAGTTCGAGCTACGCCGGCAAAGGAACGCTGCGCCGCGTGTGGTGACCGCGAGCGCCGGGAACGGCGCGCCGCGCACCCTTGACGGGCTGCGGCGCGCGCATTCTAACAGGCGCACGCACAACCGAAGCACGCGAGGAAGCCCATGGATCTTGGTATTGCCGGCCGCAAGGCCATTGTCTGCGCATCGAGCCGTGGTCTCGGCAAGGCCTGCGCCTTCGCGCTGGCCGAGGCCGGCGTTGAGGTCGTCATCAATGGCCGCGACGCCAAGACGGTCGAAGCCACCGCCGCCGAAATCGCCAAGGCGACCGGCGTGAAGACGCATGCCGTGGTCGCCGACGTCGCGACCGCCGAGGGCCAGAAGGCGCTGCTCGCCGCCTGCCCGGATCCCGACATCCTCGTGAACAACAATGGCGGCCCGCCGCCGCGCGACTTCCGCGAACTCACGCGCGAGATGATCCTCGACGGCGTCGTCGCCAACATGGTGGTGGCCATCGAACTGACGCAGAAGGTCATCGACAAGATGGCCGCGCGCCAGTTCGGCCGCATCGTCAACATCACGTCGAGCTCGGTGAAGGCACCGCTGCCCGGCCTCGACCTGTCGTCCGGCGCGCGCGCTGGCCTCACCGCATTCTTCGCCGGCGTTGCGCGCACCGTCGCCGACAAGAACATCACCATCAATTCGATCCAGCCCGGCGCCTTCGACACCGATCGCCTCAAGGGCATCCTGTCGGGCGCGGCCTCGCGCAGCGGCAAGTCGGTCGACGAGGCCGCCGCCGCGCGCAAGGCGACGATCCCGGCGAAGCGCTTCGGCACGCCGGAGGAGTTCGGCGCCGCCTGCGCCTTCCTGTGCTCGGCGCAGGCCGGCTACATCACCGGACAGAACCTGCTGATCGACGGCGGCACCATCCCGACCGCCTTCTGAGGCTTTCGGGCCCGCCCTCACGCAAAAAAAAGGCCGGCGTCACCGCCGGCCTTTTCATTGTCAGTTTGGCGAAGACGCCGGCCTATTTCAGATAGGCCTGCTTCACCCGCGCCGGCTCCTTGACGCCGAACTGGTAACGCGCACCGACCGAGATGATGTGAATGTGCGTGTCGACCGAGCCGACATAGGGCGCAAGACCGTTGAACCAGCCATTGCCCGCGACCACATTGATCGGCGTGTTCTTCACGTCGATGTAGGAATAGCCGAGGTCGAGGTTGAGACCGGGCATGAAAGCCGGCTTCCAGGAGAGGCCCGCCGAGTACCAGGTGCGGTCGTTGTCCGGCAGGCGCGGCGTGCGCTCGCGGTCCGTGATCGGGCTCTTCTCGAAGCCCAGACCGGCGCGGATCGTCCAGGCCGGATCGAGCTTGTACTCGGCGCCGATCGAATAGAAGTGACCGTCCTCGTACTGGAACGGCAGCGTGATCGGCGCGGCGGTCGGCCCGAGCGCCGCGGCGCCCGAACTCTGGAGAATGCGCGGCGTGCCGATGCGGCTCCAGTTCGACCACTCGTAGCCGGCCATCACAGTCAGCCGGTCGGTGATCCCCTGACGCAGACCGATGGTCAGAATGTCGGGCAGGTTCACCGTGGTGTTGATGGCGCCGTTGGTCGAAGCGCCGATGCCGCCCGACAAGGTGCCGTCGATCTTGTTGTTGAGCGCCGAGCGATAGCCGATGCCGATCGTGGTCGAGGCGGTCGGCGTGATGGTCACGCCGGCGGTGAAGCCGTAGCCCCAGCCGGTGCCGTTGAGCGTGAGGTTCGGGCCGTTGAGACCCTGCGCGTTCTGGAAGTTCACCCACATGTACTGCGCCTGGAAACCGACGGCGACGCTGAGCCAGTCGGTGAGCTTGTAGGCGATGTTCGGGTTGAAGTTGTAGGTCGCGGCGTTGGTGTCCTGGGCATAGAAGTTGCCGGTGCCGCCCCACGGCGACGGGAAATTCACGCCGAGACCGAACGGCGCATTGACCGCCATGCCGAGCCACAGGCGATCGCTGAACTGATAGGAGATGTAGCTCGAAGGCACCACGGCGGCTTCGCCGCTATTGTTGACGACCTCGGTGCCGGCCGCGTTCTTGTGCTTGGCGTAAGGGAGAATGGCCGACATGCTCCCTTCCACGGTGAGACCGCCGAACTGCGTCATCGTCGCCGGGTTCCAGAACATCGACGACAGCGCGCCACCCGCCGCGATGCCCGCGAATGAGGTGCCCTGCCCGTAAGCGCTCTGCTCACGAAGCGCGAAACCGCCGGCCTGCGCCGCCACGGTCGCCGTCAGTACCAGGCCGATGCTCGAGCAACCGAGCAGCAGCGCCTTCATCCCACCTTTTTTGAACATTTGTCGTCCCCCAAGTGTCCGTCCCACATGCCGCGCCATTAATCCATTGGCGCTTTCATGGGCATCATGGTGCCGGGAGTCCTTGGCACTGGCAACGTGGGCGAAGGGGGTAAATCGCACTTGCGGCGGAGTTGAGCGACAAATCCTCCCGCTGTTGCATTCACGTCACAGAATACATCGGTAAAGGGAACTTTGCAGGTTTACGGGCAGGCGGCGCATCGCACGCCGGAATGCTTCATAAAAACCCACCATCTGTGCACCGCACAAAGCTTCAATGCGGTAGTCATGCGCGCCGCCGAAACGGCCAGGCCAGTTGCTGCAGAAAGCCCGCCGGCATCTCTTCCTTGATGCCGATATCGACCGGTGGGCGGTAATCGCGTGCATTGTAGAACGTCCCGAACACATGATCCCAGAGCATGATGTTCTCGGAGTAGTTCTTGTTGCCCTCGCGCAGATCCTTGCTGTGATGCCAGCGATGCAGCTCCGGCGTGTTGAACCACCACGACAGCGGCCCGAACTTCATGTCGACATTGCAATGCGTGAGCATGCCGACGAAGGCCGTGATCGCCGACAGCCAAATCAGCACCTCCATCGGCGCGCCGAGCGACAGCAGGATCGCCATGCCGATGGCGATGCTCTTGAAGCTGTCGACGAAATGAAAACGCCCGGTGTTGACGATCCACAGCCGCGTCACGCTGTGATGCACGGCATGGAAACGCCACAGCCACGGCCATTCATGCGCGAGGCGATGCGCCCAATACAGGCCGAACTCGGCGAGCGTAATGGCGAGCGCGACCTGGATCGCCATCGGCCACGTGCGCGGCCAGATGCCATAACCTGGCTCCGCCGCCGGCGTGACATAGGTCGAGATGCCGATGACGGTCGAGAAGATGACCGCGGCCTCCACGACGCCCTTGCTGGTCAGCGTATGCGCGATGTTGGCGAAGGTCTGGCCGTCATTGTCGTTCCACACCGGCTCATGCGGCATGGTCCGCTCGAGGATGTACAGGCTGACGGCCAGCACCAGATAGGCGATGTTGAAAAACACCGCCGGCCAGCCGACGGCGAAGCCGATGGCCTGAATGCCCATGGCGATGGCCAGCAGGCCGGGCCAGGCGAGCCATGACATTGTATTGCGAAGAAGGCTGGGTGCGGCGGCAGGGATCGATGAGTCGGACATGGCGCGAATTTAGTGCGCTGCAGCGGACGGCGCCAGAGCCCAACCCCCCCGATCAAAATGCGGCATACCTCGTCGTCGCCGCATCGGTCACGGCGGCCTACCGCCTACCGCAGCAAAACGTCGTTCGATGGCATGACTATCGATACACTTGCATCAACTCGAAAGCCTGTTTCCTGATCCAGTGACGGAAATAGGCCGCGCTGATGAAGGTCGATTTGCCGCTGCACAAACTCTTTCGGCTGGAATCCGCTTCGTTAAAGACGGTCGATGCCACTCCCATGATGATGTAGCCGCCCGCATTCTCGACCACCATGGGACCGCCGGAATCGCCGATGCAGGCGCCAGTCCCTTTTTTCTGATCGAGTCTGATGAATTTATCGTCGTCCTCGCCGCCGAGGCGCTCTACAACGGCGGAATACAACAAGCCGTTGTTGATCGGCTGCCCCTTCTTGTCGAACCCGGTGACCCCATAACCGATCACGTATACGGTTGGAATCTGTTCGATCGGGAAATTACGCCCCGCCACTTGCAGATGCAGGCTGCGGCCTGGCAAGGGGCCGCGTGTCTTGATCACGGCGAGATCGTAAGCATTGTCGAAGTCGCGCTTGGATTGCTCGTAGAGCGGATGAATGCGCGCCGCGGCGACCGGAAGAACGGCGATCGCGTCGTCCTGGAACTGCGTATCGTTGATGACGACACGCATGGATGAAATGTCCTTGGGCACACAATGCGCCGCCGTGACGACGATTTGCGGACCTATGATGCCGCCGGTGCACGCCTTGAAGGCACCCTCGTCGTTATTGTAGGTGATCGCCACGATATAGCGCGTCAAAAACATCGTATTTCTCATCCGCTCGCCGCCGACGACAGCGTGGGATGGCGCACTTCCTATCGCCGACAGGAGCACGAGCAGGAAGGCGAAGAACTTGCGGCCCGTCACGCGACGCGTGAGAACCGGCCGCGATTTGTCACCCGACATCGTCATGTCTTTCGCCATGTCTCACTTGTACACCTGCATCAATTCGAACGCTTGCTGGATGATCCATTCCTCGAACGCGTGTACATTGACGAAGGCCGTGGTGCCGCCGCATGGATTACTGCCATTATCGGCCACGAAAATCACGGATGCGATGCCCATCAGGATGAAGCCTTCTTTATTTTCCACCAGCATCGGCGCGCCGCCGTCGCCGATGCAAATTCCGGTACCCTTGCTCTGATCGACGACGATCATGAGATTCTGCTCGTACATTCGGTCTTTGTCGGCCGCCCGGTGAGCGATCGCTGAATGGAGTTGTCCTTGCCCCACCGCCTTGCCGTCACGGCCGACGCCGATCGCGCCGTAGCCGGCGACGTAAACGGTCGGAATCTGGCTGACTGGGAACAAGCTCGCGGCCAGTTGCATATGTCTCGCCGCGGACGGAAGCGGATCCTTTGTCCTGATGACGGCGAGGTCGTTAGAATCTGGGAGAGGAAGGTCTTTAATGAACTCGTACTTCTCATGAACGCGGACACCGGCGACGGCCAATTCCGCCACGGCCCGGTCCGGGCGCATCGAGTCGCCGAACACGACGCTCATCGTCGAGCGGTCCCTGGGGATGCAGTGCGCGGCCGTCAGCACGATCGACGGGCCGATGATGGCGCCGGCGCAGATTTTCTTCGCGCCGCTTTCGTCCTCGTAGCGGATGCCGACGACATAACGCGTCATCATGAATTCCATCCGCATCTCTTCGCCGCCGATGACGGCGCGAGCGGGCGGAGCCGGCCAAAGACATAAGAGAGAGAGAAGCAGAATTGCCAGCGCGTGGCTCCGGCGGCGGAGCGGCAGGCGGCGAACGGGCATTCCGGGGGTCATGGAGGCGGGACAGGACTGCGGCAGCGTTATTCCATGAACGTGGACTATAGCGCAGCCAATGGAAACGTCTATCGGCCTGTTTGTTTATCCGGGCTGTTTGTTACCCGGCCGCCGCTCCGGTTCCAAACACCTGCGCCACGAACTGCGGGTACAGTCCTTCAAGTTGCGGCGCCACCTTCTCCCGCATCAAAGCGAGCGTGGCCGGCGTCGGCGCCGGCGTCTCCGGCACGGTCTGCGGCCGGTCGAAGTCGAAGCCGGTGTGCTCGATCACTTCCTCCACCGTATGGCCGGGATGCACGCTTTTGAGCGTGAAGCGGCCACGCGCGAAGGTGAACAGGCAGCGGTTGGTGATGAGCGCGACCGGCCCGCCGGTGCGGTGGACGTTCGGCTCGCTCCGGCCCGCGGCGCTGATGAAATCGACCCTGGGCACCAAAGTGCGGCGCGAATGCTCGGTGCGGAACAGGATCACCTTGGGCACGACGTAATAAAGATGCGCCGAGCCGTAGGAGCCGGGAAAGCGCACCTTCGGATGCGCGTGATCGCCGATCTCGACGAGATTGATATTGCCCTCGCCGTCGATCTGGCCGCCCGACAGGAAGAACACGTCGATGCGGCCCTGCCCGGCGCAGTCGAACAGTTCGCGGCCGCCGTCGGTCCAGAACGTGTGCTGGCTGCTGCCCAGCAGCGACACGTAAGGCCGATTGGTGCCTGTGAGCTTGCCGCGCTCGCGCGCCAGCAGCGCGGCGGTCGCCGGGATCGGCGAGGCATTGCCGACGGCGACATGGCGCACATCGCCGATGGTGTTGGCGATCTGGTCGGCGAGCAGTTCTTCGGGGAGGAAGGTCACTTCTTATCCCTCCCCGTCTTCGGGGAGGGTGGCCGCGAGCCATAAGCGCGTATACGCGCGTCTTCGACGCGCTATGGCGAGCGGTCGGGTGGGGTCGGCGTCAGCGCAAGCGCCCCACCCGGCTCGTTTCACTCGCCACCCTCCCCCTGCGGGGGAGGGATAAGAAAGCTCATGCCACCACATTCTCATCCAAATACTTCCCCACATACTCTTTAAAGCCCGCCTCGCTCGCCGCCATCGCCGCGTACATCTTCAAGTGCTCGGTATCGGCGCGGTAGCGGTCCGGCAGCGGCAGCGGCCAGGCGCCGTTCTCGGCCACCGCGATGGCATCGACGTAGAAGCCCGGCAAGGTGCCGGCCGCGTAAAGCGGATCGTCGAGCAGATTGCGGTTCTCGATCTTCTCCACGGTGACGATGGTGCGCTTGGCGGCATGCGCCATGGTGACCAGCTCGCGCTGGCGGCCGACCCAGACATTGCCGTGCTCGTCGGCGAGCGGCGCATGAAACAGCGCGACGTCCGGATTGATCGCCGGCAACAGCACGATCGGATCGGAATTGCCGAACGGTGAATCGATCACCTTCCAGTCGTCGCGATATTTAAGAACATCGGAGCCGAGCAGCCCGCGCAGCGGCATGAAGGGCACGCCCTTCTCCGCCGCCTGCAGCGCGGCGTGCAGCGCCGGACAGGTCGCGTCCTTCATCTTGATCGCGCCGGACAGCACCGCGGCGGTGAAGCGCGGCGCAGGCCCGAGTTCGCCGAGGCTGACCGCGCTCGTCTCCAGCGTGGCGACGCAGCCGGCGCCGATCAGCATGTCGGCCTGCATCGACGAGGTGGGCAGCGCGACGAGATGCAGGTTCTTCACGCCGCGGCGGATCAGCGCCCGCGTCGCCGCCATCGGCACGCCGCAGACTTCGCGCGGCACCACCAGCATGGCGCCGTCGGTAATACCTGACAGCGCGTCGTCGAGAGATTGCAGCATCATGGATCCATCCGGTATGCGGGCCGGCGCCCACCGGCGCCGCGTCGATGACAAAGCATCCCAACGCCTGCCATTGCAAGTCTTGCCAGGTCCACCGTTTTTTGCGACGCCAGCAGCATGGAAACCTTGCAGCAGAAGCTGGCCGCCGGCCGCTTCGTCATCACCGCCGAGATCACGCCGCCGGTGTCGTTCGACCGCGCCGATCTCGTCGCCAAGGCGGGCCCGCTCAAGGGCCTCGCCGACGCGGTCAACGTCACCGACGGCGCCGGCGCCCGGGCGCACATGGCCGCGCTCGGCGCCGCCGCGATCCTGATCCAGGAAGGCATCGAGCCGATCCTCCAGCTCACCTGCCGCGACCGCAACCGCATCGCGCTGCAGAGCGACCTGATGGCCGCCGCCGCGCTCGGTATCCGCAACATGCTGATCCTGCGCGGCGACGATCCGTCCGCCGGCGACCAGCCCGACGCCAAGGGCGTGTTCGATCTCGACGCCCGCGGCCTGCTGGAGACCGCGCGCAAGCTGCGCGACGAGAACGAACTGCCGAGCGGCCGCAAGGTCGCCGGCACCGCCGCCTTCTTCCTCGGCGCCGCCGATGCGCCGATCGACCCGGCGCCGGGCTGGGAGCCCAAGAGCCTGGCCGGCAAGGTCGCCGGCGGCGCGCAGTTCGCGCAGACCCAGTTCTGCATGGACCCGGACGTCGTCGCCCGCTATACGGCGCGGCTCGCCGAGCACGGCCTCGGTGATCTCAAGCTCATTATCGGCATCGCGCCGCTGCGCTCGGCGAAATCGGCGCGCTGGATGCGCGAGAAGCTGTTCGGCACCATCATCCCGGACTCGACCGTCGCCCGCCTCGAGGCCGCCGCCGATCCGGCCGCCGAAGGCCGCGCCATCGCCGTGGACCTGATCGCGGCGCTTGCCGACAACCCCCGCGTCGCCGGCGTCCACATCATGGCGCCGAACAATGACGAGGCCGTGCCGCCGGTGATCGAAGCGGGGCGGGCGCGGCTCACGCGCTGACCGCACCAGCGCCAGCGGCCGCACGCGCCTCGCCTTTCCCTCCCCTTGCCCCGCGCCTTGCGCCATCGCATAGTCGCGCGCTTTTGCCAGTCGGCAATAATGACAAACTGATCAAGGGAGACTGAAGTATGAAGCTCGTCCGCTACGGCGCCGCCGGCCGCGAAAAGCCCGGCATCATCGGAGAGGACGGCAAGATCCGCGACCTGTCGCGCGTCGTGAAGGACATCGACGGCGCCATGCTGGCCTCGGGCGGTCTCGCCAAGATCAAGAAGCTCAACCTCAAGCGCATGAAGCCTGTTTCCGGCAAGCCGCGCCTCGGCCCCTGCTTCGGCAATGTGCGCAACCTCGTCGCCATCGGCCTGAACTACTCCGACCACGCCGCCGAAGCCGGCCTGCCGGTGCCGAAGGAGCCGGTGATCTTCTGGAAGCACACCTCGTCGATCTGCGGCCCGAACGACGACACCATCGTGCCGAAGGAATCGCTGAAGCTCGATTGGGAAATTGAGCTCGGCATCGTCATCGGCAAGCGCGCGCGCTACCTCGACAAGGCGAAGGCCAAGGACGCCATCGCCGGCTACTTCCTCGCCAACGACGTCTCCGAGCGCAACTTCCAGATCGAGCGCTCCGGCGGCCAGTGGGGCAAGGGCAAGAGCTGCGAGACCTTCGGGCCCATCGGCCCGTGGTTCGTCACCAAGGACGAATTGAAGAACCCGCAGAACCTGAACATGTGGCTCGACGTCAACGGCGAGCCGCGCCAGCGCGGCAACACCAAGACCATGGTGTTCGATTGCGAGTTCATCGTCTGGTACTGCTCGCAGATGTTCGTGCTGGAGCCCGGCGACATCATCATCACCGGCACGCCGCCGGGCGTTGGCCTCGGCATGAAGCCGCCGCAGTTCCTGAAGGCGGGCGACACCGTCACCCTCGGCATCGACGGCCTCGGCGAGCAGAAGCAGAAGATCGTGGCGTTTAAGAAATAGAACTGAGGCGCACGCCCCGCACGCTCTTTCCCCTCTCCCCTTGGGGGAGAGGGTGGCGCCCGAAGGGCGCCGGGAGAGGGGTAAGCTTACGCGCTGCGCGACGACCCCCACCCCGACAGCTTCGCTGTCGACCCTCCCCACAAGGGGGAGGG
>DATMEX010000037.1:0-46898 GCA_035556455.1 Pseudolabrys sp.
GATAGGCGATCCTCTTAAAAGGGAAGCCTGAAATGGTCAGTTCACCGGGGGTCGAGCCGAGCAAGCCTTCAAAACACCGCGCGCGGAACGCCAAAGGCTCGGCAATTCCGTGGTGACTTGCTCGCGTGAATCTAACTCACACATCACGCGAGGCTGCGGGGCTGCTCGGGCCCCGGCGTTCCGCGCGCCCTCGTTTTATCGGGGAGCGTAGCCCGGATGAGCGAAAGCGAAATCCGGGGCGACAGAAAATGCGGCCTGCCCGGGGCCGATCAAAAAACGCGGGCGATGAGTCATGTCTGCCGTATGCACCTTTATGGATGAGCTCGAGGCAATATTGCGTTCAGGCCACCACACATCAAGTTCGGCGCCAGGGCGAAAAATTCTAAACCAGACAATGGCTTAGCAGCCCCTTGCGCGAGCGGGACGGGCATGCCAAGCGATGCCCGGTCCCGGCTGCGGGACGCCATTCGCTCAATGGTCGCGCCAACAAGGTCATCCCGCCGAAGGTCATTCTACCCATGCGGCGCTCGCTGATGCTGTTCGCCAAAGCGGCGATTTCTATCCTCCTGCTTTATCTGTCGCTGCGGTCGGTGAACGTCACCGCGCTGGGGGAACGTTTGAGCCGCCTGCATCCCGGATGGATCGCGGTGTCACTGGCCGTTCTGGCGGCGCAGCTATTTTTGCTCGCGGCGCGCTGGCGGATGATCGCGCAAGGCTGCGGGTTGACGCCACGCTATGCGGTCATGCTGCGGGTGAGCTTCGTGGCTACCTTCTTCAATCAGGTACTGCCCTCCACGGTCGGCGGCGATGCGGCGCGCATCTACATGCTGGCACGCGAGCAAGGCGGCTGGGCCGGCGCGACTTATTCAGTGCTGATCGATCGCGTGGCCGGCATCTTCGCACTGACGCTGATCGTGTTCCTCTGCCTGCCCTGGACGCTGACGCTGGTGCAGGATCCGGTGGCCCGCATCGTGCTCATTCTGATCGGCTTCGGCGCCATTGGCGGTGCCTTGGTCTTTCTCGCCATCGGCCGCATCCGCTGGAAACCGCTGATGCACTGGGCGCCGACGCGTCACCTCGTCGAAGTATCGCGCACCGCCTGGCGCATCTGCGGCTCACCGCGCGCGATTTCGAACATTCTTGCCCTTTCCTTCATCGTCCATCTGATGACCGTCCTGGCCACCTGGTGCATGGTGCAGTCGGTATCGGCATCGGTCGACTTCGCGTTGCTTCTGTTCATGGTACCGCCGGTCATCCTCATCGCAACCGTGCCAATTTCCATTGCCGGCTGGGGTGTACGCGAGGGCAGCATGATCGTGGCTTTCGCTTATGCCGGCCTGCCGCAGAGCGATGGTCTCGTGGTATCGGTGCTGATCGGCATCACGTTTTTCATTATCGGTGCGATTGGCGGCCTCATCTGGATAGCCGATGGAATGCGGCGGCCGAGGACCGCTGACATCCCGGCCGCCCCCACCGGCGGGCACACTTGATATGACGACACCGGAAGCACCAAAACCCGCAGCCTTCCTCGACAGAGACGGTGTGCTCAATGTCGACCACAATTACGTCCACCGCGTCGACCAACTGGAGTGGATCGAGCGCGTGCCGGAAGCGATCCGTCTGCTCAACGATGCCGGCTATCTCGTCATCGTTGTCACCAACCAGGCGGGCGTCGCGCGAGGATACTACGACGAAGCCGCGATCGACGCCCTGCACGCACACATGCGGGCGTATCTCAGCGCCCGTGGCGCGCGCATCGACGCCTTCTATTATTGTCCGCATCATCCCGACGGAAAGGTCGCGGCCTATGCCAAAAGCTGCGACTGCCGCAAACCTGGCGCCGGGATGTTGGAACAGGCCGCACGCGACTGGCCCATCGACCGCGCGCGCAGCTTCATGATCGGCGACAAGGATATCGACATCGGGGCGGCGAACGCCTTCGGCATTCGCGGCGCACTGTTCAATGCCGCGACGGATCGACTGCCCGACCTGATGCGACGGATGATCGCTTCACGCTGAGCCGGTTTCCCGGCGCGAGCGCGGTGCCGGACCGAACTTGCGCCAGAGCCAAAGCGGTAGCCGCGACAGCGGATACAGAAGGTGGAGCGGTCGTGGCAGCGGCCAGGCGAGCATGTCGTCGAGGCGGAAACTCATTTCGCGGACCGTGCTGCCGTAGTGCGTGAAGGTCGAACCGAGCAGCCATTGCATCACAGCGACACGGGTGGTCGCAAAGCGGCGGTCGCCAGGCTTTGCCGCGCCGTCGGCGCCCGTCAGCAGATCGAGCGACAGTGCGACCGCCAGCCGCGTCCGCGGACTTGCACGAAGGCCGCGCATTATATCGGCTGGAACTTCGCGGCCGAACAAGCGCTCGCACAAGACGAGCGCAATCAAGGCGCATGGCCCGGCGCCGACAGCCCTGGCATGCCGGTAGAGATCCTGCAGTTCCACTTCCCCACGCGCGCCGATGAAGGCATTGAGGTCGGCCAGCCATTGCAACCGTGACCAGCCATGACCGCAACCGTGGACGCACAAATAGGCAAACAGATCTTCGTCGCACAACGTGCGGACGGACAGGGCGCCACCCAAAGCAACGTCTTGCGACGGCGAACTGGCATCAATGCCGGCGATCAGCGATGGGCTGTTGACCAGTTGCCAGCGCAGTTCAACCTCGATCGGCCGCTCTGAGTGACGCAAGCCAATCTCGCGGCCATAAGCGGCAACCAGCGCGCGCCGGCTCGCGTCGAGATGCGAGGCCGGACGGATGAGCCGGTAGCCCTCACGCGACAACACATCGGCCGCCGCATCCACCGATAGAGGCGCCACGGCAAGATCGATATCCTGGCTGAACTTGAACGCGATCGAACCATAAGCGAGTTGGGCCAACGCCACGCCTTTGAGAACCAGGGAGTGAATACCGGCGGCATCGAGCAGACCCTGCAGCCGTGCCGACTCCGCGGCCATCGCCAGATTGCGATGCGCAATTTCCTTCGCGCGCTGGCAAAGCGACTTGGCAACCTCGTCGGGCAGCGGAATGCCGGCCGCCGACAGGGCCGCTTGCGCCAGCGCCTCGACGCGGTAGTGGCGAACAAGGCGCAGGAACAAGGACCAGTCGTTCACTTCTCGCGCGGCCGCGGTTACGGCCGCGTCGCGGCGCGCATCGCCTGGCCAGCGACAGCACGCCACTGCGAGGCGAAAGCAGGCTTCCTGGCCTGGTGTTGCTTCCATGCCTTGTCCCCTGACGGGATGTGTAAGCCTATCACATTTTCAGGAAGCGATGTCCGTCGCCTTCGAGAGCAATGCAGGTGAGGAGCCCTGTGGCAAAGGCGCCGGTGTCAATGTTGATGCGGTTCGTTTTCACGTCGGGCTCAGACACCGGCGTATGGCCGTGTACAACAACGCTGCCGAAATCCTCATCACTCGACAGGAACTCGTCGCGGATCCACATCAGGTCGTCATCTTTCTGCCGAGCAAGCGCCACGCCGGGCCGAACGCCGGCATGACAGAAAAAATAGCGCCCGGCAGCGTGCGACGTTCGCAGGTTGTCAAGGAAGTCCCGATGCGTCGCCGGCAGGGCTTCCGAGAGGGCTTTGGCCGCCGACTCGTAATTGCGGCCGCGCATCATGTCGGCGACCGGCACCCCATAGGAATGCAGCATCTCGATGCAGCCGAAACGCCGCCAATCTTCGGCGATGCCCGGTTGGACGAGAAAGCGCTCGAGCGTCGCCTCATGGTTGCCCTTGAGCGCGACATAAGGCGTGGGAAAGGGGTTGGCCGCCAGCCGATCGATCACGCCGAACGAATCCGGACCGCGGTCGATGTAATCGCCGAGCGTAATCGTAAGCGCGGCGGGCCCGCGATCCTCAACATCGCGGCGGATCGCGTCGATAGCTTGCTCCAGAAGGTCGAGCCGTCCGTGAATGTCGCCGATGGCGTAAATGCGGTTCATGGGCTAAAAGTAGACACCAAATGCGCAGTTTCGAGAACAGGTCGAGGAATATTCCATGCGTCCCGTCCCGGTTGGAGCCAAAGGCACTTATACGCTGCGCGTGACGCCGGCGCATCTGGCCAGCCAGTTCAAGGACGCCGTGTTGCCCCCGGTCTTCGCCACGCCGATGATGGTGACCATCATGGAGAACGCCGCGCTCAACGCCGTGCGTGATTATCTTGAGCCCGGCGAAAGCGTGGTCGGCACGGTCGTCAATGTCAGACATCTTGCCGCGACACCCGCCGGGCATACCGTGACGGCCGAGGCGGTGGTGACCAAGGTCGATGGCCGGCGGCTTGAATTCGATGTCACCGCGCGCGACGAGATCGAGGAAATCGGCAAAGGCACGCATGAGCGCATGGTGGTCGATTTGGCGCGTATCGCCAAAAAGCTCGACTCCAAGCCGCCGAAGTAGTTCGGCGAAAATCTAGTCTGCAATCCGAAAACCATGCGCTGCGGCGGCCGCATTTGCGGCAGTGGCGAGATCGGACTCAGTGCCGGCGTGGATGACATAGAGCGGTTCGCCGGCTCTTACGGTATCTCCAACCGCATGCATGAGATCGAGGCCGGAGGAGAGGTTGCTCGGCGCGCCGGCCAGGCGTGCCAGGCCGGCCACGGTCCAGCCATCGATGCCGGTGACGGTGCCGGACCGGTCGGCATTGACCAGATGCGTAAAGGGGCCGGGCAGAACGGGCGGCTGACGCCGGCCCTGCGCATCGATGATACGCTCAAGGGCGTCGTTGCCGGCTCCCGAGGCGAGCAGATCGCGGGCCCGCGCCTGCCCCGCCTCCTGCGATCCGATCTTCGGATCCCAGGCCAGAATGCGGCCGGCGAAAAACAGCGCCTTCTCGCGCAGGTCGGCCGGCGCGTCAGGTTCATTGTCGAGCACGGCCAGGATATCGCGGGCCTCCAGCGCCGGACCGACGCCACGGCCGATCGGCCTCGAACCGTCGGTGGCATGCGCCTCGACAACAAGACCGAGCCCCTGCCCGATGCGCTCGAACAACGCCGCCAGTTCGGCGGCCTCGCCTTTTGTCTTCAACTTGGTTTGCGGCCCGTAGGGCAGATCGATGATGACATGGGTCGAGCCGGCGGCGAGTTTCTTCGACAGGATCGAGGCCACCGACCAGCGCGTCGAGTCGAGGCCGAGCGGCCGCGTGATGGCGTTCATCACATCATCCACGGCCGAATGATTGAGGCGCCCGTTCCAGGCGACGCAGCCGCGCGCCTCGGCAACGACGCGGCGCACATCGGCCGAGGTCAAATCGACCCGCGCCAAAGTTTCCATCGCGTCTGCGGTACCGGCCGCGGAGGTGATGGCCCGCGACGAAGTTTTCGGGATGGCGAGGCCATGCGCTGCCACCAAAGGCACCACGATCATGGTGATGCGGCTGCCCGGAATGCCGCCCATGGAGTGCTTGTCGACCACCATGGGCTCGTCCCAGGTCAGGCGATCGGTGAAGTCGGCGCGGGCCCGCGCCAGCGCCACGACCTCGCGGTCGGATAATCCGCGCGTCGCCGCCACCAGAAACGCCGCCATTTCGCGGTCTGGATAACGGCCGGCGACCATGTCGCGGATCAGGGTGGCGATCTGGCCGTCGCTCAGTTCGTCACCGCGCAACTTGGCGCGGAGCGCCTCGGCGCTTTGCGGCGACGGCGTCCGCTCGATATGAACCTGCGCACCTTCCGGTAGCCCGAGCGCCTCGAAGGCGCTACGCGACAGGCCGATTTCGGCCGCATCAAGCAAACGCGGATCGTCAACGACATGAACCGAGGCACGGATGCTGCGCGTACCGTCCGACACCTCGATGCGGCCCGGGCCGAGGAAATCGGCCGCCGCAACTTCAGTGCTCTCCGCCGGCAGATAGGCCATGTGCTCGCGCCAGGAATCGATCGGCAGCGCGCGCAGTTTCACGGCCGGGACTCCGACAAAACGGAAACGAGCTTGTCCACCCCGGTCGCGACGTCCGTATCGTTGAGAACGCGGACCAGCGTAATGCCGTCCGGAACGGGCGGCACGGCGCGGGAGATACGTTCGGCGACCTGAGCTTCGTCCTCGCGACCACGGGCGCGCAGGCGCGCGGCGACAGCTTCCGGCGAAGCATTGATTTCCACAACGACGAGCTTCGGCACGCGCTGAGCCAGCTCTGCGATGGTGGCGCGGGAGCCATTGGCTATCACCGTGCGCCCCGCAGCCAGCGCCTCGGACAGCGTCGCCGGCAGGCCGTATTGAAGACCGTGCGCTGACCAGGAGAGCAAAAATCCGCCGGCCGCCTTGCGCCGTGCAAACTCGTCCGGCGTCACCGCCTCATGATCCTCGCCGCCGGCATCGGCGGCGCGGGTGATGACCCGACGCGCGAACACAAAGCGCGCGTCACCCGAGAGCCGGGCGCGCGCGCCATCGAGCAGCGTATCCTTGCCGACGCCGCTCGGACCCACGACCAGAAAGAGCGCTCCCGCGGCCATGCCTCTATTATGCTTCGTCCAGCCCGATATCGACGGCCGGCGCCGCCTGCGTGATGCGGCTGGTGGAGATGTAATCGACACCGGTTTCGGCGATGCCGCGCACCGTCTCGTAACGCACGCCGCCGGAAGCTTCCAGCGGAATGCGGCCGTTCACGAGCTTGACCGCGGCGCGCATGTCGTCGAGCGACATATTGTCGAGCATGATGACGTCGGCGCCGGCCTCGATGCATTCGCTGACCTGGTCGAGACGGTCGCATTCGACCTCGATCTTGACCAGAGACGGGATCGCCGCGCGGGCGCGCGCCACGGCCGCCTTGATGCTGCCGGCGACCACGATGTGGTTGTCCTTGATCATGACGCCACCGTCGAGGCCGAGCCGGTGATTGGCGCCGCCGCCGCAGATCACGGCATGCTTTTCCAGCATGCGCAGGCCGGGCGTGGTCTTGCGTGTGTCAATCAGCTTCGCCTTGGTGCCGGCGATGGCCGCGACAAACCGCGCCGTTTCGGTGGCTATGCCGGACATGTGCTGCACGATATTAAGCGCGATGCGTTCTGACGTCAGCAGGCTGCGCGCAGGCCCGGACACAACCATGAGGCCGGTGCCCTTCACCGCCTTGTCGCCGTCCTTGGCAGTGAGCGTCACCTCAACAGTCGGATCGTAATGGCGGAAGACCGCGGCAGCGACCTCAAGGCCGGCCACGGTCTGTGGCTCACGGGCGTTCATGCGGAATTTGGCCTTGGCGTCCGCGTCTATCATCGACTGGGCGGTGAGATCGCAGGCGCCGACGTCCTCGGCAAACCACAAGTCGAACAGCCGGCCGGTCATGTAACGATCAAGCATATGTCTATCTCCCGCGCCCGGCCGTCAAAAACAACGGGCCTCGCCTCAACTTGTTTGTACACAAACACTATCGGGGCCCCTTGCATTGTCAATCGCCGCCGTTGCCGTCCCCCCTGGCGATCAATCCGCGGGCAAACTATGCCATCAATATGAGCGCGCATAACGATTGACAGGATCACTATCAGGCACCGATTATATGCGTGCAAATGAATTGGGGTTGGGCGCCCGGCGCCCATGGCACATCGGCAACGGCGGCGGGGAAGCGCCGGCCAATAGCCAGAACCGACACTCTACTCGTCCGACTGAAGTCACCGGGATAACCTGACAACGAGATTGGAGGAATTCGATGCAACGTCACCTGAAGCGGTCATTTCTTGCCGCCCTTGGCCTGAGCGCGGCGCTCGCGGCCGGCTCGGCAGCCGCCGATCCGCTGAAGATTACCCTGGCCGGCGGATCGGTCGGCGGCGCATGGAGCGCTATGGGCGCGGCCATCGGCCAGACCATCCAGCAACAGGTGCCCGGCTCTTCCTTCACCTATGAACCGGGCGTCGATGCGGCGAACATTCAGCTCGTGTTCGATGGCCGGGTGCAACTCGGCATCGCGCACGCGCAGATGGCGCTGCGGGCCACGAAAGGCGAGGCGCCGTTCAAGGCCAAGATTGCAAACCTTCGCGCCATCGCGCTGCTGGATCCGGAAGCCACCATCCAGATCGTCGCGCGCAAGGATGCACCCTTCACCGGCCTCGACCAGATCGCCAAGGAGAAGAAACCGGTGCGCATCGCGCTCAACAAGCGCGGCACCATGATGCAGATCGCCGGCGAACAGGTGTTCGAAGCGGCCGGCATTTCGGTGAAGGACCTGGCCTCCTGGGGCGGCCGCGTCGAATACGTCGCCTATAATGACGGCCTCGATATGCTCAAGGCCGGTCAGGTCGATATCGTTCTCAACATGCTGGCGTTCCCTTCCGCGCAGCTCAACCGGCTCGCCAACGATGTGCCGCTGAAGATGCTGGCGATCCCGGATGCCGCCATCGCCAGGATCAACGCCGAAGCCGGCACCAAGAGCGTGACGATCCCGGCCAAGACCTATGGCTTCGAAGCGGAAGACGTCAAGACGGTCACCGGCTTTGTCGTGCTTTATGGCTCCGACAAGATGTCGGACGCAGACGCCGAAACCATCACCAAGAGCCTGCTCACGCACTTCGACTATCTGACCAAGGCCTATCCGTCCTTCGCGCGCATGGGCAAGAAAGGGCTGACCGATGTCGGCCCGATCCCGCTCGCGCCCGGCGCCATCAAGGCCTACAAGGACGCAGGCGTGCTGTAAGCCTGCGCGAAAACGAACGGCGGCCGACAAAGCCGCCGTTCTTCGCCCGTCTCTCAAGCCCCCCGACGCCAAGAGGATCTCCAACGTGTTCGCTAAAGTCGTGCGAACTTTGGCGCCAGGACGCGCGCGTCAGCTCGGACAAATTGAAAACGCCTTCGTATCGCTGATCGCGGTCGCAACGTCGGCGTTCTTCATCATGCTGGCCTTCGGCGTCTATGTGCAGAGCCAGTACGCGCTGAACTGGTTCCTCGGCGTTATCCTCGCCGTGGCGTTCCTCACCACCACCGGCAACCCTGATCGCCCGACCGGCCGCTCGCTGTTTTCCTGGACGGCGGCGATTGCCTCGATCGCCATCTGCGTCTACTTCGCAGCGATGCAGCCGATCTACGAACTGCGGCTGCCGATGATCGACACGCTGAACCTCGCCGATCAGATCGCCGGTGTAACGCTCATCCTGCTCGTTCTCGAAGCAACACGGCGCGTCATCGGCATGACGCTTGTCATCGTGGTGCTGGCCTTCCTCATCTACGGCGTCTTCGGCCACCATTTGACGGGACCGTTCTGGCATCGCGAGCTCAGCCTCGAGGACATGCTCTATCAGATCGTGTTCACGACCAACGGGCTGTTCGGCCCGGCGCTCAGCGTCGCCGCGCTTCTGGTCTTCGCCTTCGTCGCCTTCGGCACCGTGCTCGACGCCGCGGGCGGCGGCGACTTTTTCTTCGACCTGGCCAATGGCCTGGTCGGCAAGCAGGCCGGCGGGCCGGCCAAGGTCGCGGTGGTCTCGTCGGGCCTTTATGGCTCGATCTCGGGCTCGCCGACGGCCGACGTCGTCACCACAGGCTCCTTCACCATTCCACTGATGATCCGCACCGGCCTGTCACGGGTTTATTCCGGCGCCGTGGAAGCCACCGCCTCGACAGGCGGCGCGCTGCTGCCGCCCGTCATGGGCACGGCGGCATTCCTGATGTCGGACTTTACCGGCATTCCCTACAGCGAGATCGTCATCGCGGCGACCGTGCCGGCGCTGCTCTATTATCTGTCGGTGTTTCTCGCCGTCCACCTGCGCGCCAAGAAAGATAATCTGGCGCCGACGGCCACGGTGACGACGAACATCGTCAAGGTGCTGCGACGGGACTGGTACTACTTCGTCCCGATCTTCATCCTCACCTGGTACGTTCTGACGGTGGACCGGCCGGCCTTCTCCGCCGCGCTGGCGCTCGCCTCGCTGCTGCCAATCCTCGCGTTTCGTCTGCGCAGCCCGACCGCGATCGGCAGAGCCGTGGTTCGCGCACTCGACGACACCACACGGCGCATGACCGGCATCGGCGTTGCCTGTGCGGTTGCCGGCCTCGTCGTCGGCACGCTGGCGATGACGGACCTCACCGGCAAGATTTCGACGGCGCTGTTCATCCTGGCGCAGGGCAGCGGCTTCCTGACGCTGATCATCGCCACCGTCATCGTCATCGTGCTCGGCATGGGCATGCCGACGCCAGCGGTCTATGCGCTCGCTTCGGTGCTCGCCGCGCCCGCCCTTCTGGCGCTGGATGTTCCGCTGCTACCGGCGCACCTGTTCATCGTTTATTTCGCTTCGATGTCGGCGATCACACCGCCAGTTGCGGTAGCCGCCTTCGCCGCCGGCACCATCGCCAATGCCAACCCGCTGGCCATCGCCGTGCAATGCTGCCGGCTCGCCATCGTCGCCTTCATCATCCCGTACATCTTCATCTACAACACCGGCGTCCTCATGATCGGCTCGGCGGCGAACATCGCGTTCTCCGTCGTCACCGCCACTGCCGGCGTCGTTGCGCTCGTCTGCGCGCAGGAGGGTTTCATTTCGAAACCGATCGGAGCGGCGATACGTTTGCTGCTGGCAGTCGCAGGCCTGGCGCTTCTGGCCGGCGAGCCGCTGCTGTCGTTGCTGCTAGGACGCTAGAGCCCGCCGTCGTTACAGCGTGCTGACGCCGCCATCGACGATGAAAGTGCGGCCGGTGATCCAGCCGGCGTCGGGCGACGCCAGGAACAGCGCGACGCCGGCGATATCGTCAGGCTGGCCGATGCGGCCAAGCGGCGTCATCGCCTTGATGCCCTCGCCGCGCTCCGCCAGAATCTTCGTGGTCATCTCGGTCTCGATGACGCCGGGCGCGATGGTGTTGACGGTGATACCGCGCGGGCCGAACTCCCGGGCCAGCGCGTGCGACAAGGTGTTGATCGCGCCCTTGGAGGCCGAGTAAATCGCCGAATTCGGGATCGGCCGGGTCGCCAGCGCCGACGAGAAATTGACGATGCGGCCGCCCGGCGACGGCAGATGCGGCAGCGCCGCCTGGATCACCGCCACGGTGCCGAGCACGTTGGTGTTGAAATGCGCGTGGAACAGCGCCGCGTCGGTCTTTTCGAACGGCCGGTACTCGGCGATGCCGGCGCAGTTGACGACGACGTCGATGCCGCCGAATTTCGTCGCAACGATTTCGACCGCGGCCTTGGCGGCGTCGGGATTGGCAATGTCGGCAACCACCGCGAGTCCCTGGCCGCCGGCCGCGTTGATGTCTTCCACGACCTTGGCGGCCGCATCCGCGCCGCTGCGATAGAACACCGCGACCTTGGCCCCGGCGGCGCCGAAGCGGCGTGCCACCTCGGCGCCGATGCCGCGCGAGCCGCCGGTGACGATGACGCTCTTGCCGGCGAGCGCGTAGGTGTTCTTCTGGTCGCTCATTGTCGCCGCTTTCAATCAGGCCTGCGCCGCCTCGCGCGGCGCATTCTCGGCCGCGATTTTGAGAAGCTGCTCGCTCCATTGCTTGAGGTAGGCTTTGCGGCCGGCCTCATCGATGCGCGGCGAAGCATAGGCGACGAAGGGCGGATATGTCTTCATGCCCATGTACTCGACCATCAGATGCTGGGTCGGATAGAGCACCTGCTCGACCGGGCCGTAGACATTGCCCGGCGAGAAGCGCTCCACCGTGCCGCCGGTGGTCAGGCACAGCATGCCGATCTTGTGCCTGAAAAATCCAGAGTCGAAGCGCTTGCCGTCGGCATAGGCGAAGCCGAAGGCCATCACGCGCTCGAACCAGCCCTTCATGATCGCCGGCACACCGCCCCACCAGATTGGGAACAGCCAGACGATCATGTCGGCCTTGAGGATGCGCTGCTGCTCGCGCGCCAGATCCGGCGCGAAACCCTTGTTGGTGTGCGCATGCATCTGTTCGTTCTGGTAGTGGAAGCGCTTGGCATCGTGCACGGTGGTGAAGTCGTGGCGGCCGGCCACCGGATTGAAGTTCTCGGCGTAGAGATCCGAGACCTCGACGTGATGGCCCGCGGCGGTCAGCGTGTCGCGCGCGGTATCCTTGAGCGCCGCCGTAAACGAGGTCGGCTCCGGATGGGCGTAGACCAAAAGAACATTCATTCGCTCGAACTCTACGCTTTCTTCTCGAGGCCGCCGAACAGGCCCTTGGGGAAGTACATCAGCACGATCAGCAGCACCGACAGCGAGATGATGTTACGGAAGCCGGCGCCGAAGAAGACGATGGCCTCCGACTGGATCACGCCGAGCAGGATGCCGCCGACGAGGCCCGCGACCGGGCTGCCGAAGCCGCCGATGATCGCCGCGATGAAGCCGTTGATGCCGTAGGGCGTGCCGACGAGATAGGCGGTGTACTGCGTCGGCGTGATCAGGATGCCGGCGATGGCGCCCAGTCCGGCGCTCAGCGCGAAGGCGACGATGAGCATGCGCTCGACCGGAATGCCGAGCAATGCTGCCGCCTCGCGGTTCTGGGCGCAGGCACGCAGCGCCCGGCCCATCCGCGTGCGGTTGAAGAACTGCGTCAGCGCGAACACCAGCAAGGCGCCGACACCGAGCACCCAGAACAATTGATACGGAATCGCGATGGCGCCGACCTTGAGCGGTCCGCCGGCGGTGAATTCCGGATAGGTGCGCGGCTGATCGCCGAGCGTCAGGATGATGATCTGCTCGATCAACAACTGCACCGCGAGGGTCGCCAGAATGATGGCGAACAGCGGCGCATTGCGGCGCCACATCGGATTGATGACGAAGATCTGCACCAGCACGCCGGCTGCCGCGACCAGGACAGTCGAAATGATGGCCGACAGCCAGATCGGCAAGCCGTAACGCACCAGCAAGGTGTGCGCGAACATGCCGCCGAGCATAACGAACACGCCCTGCGCGAAGTTCACGATGCCGCTGGCGTTGTAGATCACCGAAAAGCCGATGGCGATCAGGCCGTAGATCAGGCCGATGCCGATGCCGTTGACGAGGCTCTGGATCAGTTCGACGACGCTAGGCATTTTCAACCTCTTCCACGCCCAGATAGGCGGCAATGACTTCCGGGTGGGCCTTGATTTCGTCGGGCGTGCCTTCGGCGATCTTCTTGCCGAAATCGAGCACGGCGATGCGATGAGCGATGCGCGTCACCAGGGCGACGTCATGCTCGATCAGCAGCACGGTGGTGCCCTGCGCATTGATCTTCTGGATGATGTGCGCGAGGCCCTCGGTCTCCTGGGTATTGAGACCGGCGGCGGGCTCGTCGAGCAGCAGCAGTTTCGGCTTGGCGGCGAGCGCCCGCGCGACCTCGAGCAGACGCTGCTGGCCGTAAGGCAAGAGTTCGGAATCGAGCTCAGCCTGCGCCGACAGCCCGACGAATTCGAGCAGCTCATGGGCGCGCTCGCGCACCTCGACTTCCTGCTTGCGGAACCAGGACGGCCGGAACAGCGAGGCGGCGACCCCGCCGCGGGTCGCCAGATGGCAGCCGACCTCAACGTTCTCCGCAACCGACATGCCCTTGAAGAGCTGCACGAGTTGGAAGGTGCGCACTAGGCCCATCGCCGCGATATCGTATTGCGGCACCTTGGTAACGTCGCGGCCATCGAATTCGATGCTGCCCGCCGTCGAGCTCAGGAAGCCCGAGACCATGTTGAAGAACGTGGTCTTGCCGGCGCCGTTCGGGCCGATGACCGCGAACAGGCTGCCCTGCGGCACCTCGAGGCTGATGTCGTTGTTGGCGGCAAGACCGCCGAACCGCTTGGTGAGGCCCTTGACCTTGAGGAGCGACATGCTCACGCCTCCCCTTTCTTGCGGCGGAACAGCGTGCCGAGCGCGGACAGGCCCTTGGGCGCGTAGATCAGTGTGACCAGCAACACCACGGCATAGGCGATGTCCTGAAAGTGGCCGCTGCCACGGACGACTTCCTGCAGCAGCGAAGTGACGATGGCGCCAATGATCGGACCGACAATGGTGCCGACACCGCCGACGAACAGCATCGTGAAGGTCATGACGGCCATTTGGGGCCCGAACACTTCGGGGCTGATGAAGCCGATCGTATACGCGAACAGCGAACCAGCGGCGGAGGCATAGAGCGCGGCAATGACGAAGGCGATCAGCTTGTAGCGCGACACGCGCACGCCGAGCGCGGCGGCGCCGTTCTCGCTGCCCGAAATGGCGCGAAGGCCACGACCGAACCGCGAATCGCGCATGCGGAGCGACAGCCAGAAGCCGAAAGCGACCAGAACGGCGAGCGCCACCAGCTTCCAATGCTCGCTCTCGATGGTGAAACTGCCGATGCCGAGCGGCGGTATGCCGGCATAGCCCATGTAGCCCTGCGTGACGCTCGTCCAGTGGATCGAGATGTCATAGGTGATGAGGCCGAGGGAGAACGTCGCCATCGCGAGATAGTGGCCGCGCAGGCGCAAGGTCGGATAGCCGATGACCAGCGCGAACAGCCCCGCGACGACCATGGAGGCGATGAGCGCCGGCAACGGATCCCAGCCGTACTGCACACAGAGAATGGCGCTGCCGTAACCGCCGATACAGGCGAAGGCGTTCTGGCCGAAGGAGGCCTGCCCCGTATAGCCCATGAAGAAATTGAGACCGATGCAGAAGATCGCGTAGATCATCGCGAGCTGCATCACGGTCAGCAGGAAGCCGCCATAGGCGAGCGCGCCGCATGTCAGCAGCACGGCGACGACCAGCAGGCTGACCTGGAAACGGTCGAACCGCGAGGCAAATTTGGCCGCTCCGGGCGGCTTAGCTGAAGTAATAGCGGGCGAGGTCATGATGCGATTTGATCTCGTGCGTCGGCAATTCGGCGCGAACGCTGCCAGAGGAAAGGATATAGACGCGCTGAGCAAGCTTCAGCGCCAAGGGCGCCTTCTGCTCGACCAGCAGAATGCCGAGGCCCTCTTTATTGAGAGCGCCCAGCGTCGAGAGAATTTCGGTGGCCACCCGCGGTGCGAGGCCCAGCGACGGCTCGTCGAGGATGAGCAACTTCGGCTCGGCCATGAGAGCCCGACCAACGGCGAGCATCTGCTGCTCGCCGCCGGACATTGAAGAGGCCATCTGATCGACACGCTCTTTCAGACGCGGAAACAGCGTAAAGACTTTGTCGAGCCGCCGGTCCATATCGGCCGGCGTGCCCGACAGCTTGTAGGCGCCGAGTTGCAGGTTTTCCCGCACGCTCATTTCGCCGAACAGACCACGACCCTCCATCACCATAATGATGCCGAGCTCGGCCAGATCGTGCGTCTTCAGGCCGGTGACGTCCCGCCCGTTGAACGAGATCTGACCCTTGCTGGGAATCAGCCGGGTGATGGCGCGGAGCAAGGTGGTCTTGCCCGCCCCGTTCGGCCCGAGGATCGTGACGAACTCGCCCGGCGCCACATGGAGACTCGTTGGACGAAGAGCCTCGATATGGCCGTAGCTGGCCGCCAGATCGCGAACCGCGATCAGATGGGTCGTGTCAGTTGCCATCGCTGTTACCTGCGAACCAGCTTGTCGTCCTTGACCGAGATCAGGACATAGGGGTTCTCGGTAATGCCGATGTGGTTCTCGGTGCTGAAGTTGTACGTCGCGCCGGCACCGACATACTGGCCGAGCTTCTCGAACGCGTCGCGTACCTTCTCGCCTTCGGTGGTGCCCGCCTTCTTCATGGCTTCGGCCATCATCATCATCGAATCCCAGGCCCGCGAGGCCTGAGCATTATCGCCGCGACCGTACTTGTCACGCATCGCCTTGATGAAGGGCTCCGCGACCGCGCGGGCCTTCGGATCGGTGAGAACGCTGATGTCATCCGACGCGAGCTGGATCATCGGAGTCGGCGCCATGTACTGGTCGCCGAGCACCTTGCCGGCAGCGAGATGGATGTCGAGTTCCTGGATGGAGCCGAGCATCAGCATGTTCTTGAGGCCGAGCGATCGGATGTTGTTGGCGGCGGTGACGACCGCGTTGCCCTGCCCCAGCATGATGACGGCGCCGGCGCCGGCGGCGTTGATGCGGCCGATCTGGACGCTGAAGTCCGAGTCATCCTGCTGATAGGTCTCGCTGGCGACGACTTCGAGGCCGAACTCGGCGGCAGTCTTCTCGGCGATGCCCTTCATCAGCGTGACGTAGGGGCTCGGATCGGCAAGCAGGCCGATCTTGCGAACCTGGGTCTTTTCCTTGAGGTACTGATAGCGGGTGTCCACTTCGTACTTCGGCGGCGGCAGGAACTGGAACGCCCACTTCACCTCTTCCGGCTGGCGCGGCAGGATCGAGCACAGGAACATCGGCAGCTTCGCCTTGGTGACGAAGCTGGCGGCGGCGAAGTTGCCGGCCGAGATGCAGCCCGAGTTGAAAGCAACGACTTTATCCTCGGACATCATCTTGCGGTAGACGACGACGGCCTGCTGCGGGGTGGACTTGTTGTCTTCCGTCACCAGCTGGAACTTCTTGCCGAGCACGCCGCCCTGCGCGTTGAGCCGCTCGATGGCGGCGACGAGGCCGTCACGCCAGTGCGCGTCGGTGAGCGAGCCGTAGCCGGTCAAGCCAAGCGACGAACCGATCTTGATCGTGTCCTGGGCCTTGGCGGGCAGCACCGCCGTCAGCGCGACCGCCGCGGCGATCATGAATTTCGTGTGAGATTTCATTGCTTCCTCCCTAACTCTGATTTTGATGTTTGGAATTTCAGACTTCAAAAGAACGCCGGGATGTCCCGTCGTCAGTTCCTCAAACCTTTTCCCGGACGTCGCGCAGCCCCTGCACCGCCGCCTGGCGCAGGAAACCCTGATCGGACGACAGCACGAAGACGTTGGCGCCAAGCGAGCGAAGCCACGCAGCCTCGGTGCCGTTGCCGACAAAGACGCTGACGGACTTTCCGGCCTTGCGCGCCGCCGCGGCGATGCGCTCGGTCGCACGGATCACCGCCGGCGGCTCCTTGGACTCATCGCCAAAGGCGGCGGTGAGATCGCCGCGTCCGATGAACAGCGAGTCGACGCCATCGACGGCGGCGATCGCTTCGACGTCATCGAGCGCGACCGGATCCTCGATTTGCGCGACGAAGGTCATCTGCGCATCCTGCTCGGCGATGTGCTGCCACATCGGCACGCCTGTATAAGCGCCGGCGCGGGTGCTGGTGGCGAAACCGCGCGCGCCGTTGCGATAACGGAACAGCGCCGCGTATTCGCGCGCGTCGGCTGCCGTCTTGACGTGCGGCACCAGAACGCCGGTCGCACCGCAATCCAGCACCGACAGGATGCCTTCGGGGCCCGGCACGCGGACCAGCGCCGGAATGTCGTGGCCGCGCGCCGCCATCAGCGCAATGTCCGTCGTGGTGCGATCGAACGGCGCGTGCTCCTGATCGATGACGACGAAATCGAAGCCGGCGCCGGCAAGAATTTCGGTGCCGTGGCTCGTCGGCGTCTTCAGGAACGAGCCGACCAGCTTGTCGCCGGCCAGCACGCGCTGACGAAAGGTCGAGGTTTTGCTCATCTTATTCTGTCTTCGCTTCTCAGTTCTGGCCGGGCATCGGATAGTCGTCGGCGTTCAATATCCAGCCGGGCTTCTGCGAAAAGTCGAGACGCGGCGGACAGAAGATATCGACGAGCTGGTTGCGCCCCTTGCCTGACGCTTCAGTCGTATGGATCGACGGCGGCGGAATGATCGCGATCGACGGCGTGCCGCAGACTTCATGGTCGTCCGGCAGCCAGTTGTTCTTATTGACGACCCACGGCCAGCGCAGGTGGTGAATGAATTCGCCGGAGATGGCGAGCGAGCACTGCTCGAAGTCGTCGTGGTGATGCGGCGACAGCTTGCTCGGATCCCTCGGCCCGTCAAAATGATCGAGGAAGTTCACCATGATGGTGGTGCAGCGCCAGATGCGGCCGAAGCGGCCCGGTTCCGGCGGCACGTCGAGGCTGTAGACGCGCAGCTTGAATCCGCCCTTGGGCTCCGGCCAATTCACGACCGGCGCGACATAGGGTTTCGCCGACTTGAAATGATCCTTGTTGCTGCACCTGGCGTTGAGGTCTTCCGAGCGCGTCGTGAACATCGCGTAGATACGACCCGGCTCGATCACCTTCATCGACGACTTGCCCGGCGGCAGGAAAGCCAGGTTATTGCCGGCAACGCGCTGGGTGCCGTCCTTGGTCGTGAACTCGACGACCGTCGCGGCATCCGGAATCAGAACCGCATATTCGTCGGGCTGAGCCTCGCGCGACAGGACGTAGTCCTTTTTCGGCTCGATGCACACCATGACGAGGTTCTGGCCGCGGGCGATCCAGGTCTTGCCGGTCGCGTTATCTTCCTGCGGCGGCTCCTCATAGAAGCGCACATATTCCGCGGCCCCGAACGGCCCAGTGACGGGGCCCTTGTCGGCCGGCGCCTTGGCGGCCAATGCGGAACGCGGATCGCTGGCGTCATACATCATCGAACTCCCTGACTTCCATCCTTCTTGTCCGCGGCGAGCCGCGGCCCGGTCTTATGCCTTGTGTGCGGCCTCGACATCGGCCTCGATGCCGAGCGCGCGCGCCGTATTCGTCGAAACCATCTGGCGGATCTCGTCGTCGCTGAAGCCGAGATCCATGCACATCTTGATGCCGCGGCGCATGCCGTCGATCGGATCGAAGGTGCCGACCTGGCCGAGATCGGAGGCAAGAATCGTCTGACCGACGCCGCCGGCCTTGATCTGATTACGGAGGTCTTCGGCTTCGCGGCTCTTGAACTTGCAGCCGTCGAGGAACATGCAGAGCGAGTGCTCGACGAAGGCGCCCATCGCGGCAATGCCCTTCACGTCGTTGAGCGAGGCATCGACGATGTCTTCCGGATGCGTGAAGACCAGGCGCTTGACGCCACGCCTCTTGGCTTCCTCGAACACGATCCAAGTCTCGCTGACATGAAGATGGCCACTGGCCAACACCATGTCGCTCTTGGCGACGATGTCGAGGATTTCCTTGGCGTCGTCGCGCAAGGTTTTCTTGTCGTCCTCGAGCACCTTGACCGGCGTCACCGGGCGCATGCGATCGGTCGAGGCCGGATGCGTCCACTGCGCCTGCTCCTGCCAGCGCAGATGGTTTTCCGCGGCCAGCGTCGGCATCCAGACGATCTTGCCGCCCAGCGCGGCGGTGTGCTCGACGGCATACGGATTGAGACCACCGACGACATTGTTGAGCACGATGCTCGGATAAATTTTGGTCTTGAGATCGGGGAAATGCTTCCGGATCAGCGCCGTCGTCATCACGCTGCTGTAGTCGTGATCCTTCGTCACGATGGCCGCGTAGCCGACCTTCGAGGCCTGCTGGAGCATTTCAACGTGGTCGAGGGCGCGCGGCGCGATCGACGGTCCGGTGTGCACGTGCGGGTCGATGGCGCCTTTCAGCAAGGCGTCGATGCGCTGCTCGGTATCGAGATTTCCAGACATTTCCTCACCAAAGCTCTTGCAACCGCGCGTCGTTTCAAGTTTTGTTTGCGAGCGCGGAACGTCGTTTCAATTCACCGTACCGGAGCGCGTGACAGGATGTCAAACGGAACAATGCCACATCCGAAAAAAGCCTGCGCTGCAGCGCAACATGTACCGATGGCGATTCAATGACTCGTAACATTGTTTTGCACTCGCGAACCATGATACTCGTCTCGCCATGACCGAAATCGAATCCGGCGGCGTCCGCTCCGTCCAGTTGGCCATTGATGTTCTGGAAGCCGTCGCTTTCGCCGATGGCGAGCTCGGCGTAACGCAGATCGCCGAGCGCCTGAATGTGACCAAGGGATCGGTGCACCGGCATCTGCAAACTCTGGTCGATCGCGGCTACCTCGCGCAGAATCCGTCGACGTCGCGTTACATGATCGGGCCGAAGAGCCGGCTCCTGGCGCGGCATGCGCCGGACGACGATCTCGTCTTCGTCGCCGAAGGTCCGATGCGGCAGCTGCGCGACGCGCTCGATCAGCCCATCGTGCTGTCGGAAATGACGCCGCGCGGCGCGCTGGTGCTGCACAAGCTCGCCGGCTCATCGCCGGTCGAGATCGGCGTGCGCTCCGGCAGCGAACTGACATTCCATGCCTCGGCGCAGGGCAAGGTCATGCTGGCCTATGCGCCGCAGCCCTTCCGCGAACGCGTGCTGGCCCGGCCGCTGCAGCGCTTCACGGAGAAGACCACCGTGTCGCCGCGCAAGCTGGAGCACGAGCTGCAGGAAGTCGCGCGCCTCGGCTATGCCTCCTCGCCGGAGGAAGTCGCGCTCGGGCTCAATGCCGTCGCGGCGCCGATCTTCAACGCACAGGATGCCTGCATCGCCGCGGTCGCGATCGTTGGCTCCATCCACTCGCTGCCCGAGAAAGCGCGAGCGCACGATGTCTCTCTGCTGATCGAAGCGGCGCGGCAGATTTCGCGCAAGCTCGGCCACGGGCTTGGCGCCGAGCAGCCACTGGCTGTCGGCCGCGGCGGCCGCCAGGTACGACCACGCAAGCGCTTTTAACGGCCGCAAAACAAATAAAGCCCGGAAGGCTGGCGCCTCCCGGGCTTCATTCATTGGCGCGAATGCGACGAATCAGAACTCGATCTTGGCATCCTTGATAATCGGACTCCACTTGTCGATTTCGGCCTGAGTGAAGGCCTTGAGTTCGTCCGGCGTACCGCCGGCGGGCTGGATGCCGAGATTGCCGAGGAATTCCTGCGTCTTTGGATCCTTGAGCCAGGCATTGGTCGCCGCGTTGAGCTTGGCGATGACATCGCCCGGCGTCTTGGCCGGCACCAGGGCGGCGTACCAGACGCCGGCTTCGAAGCCGGGCAACGATTCGGCGACCGTCGGCACATCCGGCAGCCTCGACCAGCGCTGCGATGAGGCAATCGCCAGCGCCTTGATCTTGTTCTCGCGCACCGATGGCACATAGCCGGCCAGCGAATCCATGCCGACATCAATGTGATTGCCAATCAGATCGGTGAGGATCTGCGCGCTGCCGCGATACTGCGTCTTGGCGAAATCGATTCCGGCGCTGCGCGCCAGCAGTTCGCCGGTGATGTGGCCGAGGGTGCCGTTGCCCGGAAAGCCGCCGGTCGCTTTACCCGGATTGGCCTTGGCGTAAGCAATGAAGTCCTTGAGCGTGGAATAAGGCGCGTCAGGCTTCGCGGTAATGATGACCGGCGCCTTGGCGACGAGTACGACCGACGCGAAATCGCGCTGCGGGCTATACTCCATCTGCTTGTACATCAGTTGGTTGGTCGCGGCCTGTCCCGTGGTCGCGAACAGGATGGTGTAACCATCGGCATTGGCACGCGCGACATTCATCGCGCCGATATTGCCGCCCGCACCGCCTTTGTTCTCGATGATGAAAGGCTGGCCCAGTTTCTGATGCAGTTCCTGCGCCAGGCTGCGGGCGATCACATCGGACGTGGTGCCGGCGGTGAACGGCACCACCATCGTGACCGGGCGTGAAGGCCATGCCTGCGCATAAGCCGGCGCCGCTTGCGTCAATCCGAAAGCCGCGCCGATCAGCACCATAGCCGCCGAACGGCGGTTCAACATCTTCATCGCTTCACTCCCTCACTTTTCTAGTCCGGCAACATATTTTCTCCAGTTGCCCGTGCGCAAGGGCATATCTGCAAATGACTTGCGCTGATCCGCGGCCTTGCCGATCAAATCGGCCGCCGTCAGTCCCTTGCGTTGCAAATAGTCGTCGAACTCGCGCAATGCGGCGGACAACACGGGCGCGCCGCGCAGCATCACTTCCGATGACATCTCGACCGCGCTCGCGCCCGCCAGCATCATGCGCGCGACATCCAAACCATTGCGCGCACCGTTGGTGCCGATCAGCGGCTTACCCGCGCCAAGCTGCTGGCGCGACACCGACAGCCAATGACAGGTCAGCGGCAAATTCCAGTAACCGCCGACGCCGAGGGTAGTGCCCAGAAATGGCTGCATCGTTTCGACATCCGGAACGAATCCGAGCAGACGCCCCGCCATCACCACCGCTTCGCCGCCGGCTGCGAAGGCCGCCGCCGCAAGATCGGGCACGCGCTCGCTCTGTCCGGTGATCTTCACCCACAGCGGAATCTTGATCGCGCTCCGCACGGCAGAAACGATCCTCGTTACGCGCGCCGGATCGAGCTCGGTGGCGACCACGCCTTTGGCCTGGCTCGCATAGGGCGTGCCGATGTTGAGCTCGAGCATGCGCAGGCCCGCCTGCTCGATTTGCTTAGCCATCGCGATCGTTTTGTCGAGATCGGCGACGATCAGGCTGGCGATCGCATAGGAGTCCATCGCCCTGGCTTCACGGTCGAGGGTCGCCGTCTGCTCGAGCCAGGCATCGAAGCTTTGCGGCGTCAGGCCCGAGCGGCAGGCGATGAAGGCCGTTTGCGGCGCCTGCGGCGTCCACGGGATTTCGCGCCACGCCTCGTCGAGCAGCATGTATTCGGCCCGCTGCAGTTGGTCCTTGCCGCGCTCCATTTCATTGATGGATTTGACCACGACGGCGCCGACGCCGGTCCGCAAGGCGCGGCGAACGCGGTCGGCCTCAATCATGTGCTCGGCCGAACCGGCAATCACCGGATTCTTCAGCGCGGTTCTGCCCACCGTTATGGCCAGCCGGGTCATGCGTTTCCTCCTGTGCTCATCGTAAGGCGCGCGTCTTAGACGATCCGGCGGCCTGCCGATACCGCCCACCGGGCATGGCTGCCGCCGCCCACCGCAGCCCACAGTTTGCAAGGCCTGCCCTGCGCCGAACGCGCTTGAGTTCGGCCTCGCCGCGCGATAGCGAAAGCCGCCGCCAACCCAAAGGGCCCGCCGCAATGACCGCCAGACTTGTCGACGGGATCGCCGTCGCCGCCAAGATTCGCACCGAACTCAAGGAGCGGACCACGCATCTGGCCGCCGACGGCTGCGTGCCCGGCCTTGCGGTGATCATGGTCGGCAACGACCCGGCCTCGGCCGTCTATGTGCGCAACAAAATCCGTGCCTGTCACGAGGTCGGCATTCACTCGTCGCGTTTCGATTTTCCGGCCGATGCTAATCCGGCCGAGGTCCTGGCGCGCATCAGGGCGCTAAACGCGGACCCGACCGTGCACGGCATTCTCGTGCAACTGCCGCTGCCGAAACACTTCTCGGTGCCGGACATCCTCGAAGCCATCTCCGCCGAGAAGGATGTCGACGGCTTCCACCTTTATAATGTTGGCGGCCTCGTCGTCGGCAGCACGGTGTTTCCACCCTGCACCCCCTATGGCGTGGTCAAGCTGCTCGAACACGAAGGCGTCGAGATCGAAGGCAAGAATGTCGTCGTGGTTGGCGCCAGCAACATTGTCGGCAAGCCGATGGCCCTGATGCTGATGCAGCGCGAAGCGACCGTCTGCATCTGCCACGCCAAGACCCGCGACCTCGCGCAGTTCACCATTCTTGCCGACATTCTCGTCGTCGCCGCGGGCAAACCGAACCTGATCGTGCCGCAAATGGTCAAGACCGGCGCCGTCGTCATCGACGTCGGCATCAACCGCTTGCCCGATGGCAGACTGGTCGGTGATGTCGATTTCGCCGGCGTGTCACAGAAGGCCTCGCTAATCACGCCGGTGCCCGGCGGCGTCGGACCGATGACCATCACCATGCTGCTCGCCAATACCATCAGCTCCGCCGAACGCCGACTGTCTGTCGCGCAACCGTTCGCATGAGCGGACAATTCGCTTCGAATTGAGAACATTGCCGACGATTTCGTAGTCGGCCGGCAATTCTGCTATGCTTTGTAAATGCGATTTGCACACCGATCGACACTGTTCGCCGCGGGTGAAGCCCGATGAGCACCTTCATTTGCGAACAGAACATCGCCAATTTCCAGAAGCTGCTGGATAACAGCGCCGACGCGACGCTTCAGCGCACCTTGCAGGCTCTGCTCGCTTCGGCGAAACGCGAACTGGCCATGCTGCAATCGCGCACCGATGGCGCGGAGGCACGGCGCCTCGGCCATCGGCAGGGGCCGGTCGATTCCCAAACGGCGAGGCAGGAGTTTCAGGCCGAGTTCGATGCTTCGCGTAATCCCTACATGCTGCTCGACCCCGGGCCGGGGCTGACCATCCTCGACGTCAACGATGCTTACGCACGCGCGACCTTGATCAACCGGAGCGACGTCGTCGGGAAGTCGCTGTTCGACATATTCCCGGACAACCCGAGCGACCAGCTCGCCGATGGCGTGAGCAATCTTTATTCGTCACTGAAGATCGTTGCACAGACCGGTCAGCCGCATGCCATGGCGGTTCAGCGATACGACATCCGAAATCCTGCCGGAGAATTCGTCCAGCGGCATTGGCAGCCGATCAATTCGCCGATCAATGACAAAGCGGGCAATCTGGTTTTTCTCTTGCACCACGTCGAGGACGTGACCGATCAAGAGACCGCGTTATGGCTGTAAGCCCACTGCGCCACCGACCACGACCCGCCGCATATTGACGGCACTCCACCACGCCAGCCGCCGTTGCGACAAGACGCGCCCCGAAGACGCGCCGGAACCCGAAATTTTCGGTTGCGACATGCTGCCGCCTTTGTTTGGTAGTCTTTGGACGTGTTGTGTGGGGTGCGAGTATTGCCAATTGCCAAGTGGCGCAATGTCGGGCGAGTTGCCATTGGTTTCTGTATCGGCGCGGCCCTTTTAGGGCCGGGCCAGGCGCTGGCGTTCGACTTTTTCGGTCTTTTCGGCGACAAGCCGCCGGCCGTCTCAAGAACAGCGCTGCCTTACCTCCTTGAGTTCCAGACGGGCGAAAGTTCCAAGGATCTGAAGGAGCCTCTCGAGCAAGCCTCGACGCTCTATCGCACCCGTCAGGATCCGCCGCCCGATGGCGAGACCCTGGTGCGCCGCGCCGAAGGCGATCTTGCGCCGCTCATCGATACATTGTGGGGCGCCGGCTATTACGACGCCGCGCTGCGCATCGAAGTCGCCGGCCAGCCGCTGCGCCTCGGCCGCACCACGCCGCCGAGCGCCGCGCGCGCCGCCGAGAGCTTCCGCGCCCGCGAAGCCGTGCCGATCAAGGTCATTGTCGAGCCCGGACCGCTGTTCACGATGCGCAACGTCAGCGTCATCGACGCCCGCACGCGCCGGCCGTTCTCCGACGAGCAACTGCCGCCGAGGATTGTCAGGCTGAGATCCGGCGACCCGGCGCGCGCCGCCGATATCCGCGCCGCGCAGGCCGCACTGATCGATCATTTCCGCGGCCTGTCCTATCCGCTGGTCAAAGTCGCCAAGGTGCGTCCTGTTGTCCTGCACCGCGACGACGTGATGGATGTCGAGATCGCCATCGACACCGGACCGCGCGCGCCCTTCGGCCCGGTGACCGTTTCCGGCCAATCGAACGTCGATCCGAAAGTCGTGCGTTCGATGATCTACATCGAACCCGGCGATCCCTACTCGCCAGCCGCGCTCGCCGCCTCACGCAAGTCGGTGCTCAAGCTGCCCGCCATCGGTTCGGTGCGCATGCGCGAGCCGAGCCGGCTCGACACCAACGGCCAGTTGCCGATCGATGCCGAGGTGACGGATCGCAAGCCGCATGTCGTGGGCCTTTCGGCCCGCTATTCGACGCTCGACGGCCCGGCGACGCGCGCTTACTGGCAGCACCGCAACCTGTTCGGCGGCGCCGAAAGTCTGCGGCTCGAGGGTGATCTGTTCGTCCCGCCGCGCACCAATTCGCGGGCAATCGACAACCTCAAGAGCTTCGAGCTCGCCGATCTCGGCGGCCGCTTTCGCGCCAGCTTCGTCAAGCCGGGCCTGTACGGCACGCGCAATGATCTCCTGCTCGACAGCATGATCGAGCGCGATAACACCGGCGGCGACATTTACGGCGGTTACAGCAGCAAGCGTGTCATGGGCTCGGCGGCCATCCGCCATCGCTTCACGGATACCTTCTCCGCGCAGTTCGGCGTCACCGGCGAGCGTGGCACGACCAGCGACTCGCTCGGCACGGTGGACTACCGCCTGTTCGGCGTACAGGCCGCCGTCAATTATGACTCGACCGATCGCGCGCTCGATCCAACCAAGGGGATCCGCGCAACCGGCTCCGTCACCGCCTATCCCGAATTCCTCGGTTCGTCGGTCGGCATCGTCGAAAGCCGCGCCCAGGCCTCGACCTATTATGCGCTCGACGACGATGCGCGCTATATCCTCGCCGGCCGTATTGGCCTTGGCTCGGTCGCCGGCTCATCGCTCGCCGACATTCCTTCGACGCATCGCTTCTACGCCGGCGGCGGCGGTTCGGTGCGCGGCTATCGTTTTCGCAGCCTGAGCCCGCTCGGCCCGACCGGCGAAGTCATCGGCGGCCGCAGCCTGGTCGAGGCCTCCGTCGAAGCGCGCGTGAAGATCACCGACACGATCGGCCTCGTCCCGTTCTTCGACGCCGGCGGCGCGTTCGAGCCCGCTTATCCGGACTTCAGCCAGCCACTGCGTTACTCGGCGGGCCTCGGTCTTCGCTATTACACCGCGGTTGGCCCGATCCGCGTCGATGTCGCCCTCCCGCTCAACCGCCGCCCCGGCGACAACCGCTGGGCCCTTTATGTCGGCATCGGACAGGCGTTCTGACATGCAGATCAAGCGCACGACCATCGGGATCGGCTTCGCCTTCTGCCTGCTGACGGCCGGCGCGCTTGTGGTGTCAACGCTGGCCGGGCGCACCGCGGACGACGACAAGGGCATCCTGTCGAACTTCCTGTCGCGCGTACTGTCCACGCCGACCTCGCGCGTCTCGATCGGCCTGGTGCAAGGCGCGCTGCTGTCCGATTCCACCATCAGCGACATCAAGATCGCCGACCGTAACGGCGTCTGGCTCGAGATCGACCGTGTGCAGTTCAACTGGACGCGCTCGGCCCTGCTGTTCCGCAAATTGCAGATCGACAAGCTGCAGATCGGCACCGTGCGCTATCTGCGCCCCGCCCTGCCGAACGAGCAGCCGGAAGCCGTGTCGAAAGAGCCGCTGCTGCCGGAACTGCCGCTCAAGGTCGAGATCAAGGATTTCGGCCTCAAGGAGCTGGCGCTCGGCGCGCCGGTTCTTGGCACCGCCGCGAGCGTGTCGGCAACCGGCGCCGCCACGCTTGGCAATCCGGCCGAGGGCCTCAATTTGCGCTTCGACGCGCGGCGTCTCGATGCCGCGGGTACGCTGGCCGCGCGTGTCGAACTGGTGCCGGATACCCAGCGGCTGAACCTCAATCTGTCGGTCGACGAGCCTGCCAACGGCATCGCCGCGCACGCGCTCAATGTTCCCGGCCGCCCTCCGGTCAAGCTGACCTTCGAAGGCAACGGCACGCTCGATTCATTCAATGCGCAGCTTGCCTTTGCCGCCGGCGACGATATCGGCGCCAATGGCACGGCGCAGATCCGGCGCATTGACAAGGAGCGCCGGCTCACCATCGATATGGCCTCGCGTATTGAAGGCCTGCTGCCGTCGCTTGCGGCGCCGGTGTTCGCGGGCACGACGCGGCTCAACGGCAACATCGGCTTTGCCGATGGCGGCGCCATCACGATTTCGCCTTTGACCGTCGCCTCGCAAACAGCGCGGCTCGACATCAATGGCGGGCTTACGGCCGACCAGATCGCCGACGTCGCCATCACCGTGCGCTCATTGCCCAATGCGGGCGACAAGACCGCCGCCGGTGGTGCGGAGATCGGCCGGCTGGCCTTCGACGGCACCATCAAGGGCCCGCTGATGGGGCCGACGGTCGATGCGACCCTCGATGCCCGCGACATCGCCACGCCGCAGGGCCGCGCCAGGACAGTCACCGCCAAGCTCAATGCCGCGCCGACCGGCGATGTCACCAATCAGGCGACGCGCATCGGCTTCAGCGCCGACGCTCAGGCCGCGGGTCTTGCTCCGCGCGATCCGGCGCTCGCCCGCGCGCTCGGCGATACATTGTCGCTGACCGTGCGCGGCAACTGGCAGGATGGCGTCGCCGATATCGCGACCGCCCGGCTGCAAACGCCGACAGCGCAGGCCAGCTTCAATGGCCGCGCCGGAAACGAGGAGCTCCGGGGCCGCCTCGCCGCCGAAGCGCCCGACCTCGCCCGCTTCGCCTCGCTCGCCGGCACCTCGCTGCGCGGCGCGTTCAAGTTCGACGCCGACATCGGCGGCGTTCCCAAGGATGACCGCTACGAAGCGGTCATCGACGGCAATGTCACGCGTTTCGGCACCGGCATTGCCGCCATCGACGGACTGGCCGGCGATCGCGTCACGCTCAAGGGCAAGGTGTTGAAACTGCCAGCCGGCGGCTTCGGCTTCAGCGATCTCAATCTTGCCGGCGCGCACGCCACCGCGCGGCTCGACGGTCAGGCCACCGTAACCGCGGCGAATATCGACGCCCGGGCTGTGATTGCCGAATTGCGTCATGCCGATAATCGTCTGAGCGGCCGCGCCGAGCTCGCCGGCAAGATCACCGGCACCGTCGAGCGTCCCGACGCCAATGTCACCATAACGCTGACCGACGCCCGCGCGCTGGGACGCCCTATCTCACGCCTCGCCATCGGCCTCACCGCCACCGACGTCACCGGCTTGATCGACGCGCGCGCCACATTGTCCGGCAGCGTCGACAACAAGCCCGCCGAAGGCGCGCTGCATTTCGCCAAGCAGCAGAATGGCGTCTGGCTGCTCAACGACGTCGATCTGCGCATCGGCTCGGTGACCGCGAAAGGCGGCGTCACGCTCACCGCCGAACAACTGGCCAGCGGCCGCCTGACCATCGACGCCGGCAATCTCGATGATCTGTCGCCGCTCGCTCTGACCAAGCTCGCCGGCCAGCTGCGTGCCGATGCAACGCTCAATGCCGCCAATGGCGGACAGGACATCGCCCTTGTGGCCACGGCCCGCGGCGTCAAGGCCGGCGCCTCCTCGCTCGGCCAGCTCGACGCCGATCTGCGCGCCACCGACATCTATCGCAAGCCGGTCATCGATGGCCGCGTATCGATCGACCGCGTCACGGTCGGCGGCGAGGAAATCACGCAGGTGCGCCTGACCGCCAGTGGCGCATCGGCCGCGAGCGACATCGCCCTCACCGCGCAGGCGCGCGGCTTTGCCCTCGATGCCCGCGGCCGGCTCGTTGCGGCCGACAACATCAGCCTCGAATTGTCGCGGCTCACCGCCACGCGCGACAAGCGCCGCATCGCGCTGACCCAGCCGGCCACCCTGACCGTGCGCGACAACGGCGTCGATATTCGCGCCCTGATGCTGTCGCTCGATCGCGGCCGGCTCAGCGTCGACGGCCGCGCCGGCGACACCTACGACCTGACGATCAAGGCGCAGGCCGTGCCGCTGTCGATCGCCGATGTGATCGTGCCGAAGCTCGGCCTGTCCGGCACGCTCGATGCCGACGCCCGCGTCACCGGCACCAAAGCCGCCCCTGCCGGACAGTGGTCGTTGCGCGTCGACAATCTCGTCGCGCCGCAGACCCGCGATGCCGGCCTGCCGCCCATCGACGTGCAGGCCAAGGGCCAACTGGCCGACGGCAGAACGAGCGTCGATGGCGCGATCGGCGCCAAGGGCGCCGGCAGCATCCGCGTCAACGGCACGGTGCCGCTGGCCGGTGACGGGCTCGATCTCGCCGTTACGGGCAATGTCAATTTCGGCATCGCCGACCGCTTTCTGGCGCAGAGCGGCCGCCGGGTCACCGGCGCGGCCGCGATCGACTTCAAGGTTGGCGGCAGCCTGCAGCAACCGCGCATCGACGGCAGCGCCACCGTCAATGGCGCGGGCTACACCGACCCCCTCATCGGCATCCGCTACACCAACATCGCGGCGCGGATTGTCGCCCGGGGCGACGACGTTCGCATCGAACGCTTCTCGGCGCAGACGCCGAACGGCGGCGCCATCACCGCGCAAGGCTCGATCAACATCGATCCGAAGGCCGGCTTCCCCGGCGATGTGCGGATTTCGGCGCGGCGCGCCAAGTTGATCGAGAACGACATCTACAGCCTCGTCGCCAATGTCGCGGTGTCGCTGTCCGGGCCGCTGACGCGCGATCCCACCATCGCCGGCACCATCGACGTCGTGTCGCTCGATGTCACCGTGCCGGAGCGCCTGCCGTCGAATCTCAGCCCGATCCCGGGCACGGTGCATGTCGGGGCGCCGCCGCAGGCCGCGGCCCGGCTCGCCGCCGCGGCGCGCGAACGCGCCCGCGCCAGCCGCGCCCCGCCCTTCAACGCCACGCTCGATCTCACCATCACCGCGCCGAGCCGTGTCTTCGTGCGCGGCCGCGGCATCGACGCCGAACTCGGCGGCGATCTGAGATTGCGCGGGCGGCTGTCCGATCCGCAGACCATCGGCGCTTTCGAACTGCGCCGCGGCCGGATGTCGATCGCCGGCACCCGGCTCGATTTCACCGAAGGCCGTATCGTCTTCACCGGCGACCTGACGCCCGACCTCGACTTCAAGGCGCAGACGCAGGCCGGCGAAGTCACCGCCATCATCGCGGTGAGCGGCGCGGCGCGCGAGCCGCAGTTCACCTTCAGCTCGCAGCCGGATCTGCCGCAGGACGAAGTGCTCTCGCGCATCCTGTTCTCGAAGGCGAGCGGCGGCCTCTCCGCCATTCAGGCGCTGCAGCTGGCGCAGGTCGCGGCGCAGTTCTCCGGCGGTGGCGGGCCCGATGTGTTCGAAAGCGTGCGCAAGTCGCTCGGCGTCGACAGCCTTGATGTCTCGGTCGGCAGCAGCGGCAATCCGACGGTCGGTATCTCCCGGTCAATCAACCGCCGCCTCAGCGTTGGCGTCAAAACCGGCACCGAGGCCAATGACAGCGGCGTCACCGTCGATTTCGACGTCACGCGCAATATCCGCCTCAAGGGCGAGGCCGACGCCAATGGCGGCGGCGCGGTCGGCGCCGGCGTGGAGTGGGAATACTAGCGCAGCGGCTCTCCGCGCAGCGCGATCACTGTGCAGGTGCCAGGCGCATGCCAAGGCGGAGTGAAGGCACGGCGGCAAATTTCATCCGCCAGTGCCGCCTCGGCTGTGCAGCGTTCGGGCAGCCCAACATCTGAAAAATCTGGTGGGCCCGGCAGGACTTGAACCTGCAACCAGACCGTTATGAGCGGTCGGCTCTAACCATTGAGCTACGGGCCCGGCGCCAACCCAGCCTTCAGGGATGGGGCGGCGGCATCATCTACCAAGGCACGGGTAGGTCATGCAATTGGCGCGCGCCCGCACCCGGCAGCCTCAGTCGAAGATCGGGACCGCGCGCGACTCGCATAGCGTGCAATTTACAAATTCGCGCCGGATAAAGATGAGCGCCGACAAACCTTTGGCGTTTTCCGCGACTCAGTTATGCACAAGGTATGCTGCCGATCTTCCGAATTATTTCAGTGGGCGGCGTAACTCTCGCCATTTCGATTCTGGCCCTGGCGCTCATGCCGCCGGGTGGCACGCGCTTGGTGTTGGCCCAGCACGAGGTCGTCGCGCGCGGTCCGTTGATGGACCAGAGTGGACACCCCGAATGGCGGCAATTTCTGATCCATGCGGCGCTCCGCCGCGCCGGCGAGATTGAGCGCCTGCGCGATCTTCGCGACACCATCGTCCGGGTGCCCGAGGTCGTACCGCCCGAGCCGGCAATCGAGATCGTGATCGAGACGCACCCGATCCCGACCTTGCCGCTGATCGCGGGTTTGCCTTCTGACGGCGCTCATGGCGAGGATGAAGTGACCGGCTCGATCGGCGCCAATCCCGGCGCCACCATTCCGATCGAGATTGGCGAAGCGTCCTCGACAGAGCTGCCGGTCACCGCCGCCGAAGATACGCCGCCGGTCCGTCTCCCGGCGTTGCAAATGCCGTCACTCGAATCGCCGCCGCTGCCCCCCGCGAGGCCTCAGGTGAACAGCGCACTGACCAGGAAGGCGGAGACAAAGCATCGCACCGCTCAGCAGCGCCCGCGTCGCAAGCCGCCAGCCACGCCAACGACTGAGCCGCAGCCATTGCCGCCGCCCTTCAACATACTGGCTGCGATCTTCGGCAGCTTCGCCAATGCCCAAAGCACCGGGCCAGCGTCGTCAGCATCAAGGGGCGCGGCATCGTCGCCGGTCAACCGGCAGGCCTCGGCCGCGACAGCCGCGGCTCAATAGACGCCGCGGCGTAATTTCAGCGGGCGAACCGCCCTCAACGCATATTGATGAAGGTTTCGTCGCGGAAGCTGGCGGCTTCAACCGGAGCATTGTCTTCCGGCTCAGCGGCCGCTTCAGCCCGCGCGGCCAATGGTGCCTCGGCTGCCGCCGTCGCAACGACCGTGCTCGCCGCCGGCATCGTCACGCCCTTGCGCTTGGCGTGATAATAGTAACCGGCCGCGTAGTAGCGCACGGCGCGGTCGGCATTGCCGTCGGCGACCCTGTAGGCGCCGGCCAGATACTTCACGGCGTAAGTCATGTTGGTGTCGGCGTCGAGCAGGCCGGCAACGTCGCCGCGATACCCCAAGGCGCGCGCCGTGCCGAGGCGGATCTGCATCAGGCCGTAGTTACCTTTGGAAATGGCGCGCGGATTGCCGCCGCTTTCGCGCTTGATGACACGGCGCACCAGCGCCTCGGGGACATTGTGAGCGGTGGCGTGCTTGGCGATCAGGCTGTCGAGATGGCTGCCGTTTCCGTCCATCGCCTTACCGGCTTTCTGCGCCAGGGCCGGCTGGGCCGCGACCACAGCGCCAAGAACCAGCGCGAACGAAAATCCATGGCAAGCACCGCGCATCAGTCCAACTCCGTGTTGTGGGGGTGGAGCGCTTGTGAAAGCCAAGTCCGGCGACTTTGTGGCCGAGCGGCGGCGGTGCTCCGAAACGGTACGATTTGACCTAAATCAACGATATCGCCCGGTTCCGAAGGCTAATTTCATCGCATTGGAACCGGGGGAAACTATCCATGCCGACCGAAACGGTCCTTGTCGTTACCGGCGTCGTTTGCGCCTTCATCTTGTTCGCCGTTGCCCTGGCGTGGGCGGATCGCCGCACCAGCCGCGGCTGACGAGTCGGCTACGGCTCCAACGCCGCAGGGTTGGCGAAACGGTGAAATCCGGTTATCCGGACAAGGAAGATCGCGCCGCGAACACTTGGCCGCGCCGCTGACTTGTTTGCCGGAGGCAACCGCGCCGCATGCGGAACAGTCTTGCTCCGATCGCGTCGCTGCTGCTCGGCATCGGCTTCCTGCTGGCCGGCAACGGACTGTTGTTCACCCTGCTGCCGCTGCGCGGCGCCGCGGAAAACTTCGGCGCGGTCGGTCTCGGCATCATCGGCTCGTCTTACTATGTCGGCTTTGTCGCCGGCTGCGTGCTGGCGCCTTATGCGATCTTGAGCGCGGGGCACATCCGCGCCTTCGCCGCGCTCGTCGCGCTCGCGGTGACGGTTGCGCTGGCTTACGGCCTTGCGCCCAATGTCTATGCCTGGGTTGGCCTGCGCGTTCTCAACGGCTTCTGCCTCGCCGGCATCTATCTGGTCATCGAAAGCTGGCTCAACAGCCGCACCACCAACGACACCCGCGGCCTGCTGATGTCGGCCTATGTGATGGTGAACTTCGGCGCCTTCACCGTGGGCCAGGTCCTCGTCACGCTCTATCCGGTCGAACTGGCCAACAGCTTCATGATCGCCGCGATCCTCGCATCGCTCGGCATCATCCCGGTGGCGCTGACACGCTCGGCACAGCCGGCGCCGATCACCATCGTACGCTTCCATCCGGTGCGGCTTTATCGCGCGGCGCCGGTCGGCCTGATCGCCGCCTTCATGGTCGGCGTCGCCAATGGCGCGTTCTGGAGTCTGGGGCCTATCTCCGCGGCCGGCAGCGGTCTCGACGTCAGCCACGTCGCCATGTTCATGAGCGCGGCGACGCTCGCCGGCGCGGTGTCGCAGTGGCCGATCGGCCGCCTGTCGGATCGCGTCGACCGTCGCCTCGTCCTGTTCGGAATACTGACCGGCGCGTCCGTGGTCGGGTTGACGCTGTGGCTATTGGCAGCGTCCGGCACAACGCTGATCGTGTTCGGCCTCGCCTTCGGCGCGCTCACGCTGCCGACCTATTCGCTGGCGGCAGCCCATGCCTACGACAAGACGCCGGCCAGCGAGACCGTGCCGACTGCAGCGACAGTTCTGCTGGCCAACGCGCTCGGCGCCGTGGTTGGCCCGTTGCTGGCTTCGGCCGTCATGCGCGGGCTCGAGCCTCGCGCACTGTTTTTGTTTATTGCCGGCACGCAGGCAGCACTCGCAGCCTATGTTTTCTATCGCACCAAGGTGCAGGCATCGCTGTCTGTGGATGAGAAGACCGGATTCGAAATGACGGCCAGTGCGCCGGCCGGCACAATGCTGACGCCGGAGGTGCCCGACCCGCGCGATCCGTCCGTCGTCGTTCCGGACGACTATGTGCCGGAGCCGGCGCCGGACGACCGCTGAAGGTCGGCGCACCGGCCCTCAAACGACAAAAGCCGGAAGCGCATGGCTTCCGGCTTTTGGTCAGGAGCGTCTGCGAAAAGATCAGACGTCGGCGAAGGGGTGCTTGCGCCGGGCCTCGCGGGCCTGCTCGAGACCTTCCGAAAAGGCTTCGGCCAGCATCTTGAGGTAGTTCAGAAAACCGGTGGTCTGGGGCGCGACCGGCCAGCGGTCGTGCACGACATGGGCGTTGGCAGTGGACATCTATTCAACTCCGGATCAGAAGCGGCTGTTCGGCGACAGGAAGCGGCGCTCGATTTCGCGCTCGGATTCGTCGGTGAACTTGCCGCCGGTTTCGGTGATGTAGCGGGCGACTTCGCGCTCGGCCTGGCGCATGCGCGCAGCCATCAGGCCGTCCAGCATGCGGGCGAGCAGGCCGCGCTTCGGCTTGGCCGGCGCGTAGGTGGCGGAAAAGGCCGCTTCAACGGCAGACGGGGTGTAAGACATGGAATTCGCTCCTGGTTCAGCCCGAGCCGGCAAATCGCGCCGCTTCAGGGCCTTGTTGCAACGCAATATATCTTGCACTGCGAAATAGAGTAGGTGCACCGCAACATCCGAGCATTGCGATAAGTGCATTTCATTTGTTGCTTGCGGAGCGCTCAGATTTGTTTCTTTTGTTCATAAATCCGCAAAATCGGCCGCCTTTGAGACCAAGTCGTCCTCATTGATGGTACGAAAGGCCCGTTCATTAACGAATCGGCTCTTTGCCAGCGCTTGGATATCGGCCATAAGTGCATAGCTAAGCGACAATCAGGACGCCGCCGCGCGCCTGCGATACCACCCATTCATTCCGTCCCCCGGCCCCGCCTGGCGCTTGCGCCGTCCCTGGCATTTGGGCACGAGGTGCGACCTTACGAGGAGCCAGGCCATGGCCAAAAAACCGGGAAGCAACCCCAAGGGCGAATTCGTGATGTTCGACGTCGTCTATGAGGACGGCTCGCAGCGCTCGAACCGCCGGGTCCCCGCCGACCTGCTCGGCGGCCTCGACAAGGACGAGCCGGCGCTGGGCTTTCTCATCGAGCAGGACCGCGAAATCGCCGAGAAATCCGGCCGCGCGCCGCTGGCCATCAAGTCGGTGGCCCGGACCGGGGCGAAGCCGAAGAAGGCGATGCAGGTCAAATAAGGCGGGATGTGACGGGGTACCGCGCCCGTCCCTGCATGGCGGCACCGCCATATGCGAATTTGTAGCGCCCGCTCGCCGCGCTATCCTTTAGTTATGCGCCTCACCCGCCAGCCGCTGCTGCGCCTGCTTGCCGTTAATCTGGCGATCGGCATCGGCGCGGCCATCGTCCTGATCGGCGGACTGATGGCGCTCAACCCGCACCACCTGCGCGACCTGATCCTCAACGACCGGTCGGGCGGCGCGGCCTTCGGCCTGCTGCTGTTCGGTCTGATCGTGACCTTCGGCAGCGTCGCCATGGGAACGGCTGTGATGGCGCTTGGCAAACCCAAGCCTCCCGAGCCGCCGCGCGGCAAATCCGTCCCCGCGACGGTCCGCGTGCGCGCCCGCTAGTAGTTGTTGCCGCCGAGCTTCTCCGCGAACAGCACCATGGTCTTGCGGTAGATCTCCGAGCGGTTCCACTCGCGCATGACCTGGAAATTCTCGGTGCCCTCGCCGTAAGGCTGGCCGGCGCGCCAGCCATTGGTGCGCAGCAGGTTCGCCGTCGAGGCCAGCACGTCCGGCACCGAATGGCGCAGGTCGACATGGCCGTTGCCGTCGTAATCGACGCCGTACTTGATGTAGGACGACGGCAGGAACTGCGTCTGCCCGATCTCGCCGGCGAAGGCGCCGACCATGTCCTTCAGCGGCAGGTCGCCGCGGTGGACGATCATCATCGCCGCGATCAGCTCGCCCTGGAACAGTTCGGTGCGCCGGCAGTCATGCGCGAGCGTCGCCAAGGTCCGCACCACCGAGCGCTTGCCCATGTCGCCGCCGCCATTGTCGGTCTCCAGGGTCCAGATCGCCATGATCAGTTCCTTGGGCACGCCGAACTGCCGTTCGATGCGGGAGAGCAATTGCGCATGCTTCTGCATCAGCGACGTGGCGCGCTTGATGCGGGCCGGGATGACGCGCGTCTTGGCGTAATCCTCGAAACTGCGTTTGAAGGTGTAACGCTGGCGCTTGTCGAAGGCCAAAACCTCCTGATCGATGGATACGCCGGACAAGGCCTCGCGCACCACCGCGCCCGACACGCCTTTCGCCTGCGCCTCGCGGCCCATCTGGGACAGGAAGGTGTTGAAGTCGCCGCCGCATTGGGCGGCGTGAGCCGGCGCTGCGAACAGCGACGTGGCGATGAGAGCGAATGCGGCGATGTGTTTGTTCATGAGGCTGATCCAGAAACCGGTCATTCCCGCGAAAGCGGGAATCCAGCGTTGCAAAGAAAGAACTGGATCCCCGCCTGCGCGGGGATGACCGGTGTGTGTGGCTGGCGCATGTAAATCACGCCTTCAGCTCGTCCGCCAGATACGCAATCGCCGCGGCGGTGCCGCCCGGCCCGTGCGGCAGCTTGAGCGCCGTCATGCCCATTTCGATCGCGCCGAGAGTTCCCAGCACCATCGGCGCGTTGACATGGCCCATATGGGCGATGCGGAAGCCCTTGCCTTCGCTGGAGCCCAAGGCGCGGCCGAGCACGACGCCGCACTTGAAGTTGCAGTAATCGACCAGAGGCTGCGCCGAACCGCCGCCGCGCGTGATGACCGTCGTTACCGTGTCGCAGCGCTCCGACGCTTCGATGACGTTGAAGTCAAAGGTCTGCCCTTCGCTCCACACCGCGACGGCGCGGCGCACCGCTTCGGCCAGCGCGCGATGGCGCGCCTGCACATTGGGCTCGCCCTCGGTAAACATGATGTCGAGCGCGGCGCGCAGGCCGAACAGCAACTGCTCCGGCGGCGTGCCGCAATATTTGTGGTAGTGCACCGGGCCGTCGCGGAAGGTCCAGTCCCAATAGGGCGTGCGCATGTTCGCTTTTTTGTGCGCCTCGAGCGCGCGCGGGCCGGCGGCGACGAAGCCGAGGCCCGGCGGCGTCATCAGGCCCTTCTGCGACGCCGACATCGACAGATCGACGCCCCACTTGTCCATCTCGAACGGCACGCAGCCGAGCGAAGCGACCGTATCGACGCAGAGCAGCGCCTCATGACCGGCGGCGCGGATGGCCTGCGATATCGCCGGAATGTCGTTGACGACGCCGGAGGCGGTGTCGATCTGCGCCACCAGGATGGCCTTGATCTCGCCCTTGGCATCCTGCTTCAGCCGCGCCTCGACCTCGGCCGGACGCACCGCGCGGCGGAAATCGCCGCGCAGGATCTCGACCTCGGCGCCCAGCATCTTCGCCGCCTCGCCCCAGCCGATGGCGAAGCGGCCGCTCTCCAGCACCAGCACCTTGTCGCCGCGCGACAGCACATTGGTGAGCGCGCCTTCCCAGGCGCCGTGGCCATTGGCGGCGTAGATGTAACAGCGGCCGGCCTGCGTCGCGAACACGCGCTTCAGGTCGCGCAGCAGAGAGTCGGTCAGTTCGACCAGCGGCCCGGTATAAATATCGACCGCGGGGCGGTGCATGGCCTGCAGCACCGCATCGGGCACATTGGTGGGGCCCGGAATGGCGAGGAATTCACGGCCGTTGGCGAGGGAAGAGACGGAATGGGGCATTGGGGAAGAAGAGCCTTTCTCAGGAAGGCGGCTGGATAGCATGATTTTCCGGCCCGGATGATCACGATTGTTGATCGATTCCATCATCCCCGGCCTGCTCGATCTCGGCCATGCGCGCCTTGATCGCGTCGTAAAATTCCGCCCGGCATTGCGCATCCTCCTCGGGCGTCAGAACGGGCGGCGGCGGCGAAATCGGACACGCGATCTGCGGCGACCGACTTGCCCGCGCGCGGCGGCACTCCCGCTCATCGCAACGCTCCCAGCAGCCCAGATGGTTTGCGACATACCGGTTGATGCGCCGCGCCAGGTCGAAGCGAAATTCGTCCATGTCCTGCGGCATTTCCCAATCGTCGAAGGGCGATGCCTCAACGTTCGGATTCGGATTGTCATTCATGCGCGGCATGACCTGTCTCCTGATTAGGTTGTCCAATGAAAGCGCGCGTTTCATGAGGGCGCGCGGCCTCACCCGTATTATTTGGACGGCGCCGGGTGCGCCGAAACTCCTTGGGCCTTCCACCCGCGCGCCTTTTCCCGTGAGGGAAAGTGCGCTTTCTTTCGCATATCGGGCAGGCCCGACATGCGAGGGCGTGGAGCGCCGAAAGGCGCATCCTACGGCCTCCCGCCGGGTGGCGGGGCGCGCCCCTTGCGCAGGGACGCGTCGCCTTCCGGCGCTCCACGTGGTGGCGATTTCTGTCCGCGGGGCCGTACTTCCGGCGGCCGGTCAGCGGCCGGCCCTTTCGGGACACGACCTCCGGCAGGCTTTCGCCCGCCTTCACCGAACCCCCGTCCAGCCATTGAAGGCAGAGCCCCGTAGTGGGCCCGGACGGCTACCCGCGGCCTCCCGGGTGCGGGGTTACGAGCCCCGCCCGCAGGCGCCACACCCTGCCCCACGTTCAGCGAGCGTCTGCAGAACGCCCCTCGCCTGGGACAAGGCGGGGTTGAAGGTATAGAAGCCTAGGAGAGAAGTCAAGGGAGAGGAAACCCTACGGCGTCAGCTTTCCACCGAGCGTCATGAAAACCAACGGCCACCCACAGCCAACAACAAACGCTCCTGCGGAAATTGCCGCGGACACAATGCGCGCCGAACGCCAAATGGTATGCTTTTTCCAAGAGCTTTCAGCCCGCTCGTGAGCCAGATTTGCATCTCCAATGAGCCGATTACGCGGTTCATTATGTTCATCTGCTATACGCCGAGGAGCCGACAGCATCTCTGGTATCTGGGCTACAGCCGCCTTTAGGTTCTCGCGGTTACTCGCCTCGGCATAATGAACGGCAGCCTCGCCCGCACTTAACGAGGCAAAAAGAACGCTTATGGCGGCCGCCGCAACACCAAATACGAAGGCCCATAATGACGGCAGGAATAGCTGAAATGCGTAGTTTGTATCAGGCAAATTAGAAGCTAATGAAATGACGGCCGCAGCTCCCGCACCGGACCCTACACCCAACCAAACAACCCACTGCCGAAAATATCCGGTGCTCTCTAAGCGCAAAGCCTCGACAAGTTCTTTTGAGTTAGAGGAAATGTCCATAACAATATTCAATATTTTTAATTAGACTCAATGGAGTCCTAGTCTATTCGAAACTCGCTGAATACCAATCCTCCAAAACGGAGTCGCCCACCGTAATATTCCTGAGATTCATTTTTTTGATCCACAATTTGAACAAAAGCGATGCAGATTCGATTGTCGCCTCGACCATTTGAAACATTTCCCAATCCTTCGGAGTATGACTCATGCCGCGCAGGTGAATTTGAAGAGGGGAACCGCCATACATATCCATAACTTCCGGATACCGAGCATGGACGTAATTCGAAAAATTGAGATAGATATTTGAGAGAAGCTTTTCAGGAAATACGTTTGCGAACTTCTTTGAATCCGGCCCTTTTTGCGTATTCTGTCGCATAGTCGTGCCAATAATTTTATGAACCGCTCCCTGCTTTAGTTGAGGGCGCTTGTAATCATCGGAACTATTTCGCTGAAAGTCTTCAAAATAAACTTTAACGTGCCTTTCCACATCCGCACGAAGATTTAAGTCAGAATCCAAAGCATATAGAACAAATTCGATGTGGCTCTTATATTCGACGACCGTTCTAAGCAGCACATACAACTCTTGAACATACCCAGCGCGAACCAAGCAAATGCAGGCGTTAAGAGCACTCACAATTCGCATGCCTTTCAGCAAGCAGAAATGGCGAAAGTTGGGATTTCCGTAACGAAATCCCGTGTGATTTTGCGCAGAATCATAAAATAGAGGCTGAGGTAGCGTGGCAGAATACGTTTTTATGAACCTCTCTAGAGGCTCGATTCGAGTCTGAAGATCAGAAAACTCCTTATCCATACTTCTATTTGTCGCCCTACTCTGCCGCGACCTGCGACAGTTCGCCGGCGGCGGCCATCTCACGGCGCAGCCACTCGGGCGCCATGTCGAAGCCGTTCGGCCAGGTCGGCACTCCGAATTCCAGAAAGACGCGATTGAAATAGGCTTCGTCGCGGAGCGGCTCGAGCATTGGCCCCGACTCCTCCACCAGCGCCGCGAAATCGTGCGTCACCTCGCTGCCGTCCGTGAAGCGGACGCGCAGGCGAAAGCCGCCGAGTTTTTCGAGACGGATGATCTTGGTCAGCATTGAATTAGTCTAGCACGGGCGAACGCGCGTGTTCACCCCTCTCCCGGATCGCTTCGCGATCCGACCTCTCCCCCAAGGGGAGAGGTGAAAGAGAGGGTGTGGCGACGCTTGACAAATTCGTCATGGCCGGGCTTGTCCCGGCCATCCACGTCTTTGCCATCTGCAAGAAAGAGTTGGATCCCCGCCTTCGCGGGGATGACCGGAGTGAGGGGCGCGTAACCAAGCGCGTCGTCATGCCCGGCCTTGAGCCGGGCATCCCGCTCAGCGACGCACAGTGCCCGCCTAAGCGGGATGGCCGGGTCCCGCCCTGCGGGCGGCCCGGCCATGACGAGTCGCTGAGTGTGTGAAGGTCCCGGGTCTGCGCGGCGGCATTTCATAATGCGACGAAGACGCGCGTGAACGCGCTTATGCCGCAGCGCGCCCGGGACAAGAGATGAAGAAAATCAGCACGCGGATTTCCCTTCACCTCTCCCATAGGGAGAGGTCGGCCGCGCGCAGCGCGGGCGGGTGAGGGGTTACAAATTGGCGAGCTCACCTGCCCCCTCACCCCAACCCTCTCCCCCATAGCTCGCCGGACGGCGAGCGTCCGCTCGCCTATGGGGAGAGGGAGCGCGCCGAGTGCGCCGCTCGCCTTAAGCCGCTTTCCTCTGGTGCTTGCCCTCGCGGACTTCCTCGATGATCTTCTTGGAGAAGGCCTCGAGGTCGCCGGGGTTGCGCGAGGTGACGACGCCGTTGTCGGTGACGACTTCGCTGTCCTCCCACCTGGCGCCGGCGTTGATCACGTCCTGCTTGATCGAGTGATAGGACGTCATCTTCTTGCCCTTGGCGATGCCGATTTCGATCAGCAGCCACGGCGCGTGGCACACGGCGGCCACCGTCTTGCCGGCGTCGTAGAACGCCTTGATCAACGCGAGCGCGTCCTTGTTCACGCGCAGCAGGTCCGGGTTGATCTGCCCGCCGGGCAGCACGATGGCGTCGTAATCGGCGGCGGTGGCGTCACTCAGCGCCTTGTCCACCTTCACCGCGCGGCCCCAGTCCTTCTGGTCCCAGCCCTTGATCTCGCCCTTCTCCGGCGACACGACGTGAACCTCGGCGCCGGCCGCCTTGAGGCGGTCGCGCGGCACTTCGAGTTCCGATTGCTCGAAGCCGTTCGTGGCGAGAATGAGAATGCGCTTGCCGGATAGCTCCGCGGCCATGGTGATCTCCTGTTGTCGGTGTTCCTTGAGGAGATAACGAGCAAGCGGCGCTGTGGTTCAGCCCTCGAGCTGCTTGCGCAGGCCGGCGTAGTCGATCTGCGCCCAGCGCGCGCTGATGCGGCCGCCGGTCACGCGCCAGAACGTCATGCCGCGAAACTCGACGCGGCGGCCGGTCGGCGCGATGCCCTGGAACGGCCCGATATGCACGCCGCGCCACACCACGCGCGCCGCCACCTCGTCGCCCTCGGCGAGGATCGACTCCGCCTGCGCCGACAGATCGCCGAAGATGCCGTGCAGCGCCCTGGAATGCGCGATGACCTCATCGGCGCTCATCGCCGCGCCGGCGGCGTGGTCGAAGAAATCGTCCGCCACCTGGGCGCGGATGGCGTCCGGGTCGTGGCGGTTGGTGACGGCGTCGTAATGCGCCAGCACCAGCGCCTTGTTGGCTTCGCGGTTGTCGGTCTGTGGCACTTTGTTCCCCCTGAATGACGGCGCGCTGCTTAAGGCGCTTCGCGGCGCCGCGCAATGGGGGCGGCGCACTCAGCCCTGGGGAATGGGCCGCGGCCGGCCGGTGTCGTCGATGGCGACAAAGGTGAAATTGGCGTCGGTGACCTTTTCGTGGTGGCGCGTCATGAAGCGGCGCGCCCAGGCCTCGACATGGATTTTCATCGAGGTGCGGCCGATGGATTCGACCAGGGTGTAGACCTCGAGCACGTCGCCCACTTTCACGGGGCGGATGAACTTCATGGCGTCCACCGCGATGGTGACGACGCGGCCATGGGCGCGCTCGATGGCGGCGATGCCGCCGGCCTGGTCCATGCGCGACAGCACCCAGCCGCCGAAGATGTCGCCATTGGCATTGGTGTCGCCCGGCATGGCGCTGATGCGCACGGTGAGTGTGCCGCGCGGGGCTTCCTGGTCGCTCATGTCGCTCGTCCTCGAATCCGAAACTTCCGGCGGACGACCAAAGCGCGGCGGCGCGGCGGAGGCAAGCCCGGCCAAAGGCGCGGACTCATTCCTCCGGCGTGAGCTGGCGCCGCACGCCCCATGAGGCGAGCAACGCCTCGAGTTCGCCGGCGACGAAGAAGCGCGCGCTGTCGCGGTCATAGCCCTCGGCCAGCAGCGCGTCGTAATCGGTCATGGTGTGGCGGGCATAGGCGACCAGCGACAGCCAGGCGGCATTCTCGGGCGACGCGACGGACAGGCCCGGGCTGTCGAGCGCGTGATCGACCACCGCGGAGAACTCATGCGCCGGGAGTTTCGGCGCGAGGTGGCGGAGAGCGGAGGCGATCGAGGAGCGGGAGGGCATCCAGCCTCACAGCATTTAAGCAGAAGGCTTCAAAAACGTCTCAACGACCGCCAGGGGCGTATCCTCTATCGCTACGACGCACTAAAGTAGAAACGGACCCTTTTGGTCCGAAGGTACTCTCCAGATGTCGAGTTGCACGTTCAAGCGATTCCACAACAATTCTACCACCAAGGCCATTTTCTTCGTAGAAGGCATGGCGTCGACACCTGCGAACGTACTCAAATTTCATATGATCGCGCAGCATAGCCATAATTCTAAGCTTATCAGATAAGTGCAGATCTGGAAGATGGCTTTGGCCAGCCCAGATTCGACCAATCTCAGACGAAACCTCTCGAGAAGCAAATTGCAAGTTGGTAGTCAGCCCCAGAAGATATTCATTCCTTTCAAGGAAGAAACGCATATGAATAAATCCAGAGGCGTGCATTCGCACCGCATCACTTTCCAATAACGAGCCCGGCACTAGACTCTCCGGCTCAACCAACCCCCACTCGACAACGGTTGCTACAGCCCTCGATATGTCAGCCTCATCATATCCCAACTGACTCATTTTCTTTATCAATGTACCGACGGTGGCATAACCTTCTTGAGCAAAATCGATCTTTGACTTTCTATTCCTTATGAGAAACTCAAGCATATCAGGAATCAAAAGATTGCTTGGCCGATTGTACTCCGGATTTGCATAAAGTACGTTTCGGATATATAGAGAACCGCCATTATAGTATTTATACCTACCCCGCATTAGGGCTCGAATAATTCTGTTCTCTTGAATTCGCTGCTCGCCCCCCAAAACAGTAGTCGTAATCTGACTGGTCGGGATATGCGGTGACACGATAATATCGCCAAACATGCCCAGGGCGCGCCGAACGTCCTTGGCGACAAGCGCCTCAAGGGCACCAGCCACCTTGACTGAGCGATCGTCAAACAACGACAAATAGATACTAAGCAAAAACGAACCTAGCTTCGTAGCGGGATAATGGATTTTGTATCCGGAAGCCAAGGAATACTCTTGCCGTTTGCTAACCTCCGACTGAAGATTCTCCAGTACAAGCTCGAGGCGCTTTCTGATTACCTGAGCAAAGCGAGGCGGCCTAATATAGAAATTAATGGCGTTTATAAACGCATCCAGCGGAGGCTCATCACGATGAGCCTCGAACGTCGAATCACGCAAGTTAACGAGCACAAGCGCCTTCGTAAGCTCTTTGAACCATTGCGCGGCTTCAAATATTGCTAGCTGCTGATCCCGCGATCGCTTGTCGACGTTGTCAAAAACAACCACGAGCCCCAAGTGCATCTCGCCCGAAAAATGCCGCGCAATGCACTCTGAGAGCTTAACTGCATCTTTGGTCAGATCGTCAAGAAGTGACGTTCTTCGGCGCACGAACTCGGAGCGGTCGTTGTTATACAGAGCCTTCGCAGGACCCCGCTCGAATCTTCGTATCTCCGCACCAAAGATTTTCTCGATCTGATCCGCCTCGTAAATATCTACTTCGTTTACGGCCGCGAACGATTTAATGAATTGCTCGGCGATCCAAAGCTTCAGACCATCCAAGCCTGGCGGCATTACGTTGAAGTTTAAGAACGCCCATCTGGTCTTCTTCGCAATGTCGCCGGACATCAGTCGTCGATAAAATCGTCGAATAAACGTGCTTTTACCGGCCCCGACCGACCCAACAATTAGCTGAACACGCGCATTTGCATTCGGATTCTGTGAAAAGCGCTGAACTTCGGTAGATATGCCCGTTGCCGCGTTTTTACTAGTATCGATGGGACGGAGTTGATTTCCTGCGATCTGGGCGGTCCGGTCTTTTAAATAGGTCTCAAGAACCCCTTCGTAAGTGCTTATTTCATCCGACGCTACATAAGCCCTATCAATAACATCGTCAGGGGTTTCGTCTGAATTGCTGCCAAAATACTTTGCAATCGTACTGAATAGCGGCTCGGCGAAGTCGTTCACTCCCAGTTGTTGCGCCACACGAGATTGCCCTCCCATAAACGAGGCAACATCGTAAAAAGGTCTCTTCTGGAAATGGGGACCTAATTTCTTTGCGCGGTCCTGTAACGCCTGATGGCCTATCGCTTGGACAAATATGTCAAGCAACTGAGTCCCCGGCTGCACGTCCGCGCAAAGGGCGATAACCGTATCAACTTCGCTGTCCCACGGGGAGAAACCGAATTCGACGCCATTGCAGGCCAAAATAAACCCAATAGGATTAACACCCGGAGGATAACGCTTGTTAATTTCGCCCGCATACAGTCGAGCTTCGCGTAGAGCTACCTGAATTGCGACGTCGGGCGCTTTCGCCTCGACAATAAAAAGCGGAATACTATCTATCCAGATCGAGTAGTCAGGGACGTAGCCGTAGCGCTTCCCTGCGGCTTTATCGATCTCGGTTGGCGACATATATTCTTTAGTACGGACCCACGAATTGCGTAGACCGAGATAGCTGGCGTTTAACAGAAACGGCAGGATAAGTTTCTGCTCAACGTCACTCTCGTTGCCAAGCTCCCGCACCTCAAAAACTGGTGCAATTGGCCTGGATTTAGCTGGCAATGGTGTAACCACAGAATCACCTCCGCTAAATCGGTATTCTAGCCACGATCTGAGCACGAGTCTGTTCGTATTTGGAATGCGCTTAAGCCTTGAGCCCGCACAAAAAAGCGGGCCTTTCGGCCCGCCGCTTTTGAATCAGAAAGAACGCGGTCCCGGTTCTGCGCAGCGGCGCTTCACGCCGCGGCGCGCCCGGGACAAGAGCGTCAGTTATCCAAAAAGCTCCGCAGCTTCCGCGACCGGCTCGGGTGCTTGAGCTTGCGCAGCGCCTTGGCCTCGATCTGACGAATACGTTCGCGCGTCACCGAGAACTGCTGGCCGACTTCTTCCAGCGTGTGGTCGGTGTTCATGCCGATGCCGAAGCGCATGCGCAGCACGCGCTCCTCGCGCGGGGTGAGCGAAGCGAGCACGCGCGTCGTCGTCTCGCGCAGGTTCGACTGGATCGCGGCGTCGATCGGCAGCACCGCGTTCTTGTCCTCGATGAAGTCGCCGAGGTGGCTGTCCTCTTCGTCGCCGATCGGCGTTTCGAGCGACAGCGGCTCCTTGGCGATCTTGAGAACCTTGCGCACCTTCTCCAGCGGCATGCCGAGCTTTTCGGCGAGCTCTTCCGGCGTCGGCTCGCGGCCGATTTCGTTGAGCATCTGGCGGGACGTGCGCACGATCTTGTTGATCGTCTCGATCATGTGCACCGGGATGCGGATGGTGCGCGCCTGATCGGCGATCGAGCGCGTGATCGCCTGCCGGATCCACCACGTCGCATAGGTCGAGAACTTGTAGCCGCGGCGGTACTCGAACTTGTCGACCGCCTTCATGAGGCCGATGTTGCCTTCCTGGATCAGGTCGAGGAACTGCAGGCCGCGATTGGTGTACTTCTTGGCGATCGAGATCACGAGGCGCAGATTGGCCTCGACCATCTCCTTCTTCGCCTGCCGGGCCTCGCGCTCGCCCTTCTGCACCATGTGCACGATCTTGCGGAACTCGGGAATTTCGAGCCCGGTCGTGGTGGCGAGCGTCTGGATTTCCTGGCGCAGGTCCTTGATGCGGTCCTTGTCCTTGGCGACGAAGTCCTTCCAGCCCTTGGCGGCCAGCTTCGACACCCGGTTGAGCCATTGCGGGTTGAGCTCGGAGCCCTGGTAGTTGCGCAGGAAATCCTCGCGCGCGACGCCGTGGCTGTCGGCAAGCCGCATCAGGCGGCCTTCCTGCGACACCAGCTTGCGGTTGATGTCGTAGAGATGCGCGACCAGCTGGTCGATGCGCGCCTGGCTCAGCCGCAGCGACTTCACCTCGGCGATCAGCTCGTCCTTGAACTTCTTGTACTTGCGCTCCTG
>DATMEX010000038.1:0-19564 GCA_035556455.1 Pseudolabrys sp.
CACAAAGTGGCCTATGGCGCGGACGGTGCACCGGGCGTATCGCGCACGCTGGTGCTCAACCGCGGCAAGGACAGCGGCGAGGACGCTCAGCGCGACGCCGAAGTGCGCTTCATGCGCTTCTTCCAGAACACGCCGATGGCGATCGCCACGGTCGATCGCAACGGTCGCATCGCCCGCACCAATGCGCGCTTTGCCGCCGCCTTTGACGGCATGATCGGGGACAACCGCTCGATCCTGTCGGTGGTCAACGAGCGCGACCGCGGTGCGCTCGAGGTGGCGATCAAGCGCGCCGCCGGCGGCCAGGGCGATATCCCGCCGGTCGATGCGCAACTTGCGGGCTCCAACGAGCGCTGGGCCAATTTCTTCGTGCTGGCGGTCGAGGACAAGGACTCGGACGGCGAAGCGGCCATCGTCTACGCGCTGGAGACGACGGCGCAGCGCACGCTGGAGAACAAGGTCTATCAGCAGCAGAAGATGGAGTCGGTCGGGCAACTCGCCGGCGGCATCGCCCACGACTTCAACAACGTGCTGTCGGCCATCATGATGGCGACCGACTTCCTGCTCAACGCCCACAAGCCGACCGACCCGTCGTTCCAGGACATCATCCAGATCAAGCAGAACGCCAACCGCGCCGCGGCGCTGGTGCGGCAGTTACTCGCCTTCTCGCGCAAGCAGACCTTGCGGCCGCAGGTGCTGGATCTCGGCGAGGTGCTCGGCGATCTCGGCATGCTGCTCAAGCGGCTGATCGGCGAGAAGGTGACATTCGGCGGCGTCAAGCACGGCCGCGATCTGTGGCCGGTCAAGGCCGACCTGTCGCAGTTCGAGCAGGTGATCGTCAATTTAGCCGTAAATGCCAGAGATGCCATGCCGGAAGGCGGCACGCTGAGCATGCGCACCGCGAATGTCGCGGCGGCCGAATGCGCGCAGTTCGGGCACAAGGGCATGCCGGCCGCGGATTACGTGCTGGTCGAAGTCAGCGACACCGGCACCGGCATTCCGCAGGACATCATCGATAAAATCTTTGAGCCGTTCTTTTCGACCAAGGAGGTCGGCAAGGGCACCGGGCTCGGCCTGTCCACGGTCTACGGCATCGTCAAGCAGACCGGCGGCTTCGTCTATGTCGATTCAGAGCCGGGTCGCACCACGTTTCGCATCTTCCTGCCGCGTCACGTGCCGGCGGCCGAGGACAAGCCGGCCGTTGGCGCGCCGTCGATTGCGCCGGCGCTCGATGCCGCAAAGTCGCTCGAGGCCACCAAGGCCGCCGCGGAGACCATGGCCAGGCAGGCGCAGGCCAGTTCGAATGCCAACACCGATTTGACCGGGCAGGGCGTCATTCTGCTGGTGGAAGACGAGGAAGGCCTGCGCGCACTCAACGCCCGCGGGCTCACTTCGCGTGGCTATACCGTGCTCGAGGCCGGCAACGGCGTCGAGGCGATGGAGGTCATGGAGCGCGAGGGTCACGTCGATCTCGTCGTGTCGGACGTCGTCATGCCGGAAATGGACGGCCCGACCTTGCTGCGCGAACTGCGCGCGCGCGATCCGAAGGTGAAGTTCATTTTCGTGTCGGGTTACGCCGAAGAGGCCTTTGCCAAGAATCTGCCGCAGGACCAGCAGTATCACTTCCTGGCCAAGCCGTTCACGCTCAAGCAGCTCGTCGCCGAAGTTAAGAGCACGCTCACCGGCGGCTGAGCGATCGCTCACACCGCCAGCGCGGACAGCGGCATGGACATCGCGACCGACAGACCTTCCGGCCGCCAGTGATAGGCGAGTTCGCCGCCGAATTGCCCGACAATGGTCGAGCGCGACAGCCGCGTACCGAAGCCGGCATTCTCCGGCGGTTGGACGACCGCGGGGCCGCCGCGCTCGGTCCAATCGATCAGCAATTGTTCGTCCGCCGTGCTCCAGGTCAGTTCCACGGTGCCTTGATCCGAACTTAGCGCGCCATACTTCGCCGCGTTGGTCGCCAGTTCGTGCAGAACGAGCGCCAGTGCGTTGGTCGTGCGCTCGCCCAGCGCGACCGCTGGCCCTTCGGCGATAAAGTTGCGTCCGGCCGGAGCATGCGGGCGCATGATCTTTTCGAACAGTTCGGCAAGATCGGTCCGGACACTTGCCGTCCCATCGGTGAGCTTGCGACGGACGAGCGCATCGGCCTCGGCCAATGCTTCCAGCCGGCCGGACAGAATGTGCGCCATCTCCGCCGGCGTCGCCGCGCCCTTCTTGCTGGCATGCACGAGGCCGGCGGTCAGGGCGAACAGGTTCTTGATGCGGTGGCTCATCTCGTTGGTCAGCATTTCCTGCTGTTCCAACGCGGCTTTCAAATTGCGTTCGGTATTGAGCATGCGCAGCGCGATGCCAACGAACGTCGCCAGCTCGGTCATGGCACGCGCATGGCCGCTGTCGAAATGCTTTTCCTTGTCGGAGACAATCCAGAGCGTACCGAGCGGTTCTTTGCTGCCGAGATAAAGCGGCACGAGCAGCACCTCGGGTACGACGATATTGGCGTCGGATATCCAGCTGTAAGCGCGCTCGGGATGCAAGGAGAGTACGGGCGCATTACGGTCGAGCGTAATTCCGCAGGGGCTGAAGTCGCGAGGGGTGGTGGCGTTCTCGAATGGCGCCAGAATGCCGCGTAAAAACCGCCAACGGAAAACGCCCGGCGGTGGGTTGCTCTCGAAGAGGCTTAGCCCGGCCGACACGCCGCCAGTCATGGTCATGGCAAGGTCGACGAAACGCGGCAGGATCTCTTCCGGGCTGTCGGCCATCTTGGCCGCCAGTTCCTGCAGCGCCAGCTTCTCCTGCATGTAATCGGTTTTAGTCGGCGCGCGATGGCCCAGCTCGTCCGTGATGTACACGTCTGCGATGGAGCAGTTCTGCGGCCGAACGTTCATACGCCAATTTTCCCGGATAACCGGTGCACCCTAGTACACCCGTTTGCCCGGAGCGAATCCCGCTCTCGCCGAATTCCGCTGATTAGTAACAGGCTTGCGCCAGCGTCACCTTGGCGAAGACCAATGTGGAAGTGGTGCAGCGGCCCGGGCGATCCGCCGTGGCTTGCGGCGCGGTAAAGTAGCTGCGCTCCAGCTCCGCCGCGGCCGGACCGGTGTACAGCGATACCACGTCGGTTTTGTTTTCCGCCGTCTTGGCTTCCCGTGCGCCATCGAAGGGGGTGAGCTTGGCCTGAGCCGCCGACGCGGCCAGCACGCTCGCAACAACAATGACAGCGACTTTCATCGCGCGAACTCCGAAATCGTCCTGTTGACGCCTTGTTTGACGGACAAACCGACGAAGCCATTGGCGTGTTCCGTCCGCCGTGGTGAACAAGTCGTGAGCCACGAAAGCCTTTTGGAAAATCAAGGCCGTGGGCCGCTCCACAGGCTGCCTGCGGCTTTGCGGCGCAGTGGCCCCGCGGACCCTTACAAAGGTCTTCGGCGCTACCTATTCTCCGCTTGGCCTGATTTGGCCGGGAGGAAAAAGAGACGATGAAGCGTAAACGTTGGCTGATTGCGCTTGCCGCAATTGCAACTGTCTTCACTTTGGCTGCTGCCGACTATGCCGATGCCCGCGCGGGGCGCGGCGGCTCGTTCGGCAGCCGTGGTTCCAACACATTCTCGGCTCCGCCGGCGACCAATACCGCGCCGCGCGCGGCCCAGCCGATCCAGCGCTCGCAGACTGCGCAGCCTGGTGCGGCGGCTACCGGCGCTGCCGGTCAGGCGGCGCGTCCCGGTCTGTTCGGCGGCGGCATGCTCGGCGGTCTGGCCGCCGGCTTCCTCGGCGCCGGCCTGTTCGGCATGCTGTTCGGCGGCGGCTTCCTCGCCGGCATGGGCAGCTTTGCTTCCATCCTCGGCCTGATCCTGCAGGTCGTGCTGGTGGTCTTCGTTGCCCGTCTGGCCTTTAACTGGTGGCAGCGCCGTAACAACCCGGCGCCGGCCTATGGCGCGGCGAATGGCCCGCAGTCGGCGAACCAGAACAACGCGGCCTTCACCGGCCTCGGTGCAGGTACCGGCGCCGGCGCTGGTGCCGGCGGTGCCTTCGGCGGCATGTTCGGCGGCGGCGCCAAGGCTGCTCCAGCGGTTGAGCCGATCACCATCGGCGAGGCGGACTTCAACGAGTTCGAGCGTCTGCTGTCGGAAATTCAGGCCGCCTACTCGGCCGAGGATCTCAACGCACTGCGCGCCAATGCGATGCCGGAGATGGTGTCGTATTTCGCCGAGGAGATCGAGGAGAACGCCAAGCAGGGCGTCGTCAACCGCGTTTCCGACGTGAAGCTGTTGCAGGGCGATCTCGCGGAGGCTTGGCGCGAGAACAACGACGAATACGCTACGGTTGCCATGCGCTTTGCGGTGACCGACAGCGTGGTTCAGCGTTCGACCGGTCAGGTCGTCGAGGGCGGTACGCCGGGCGAGGCGACAGAGCTCTGGACCTTCCGCCGCTCGCGCGGCGCGCCGTGGATGCTGTCGGCGATCCAGCAGGGCTGACGCCGCAAACCTGACCTTCGGTCATGAATCGGCCGCGCGCTCCTGAAAAGGGGCGCGCGTTGTCGTTTCAGCCGGGCGCTCGCAAAAAGGGCGCGCGGCGCGCTGTCGTCTGGGCCGCGCGCTCAGACCAGCCGTTCGGCCAGCGGCGGGCGGTTTTCGAAGGTGACGCCGATCTGCTTGCCCTCGCGCCAGATCACGCGGCAGTGGCGGCGGGGCGTGCCGTTTCCGGACAAAACGAGGTTGAAGCGATCCGGAACGGCATCGGACCCCTCCGGTTCGAGGCGGGCGCCGCTGTCGGACACGTCCAGAATGGCGCAGGACACGACCCTGTCCGGGCCGAGCACAATCGACGCCGTATGGTGCAAGGTCTGCCGGCGGTCTTTGCGCTTTTCCTGTTTCATGGGCTGGCCGGGACTTTGAATGGCGTTAACGCGGGGTTGCCGGCGCTCGTTATAGGGATCGCCGGGTTAGAAAACCCTGAAGCGGGCGCGGGCCGGCTGCCGATTTGCTGCGTCGCGAAAGAGCCTCAGGCGGCCCGCCGGCGGCCCGCCGCGTCGAGGCAGGCAGCCATTGGCCGCAGCGGCCGGCGTTGACCTTGCCGCGAATAACGTCTATTTGGCGCGCCGCAACTTGGTTTTCGGCCTCATCTTCGTTCGCTCCCGGCTTTGGGCTGCGCTGCAAGAGATCCCCCCAAAACTCGGATAGTTGCCGCCGGCCCAAAAGAGGGGAACTGGCGTACAACGCGGAGCGCGAAAGGAACTACCGATGGCTACCGGAACTGTGAAGTTCTTCAATACCCAGAAGGGCTACGGCTTTATCCAGCCGGATGATGGCTCGAAGGACGTGTTCGTCCACATCACCGCTGTCGAGAAGGCCGGCATGCGTTCGCTGGTCGAAGGCCAGAAGATCTCGTTCGAGATCGTCACCGAGCGTGGCAAGCAGGCCGCCGGTAACCTGCAGCCGATGTAATCGGTCGGGTCTGGAATTGAATACGAAGCCCGGCGCTTGCGCCGGGCTTTTTTATTGTCCGCGCGCGCATCTACGGCGCGCGCTCGATCGCCGTCATCATTGAAAGTCGAGCTCGCCCGACTTGGGGTGCGAGACCGGCACGGTCGTTGAGCGCCTGAGCTTCGATGCCTCGGCGCGCGCCGACCCGATCGTGCCCGACGCGCTCAATCCGCAGGCCTGGAACCGGTACTCTTACGTCGGCAACGACCCGCTGACCTTCACCGACCCGACCGGGCATTCGTGGCTGTCGAGTTTTTTCCGCTCAGTGGGCAACTTCTTCAAGTCGATCCTGCAGAATCCGATCGTCAGGGCGATTGTGCAGATTGCATTGAACGTGGTGCTGAATGTCGTGTTGCCGGGCGCCGGGTTCGCCATAGCCGCGGCCAGCGCGGCCATCGTTACGGGCCTCTCCGGCGGCAATCTGGGACAAATGCTCAGAGCGGGGGCTTTAGCGGGCGCAACATTCTTCGCATTTAATGCAATCAGTGGCGGCGTGACCAACGCTTTAGCGGGCACGAGTGAGGCGGAAGCTGCCTTTGCTTTCCAGCCAGAGGTCACGCCTGCGAACGCCTTAATGTTGCCCCCGGTCACGGTTACCGCGACAGCACCACTACAAGGCAGTTCATCCGTCCTCGGCACGATCGCTAGCGAGGCCGCGTCGGCCCGGCATATCGGCACCGGTCTTGGAGACCTTTGGGATCGCGTTCTCAGTTCCCCGATTGACACCATATCGTCAATCGCAAGCAGCTATCCTGCGACAAAAGCAGTTGGCGCCGGGGTTGGTTTAACTGTACGTCTTAGTGCCGCCGCAAAGGGTGAAAACCTGATCTATCGATCGGCATCGGGTACTCCAGTCAGCATGACTCCGCGTGCAGTCGATGCGAAGGGCCTGTCTGCCGCCGATAGCCTCAAGAATGCCCTTCCTGGTAAGAATCAGGTCATCGACACTTCAAAGTTCAGAAAGCTGTGTGCCGTCTGCGATAACTCAGCGACAGGACATGTCTCCATTACCCCGAAGGACATGAGCCAAATGCAGGGATGGATCAATAGCAGGGGCGGACCAGAAATTCATCCGTTCACGCAAGAGTTGATGGACGCTGTGGTTGGCACGGTGAAGAAATGAGGAGTGTATAATGGTGACGGTCGTTGATACCTTGTGGCTTCGCCTTCACGCAATGTTGTCAGCTTTTGCTGTGAAAATGACGACGATCGATTCTGCGCTGGTCCGTGAGATTAGGCGTACCGCAAACGATGCATTTTTACTTCGAGGCTACTTGGCATTAAGAAAAAGTACGCAGGGCGAAGAGCTTGCTATCTCTGTCGATATTCAGACTGATGGCCAGCAGTTGGTCGTCGAATCGGACGCTTGTCTAGACGACGGCAGAGTTGTGGCCGACGGCCCATCTGTTGTTGTTCGATTGTCTGAATCTGATCAGAACGTCGAAGCAGCGCTCAATGATTGGCTTCACGAGTTCGAGCAGTTCTTGTTGAAGAACGAATCGGCGGTGGTGGCTGTCCTTTCTAAGTTGGCCTAGCCGTAGCCCGTAGCAACCATTAAGCCGAGATGGGCCTTTCGGCCTATGGCGTTCCGCGCTGCTTTTCTTAACCCGTCTTGGTGCGCCATCGGCAACATGTTGTCGAAGTCCGACGTCGGCACCTAAACCTATCCGGCGCCGGGGCAGCCCCGGCCGCACGGTGATGATTGAGCCCCGAAAGTAGCCCGGTGAGGCGAACCCGGGGCTGCCTATCGATCGGTCCCGGGTTGCGCTTCGCTCCACCCGGGCTACGGGCCGCACCGTTACCTGGACGTCAATAACCAGCCCGCGATCATCACCTATGGCGCCGGCTTAAAGCGGGGAACGCGGGCCGAAGCCAAAGGCATTGGCGGACGGGCGCACGGCTATGGGATGGACTGTCGCCGTATCCAGCGGTTCGTAATTCCGCAATCCGCGTAGTTCGCAATTTATGCAACCCCAGGTCTGGCCTCGGCGAATGCCACATGCTAGCGGTAATGGCGTACTGGGGGGGCTTTCGCCATGCTGGCCAATATTCTCATGAGCCGCGCTTTAGGTCCGGTTCGACGTTCATTCCCGAGATCGTGGCGGACCTGGGTCGTAGACAGGCTCCACGCCGAGCCCTATGAACGTCTTATCAATGCAAACGGCTCGCTTCGCAGCACGGCGCGACTGTCAAATCTTGGCAAAGTCAGCGCCGCCACGAACTTCATGCATCGCGAAAAGTCAGACGCCGCCATGGCCGCGACCACGTCATGGTATGGCGGCGATTACTTCGAGTTCGGCTCGGTCGGTCTAAACACGTTCCGCAGCTTTCTCAGCGCCTTCCATATCGCCGGGCTTGATACGCGATTTCCCGACACGCATTTCTATGCGTTCGATGTCTTCGGAAATCTCACGTCGCCCGACGAGGCGACGGCGTCCGAGATGAAGAGCTTCGACCAGCGGACCGGGTATTTCTCCGATCAATTCTCCGGCGACGAGATTGCTCATCACCGCAGGCTGATCGAGCAGCACAAGCTCTTCGTCGACCAGTGCCACCTGGTGCAAGGCTTCTTCGCCGACACGCTTACGGCCCAAAGGGTGGCGCAATTACAATCGGAAGGACGGCAGATCGGTTTCGCATTTATCGACTGCAATTTCGAGGAGTTCTATAAACAGGTATTCGAGTTCATTTTCGATCTGATGGCGCCGAATTCCTACATCTACATGGACGAATACTTCCAGTCGTCCGGCGCGGCTCATCTTTTCGACGATTTTGCCGACCGGCTGCGCGAACGCCGCGATATCGAATGCATGTATGTTCGAAGCGCAGGGGCTTTCGGCGGAATGTTCCGGCTAAGACCGGTTCGGACATTGGAGCCGCTGCGGGTCGCCGGCAGCGTTGAGAGCCCGTAGCCGCCGTCGCCGGCGCAGAAACCACGATTCGATGGATACCCACACCAGGATGTGAGGAATAACCGAGCCGTCCCGGTGTTAGTCTGCGGCCAAGGCGCGGGCCACGACCTGCGCCGCAACCGCCGGGAGGTCACCTATGTCGCTACGTCGTACCGCTGTCATCGCGTTGGCAGCGACCGCAGTTCTGTCCGCATCCGCCGCCGTCGCTCCGGCGTCGGCGCAGCAATCGTCGATGAGTTTCTTCGTTACCAGCGTCGGCCTCGGCAACGGCGCCAATCTCGGCGGCCTCGAGGGTGCCGACAAGCATTGCCAGACGCTCGCCGCAGCGGCCGGCGCCGGGTCCAAAACCTGGCGCGCCTACCTGTCGACGCAAGGCCAGGGCGCGGTCAACGCGAAGGACCGCATCGGCAAGGGTCCCTGGGTCAACGCCAAGGGCACGACCATCGCCAAGGACGTCGCCGAACTGCATGGCACCAACAACCTGACCAAGCAGACGGCGCTGTCGGAGAAGGGCGACGTCATCAACGGCCGCGGCGACCAGCCGAACCGGCACGACATCCTCACCGGCACGCAGGCCGACGGCACCGCCTTTCCGCCGGACAAGGACATGACCTGCAAGAACTGGACGAGCGCGACCGAGGGCTCCGCGATGGTCGGCCATTCCGACCGTACCGGGCTCGACGACAGCGCGCCGGCCAAGTCGTGGAATACGTCGCATCCCTCGCGCGGGCCGGGCGGCGGCTGCACGCAGGCCGATCTGCGCTCGACCGGCGGCGACGGGCTTCTGTACTGCTTCGCCGCGAACTGATCGGCACGGCCGACCCATTCGTCGCGACAAACAGGCGGGCGGTCCCAATTCGGGCCGCCCGCCGATTTTTTGCCGAACCCGCGAACGCGCGCTACATTGCCGGCAGGCGCCGGGTTGACGGCGCCGCTGCCCTGCGGGTTCGATGCCTGAACTGACCAACGTCCTGCTGCTGGCCGCCGATGCGCTGATCTACTTCGTTGCGCTCGCCGGTCTGCTGCGCTTGCGCGACCGCCTCGGGCTCGGCCCGTTTTTCTGCGCGCTCGGCGTTCTGCACTTCCTCGAGACCTATCTCGCCAGCATTTTTTACGTCAGTCTGCCGCTCGGCATCGTGACGTCGCCCGGCTCGACCGTGCTGTTCACCGGCAAGCTGATGCTGCTGCTTCTGCTCTACATCCGCGAAGATGCGGTGGTGGTGCGCCAGCCGATCTACGGCCTGCTGTTCGGCAACGTGCTTGTGTTCGTCCTGGGCTTCGTGTTGCGGCACCACGCATTGGCGCCGCTGACCGAAGGCCGTGGCGCCGATTTCGCCTTTCTCGACGAGATGGGCGGGCTGATGGTGTGGGGCACCGCCATCCTGTTCATCGACTGCATCATCATCATCCTGCTTTACGAGCGCACGCGCGCCTGGTTCGGCGACCGGGTATTTCCGCGGCTGCTGGTGGCAAGCACGATGGTGCTGACCTTCGATCAGGTCGCGTTCTTTTCCGGCCTCACATTGTTGACCGGCGCCGGCCTGCCCGTGCTGATCGGCGGCTGGATCGCCAAGATGGGCGCCGTCGCGCTCTACAGCGTGCTGGGCACGCTCTATCTGGTCTATTTCGAGAGGCCGCCGGGCCGTCAGGCCGCGCCGCGTCTGCGCGACGTATTCGATACGCTGACCTATCGCGAACGCTATGAAAGCCTGCTGGCGCGCACCGGCTGCGACGCGCTCACCGGCACGCTCGACCGCCATGCGCTGGAGACCTATGGCCGCCGCGCTGTCGATGGCGCCGCCGCGACGCAACGCCCGCTGTCGCTGCTGCTGATCGATCTCGATCGCCTCAGCGCCGTTAACGAGCGCTTCGGTCGCGGTACCGGCGACCGGATGCTCAAGCTGACCGCGCGCGAGATCATGAGCGCGGCGCGCTTGTCCGACTTCACCTATCGCTTCGGCGGCGAGGAGTTCGTCGTGATCGCTGACGGAATGGCGAGCGACGAGGCGCAGGCGCTGGCCGAGCGCATTCGCCACGCCATTGCGACAGCCGCCGCTACCGATCAAGCCGACCCGCTGACGGTATCGATCGGGGTGGCGAGCGTTCCCGTCGATGGCGCGAGCTATGATGCGCTGTTCATCAGCGCCGCGGGACGGCTCGAGCAGGCCAAGGCGCTGGGCCGCAATCAGGTGGTCGGTGCGCAGCGTGCGAACGGCTAGCCGTTACTCGCCGGGCGCCATACCCAGCGCTTCGACGATCACGCGGAACACCTCGGTATTGTCCATCGAGCCACGGACGCGTTCACTGCCGGGGCCAGCGGCGGTGAAGATCACGTCCTCGCCGGAATGCACGCTGGCGTTCATCATCGCCGGCAGATTGCCCAATCGCAGCACCGCGCCGGGCACGTTTCTGTAGGCCTCGTTGGCGACGAAGGTGCCTTTCTCCGAACCGGCGACGGTGGGGTTGTTCGGGTTGTCGAGTTTCGGCCGGAATGTCTCGTAGTGATCGGGCAGCGCCGCCGAGAAGATGGCGATGCGGCGCTTGCCGTCGATCTTCTCCGGGTAGCCCTCGGCATTGGCCTTCGGATAGTCGGGGAAGCCGGCCTGTTCGTAGACGCCGACGCGCTCGCGCATCGGCACGTTCGGCGTGGTCGCCATGTCGTCGTTGATGGTGCCGACCAGCGAGTTCGGGTGATTATGGTCGGAGATGACAAGGATCAAGGTGTCGTCGCCGCGCGCCCTGGCCCACTCCTTGGTCTGGCGCACCGCATTGTCGAGCATGATCGTGTCATACACCGCGCGGTCGAAGTCGAGCGCGTGCGCGTACTTGTCGATCAGGCCGGACTCGACCATCAGGAAGAAGCCGTTGTCGTTTTTCGACAGTACGGCGAGGGCGGCCTTCACCTCGTCGGTGAGGTCGGGTTGATCGGGGAATTTCCTGACAGTGCCGCCCTTGAGAAATTTGCGATCCAGCACGCCGTCCATGTTGCCGAGCGCGAACAGGCCGAGCAGCTTCGTGGTGGCGCTGTCGCCGGCCGCCGCCGACAATTCGATCGCGTTGGCGGCGTAGCGATAGCCGGCCTCCTTGAATTTGGTGAGGTAGTCGGTGTCGTCCTTGCGCTTGGAGCCGTCGGCCTTGCCGGGCAGGAAATTGGCAAGACCGCCGCCCATCAGCACGTCCGGCTTGATGTCGAAGAATTGCTCGACGATCTGATCGTAGGTCGAGCGGCGGCGCGTGTGGGTCGCCATCGCCGCCGGCGTGGCATCCTCGATTTCCGTGTTGGTGACGATGCCGAGGGCGAGGCCCCGGCGCTTCACCAACGAGCCGATGGTTTCCACCTTCGGGTCGTCGAACGGATTGGCGGTGCGGTCGGCATAGACGCCCATCGCGTTCACCGCCGCCTTGTGCCCGGTCGCGTAGGCGCTCGCCGAATTGGCCGAGTCGGTGATGATCGAATCCGAGCCGGCGGTGGCGACCAGCGCCATTTGCGGCATGTCGTCGATGGCCAATTTGCCGAGGCTCTTGCCTTGGTCGATGCCCTTGGACAGCAGCCGCGCGCCGATGCGGTGCGCCGGCGACATGCCGTCGCCGATGAACAGAATGACGTTTTTGGCCTGACGCGGGCCGGTGGCGAACACGTTCCACGTGGCCGTGCTGGCGCCAGCCTTTACGGTATAGGTTCCCGGCTTCAGCGTGACGTCGCGCAGGATAAGGGCAGACTGCTCCTTGCCGTCCTCTTTTTCGATCAGCCGCGCCTTGCCGCCGAGAACCTTGTCGTAGGCTTGGCCGTTGATGGTGACGTCGTCGACGGTCGTAGCCGGATACTCGACTTTGAAATCGAAGCGGGAGCCGGCGAGAATGTCGGCGCGGTCGATCGGGTAAATCGTCTGGGCCTGCGCCGGTGAGAACAGGACGGCGGCGAGCGGCAAGGCAAGCGGCAGAACGAAGACAAGGCGCATGGCGGGCTCCACATATCGACAGATATGTCAGGTTTAAGCCCGGTCTGTGACAGTCCTGTTGCGAAGCGGGGCAAGGAGGGGATTTATGCGCTACCAACTCTATTACTGGCCGGGCCTGCAGGGCCGCGGTGAATTCGTGCGCCTCGCGCTGGAAGACGCCGGCGCCGGCTATGACGACGTGGCGCGCGAGAGCGGCGGCATGGCGAAGATGATGGCGGCGATGAAAGGTGAGGGCGTTGGCGAAGGCCGGCCGCCCTTCGCGCCGCCGTTCCTGAAGGCCGGCAAGCTCGTGATCGCGCAGGTGGCGAACATCCTGTTCTACCTTGGCCCGCGCCACGGCCTCGCGCCCAAGGATGATGGCGCGCGGCTGTGGCTCAACGCGCTGCAGCTCACGGTGACCGATTTCGTCCAAGAGGTGCACGGCACCCACCATCCGATCGCCACCGGGCTCTATTACGCCGACCAGAAGACGGAGGCGAAGCAGTACACCGCGCATTTCCTCAAGGACCGCGTACCGAAATTTCTCGGTTATTTCGACCGCGTGATCGGCGAGAGCGGCGGGCCTTATGTGCTCGGCCGCCGCATCAGTTACACCGACCTGTCGCTGTTCCAGATTGTCGAAGGCTTGCGCTATGCCTTTCCCAACGCGGCGAAACGCTTCGAGAAGAAAGTGCCGCGCGTGATCGCGGTTCGCGACCGGGTGGCGGAGCGCGATCGTCTCAAGGCCTATTGCGCCTCGGGCCGCCGCGTGCCGTTCAACGAAGACGGCATCTTCCGCCACTATCCCGAGCTGGATGGCTAGACTTGTTCTTTTGTCGCGTTTCCGGACGGCGAACCGGTTTCCACTTCGCCTGGAAACGCTCCCGCGTTAGCCCTGCGGCAGCAGCGGCTTGCCGTTGGCGGTGACGGGCTTGGCCGCGATCAGCGAGAAGGCGATGACGCAGGTCTCGGTGCCGTTGTTGACCCAGTCGTGGATGGTGCCGCGCTGCACCAGCACGTCGCCGGCGCGCAACGTGACGGAAACGCCGTCGTCGAGGATCATGTCGATCTCGCCCTGCATGACGACGCCGTAGTCGATCGACGAGGTGCGGTGATTGCGCGGCGCGACGCCCGGCGCGAAGCTGACGATGCGGAACACGCTGCCGTTCTCGATCGCGGTGCCGATCTTCTTGTTGGCCGGATCTTCGTTGCCGTCGTTGCTCACCGGGAAGCCTTCGGTGGACCAGATGACGCTGAACTCCGCGCCGGCGCGGTGCGAGAAGGTGTTCTGCACCTGCTCGTCGATCAGAACCTTGGCGCGGCCCTGTTCGTCATGGCCGGTCACGACGCGGCGAAGCTTGATGGTCATCGGTCAACTCTCCTTGCACTGGCGCGCTTGCCGCGCGCTTTCTTGAGCTTGCTTTTGGCCGCCTTGCTTTTCTCAGCCTTGCAGGCATCGCACAGGCAGCCGGCCGGGCCGAAATACAGTTCCATGTGCTCTTCGCCGTAGTCGAGGGTGATTTCCTCGCCTTCGGCGATCTTGCGCACGGTGCGGAACATCATGCGGCCGCGGTTCGATTCCGCCTCGGTGTTCGGATCGCAGGAGTGATTGACGTAGCGCGCCAGATTGGAACGCGGCGAGCCGTCGATGGTGAAGCGGTTGTCGATCTCGAACAGGTATTTGTTGGCGCGGCGCTTGTCGATTTCGCGCGCCTCCCGGGTGGGGATGCGGATGCCGGTGTATTCGATCAGCAATTTGCCCGAGGGGATGTCGGCGGCGGCGAACAGCCCCAGGCCGGTGCGGGCGCGGCCGACGCGGTAGAGCTTGGGTTTGGTCGTCTTCGCCACCGATGTTTCTCTGTGGGTGCCCCATCCTCCGTTCATTCCCGCGAAAGCGGGAATCCAGTACTGGGTCCCCGCTTTCGCGGGGACGAACGGATCTAGAAATCAGCGCCGCGTCTTGCGCGTCTTGACGGTCTTTTTCTTTTTGGCGCCAACCGTCTTCTTCACGGCCTTCTTGACCGGCTTCTTGACCACTTGGCCTTTGGCCGCGGCGGCGGCGAGGCGTTTCTTGCGGCGGGCATTGCGCTCGCGGGCCTCGGCGCGCTGCTTGGCGCGCCGCTTGCGGCAGCGGGTGCACTGGCAGTTCTCAAGGCCGATGACGTTCTTGAGGTAGTCGCGGCCGTAATCGTAGGTGATCTCGTCGCCCGGCTCGATGTTCTTGATGGTGCGCACGAACACCCGCTTGCCGCGGATGAAGGTGTCGGCGTTCGGATTGCAGGAATGGTTGAAGTAGCGGGCGATGTTGCCGCGCTTGGCCCCGTCGATGGTCCACTTGGAGTTGACCTCGTAGAGGTAGCGGTTGCCGCTCTTCTCGGCCTTGATGGCGGCCTCGACGCCCAGCATCTTGCCGCGATACTCGGAGATGGTGGTGCGCTTCTTGATGGGGCGGGTGGCGAAGATGCCGAGACCCGTGCGGGCGCGGCCAAGGCGGAACGGACGGGGAGCCATATGCTTGCTGACTATTCCAGAGGATTTAAACGGCGCAGCCGAGATTGCAGATGCAAGGCCCTGCGTCAATGCTTGGGCGGCGCTTTCGGCCTTGCGCTGTGGAGGGGCAGGGCGCGCGCCGCCTGCATTTTCGCCGCGGCGGGCCGCGATTGATCATCCGCAATGTCGCCCGAATCCTCCTTGTCCATAAGGCCTTCTTATTCGGCCCGCCCTGACCGGCGTCCTGCCGGCTTATCCCCTTGAGGAGTCCCCGTCATGAAACTGCTCGCTGTTGCCGTTGCCGCCACCGTGGCCTGCGCCGCGCCGGCTTTTGCCCAGAGCGGCCATTCCGGCCATGGTACGGCTTCTGGCACGGCCAACGCCCAAAGCCCGGCCAGCGAGGCCTATATGAAGTCCATGACGGTCATGGACGACGCCATGAAGACCGCCAAGATGACCGGCGACCCGGACAAGGACTTCATCATCATGATGAAGCCGCACCACCAGGCCGCCGTGGAAATGGCCAAGGCCTATCTCAAATACGGCAAGGACTCGATGCTGACCAAGATGGCGAACGACATCATCGCCAGCCAGAACGACGAAATCGCCGCCATGGACAAATGGATGAAGGAGAAGGGCGGCAGGTAGGGCTTTCGCGCGATACGCCGCCGCCTGCCAATCCCCCTACCGCCATTCGCAGGTGGAGGCGGACGTGGTGACGATGGTCTCAGGCTTGCGCTGGCTGGCGAAACTGGCCGCCAGATTCGGCCGCTCGTTGACGCGCTCGTAGCTGACGAGCTTGCAGGCGGCGCCGTCGAGGGCGATCACGGCCTCCTCGCTGTGCGCTTCCTCGGCGTCCTTCACGCCCTTTTCCTGGATCACGAGCTTGCCCCGGAGGCGATAGGTCGAGCCCTCGCGCGTGGTGGTGCTGGACGAGGTCACGGTGAAGGTCCGGCTGGATTTGCCGTCGAAGGATTTCGACGCGCAATTGTAAGTGTCCGACGCTGCGCCGCCGCCGGTCTTGTAGGTCATGTGCGGCTTATAGCGCTCGCCGCCCGGCTGGTCGCACAAGGTGATGCCGACCTGCGAACTGGCGATGATGCCCCTGGCCGCATCCGCCTCGAAGTCGATGGCGACATCCTTGATGTGATGATCGCGGCCCCGCTCCAGATGCGTCACGCGGAACGATTTCAGCCCATCGGCCGAGGCGGGCTCGAGCAGCAGCAACACGGCGAGCAGGCAGAACGCAGCAGCGCGAAGCATCGGCTAAGTTCCTTGCGGGTGACGGTTCGAAAGGCTTGCGACTTCTCGTTAAGACTTGCGACCTCTAATTTATTCGCCGCGTCTTTCAAAAGAAATTTGCCGTTAACACCGCGCCACGCGCGCACGGGGGCGGACGTTTCAATTCAATTGTCAAACAGCCACGCATCATCGCCCGCGTTCTTTGTCGAGGCGCCGGGTTCGCCTGTCGTGCCTTTTGAATTCCTGAACCTCTCGATGTGAGAGGGTGTGGCGCGCCGAAAGGCGCCGCCATTGCTTATGGGTGCGCATCCGTTGCCGGATGCGCCGCGCCTGACGGCGCGCCACGAAGCGGCGTTCTTCCTCAAGTCCGCGGGGCCGTACTTCCGGGTGCCGGTCAGCGATCGCGCTTCCTTGTGAGAGGACACGACCTCCGGCAGGCTTTCGCCCGCCTTCACCGAACCCCCGTCCAGCCATTGAAGGCAGAGCCCCGTAGTGGCCAGCGCAAACAAGTTTACGCAGTTTGCGTAAGGGCAAACTGCTATGCGGCTACCCGCGGACTCCCGGGAGCAAGGTTACGAGCCAATGTTACTGGATTTTGCGCGCGGGCGCCGCACCGCCGCTTTGAGGTTTCCCCATCGCAGCCCGCCCTTGCGGGGCGGCGGCTCCATCATCGGAACGTCTCGCGACGACGCCCTCTCATGAGCCGGCGCAGGGATAAAAGCATAGGAGAAAAAGCGTGTCAAGGAGTGGTTGCAGGAAATAATGGCCGCAACCTAGTATTAGATTTCCCGGCCGCTAAAGCGGTCTTGCCGTTTATACATTTAGTTGTATATTTGTATGGCCGATGCCGTCAGACCGGTGATCTGGATGGGCTCCAGCCTGCGCGATCTGCGGGCCATGCCCGAGGCGGTGCGGCGTGACATCGGCCAGGCGCTCTACACCGCGCAGCATGGCGACACCGACCCAGCGGCGAAACCGTTGAAAGGCTTCGGCGGCACACGGGTGATGGAGATCGTCGAGCGCGACCCGAGTGGTGCCTATCGCGCGGTCTATACGGTGGAATTCGCGGACGCGGTTTATGTACTGCACGTGTTTCAGAAGAAATCGAAGCGCGGCATCGCGACGCCGAAGCAGGACATCGACCTGATCCGGCGGCGGCTCGCCGAGGTGGAGCGCCATCACCGGCAAGCGTAAGCCAAGGCAGAAGGCGGGATTGAAATGGCAAAGGCAGCGGGCAAATCACGAGCGGTGCGCGGCAGCGGCAATGTGTTCGCCGATCTCGGCCTGCCTAATCCTGAGCAGGAGATGCTGAAAGCGCAACTGACACTGCAGATCTACCGGATCGTCAAGGCGCGCAAGCTGACGCAGGCGCAGGCCGCTGCCGCCCTCGGCATCAAACAGCCGAATGTCTCGGCGCTGCTGCGCAATCGCGGCGGGCCGTTCTCGGTCGGGCGCCTCATGGAATTCCTCACCGCGCTCGGACAGGACGTGACGGTGACGGTGAGGCCGACGAAGAAAGCGGTAGGGGAGTTGGAAGTGGTGGAGGGGTGAGGCCGCGCGGAATTCGCTGCGTTTCAGAAGATGGGTTAAAGCGTGGTTAGGCCGTTCCATCCGCGAATACGTTCGACGACAGTGGTCATTTGGGCTGCCCAATCAAGGCGTGATTCAAGGGCTGCCTTTTCAAGGAACGGAATTACTGATTCCGCAAACAGAACCTTGCTTCTCTCGAACTTCTTTCCTGCGGAAGGTTCGATCTGCTCTAGATAATCAGCTATGTCTTCAAACTGGCGCAGATCGCGCGAAGCGCTTGGAAGCCGAGACTTGAGCGCGCTAATCGGTAAGTAATTCTCAATCTCTCGGCCGTTTGTTGCCCATGCGTAGCCGCCGGCTTTTGTCGTCTCGTCGATGAGGCGATGCTTAGTCGTATTCATCGTGTCCGTATCATCTGACTTGTCGCTGTCGATCAGTAGGATCGCATTTCTATTTACGTTCAGTATCTTGACCACGTCATCTGCGTCGACCGTCGGGTCAGATGCTGAAAGATGTGCAAGAAGTCGGCCACCATAATAGACGCACTGGTAGTGCGCGCCTTCTTTGATCTCGCCGTCGGTAAAAAGCTCCATCCAGCGATTGAAATACAGGCGGTCCGATGGGCCCTCAACCCAGATCAGCGCATTAGATTGCAGGAGGTCGCTTGCTCGAACATCCAAGTCATCGAGTATGCCCCTGTTGTCAACGTAAGTTTGTACCCGCCTGACCGTCGATTCGCCATTTTGATGGGCGACGTGAAGCAGTTGCGCTTCAGAATCGCGGCTAAATAGGTCGATAACGACATTCGAATGTGTGGTGAGCAGTAAAAGAACATTATTCTTGCGAGCCGTTTCCGTCACGAACTTTAGTAAGCGCCTTTGAAGCGCTGGATGAAGGTTGTTCTCGAGTTCTTCGAACGCGAAAATAAACTTGGAAAGCTCGGCATTTTGAACGTAGGGTAGTAGATAGAAAAAACCGATCACTATCAAAATTGTCTTGAGGCCAGAGCCGCTATGGCTCAGGGCAATTTCGATATTTCCTCTTTCTTTTAGAAAGATTTCCCATGCGCCTTGCTCATATTGCTGAACATTGATTGATTCAAAATAAGTGTCAGGCGCGAATATCTCATTCAAGGCGCGAAGCATTTGTTCCGAAACGATCGCGCTTGGGTGCTCGAATTTTGTGAGTACCTGGGCGACTGTATTTGTAAAACCAGCGCCGTTCTTTTGAATTTGAAGTTGGTTTCCTGCTCCTTCGGGGGCTATGTCCCGCTCTGCGGATAATCGTCGAAAATGCTTGCCTTTGAACGGGTTGGAAATTTGCGCGCTGAGAGCCTCATAATACTGTCTAGCTGCGGCTTCTGAGGCGGCCTCCAGGGGGCGTTCAATACTTGCAAATTTTGGTGGGTCTCCTAGGAGGACTTCGAGGTTGGCGCCCACCAATCTTTTGCCAACCTGCCAATGATTGCCAGGGAGAGTGCCGCCGCTGGTATTTGCAGGAAAAACTTGCCGCGCTGAGGCTTCCGTAACCGTTGTCCGATATGTAATCCGCGGGTGGTTGCGCCCGTGCCACAAATGCTTTGCAATGCCATTCTTTGGATTGCATGCCCATTCGACAATATCCAAGAGGGCAGATTTTCCGCTGTTGTTGCGGCCAATAATTATATTAGTTTCCGCGAATTTCTCGAATCCGGATGGCGTGTCGCCAAACGACTTGTAATTCGTAAAGAGAAGATTGAGGTCGGGATACTTCACAAAATGTGCTCATTGGGAAGGGTTGGCGATAGAGCTGTCGCTACACTTTAGGCCGCTTTTAATCTGGAATGAAAAGTCATAATAAGGCTTTCCTGTCTATTCAAGAAGGCTTCTCCATGAACGCCCCCATCTCCCCACCCCTCCCGCCATACTCCCATTCCCCGCTGTTTCCGCTGGGGCCGGACACCACCAAGTACCGCAAGATCACGTCCGAG
>DATMEX010000039.1:0-34904 GCA_035556455.1 Pseudolabrys sp.
GCCGGAGGCTGTGTCCCGAAAGGGCCGGCCGCTGACCGGCCGCCGGAAGTGCGGCCCCGCGGACAGAAACCGCCACCATGGAGCGCCGCGGGGCGCAGGCCTTCTCCGATCGCAAGGAGGGGCCGTGCACCGCAAGGTGCATCTGTTGGGCGCCTCGCGGCGCTCCATTCCCTCGGCGTTTTGCCGAGGCAGGAAATGGAAGGCAGGCCGCCCCGGGCCTCTAACAACAGGGGCGATGTCGCACGCTTCGCCGAAGACGGGGAGGGATTAGGAAACGCTCATCTGCACGCCTCAAACGAGGTGTGGATGGCGTCGCGATTGGGAACCCGCCGCAGTCTCATCCGTTTTAGGTTCCGCGCCTCCTGCACCGCAAAAGGAATACCCCCATGGTCATCGGCATTGCCCATTTGCAACCTATTGTCGCCCTTTTGGCCGGCATTCTGATCCTGCTCGTGCCGCGCCTCCTGAACTACATCGTGGCCGCCTACCTGATCGTCATCGGCCTGATCGGGCTCGGTGTTTTCCGGTAGCCGAAAGACTGTCGGTACCGGGGCTTTACGGGCTTGCGCTGCAGCATTCGGCGTGATTTGACGGCCCCGGGTTCCATCCCTTCCCTTGTTTCCAGGACCAGATCTCCGAGATGGCGAAACGCAAGGCTCCGCGCGCCGGCGCGAAATCCAGTAAATCCGCCCCGAAAAAGGCTGCGGCCAAAAAAGCTGCGGTGAAGACCGCGGCGAAAAAGACCGCGAAGGCTCCGGCCAAGGCCAAGGTCACAAAGTCCGCGCCGGCGGCTGCCAAAGGGAAGTGGGTTTACGCCTTCGGCGGCGGCAAGGCCGAGGGCAAGTCGGAGATGAAGAATCTCCTCGGCGGCAAGGGCGCCAATCTCGCCGAAATGGCCAATCTGGGCCTGCCGGTGCCCCCCGGCTTCACCATCACCACCGAGGTCTGCGTCTATTACTACGCCAATGGCGAGAAATATCCGGCGGCGCTGAAGGACCAGGTCGAGAAGGCGCTCACGCAAGTCGGCAAGATCACCGGCAAGGTGTTCGGCGATCGCGTCAACCCGCTGCTCGTCTCGGTGCGCTCGGGCGCCCGCGCCTCGATGCCGGGCATGATGGACACCGTGCTCAATCTCGGCCTCAACGACCAGACCGTCGAGGCGCTCGCCGCCAAGTCGGGCGACCGCCGCTTCGCCTATGATAGCTATCGCCGCTTCATCACCATGTATTCGGACGTGGTGCTCGGCGTCGGCCATGAGCATTTCGAGGAGATCCTCGACATGCACAAGGAGAAGCAGGGCTACTCGCTCGACACCGATCTCGATGCCGATGACTGGGCGCAGCTCGTCGAGCGCTACAAGGCGCGCGTCAAGCAGGAGCTTGGCCGCGACTTCCCGCAGGATCCGCACGAACAGCTCTGGGGTGCCATCGGCGCCGTGTTCGGTTCGTGGATGAACCAGCGCGCCAAGACCTATCGCCGCCTGCATTCGATTCCGGAAAGCTGGGGCACCGCGGTCAACGTGCAGGCCATGGTGTTCGGCAATATGGGCGACACCTCGGCGACCGGCGTCGCCTTCACGCGCAATCCCTCGACCGGCGAGAAGAAGCTGTACGGCGAATTCCTCATCAATGCGCAGGGCGAGGACGTCGTCGCCGGCATCCGCACGCCGCAGGAAATCTCCGAGGACGCGCGCAAGGAAGCCGGCTCCGACAAGCCGTCGATGGAAGCGTCGCTGCCCAATGCCTATAAGGAACTGACGCGCATTTACAACAAACTCGAGAAGCATTACCGCGACATGCAGGATCTCGAGTTCACGGTCGAGCAGGGCAAGTTGTGGATGCTGCAGACCCGCAGCGGCAAGCGCACGGCGAAAGCGTCGCTGCGCATCGCCGTCGAGCTCGCCAATGAAGGCCTGATCTCCAAGAACGAAGCGGTCCTGCGCGTCGATCCGTTGTCGCTCGACCAGTTGCTGCATCCGACGCTCGATCCCAAGGCGCATCGCCATGTGCTGGCGACCGGCCTGCCGGCATCCCCGGGCGCGGCGTCGGGCGAGATCGTGTTCTCGTCGGATGAAGCGGCGCAGCTCAAGGCCGATGGCCACAAGGTCGTGCTGGTGCGCGTCGAGACGTCGCCGGAAGACATTCACGGCATGCACGCCGCCGAAGGCATTCTCACGACGCGCGGCGGCATGACCTCGCACGCCGCCGTGGTGGCGCGCGGCATGGGCAAGCCCTGCGTTTCCGGCGCCGGCCAGATCCGCGTCGATTACGCGGCCGGCACCATGACCGCCGGCGGCAAGACCTTCAAGAAGGGCGATCACATCACCATCGACGGCTCGACCGGCCAGGTGCTGGAAGGCCGCGTCAGCATGATCGAGCCGCAGTTGTCGGGCGAGTTCTCGACTTTGATCGGCTGGGCCGACAAGGTGCGCAAGCTTGGCGTGCGCGCCAATGCCGATACGCCGACCGACGCCAAGGCGGCGATCCGCTTCGGCGCCGAAGGCATCGGCCTGTGCCGCACCGAGCACATGTTCTTCGACGAGGAGCGCATCCAGGCGGTGCGCGAGATGATCCTGGCCGACGAGGAAAAGGCGCGCCGCGCCGCGCTCGCCAAGCTCTTGCCGATGCAGCGCGGCGACTTCGTCGAGCTGTTCGAAATCATGGATGGCCGTCCGGTCACCATCCGTCTGCTCGATCCGCCGCTGCACGAGTTCCTGCCGCATGGCGATGAAGAGATCGCCGAAGTCGCGGCCGCGATGGGCGTCGATGCGCGCAAGATCGCCGACCGCGCCAAGGAACTCGCTGAGTTCAACCCGATGCTCGGCTTCCGTGGCTGCCGCATCGCGATTGCCTATCCGGAAATCGCCGAGATGCAGGCGCGCGCCATTTTCGAGGCCGCCGCCGATGTGACGAAGCGCACCGGCAAGAAGGTCGTGCCGGAAGTCATGGTGCCGCTGATCGCGACCAAGGCCGAGCTCGATCTGGTCAAGGCGCGCATCGACGCCATGGCCGAAGCGGTCAAGAAGGAAACCGGCGCGAAGCTCACTTACGATGTCGGCACCATGATCGAACTGCCGCGCGCGTCGCTGATGGCGGGTGAGATCGCGGAGTCGGCGGAGTTCTTCTCCTTCGGCACCAACGATTTGACGCAGACCACCTTCGGTATTTCGCGCGACGATGCCGCGAGCTTCCTCGGCATCTACACCGCGCGCGGCATCCTGCCGGCCGATCCGTTCGTGTCGATCGATCAGCAGGGCGTCGGCGAACTCGTCAAGATCGGCGTCGAGCGCGGCCGCAAGGTGCGCCCGAAGCTCAAGGTCGGTATCTGCGGCGAACATGGCGGCGATCCGTCGTCGGTCGCGTTCTGCCATGAGGCCAAGCTCGATTACGTGTCGTGCTCGCCGTTCCGCGTGCCGATTGCGCGCCTCGCCGCGGCGCAGGCCGCGCTGGGCAAGACAGCGGCAAGCCAAGCATAGAAAAGCCAGGGATAAGCGGGCCGAACAACAAACAGCCGGGGGCGCGACGTCATGAAGCTCGATTGGATTTTCTACGGCTTCGCGCTTCTCATCGGCCTCGCGGCCTCGGCCCTTTACATCTACGTGCCGGGCAGCCGCGGCTTTGCGATCTCGCCTTATTTCTGGATTCTGGTCGCGATCGCGCTGTTCGAAACGGCGGTGATGTATGTGCGCGGTTTCGAATACGGTCCGCCGCTGACCATGACGCAGCGCATCGTCGGCTTCGCGCTGGCGGTCGGTTTGTTCCTGGTGCTGCGCACCAGCGCAGGGCTGGAGTAGCGTCAGACCGCGACTTTCTTGAGGAAGTCCTCGACTTCGAGACGGAGGTTTTCAACCGCGGTTTCGACGTTTTGCGAGGTGGCGCGCACGATCTCGGCCGAAGCGCGGGTCTCGCCCGCGGCGGCCGCTACTTCGCCGGTCACCGCGACGACATGGCCGGAGCCTTGCGCCGCGCCGGCAACGTTCTGTGAAATCTCGTCGGTCGCCGCGCTTTGTTGTTCGACGGCGACGGCCACCGCCACGGTGTAGCGGTTGATCTCGTTCATGCGCTCGGCGATGTTGCGGATCGCGTCGATGGCGCCGCCGGTGGAGTCCTGCACGGCGAGGATGTGACCGGCGATTTCGTCGGTCGCCTTCGCGGTCTGCACCGCCAGCGATTTCACTTCGGCAGCAACGACGGCAAAGCCGCGCCCGGCTTCGCCCGCGCGCGCGGCTTCGATGGTGGCGTTGAGCGCCAGCAGATTGGTCTGTCCTGCAATGTCACCGATCAGCTTGATCACGTCGCCGATCTTCTGCGCGCCGTCGGCCAGTTGGCCGATTTCGTCGTCGGTGGCGCGGGCTTCATCGGTCGCCAGCTTTACGATCTCGCTGGTGTGGCTCAATTGCCGGCTGATCTCGCCGATCGATTGCGAGAGTTGTTCGGCGGCGATGGCGGCCGTTTCGACATTGGCGCTGGCTTCCGTAAAAGCATGAGCCGCGCTGTCGGCGCATTGCGAAGTCTTGTCGGACGCCTCGAACAACGCGTCGGCCGTGCTGCGCATCGCGGATGCACCGCCGCTGGCTCGCAGCAGCAGGCTTTCCGCGACGGGGCGGAACGCAGCGATGGCGCCGTCGATGATCGCGCGCCGTTGCTCGGTATCGCGATTGGCGGCGCGCTCGAGTTCAGCGCTGCGCTGTTCGGTGACGTCCTCATGTGTCGAAACCCAGCCGCCGGCGGACAAAGGCTCGTTCTTGGCCAGCACGATGCGACCGTCATTGGCGGCGACATAGGCGCCGAGTTCGCTGCGGGTGCGGACACGCTCGAAGATGCTGGCGCAGTATTCGTCGACATCACCCTCAAACAGCCCGGTCTGCTTGCGGTGCATGATCAACTCGCGCAGCGGCAGTCCCGGCTTTACGACATCCGGCGACAACCGGTACATCTCGAGATAGCGGCGGTTGCTGAGGACGACGCGGCCCCGGCTGTCGAACATGCACAGTCCCTGTGACATGTTGTCGAGACCGACCGACAGATGCTGATGCTGCATGTGTTGTCGCCGGCATACGATGACCGCGACGATGAGCAGGATCAGGCTGATCTTGGCGAGCACGGCCTGGCCGCCGAAGGTCGTCAACAGCGCTAGGTGTTCCATGGCGTCCCGCGATGGTCCAACGGTAAGGGATTATGCGCGGGGCGGATTTCAATTCGGTTAACAGTTTCTTTCTCGCGCGCGGATGCGTGCGCGGCGTTAACGCGCGGGCAAGGTTAACCAGCCAATAACGAAACTGCCGCATTGTCGCGATCACGGGTGACTATTGTGATCGAGGACGTTGCGTGGCGTCGCGTAGGGCCAATCTCAGAACGCGCCGGAGTGTTGGCGTTTGGACAAGGGTGAGACTGCTCGGCTGCGCCGTGGCGGCCTTCGCCGTTCTGCCCACAAACGTCGGCGAGCAGGATCTGGCTTCGCTGCTGGCGCAGCAGCCGGGCGTTGCGGAGCGCGCGCGCCAGCATCTCATCGCTTCGCCTTTCGGCACCATTCATGCCGCCATGTTCGCAATGCCGCGGCCGGTCGGTACGGCGATCCCCGAGCCGGTGTCCTATACTTTGGCCAGTCTCGACCCGAATGATGTGACGCAATCCATTGCGGCACGGCCCTGGACCGATCCCAATGCTCCGTTCCGGTTCCCCACGGTGAACCGCGCCGGCAAACGCGACTCACTGCTGTCTCGCGCGCGCTTGCCAATGCCTCCGATGGCCGCGATCGAACGCGACGAAGGCCCGCAGCTCGATCTCAACCGCAAGGATGACGGGCCGCAGTTGGGACTCTATTCCAGCGATGACGTGTTCTTTCAGCGGGCGCCGCTCGCCGGCGAGCAAAGGCGGCTGTCGCCCTGGGCGCCGGGCAGCGCGCCTGTCGTGGTCGCCTCCGGCGACCCCGATGTGAAGCTGTCGGCATTGTCGCCGTCGGACAGCGATATCAAGATCGACGAAGGCGAAAGCGTCGCCAGGAAGGGCGTCGTTACCGGTCCCGATCAGCGGCCGCGTTCGCCCGCCGAACGTCTCTCATTGTCGGGCGTAAAGCGCACGCAGGCGGAAAAGTGCCTCGCCACCGCGATCTATTTCGAGGCTCGCGACGAACCCGTGACAGCGCAGATAGCGGTGGCGCAGGTCGTGCTCAACCGCGTGTTCTCGCCATATTATCCGAACGATGTCTGCGGCGTCGTTTATCAGAACAAGCACCGGCATCTGGCCTGCCAGTTTACCTTCGCTTGCGACGGCAAGTCGAAGGCGATCCGGGAGCCGGAGCCTTACGACCGCGCCATGCGCATTGCGCGCGATTCGCTCGACGGCAAACTGTGGATGCCGGATGTCGCCAAGTCGACCCATTATCACGATGACTGGGCGCGGCCGAACTGGGTGCCGGAAATGCGGAAGATGGACAAGCTTGGCGGGCTTATCTTTTATCGGCCGCGCAATTGGGGCGACGGGGCCGAGCAGCCAAGCTGGGGCGATCCGAAGTTCACCCTTCAGGAAGCGCGCAACCTCACCCGGATCTACGGGAACGCCGGCCGCTAGCGTGCAGTGCGGTCCAACGGCGAGGGAAATTTCTCAAGGATTTCCGTGGAGCCATGCGTGCGGCAAATGGCTTTGATCAGTTCTTTTCGCTAGGGGCGGCGCAGACGGGTTATTATGGTCGCGCTTTCGGCTGGCGGCGCTGGGCCGCCGGCCTCTGATATTTGCCGGAGCACCCCGAATGTCCACCCACAGCGCCAGCACGACTCCGTCGATTGGCTGGCGGACGCCCGCCGTCATCATCGTCTGCGGCTGTATCATTGCGTTGCTCGGCTTCGGCCCGCGCTCGTCGCTCGGCTTCTTTCTCACGCCGATGTCGCAGCTTCACAACTGGGGCCGCGATGTCTTCGCCTTTGCGCTCGCAGTGCAGAATCTGCTGTGGGGTGTCGGCCAGCCCTTTGCCGGCGCCATGGCCGATCGCTATGGCGCGCCGCGCGTTCTGATCGTCGGCTCGTTGCTCTATGCGGCTGGCCTGTTCCTGATGGCCTATTCGACGACGCCGGCGACACTCACCTTGTCGGCCGGTGTGCTGATCGGCTTCGGCCTGTCGGGATGCTCCTTCACCATCGTCGTCGGCGCTTTCGGCAAGCTGCTGCCGGAACAGTGGCGCTCGACCGCCTTCGGTCTCGGCACCGCGGCGGGCTCGTTCGGACAGTTCCTGTTCTCGCCGCTCGCGGTGGCGCTGATCGGGCCGGACAAGCAGGGCTGGATGATGGCGTTGACGGTGTTCGCGGCGTTGATGCTGGTGATCCTGCCGTTGTCGATCGTGCTGGCGACGCCGCGCAAGGCCGCGGGCGCCGGCCCGGCCGCGCCGGCACAATCCTACCGGCAGGCGCTGACCGAGGCTTTCGGTCACCGGAGCTATATCCTGCTGGTGCTCGGCTTCTTCACCTGCGGCTTCCAGCTTGCTTTCACCACGGTGCATCTGCCGGCCTATCTGAACGATCGCGGCATTTCGGCCGAGGTGGGCGGCTACACGATGGCGGCGATCGGCCTGTTCAACATCATCGGCTCGATCACGTCCGGCTATCTCGGCTCCCGGATGCCCAAACGTTACATCCTGTCGGCGATCTATTTCGGCCGCGCCGTCTCCATCGCCGCCTTTGTCCTGCTGCCGATCACGCCGGTGACGACCTTGATTTTCGGCGCGACCCAGGGGCTGCTGTGGCTGTCCACCGTGCCGCCGACGTCGGCGCTGGTGGCGGTGATGTTCGGCACGCGCTGGCTCGCGATGCTGTTCGGCATCGTCTTCTTCAGCCATCAGGTCGGCGGTTTCCTCGGCGTGCTGCTCGGGGGGCTCGCCTTCGAGCACTTCCAGAGCTACAACCCGGTGTGGTGGCTGAGCGTGTTCTTCGGCGTGGCCTCCGCCATCATCAACCTGCCGATCGTGGAGAAGCCGGTGGCGCGGCCGCTGGCTCCGGCGGCGGCGTAAGCCACATGTTCCGTCATGCCCGGACTTGTCCCGGGCATCCACGCCTTTAAAACCCTTCCGACAAGACGTGGATGGCCGGAACAAGTCCGGCCATGACAGGAGGCTGGCGTGACGACATTCAAGGCGATGGTGATCGAGAAGACCGAGGGCGGCACCAGGGCCGCGCTCGCCGATTTCGACGAAGCCAATTTGATGGACGGCGACGTCACCGTCCGCGTCGAATACTCCACCGTGAACTACAAGGACGGCCTCGCTCTGACCGGCAAGGCGCCAGTGGTGCGCCGTTTCCCGATGATCGCGGGCGTCGATTTTGCCGGCACGGTCGAGGCCTCGAGCCATCCCAAATGGAAGGCCGGCGACAAGGTCATCCTCAATGGCTGGGGGCTCGGCGAAACCCATCTCGGCGCCTATGCCGAAAAGGCGAGGGTGAAGGGCGACTGGCTGGTGCGCCTGCCGGACGGCATCACGGCGCGCGACGCCATGGCCATCGGCACGGCCGGCTACACGGCGATGCTCTGCGTCATGGCGCTGGAAAAGCATGGCCTGACACCGACGAGCGGCCCCATTGCCGTGACCGGCGCGGCCGGCGGCGTCGGTTCGGTCGCCGTATCGATCCTGTCCAAGCTCGGCTTTGAGGTCAGCGCCGTCACCGGCCGCCCCGCCGAAGCGGATTACCTCAAGAGCCTCGGCGCCACCGAAATCGTGGAGCGGGCCGCGCTGGCCGGCCCGGTCAAGCCGCTGGCCAAGGAACGCTGGGCCGGCGGCATCGACAGCGTCGGTTCCACAACACTCGCCAACCTTCTGTCCATGATCCGCTATGGCGGCGCCGTCGCCGCTTGCGGCCTGGCCGGTGGTATGGATCTGCCGGCTTCCGTGGCCCCTTTCATTTTGCGAGGGGTGTGTCTTTTGGGCATCGACTCGGTCATGTGTCCGCTGTCCAAGCGCGAAGAAGCGTGGAAAAGGCTGGAAACCGACCTCGATCGCCAGAAATTAGCCGCGATGACCCGTGAAATCGGCCTCTCCGAACTGCCGGAAGTGGCGTCCGCCATCGTCGCCGGCCAGGTCCGGGGTCGCGTCGTGGTCAAGATCGGGTAAACTCCGTTCAGGATTTGCCAACGATCGTTAGGCATAATCCGCAAGATGTTTTACGGCGGGCGAACCCCCGCTAGACTTCTCTTGTGGCGTCAGTCGGAGTTCCGTGATGTTGCGTGTTGGTGCGTGCGTGATCGGCCTGTTGGCCGCGCTGCCGTCGGCGGCTACCGCCGAAGAACTGACGGCTGAGCAGGCGCGCGCTTTCGTCGTCGGCAAGACCTTCAATTACACCTGCTTCGAAGGCACCCGCGGCCGCGGCCGCGTGCTGCATGACGGCTCCGTGGTCGGCTCGATCCAGTTCCAGGGCGCCGGCAAGGTGCGCTATGCGACATTGCCAGCCAATACGCTGCACGTTCGCGAAGGCTCGGTCTGCGCCACCATGAAGGGTCTGCCGATCGATCCGTGCTTCCGCGTCACCAAGGTGGACGAGTACACCTTCCGCGGCGCCGTCTCGGGTCTCGGCTTTGCCTATTGCGAGTTCACGCGTCGGCCGACCCGTTCGGCCAGCGCCGAGAGCGAAGACGGTCCGCTCAAGCTGCGTTCGTCATTCGCGGCCGGGAATAACTGAAATCAAACATTGAAGTGACGGGGCGGTCTTGGGCCGCCTCTTGTCGTGACTAGCGAAAGCCGCGCATCGCCACCCGGGGAGTTGGGGAAGTGGCAGCGATGCGCGGGACCGTCGCCGGTCAGCTCTTGAAGAAGGCCAAGAGATCTTTGTTGATCATATCGGCATGCGTCGTCGCCATGCCGTGGGGGAAACCCTTGTAGATCTTGAGCTCGCCCTTCTTCAGCAGTTTCACGGACAGCATCGCTGAATCGGCGATCGGCACGATCTGGTCGTCGTCGCCGTGCATCACCAGGGTCGGTACCTCGATCTTTTTGAGGTCCTCGGTGAAGTCGGTTTCCGAAAAGGCCTTGATGCAGTCGTAATGCGCCTTGACGCCGCCCATCATGCCCTGACGCCACCAGTTGTCGATGATGCCCTGCGACACCACGGCGCCCGGCCGGTTGAAGCCGTAGAACGGACCGGCCGGCACGTCGCGGAAGAATTGCGCGCGGTTGCCTGCAGTCGCCGCGCGGAAGCCGTCGAACACTTCGAGCGGCAGGCCGCCGGGATTGGCTGGCGTCTTGAGCATGATCGGCGGCACCGCGCCGATCAGCACGGCTTTGGCAACGCGGCCCGGCATGGCCCGCGCGACATAACGGGCGACTTCGCCGCCACCGGTTGAATGGCCGACATGGATGGCGTTTTTCAGATTGAGGTGTGCCACCAGGGCATCGACGTCGGCGGCATAGGTGTTCATCTCGTTGCCGGCGTCGGTCTGGGTCGAGCGCCCATGGCCGCGGCGGTCGTGAGCGATGACCCGATAGCCGTTCAGGAGGAAGAACATCATCTGGTTGTCCCAATCATCGGCCGTGAGCGGCCAGCCGTGATGAAACACGATCGGTGTCGCGCTCTTGGGACCCCAATCCTTGTAGAAAATCTCCGTACCGTCGCTGGTTTTGATGAATGCCATTGTCATGGTTCCTTCTTTTGACGGGGTTGCGAGTACTCCCTGAGGCAGGGCCGCCAGGCCGGCGACGGCCAGGCTGCCGCCGATCGCCGCGCGCCGGCTGATCGCAAGCCCGCCGCTTTCGTGTCGCTTAGTCATCGACTGCTCCTCATGGTTGGTAAGGCCAGTCCAGCAGCTTCGGGCGATGGCGTCTTTGCTCGGCCTTATGAACTATTTGCTGAAATTGCTGTCATTGACCCGTGACGGCCGGAGTTGCAGATTTGGTCGCCGGTTGATGCTAAAAGCGAGGCGTGAGGGGCCCGACTTTCATGCTTGAATTCGGTGAGCAAAAATTTCCGCAGGCCGGGCTGCTGCGCAGTTCGGCTGGCCGTAATTGGCGCGGCATTGCCGCGGAGCTAAGGTCGCATCCCGTCTGCGATGTGCCGGCGATTGTCCCTCATCAGATGGAGGTCACCGTCGCCATTCGTGGCTCGCGGCAGGGCCGGGTCGAGCGACGCGGCGCCGGCCAATTTCAACAGACGACCCCGAAAACAGGCACGCTCTGGCTTTGTCCGATCGGCGTTGCCGAGGACTCCATCCGAATAACGGCTCCGTTACCCGAGATTCTGCATCTCTACGTGGGCCCGGAACAATTCCGCCATCTATCGGATCTGAGTTCGCGGCGGGTGGTGCCCGATGAGATATTTTATCTCGCCGACGTCGAGGACGAGCTTGTCCGGCAAATCGGCTATCGTGTCGCGCGAGAACTCGATCAGGAATCCGCGGGCGGCAACCTGTTGATCGAGCAACTTTCACTTTCCTTGCTGACGCATCTGGTGGGCAGTTACTCATCGCACGGAAGGCTGAGGGCGCCGGATCGCGGCCCCGGCGCGCTTGACGGTCGCCGGCTTGCCCGCGTTCTCGATTGTATCGAGGAGAATCTCGGTTCCGATCTGACGCTTGAATCGCTCGCGGAGGTTGCCTGTCTCAGCCGCTATCACTTCGCTCGCGCTTTTCGCGACGCGACCGGAGTGCCGCCCCATCGATTTATCAGCGCTCGGCGTCTCGATCACGCCAAACAGCTTCTGGGCGGAACGTCGCTCAGCCTCGCTGAGGTCGCTTTTGCTTGCTGCTTCTCATCGCAGGCGAGTTTCACACGCGCATTCCACAAGCGCGTTGGCATGGCGCCTGGCGAATATCGAAAGCGGGCGGGGGCCTGAGAGACGGGTCGCGTCGGCCGAAGCCGGCTATTTCGCCGGCATGATCATGCAGGTCGTCGTGGCGTGGGCGTAGAGCTTGCCGCTCAAGTCTTTGAGATCGCCTTCCGAGGTCGCGATGCTGCGGCCGCGATGAATGACACGGCCTTCGGCGCGCACCGGGCCGGTGTCTTTAGTCATTGCCCGAACATAATTCAGCTTCAGCTCTAAAGTCGTCCAGGCATCTCCCTGGCGCATGGTCGTGAAGATGGCGCAGGCGAGCGCGGAATCCAGCAAGGTCGCGGCGAAGCCGCCATGCACGGTGTGGATCGGATTGTAATGTCGCTGCTCGGGCAGACCTTCGAACACGACGCGGTTGGGATCGGCCTCGATGAGATGAAAGCCGAGCGTTTCGGCGATCGGCGGCTGCGGAAATTTCCCGGCAATGATGCCTTTGAGAAACGTCAGACCATCATGCGTGGCCAGCGTCTCGGGACTGACCAGTCCGTAGTGCATTGCCGGCATGGTGAGCTCCCGTTGTACTAGCCGATGTCGAGCCGGAACGGATGGCCCTGCATTGCCTCGGTGCCGCGGCCGAGCGCGTCGACCGCGCGCACCATGCGGCCGTTGCGTTGGAGAATTTCGTCGGCAATGGCAACGATGCGCTTGTTCGGCATGGCGGTGTGCGATGCGGCCCGGATGGCGCGCGCAATATCGGCTTCGTCGCGTTGCGGATTGAGCGCGCAGGCGGCGGTGAAGGCCGCCGCGGTCGAGCGGCTGATGCCGGCGAAGCAATGCACCACCATTGGCGTCGAACGATCCCAGCGCTTGGCGAAATCGACAAGGCGCTGCACATGATCGGCGGCCGGTACGGTGCAGCCTTCCTCGGGATCGCAGATATCGTCGACCGCGAGAATGAGATGATTGTCGGCGGCGATATGCGCCGGCCGCGTCACGCGGTCGGTGAGGCGCAGCAAAGTGACAATGTGCTGGGCCTTGGTCTCTTCGACCGTTTGGTACAGCAGGGCGAGCGAACAGACATGGATCATGGTAGACTATTTAGGCTGGCGGGGCGCCGCTGAAAAGCCGGGACCGAGCAGTTTTTCCACGCGCTCGGAGAGCCGCTTGGCCGCGGTCGAGGCCGGCCAGGGCGTGAGATAATCCCGCTCGATCGCAGCCGAGAACTTGGGCGGCGCGCCGAAGAACTTGCGCGCCTCGGCGTCGGCGAAACCGGCGAGCCGCGTGGCTTCGAGAAAGGCGGCCTGGCGGTCGGCGGCCTTGATGATCTTGATCCAGGTTTCCGGCAGCTTCGCCGGCAGGCCGAAATGCAGATGGATAGCGGCGAGCAGGCGGCTTTCGACAACCTTGTAGCGATCGCCGATCACCGCCTTGAACGGCGAGATCATGTCGCCGATCACATACTCGGCGGCGTCATGCAGCAGGACGGCGAGGCGTAATCTGTCGTCGAGCCTCGGTGATTTGGCGCGCGCCAGCGCCTCGACCAGCAGCACATGTTGCGCCACCGAAAAGATATGCGCGCCCTTGGTCTGGCCGTTCCAGCGCGCGACGCGGGCGAGGCCATGGGCGATGTCCTCGAGTTCGACATCGAGCGGGGAGGGATCGAGCAGATCGAGCCGGCGCCCTGACAGCATGCGCTGCCAGGCCCGCGGCGCCGGTTTCGCGGGAACCTTGCTCATTTCTTTTTCTTCTTGGCGTGCTTCGACGTGTATTTAGCCGCCAGCTTGTTGCATTCGCCATGGCACCAGCACGTCACCTCGTGATCGTTGACCATGCCGACCGCCTGCATGAAGGCATAGACGATGGTCGGGCCGACGAACTTGAAGCCATGGCCGATGAGCTGCTTCGACATCGCCTTGGAGATCGGGGTTTCAACCGGCAACGTTTTGCCGGCTCTCAACTTGTTATCGAGCGGCTGGCCGCCGACATGGTCCCACAGCATGGCCGAGAAGCCGGGCCCGCTCTCCATGATCTTGAGATAGCCGCGCGCCGACAGGATCGCGCCTTCGATCTTGGCGCGGTTGCGCACGATGCCGGCGTCCTGCATCAGGCGCTCGACCTTCTTCGGCGTATAGCGCGCGATCTTTTCGGGTTCGAAACCGTCGAAGGCTTTGCGGAAATTGTCGCGCTTGCGCAGGATGGTGATCCACGCCAGTCCGGCCTGGAAGCCGTCGAGGATCAGCTTTTCGAACAGGGCGCGGTCGTCCCATTCGGGCACGCCCCATTCCTCGTCGTGATAGGCGACGTAAAGCGGGTCTTCCTTGGGCCAGGCGCAGCGCTTGCGCCCATCGGGATGCAGAATCGTCTTCGGGATCGGCATGCGAGAGATATAGCGCGGCGCGCCCGGCCTGTCGCGGCGCTCACTCCGCCGCTTTGGCCTCGCCGGGGAAGGCGAAGCGCGCCCAGTCCGGCTTGACCGCGCGCAAGACGACGCCGCCAGATGCGAGCGGCGTGCCGGCGGCTATCGCATCGCTGACGCGGTCGAGCCGCAGCAGCGCCAAGCCGCGGCCGTTCGCAGCCGAGCCCATCATGCCCGCCTGCTTGTCGCCGGCCATGACTTCAAGGCCCTGCATCGGCGCGTTGTCGTCATAGGCAACCGGCACGACCCGGCTGCGCGCGGTCGAACGATGCTCGACGCGCGAGACGACCTCCTGGCCGATGTAACAGCCTTTGTCGAAATCGACGCCGCCGAGTTGGTCCATGTCGGCTTCATGGGGAAAGGTGTCGCCGTAGATGAAATCGGCGCCGCCGCGCGGCACGCCGAGCGCGATGCGGTGCGCCTCATAGGCATCGGCGTCGGTGAGGCCCGCGCCGAGATCGGCGGCGGCTTCGGCCGCGACCTCCGGCGGCAGGATGACGCGAAAGCCGAGTGCCGTCAGACGCGGGTCGGGATAAGTGAGGCCGTAGTCGCTCGTTCCGGCGCCGTCCCACAGCGCCATGACGCCGAGCCGGTCGGACAGGTCCTCGATCGTTACTTTGGCGCGCAATTTGTAGAAATTGAGCTTCTGGGCCAGCGTCGGCGTGAGCGCTTTCGGCGTGTCGAGATAGAAGCCGCCGCCGTCTTCGGCCGCGGCCTCGGTGACCAGAAAATCGACGATGATCTTGCCCTGCGGCGTCAGCAACGCGGCAAAGCGGGCGGCACCCGGCGCAAGCTCGCCGATATCGCTGGTGACGATATTGTTGAGGAAGCCGCGGGCGGCCTCGCCGGATACCTTGATGACGCCCCGATCGGGCAGCAGAGCTGCGTGCATTGCGTCGAAAATCCCCGGAATCGTCTGGAAATCCATCGTCTGTCTTGCCAGAAACGTCCGTCAAACGTAAGCGCTGGGCGACAAACCTCAAGCCCGGCAGAAAGCTTAGCGACCATGGCCGAAACCTTCGATCTCGTCCTCAAGGGCGGCACCGTCGTAAACCAGGACGGCGAGGGCATCCGCGACGTCGGCATCCGGGCTGGGCGGTTTGCCGCCATCGGCGAGCTGGCGCGGGCGTCAGCCGGGGAGGTTATCGACTGCAGCGGCTTGCACGTCCTGCCCGGCGTCATGGACACCCATGTCCATTTCCGTGAGCCGGGGCTGACGCAGAAGGAAGATCTCGAGAGCGGCTCGCGCGGCGCGGTGCTCGGCGGCGTGACGCTGACCTTCGAGATGCCAAACACCATCCCGACGACGACCGACGCCGCCGCGCTCGCCGACAAGGTGTCCCGCGCGCATCACCGCATGCATTGCGACTTCGGATTCTATGTCGGCGCCACGCGCGAGAACACCAGGGACCTCGCCGAACTGGAGCGCCTGCCCGGCGCCTGCGGCATCAAGGTGTTCGCCGGCTCCTCGACCGGCTCGCTGCTGATCGAGGACGACGACGGCATCCGCGCGGTGCTTGAGAACGTCAACCGCCGCGTCTCTTTTCATTCCGAGGACGAATATCGCCTGCGCGAGCGCATGAATCTGCGTATCGACAACGATCCGCGTTCGCATCCGGTGTGGCGCGACGCCGCCGCGGCGCTGATATGCACGCAGCGTCTGGTGCGGCTGGCGCGCGAAACCGGCAAGCGTATTCACATTCTTCACGTCACCACCAAAGACGAGGCCGAGTATCTCGCCGCCCACAAGGACGTCGCTTCCGCCGAAGTGACGCCGGCGCATGTCACGCTGACCGCGCCGGATTGTTACGAGCGGCTCGGCACTATGGCGCAGCTCAATCCGCCGGTGCGCGACGCGATGCATCAGGCCGGCCTGTGGCATGCGTTGCAACAGGGCGTCATCGACACCTGCGGCTCGGACCACTCGCCGCATACGCGGGAGGAAAAGACTCATCCTTATCCGAAGGCGCATTCCGGTATGCCGGGCGTGCAGACGCTCGTGCCGCTGATGCTCGATCACGTCAACGCCGGGCGCCTGACGCTGCAACGCTTCGTCGATCTCACCAGCGCCGGTCCGGCGCGGGTTTACGGCATTGCCAACAAAGGCCGCATTGCTGTCGGCTATGATGCCGACGTCACCGTGGTCGATATGAAACGCCGTGAAATCATCACCGAAAGCTGGATCGCCTCGCGCGCCGGCTGGTCGCCTTACACTGGTGCAAGCGTCACCGGCTGGCCGGTCGGTACCTTCGTGCGCGGTTATCAGGTCATGTGGGAAGGCACACTCGTGAGCGCCGCACGCGGCGAATGCGTACGTTTTCTGGAAACGCTCGCGCCGGTCTGACCCTTTTCAAACACGAATTTAGAAATATTTTTTATTCGCCGTCGTATTGCCAATGCGATGCGAGCCTGATTAACGGTAGAGCCGTCGGGCATGGCAGTACGCGATGCGGTCGGCATCAATGGGCGCGGGGGCACCCATGACTCACGAGTTCGTTTCGCTCAACGTGATGTTGATTGGCATCGCAGGTTCCGAATTGGAACTTTGGCGGCAAGGCGCAGCATTGGCCAGTATCCCCGTTGAGTTCTCTGCTCATGAGGCGGCCCCAGGTATCGCCGCACTGGCCGAAGGCGGCGTCGACATCTGTGTGCTCGATGGTGCGCTGCCGGAGGCGGTGAGGTCGGCGGCGCTGGCTTCCACCAAGGCACTGCGGTTGAAGCCCCATTTGTTCGTCCGGACCGATCGCGGGATGGCGGCCCCGGACGGCATGACCGGCGTGCTGACGAAGCCTGCCGATATCACCGATGCCCGCCGTATGATGGAACTCTGTCTCCGCACCAAGCTGCCGACCCGGGTACTGATCGTCGACGATTCCAGCACGATGCGCGGCATCGTGCGCAAGATCCTCTCGGCCAGCCGCTTCCGGCTGGACCTGCACGATGCCGCAGAGGGGCTGGCGGCGCTCGCCCGCCTGCGCGAGGAGCCGTTCGATCTGGTGTTTCTCGACTACCAGATGCCGGGCTTCGACGGCTGTGAGATCCTGTCGGAGATCAAGCGCGAGGCGCCGCGGGTCGCCGTCGTGATGATGACGGCGGCGGTCGAGAATGAGGTGGCCGATCGTGCCGCCGCCCTGGGAGCGCTCGGCTTTCTGCGCAAGCCGTTCTATCCGGCCGACATCGACCGCCTGCTCGACCGCTATTACGGTTTCACGCCCTGAGAGGCGGCTGGCATCAGCAGCGGTGAGGGCAGAAGCCGCTTACTGGCGCGGCAGGTCGATGGAGAATTCGCCGTTGCGGATGCGGGCGGCAAGGCCCTCGGTGAAGGTGGCCGCTGCTTCCTCGCCATAGGTGGAAACGAATTCGGCGAGCGCGGTGAACAGGCAGGCCTGCGCCAGACAGTCGCCATCGACGCCGTCCATACGCGCTTCCGCCCAGGCCTCGTTCAGATAGCTCAGCGCCACGCGCTTCTGCTCATGGTCCGGCACCGGCTCGCGCATGTGCGTTGATCGCTCGGGAGTTGTCATTACGTACCTTCGTCCCCTGCCGCCTCGGAAACGGGCGTCAGTCCCTAAGTCGAAGGACCCTATCACGGGGGGCTTTCGGCAATAGCCCACACCTAAAGGAAAGGTTAATGGCTGTGGTCAAATGTGAATTCTGCCGCCGGCAGCCGGGAGGCTGCGTCTAGTTGGCGTAGCGGGCAGTGATGTCGCGGGCGATCCGGGCGCCCTCGTCGAGATAGCGACGGATCGCCAGATCGGCGGCCGGCGTGCAGGTGCGGTAGGTCTGCTCGAAGCCGCGATAGCCGCGGTTGAAGCGGGCCACGATCTGACGGCGGCGCTCGCCACCGGGCGCTTCGCTGTCGATCAGGGCTTGCATCTCGTTCCGCCATTTCTGCCCCTCTTTCGAACCGCAGATCGTGCGCAGATATTGTAGGGAGCCGAGAATCTCGGCGAGCCGCTGCAGATCGGCATCATAAGGCGCGGCCACGGAATCCTGCGCGGGCGGTGCGGCAGGCGGGGCCGACGACTGCGCCCGCGCCGGCAGTGTGGCCAGGCTGGTCAGGAGAACGACTGCTGCAGCTCGTCGGAGCAAGGTCGGGTCCCGTGAGGTTTCGCGTCCGTCATATGCGCCGGTAGCGGGGCTTCCGCAAGGCGGCCGTCGGCAGGGCCTAACGCGGATCGCCGATGAGGTCGACTGCCGCCGCCACGATTTCGGCGAGGCCGTCGGTGGTCTTCAGGCCATTGAACTCGTGCGGCGCCAGCCAGCGCGCATCATCGAGTTCGTCGTTGAGTTGCAGATCGCCGCCGAGCAGGCGGGCGGCAAAGCACAGGATGACGAAATGCCGTTCGACGCGACCTTCCTTGTCGCGCAGGATGGCCTCGCGGTGGCCGGCGAGCGCCACCGGCTCGATCGCCAAGGCGGTCTCCTCGCGCACCTCGCGGGTCACGGCCTCGAACAGGGTCTCGCCTGCTTCGACCACGCCGCCCGGCATGGTGTAGAGCTCGATCGCCGGCTTGCGGGCGCGCCGCACGGCGAGCACCCGGCCGCCATGCACGATGGCGGCTGAGACGGCCAGAAAGGGACGTTGCGGATAGGCGCGGGGATCGGTCATGGCAGGTTCGCTCGATCTTGGCCCTAGCACGCCGGTGGCCGCAGGTCGCGGCGCCGCGTCTAATCAATCATGCGGCCGATGGCGGATTGCAGCGTACCATCGGAGCGACCCACGCCATGCTGACCATTGATGACCGCCCCGGCCTGTGCGGCAAGCAGTTTGAGCCAGCCAGCAGCGCGTTCGGCGATGCCGGCGCTGATTCGTGCGTTCGGCTCCGCGTCGATCTCTTTGCGGGCATGCTCGACCAGGGCGATCATGGTTTCGGTCAAGGCTTCGAGCATGTCGCGCGTTGCGGGGTCGCAGCTCTCATAGGCGGCGATCGCGCGGTGGCGTCCGGCGAAGCCAGATTGACGAAAGTGTTCGCGATAACTCAATGGCGTCCAGGCGCGCAGATCGTCGCGGCAATCCGGGCAGGCCGGGAGCATTTCCAGAAGCATGATGGCTTCGTTGAAATGATTGAGGTAATCGGTAGCGAGGCCGGTAACGGGATTGATGTGTGCTACGGTCGCCACTTCAACGCCGCGCGGCGCGGGCAAAAAGGCTTCTTCGCCTTGCTCGGTTATCGCGACGGCACTGGACACAGCTCGTAACAAACGATTTCCCCGAACACCCTTTCGTCTCAGTTTGTTATATTATCCTAGGTTAAGGCGCGCTTAAGCGCGACGGCTTCTGCGGGACTCACAATGTGCGGGCGCTACACACTCACGGCTTCCCCTCAAGCCATTCGCGATTTCTTTCGGTATGCGGAACAGCCGAATTTCCCGCCTCGCTATAACATAGCACCGACGCAACCGATCGCGGTCGTTCGCCTTATAAACAGGCAGCGTCAATTCGCATTAATGCGCTGGGGATTGCTGCCGTCTTGGGTGAAGGACCCAAAGGCGTTTTCGCTGATCGTCAATGCGCGCGGCGAAGGCGTTCTGGACAAGCCCGCTTTCCGCGCGGCGATGAAACGACGCCGTTGTCTGATACCAGCGGATGGCTTTTACGAATGGAAAACCGGCGGTTCGCGCAAGCAACCTTATTACATCCATGGCAAATCCGGAGAGCCGCTGGCTTTCGCCGGATTGTGGGAGACCTGGACTGGCCCTAACGGCGAGGAACTCGATACCGTCGCCATCATCACCACTGATGCCAATCGCACCGTGTCTCCGCTGCATGACCGCATGCCGGTGATCGTGTCGCCGGCGGCATTCGACCTCTGGCTCGACACCGACAACATTGATGCGGCGGCGGCGTCTTTGCTGATCAGGCCGGCGCCCGACAGTCTGCTCGAAGTGTGGCCGGTGTCGACCGACGTCAACCGCGTCGCCAACGACAACGTGCATCTGATCGAACAGGTTGAAGAGAGCGCCGAGCCTGTGCCGCAGGAGCGCAAAACTGCGGCGGGCGAGGAAAAGTTGAAGCCGGTCAAGGATGACGGGCAGGGCGTGTTGTTTTAGGAAGGCGCATGCAGTCGTTACGGTGTCGGCTCGCGGCCATCTAGCCAGCGTGCCATCACCGTGCGCGGCTGATCGAAATAGCCGAGCGATTCATAGAATTTCTGCACGGCGGTGTTGTCCTGCCGCACCATCAGCATGGCCTTCACGACGCCGCGAGCCTTCAGCCATTGCTCGGCGGCTTCGACGATGGCGCGGCCGAGCCCGCGCTTCTGCCTATGCGGCGCCACCGACAGATAATAGAACCAGCCGCGATGGCCGTCATGCCCGACCATCACCGAGGCAACGATCTCGCCATTGCTGCGGCCCACGAGGATGGCCGAATTAGGTCCCTTGCGCGCGAAGTCGATATCGGCGCGCGGATCGTTCCACGGCCGCGTCAGGCCGCAGACGAGCCACAGCGCGACAATGGCGTCGATGTCGACGTCGGCGGCTTCGGCAATCGCAAGATCGCTCATCGCGTCACAGCACCTTGCCGGGATTGAGAATGCCGTTCGCATCGAACATCTTTTTCAGATCGCGCATGAGCTCGAGCGCGACCGGGTCCTTTACCTTGGCCAAAGTCTCGCGCTTGAGCTTGCCGATGCCGTGCTCGGCCGAGAACGAGCCGCCAAGCCTGAGCACGATTTTGTCGACCACGGCGTTGACATCCTTCCAGCGCGCGAGGAACGCATCCTTGTCGGCGCCGACCGGCTGGCTGACATTGTAGTGCATGTTGCCGTCGCCGACATGGCCGAACGGCACGGGACGCGCACCGGGGATGAGGTCGGTCACGGCTTTCGACGCTTCGGCGAGAAACTGCGGCACGGCCGCGACCGGCACGGAGACGTCGTGCTTGATCGAGCCGCCTTCCGGCTTCTGCACTTCGGACAAAGTGTGGCGCAGATGCCAGAACGCCTTCGCCTGATCCATGTTCGCTGCAAGCGTAGCGTCGGTGACAAGATCCTGCTCGATGCCTTCGGCGAGAAATTCCTCGAGATTGTCGCGCAGGCCGTCCGCCTGCTGCGATGACACCTCCATCAGCACGTACCATGGGTGCGGCTCGGCAAGCGGATCGCGCACATTGTGGCCGTGTTTGAACGCGAACTCGATGACCTCGCGGATCATCAGTTCGAAGCCGGTGACGGTGCCGCCGATGCGCGCCTGCGCCAGGTTGAGTAGCTTCACGGCGGCCTCGGGCGAAGGCAGGCCGATGAACGCCGTCTCGACGGCGCGCGGCTGCGGAAACAGTTTCACCACGGCGGCGGTGATGATGCCGAGCGTGCCTTCGGCGCCGACGAAGATATGGCGCAGATCGTAGCCGGTGTTGTCCTTCTTGAGCTTGCGCAAGAGGTTCATGACGCGGCCGTCGGCCAGCACGACTTCGACGCCGACCATCAATTCGCGCGCGATGCCGTAAGCCAGCGCGCCGGTGCCGCCGGCGTTGGACGACAGGTTGCCGCCGATGGTGCAACTGCCTTCGGAGCCGAGCGACAGCGGGAACAGGCGACCGGCCGCCTCCGCGGCGTCCTGCGCCTTCTGCAGCACGACGCCGGCTTCGAGCGTCATGGTGTTCGATCCGGCGTCGATCTCGCGGATCCTGTCGAGCCGCGACAGCGACAGAATGATCTCGCCGTCGAACGGAATTTGCCCGCCGACCAGGCCGGTGTTGCCGCCCTGCGGGACGATCGCGGTGCGCGTTTCGTTGGCGAGCTTGAGGACGGACGCGACTTCCGCCGTGTTGGCGGGCTTGAGCATGAGCGCAGTGTGGCCCTGATAGAGGCCGCGGCCTTCGATCAGATGCGGCGCCAGTTCGTTAGGGTCGGTGATCGCGTATTTATCGCCGACGATCGCCGCAAAGCGCGCCATCAGTTCGGGCGCGGGTGCAAGACGCATCGGGGTTGCGGTCGGCGCATTCATCGGCGGCATTTCCTCGTGCTGTTTTCTTCTTATGCTTTGGGCGCCGCCGCCCGCGCAAGCCGGTCATTGATGGCTTCGCCGAGGCCTTCGTTCGGCACCGGCATTACCGCGATGGCGGTAGCGCCGGCGGCATCGAGCCGGCGCAGATACGAAAACAGCTTGGCCGCGGCCTCGACCAGATCGCCGCTCGGGGACAGGTTGACCACCGGCCCCGCGAAAGCAGGGGCGGGACCGAAGGCGAGCAGCGCCTCGTCCGCGCGCGCCTCGCCGGCATTCAGGCGCACCTTGGCCTTCGGCGCATAGTGCGAGGCCAGCATGCCGGGGGCGAGCGGCGCGTCTTCATCGACGGTGCGGTCCGGGGCGCGGAGCGGCCGGCCGAGCGCCCGCTCGATGTCGGCGCGCGGCAGTCCCCCCGGCCGCAATAAGGTCGGTTCCCCGAGCAGGGCGACGATGGTGGATTCGACGCCGACCGGGCAGGGCCCGTCGTCGAGGATCAGGTCGATGCGGCCGCGCAGATCGGCGAGGACGTGTCCTGCGTCGGTCGGGGACACATGGCCGGAGCGGTTCGCTGACGGCGCCACCACCGGCTTGCCGAAGGCCTCCAGAAGCGCCCGCGCGGTGCGCTGGGCCGGCACCCGCAGCGCAATGCTGTCGAGCCCGGCGGTGGCCAGGTCCGACACCGGGCAGTCCGGCTGCTTCGGCAGCACCAAGGTCAGCGGGCCGGGCCAGAAAGCCTGCGCCAGCCGCTCGGCGTCCGCATTGAAGCGGGCGAGCTTGTGTGCCGCCGCAAGGCCCGTAACGTGGGAAATCAGGGGGTTGAAGGCGGGGCGCCCCTTGGCGGCGTAGAGCCGGGCCACGGCTTCGCCCTGGGTGGCGTCGGCGCCGAGGCCGTAGACCGTCTCGGTCGGAAACGCGACCAGCCCGCCGGCCTTGAGGCAGGCGCTGGCGGTCTCGATGGTCGCCGGATCGGCCGGCAGGACCCGCGTGTGCGGTTCGGCGCTCATGACGTGCTCTGAAGCTTGCGGTTTTGGCCGGGGCGGTTATAAGGCCGCCCACAGTCGGAGTGTAGCGCAGTCTGGTAGCGCACCTCGTTCGGGACGAGGGGGTCGCAGGTTCAAATCCTGCCACTCCGACCAATTTTCCCCTTAGATAATAGCATCTTGGCGCAGATCGGCAGATTCTACTTTGCCGCGCATCCCTGCCATGGCTAGAATTTCCAAACGTATTGTGGGTTCGCACCGCGGCCCCGACGAACGGGCTGGGGGGCTCATGACATCAAAAAGGTTTGCCGTGGTCGGAGCGGCCGCAATTCTGCTTGCCGGATGCGCATCTGTCACGCGCGGCACAAGCGAGCAGGTCGTATTCGACTCGGAGCCCTCGGGCGCCGAAATGCGGTCGGTGGTGGACTATCCTTGTGGCGGGCCATGCCCGGTTCGCGACGATAAGGTCGGCAGCGAGTCGGCGTACGTCGAAGAAAACGTCCGGACCGAGCCGATTCCCGGGCCGACCTGCGTTACGCCGTGCACCCTAGCGGTGCCGCGCAATCAGGACCTCGTCGTGACCTTCACCAAGTCCGGCTATCATCCCAAGACGGTAAAGCTCGGACGCGAACTCGCTCCTGGTGGCGCGGCGGGCGTTGCCGGCAACGTGCTCGTCGGCGGCGCCGTGGGCCTAGTCACCGATGGTGTCACCGGCGCGGCAATGGATCATAAACCGAACCCGCTCAAGGTCGAACTGGAGCCGATCAAGACCGAGGGTCCCAAGCCGACGGCCAGGAAGCGTGGATAGAATCGCAAAGACGATCGACCGCGGGAGCGGCCTCAACGCGTCTCCCGCAGCCGATGGATTTACGTCTTACCAGCTCGGCAGCACCGCGCCCTTGAACTTCTCGACCACAAAGGCCTTCACCTCGGGGGTGTAGTAGGACTCGAGCAAGGTCTTCACCCAGGGCTTGTCCTTGTCCACCGACCGCACGGCGATGACGTTCACATAGGGGCCCTTGGCGTCTTCCTTGAGGATGGCGTCGTTGAGCGTCAGGCCGGCTTGCGATGCGTAGTTGGTGTTGATCGAGGCGGCGTCGACGTCGTCGAGCGAGCGCGGCGCCTGCGCCGCTTCGACTTCGATGATCTTCAGCTTCTTCGGATTGTCGATGATGTCGGCGACGGAGGGCTTGAGACCGGCTTCCGGCTTGACTTTAATGACACCTGCGGCTTGCAGCAGCAGCAACGAGCGGCCGCCATTGGTCGGGTCGTTCTGGATGGCGATGGTGCCGCCGGCCGGCACGTCGGCGAAGGACTTGTGCTTCTTCGAATAGATGCCGAGCGGAAAGTTCAGCGTCGCGCCGACGCTCTCGATCTTGAAGCCGCGATCCTTCTTCTGGTTGTCCAGATAAGGCTGGTGCTGGAACGAATTGGCCTGGATTTCGCCGGCGTCCAGCGCGGTGTTCGGAATGACGTAATCCGAGAACTCGATGATCTGGATGTCGAGGCCCTTCTTGGCCGCGATCGGCTTGACGACTTCGAGCACCTGGGCGTGCGGCCCCGGCGTGACGCCGATCTTGATGGTTTCGGCTTGCGCGGCGGCGCCGCCGATGACCGCCGCGACGGCGGCCGACAGGATAAGACGGATAGACATGCGTGTACTCCTTTGTGTGATCAGGACGAGTGACGAAGACGTTTGTTGAGGCGGCGCGACAGGCGGTCGCCGAAGGACTGCACGCCCTGCACCAGAACGATGAGGACGACGACCACCACAGCCATCACTTCGGGCATGAAACGCTGATAGCCGTAGCGGATGCCGAGATCGCCGAGGCCGCCGCCGCCGACGACGCCGACAATGGCCGAGAAGCCGATGAGATTGACGGCGGCCAGTGTCAGCCCGAGCACGATGGCGGGCAGGGCTTCAGGGATCAGCACCTTGCGCACGATCTGCAGCGGCGTTGCGCCCATCGCCCGCGCCGCTTCCACGAGGCCGTAATCGACTTCGCGGATCGCGCCTTCGATCAGGCGGGCGATGAAGGGAATGGCGGCGATGGTCAGTGGCACGATCGCCGCCGTGGTGCCGATGGACGTGCCGGCGATCAGCCGCGTGAACGGGATGATGGCGACGACCAGGATGATGAACGGCGTCGAGCGCGTCGCGTTGGCGATGAAGCCGAGCACGGTCTTGGCCGACGGGAACGCGAGCAGCTCACCCTTGCCGCCGGTCGCAAGGAAGATGCCGAGCGGCAAGCCGATCAGCGTGCTGAAGCCAAGCGCCAGCGCCACCATGTACAGCGTGTCCATCGTCGCATTGAGGATCAGACGAATGATTTCAGGCGACATGACCGAGCACCTCCGCGCTGACGCCGTAACGGCCGAGATAGGCGACGATCTCTTCCGCCGGCCTGCTGCCGTCGATGCTGGCAATGAACCAGCCGAATGGCTTGCCGGCGAGCGTATCCACCGTCGCGCTCATGATGTTGACGTCGACGCCGAGTTCGCGCGCCAGTTTCGACAGCACGGCGTCGTCGGCCGACGCGGCACGAAACACGATGCGAATGATCGCCTTGCCGCCAGGGATGGCCGCCGGCTGCAGCCGCGCGCGAATGTCGGCCGGCAATTGCCGTCCGGCGTCGTTGGCGAAGAACGAGCGCGTCACCGCGTGCTGCGGCTGGGTGAAGACGTCATAGACAGGACCGTGTTCGACGACGCGGCCGCTCTCGAGCACGACGACCTCGTCGGCGATCTCGCGCACCACCGACATTTCATGGGTGATCAGAAGGATGGTCAGCCCGAGTTCGCGATTGACGGTCTTGAGCAGGTCGAGAATCGAGCGCGTCGTTTCCGGATCGAGCGCCGATGTCGCTTCGTCCGACAAAAGCAGTTTGGGTTCGGTCGCCAGCGCGCGGGCGATGCCGACGCGCTGCTTCTGGCCGCCGGACAATTCGCTCGGATAGCGGTCGCGCTTGTCGGCAAGGCTGACCAGCTCCAGCAGTGAATTGACGCGCGCGCTGATAGCCGCCTTGTCCGTACCGGCGATCTCGAGCGGCAGCGCGACGTTCTCGTAAGCGGTGCGCGATGACAGCAGATTGAAGTGCTGGAAGATCATGCCGATCTGCCGCTGGGTCTGCCGCAGCGCGCCGCCATTCAGCGTGCCGACATCGACGCCATCGAACAGCACGCGTCCTGACGTCGGTGTATCGAGACCATTGACGAGCCGGATCAGCGTCGATTTGCCGGCGCCGCTGCGGCCGATAATGCCCATGATCGAGCCGGTCCGCAGCGACAGCGAGATATCGTGCAGGGCGGTGACTTCGCCGGCGCTGCCACGTGCGGCAAAGGCCTTGTGCACATGATCGAAGACGACGAGGCCGTCGCTCGCGCTGACGCCTCGCCGGGGAGATGCGGTCGGTTCGTGCACGGTGGCTTTGCCTGTCGAGGTCCTGGAGCGGGGTTCAAGCCAATCGCTCGAACGGAAGGTCAGGTTATCCGACAGATGGGAGGTTGTGCTCAAGATATGTGGCCTCGGAGAAAGGTCGAATGGCGGCCCGGCAGCCATGTGCCGTGCGGAAAATTCGTTGTTTGACAGGAGCGGGAACGAGATCGGCGCGCTATCGCGCGTTTCAGACGCCAAGGGCGGCAAGGGGGCCGCAACAACAACAGAACATGGTGGCGTCGAGGGACATGGGTTCCAGCTACAATGCGAACTGACCGGCTTTCATCGCCGATCCGCTGGGTGCAGATCGCCACAAGCCCCCATGCCCGTCAACATCGGCGGAAAAATAAGAAGCGCCATGCCGCAGGCGGGACGAACACGGCAATTTGCCTCTGTGGCGGCGTTCGGACGACGAAACTTATTCTCTGCCGTTCCGAGCTCGCCAGAAGGGGCGGGCCGTGCGGTCCTTGGGTACCTAGACCTTTTCAGCGGCGGGCTTGCCCTTGCTCGATGCCATCCAAACGCCGCCGATGATCAGCGCAAAGCCGAGGATGTGAAAGGCATGGAGCCGTTCGCCCAGGAACGTGCTTGCCAGGATTGCCGAATAGAGCGGGATCAGGTGCTGAAACGGGCCGGCGCGATTGGCGCCGAGCAATTCGACGCCCCGGTTCCAGAAAGCATAGGCGAGTAGGCCCGGAAAGAACGCGACATACAGCACCGCGGCGACCGTCGGCCAGTCAGCCTGCAACGTGTAACCGGACAGGCTCTCACCGATGGCAAAGGGCAGGCTGCCGAGCGCCGAAACGGCGCCGAATGCAAACAGGATGCTGATCGGGCTGATCTGCGGCCTGAGGCGGTAATAGGCGGTGTAGACTGAGAACAGCATCATGTTGAACACGATGAGGATGTCGCCGCCGTTGAAAGTCATGTGGAGCAAGGTCGCGATATCGCCTCGCGCGATGATCGCGAGCACGCCGAGCAGCGACGTGACGATGCCGAGGGATTGCAGCGGCGTCACCGGATCGCGAAAAAGCAGGGCGCCGGTGGCGACGATCAGAACCGGCGTCAGTGAATTGAGCACCGACACGTTTAGCGCGCTTGTATATTGCAGGCCGACATACTGCAGCGACGTGAACATGGTGCCGCCAGTGATGCCGAGCCACAGCAGGATCTTCCACGATGCCCGCATCGCAGGCCAGTCATTGACGATCGTGCGCCGGGCGAAAAACCAGAGCAGCAGCGACGGAATGAGCCAGCGCAGGGTCGAGATGGCAAAAGGCGGCACATGTCCGCCAATGGCGCGCCCGACGACATGATTGCCGGACCAGAACAGAGAGGTGAGCGCCAGCAGGAGATAGGGATTGTCGGCCAATCCGAAAAACCGCCGCGCGCCGGGCGCGGGAGGGGTTGCGGTCGTCACGCCGTCACGCCCTCGAACATGCGCCGGCGCGCATTGGCGATGTGAAGCTGCATGGCGTCGCGGGCCTTGTCAGGGTCGCGGTTGACGATCGCTTCGAGAATGGCACGATGTTCATCCTGCACCAGACGCACCCGCTCGGCGGCGCGCAACAACGACAGATTGCGGTTCACGTTCATGCCATAGCGGATGTGCGGCTGCAAAGAGGACTGCACCGATACGTAATAGGGGTTATGCGTGGCGCGCGCGACGGCTGAATGAAAACGCTCGTCCGCTTCGACGCCGAGTTCCGCATTCTTGATGGCCTCCTCCAGCGCCGCGAAGGAAGCGCGGATTTCGGCAAGGTCGGCGTCTTCCCATCGCTCGGCTGCCAGCGCGGCGGCGGTGCCTTCGAGCCCGTGGCGGAATTCGAAGCAGCGCTGGATGTCGTCGATCGAGCCGCCGGGCGACAGATTGAGCACCGCGACGTCGGGGCGGCGCTTCACATAACTGCCGGAGCCCTGTCTCGAAACGATGACGCCGTCATCGCGCAGCCGGGCCAGCGCCTCGCGCACCACGGGCCGCGACGCGCCGAAGCGCGTCGCCAGTTCGGTTTCCGACGGCAGTCGCGCATTCACCGCAAACTCGCCGTTGACGATGGTCTCGAAGATACGCTGATAGATGAGAGCGCTGCGCTTTGCCTCGCTCCAGCTGGCGCCGGACGCGGCGGTCGGCAAGGTGGAGCTGTCTGACGGCATTCGTGGCGTGCCTCTAACGCTTGTTGGTCGCGCGCCAGCGCGCGAAATCTTCCTTCGCTTCCGGGGAGGGCGGGTAGATGCCGAAGATGCTCTTCCCCGCCATGACTTGCTCTTGCACGAAATCCTCGAACGCGGTCTGTTCGAATGCTTCATCGGCAATGTCGTCGGCGATCTTCGCGGGAATGACGACAACGCCTTCGCCATCGCCGACAATGATGTCACCCGGATAAACCGACACCTCACCGCAGGCGATCGGCACGTTGAGATCGATGGCGTGGTGCTTGATGAGGTTGGTCGGCGCCGCCGGCTGGGCGTGATAGGCCGGGAAGGGCATGGCGGCGATTTCCGGTGTGTCGCGGAAGCCACCATCGGTGACGATGCCCGCGCAGCCGCGCTTCCACAGCCGCGAGAGCAATATATTTCCGGCGGAGGCCGCGGAGGCATTGCGCCGGCTGTCGATCATGAAGACGGCGCCCGCCGGGCACTCTTCGATACCCTTGCGCTGCGGGTGGCTGCGGTCCTCGAACACGCCGAGATGATCGAGATCCTCGCGCGCCGGGATGTAGCGCAAGGTGTAGGCGGGGCCGACCATGTTCGGCTTTTCGCCGGCGTTGATGCGATGAATTCCGCCGATGAACGTGTTGCGAAAGCCGTGTTTGAACAGCACCGTCGTCAGTGTCGCGGTCGACACCGCCATCAGTTTGTTCTTGGTCGTCTCTCGCATGGCGCTCCCCGGGTGGCGTTATGTCGTTTCGCCACACACTTGGTCCCGCCGGGGCAATGTTGTCAAGAGTTGTAAAATCCCCTTGTGCGATGGCCCGCGCCCCCAGTAAGGTCAAGCTTGAGGAAAACGAAAGCCGTCAACAAGACGGCTGGCAAAGCCCGAACGCGAATAACAACGGGCGTGGAGGAGACAAAGCGATGAAAAACTCGATCTCTATTCTTGCGACCGTCGTTGGCGTGACGATCGGTCTGGCCGCTCCGGCGGCTGCCGCCGACATCAAGCTGATGACCGGCCCGCAGGGCGGCGTCTGGGTGCCGCTCGGTGGCCAACTCAAGGACATGTGGGAAAAGGCCGTTCCCGGCCTCAACGTCCAGTCGTTGCCGGGCGCCGGCATCGCCAATGTCCGCGGCGTCGATGAGGGCAAGGCCGATGTCGGCTTCGGCAACTCGATCTCGACGGTCGATGGCCTCAAGGGCACCGCGCCGTTCCCGAAGCCGACTACCAATGTCTGCAACGTCGCGACGCTCTATCCGCAGTACTATCAGCTCATCGTCAACGCCGATTCCGGCGTCAAGTCGGTCAAGGACCTCAAGGGCAAGGGCGTGACCACGCAGCAGCGCGGCAACACCGGCGAACTCATCACCGGCCAGCTGCTGAAGGTCAACGGTATGTCCTACAACGACGTCAAGATGAGCTTCGTGTCGTATACGGACTCGGTGACGCAGATGCAGGACGGCCACGCGGTGGCCTTCGGCCTCGGCACCACCATTCCTTCCGGCTCGGTGATGGATCTCGCGGCCGCGCGCGACATCAAGGTGCTCGATCTTGGCGACCAGCTCGAAGCCATGCGCAAGCTGAACCCCGGCTACACGCTGGTCACCATTCCCAAGGGCACCTATGCCAAGCAGGATGCCGATGTGAAGGTGATCGGCTATGCGACGCACATCGTGGCGTCGTGCAAGCTGCCGGCCGACATGGTCTATGCGATGACCAAGGCGATGGCCGACAACATCTCCTCGATGGCCGCCGTCAACAAGTCGATGTCGGGCCTGACGCCGAAGGCGATGGCCGAGGATATCGGCGTGCCGTTCCACCCCGGCGCCGCCAAGTTCTACAAGGAGGCCGGCATCACGGTCGCGACCAACTAAACAGGCCAACGCCGGCCGCTTGCTGGGCGGCCGGCGTTTTCTATTTCTGACCGAGTGGGGGCGGTATGCAGATCGACACCAGTTATCGCGGGCTTTTGCGGATCGCCCTCTATGTCATCGCCATCGCGATGGCGATTTATCACATCTGGGCCATCGCCTTCGGTGCGCCTGAGGCGGTTTTGTATCGCGGCACGCATCTGCTGTTCGCGGTTGTGCTGGTGTTTCTGCTGTTCAGGTTCGGCTCCAAGACCGAAGACATGGAGCTGGCGCAAGGCGCGCAGGTCGAGGGCGAGGCGAAATTGTCTCTGCCATCGGTGTTCGATTACGTGCTGATGGCGGTCGCCGCGACGCCGATCATCTATCTGTTCGTCAACTACGAATACATCGTCAACCGCATCTTCTACATCGACGATCTGACAACCACGGACATGGTGATGGGCGTCGTCATGACGCTGATCGTGCTCGAGGCGACGCGCCGCGTCATCGGCTGGGCGCTGCCGGTCACGGCGATCGTGTTTCTGATCTACGGCCTGTTCTTCGCCAGGCTCGAGCCGATGCGTTTGCTCGACCAGCTCTACATGACGACCGAGGGCATCTTCGGCATTCCGCTGTCCGTGTCGGCGAGCTACGTGCTTATCTTCGTGCTGTTCGGCTCCTTCATGGAGCGCACCGGCACCGGGCAACTGTTCATGGATTTCGCCATGAGCCTGACCGGCAGCCAAGCCGGCGGTCCCGGCAAGGTGTCGGTGGTGTCGTCGAGCCTGTTCGGCACCATCTCGGGCAGCGCCGTCGCCAACGTGATGGTCGATGGGCCGATCGCCATCCCGCTGATGAAGCGCGCCGGCTTCCCGCCGCATTTCGCCGCCGGCGTCGAGGCCACCGCCTCGACCGGCGGGCAGATCATGCCGCCGATCATGGGCGCGGCCGCCTTCGTCATGGCCGAGTTTCTCGCGGTGTCCTACGGCCAGGTGGTGATCTGGGCGATCATCCCCGCCATCCTGTATTACGTGTCGTGCTTTGCCGCCGTGCATTTCGAGGCCAAGCGCCGCGGCCTCGTCGGCCTGCCGCGCTCGGAGCTGCCGCGTCTCGGTGAGACCTTGCGCGTGCGCGGCCATCTGTTCATCCCGGTGATCCTGATCCTGGTCGTGATGTATTCGGGCTACAGCGCGCCGATGGCGGCGCTGGTCGGCACGCTGGCGTGCTTCCCTGTGGCGGCGCTGCGCAAGACCACGCGCCATTACTGCAACGTCAAGAACGTGCTGGACGCCTTTGTCGATGGCGCGCGCAACGCGCTCGGCGTCGCCACCGCCTGCGCCTGCGCCGGCATCGTCATCGGCGTGGTGACCTTGTCGGGCGCCGGCATCGTGTTCACGCAGTTCGTCGTGCACCTGTCCGAGCATATGCTCGTGCTCGCCCTCGTCCTGACCATGATCGCGGGCATCGTGCTCGGCATGGGCATGCCGACGACCCCGGCCTATATCATCATGACGGCATTGCTGGTGCCGGCGATCATCAAGCTCGGCGTCATTCCGCCGGCCGCGCACATGTTCGCGCTGTATTTCGCGGTGTTGTCGGCGATCACGCCGCCGGTGGCGCTCGCGGTGTTCGCCGCGGCGGGCATCGCCAAGGCCGATATGTGGAAGGCGGGCCTGGCGGCGGTGAAGATCGGCGCGGCTGGCTTCATCGTGCCGTTCATGGTGATCTACGAGCCCGGTCTCTTGATGATCGGCGACTGGCCGACCGTCATCTCGGCGTTCCTGACGTCGGCCTTCGGCATCCTGATGTTCGCCGGCGGCCTGCACGGCTATTTCGTCACCGCCACCTCGATATGGCAGCGCGTTCTGCTGCTCGCCGGTGGGCTGTTGCTGATCAAGCCCGGCCTGGAGACGGACCTTATTGGCGCCCTGATTGCGATCGTGGTGGTCGCGACCCAGATCATCACGCGGCGCAACGCCGCGCAGCCGGCGACGGCAAAATCCTCGTGAGCCCCAAGAAGTAGCAACCATGTCCGCCAAGAAGCGTTCTGAAGACCTGCGTAGCCATCGTTGGCTAGGCGTCACCGACCTGCGTTCGTTCGGCCACCGCTCGCGGCTGCGCCAGATCGGCTACGACACCGAAGACTGGGCCGGCAAGCCGGTCATCGGCATCATCAATACCTGGAGCGATATCAATCCGTGCCACGTCCATCTGCGCACCCGCGCCGAGGAAGTGAAGCGCGGTGTCTTGCAGGCGGGCGGCTTCCCCATCGAATTGCCGGCGCTGTCGCTGTCGGAAACCTTCGTCAAGCCGACGACCATGCTCTACCGCAACCTGCTGGCCATGGAAGTCGAGGAGCTGCTGCGCAGCCACCCGATCGACGGCGCCGTGCTGCTCGGCGGCTGCGACAAGACCACGCCGGGCCTTTTGATGGGCGCGATCAGCATGAACGTGCCGACGATCTTCATGCCGGCCGGGCCCATGTTGCGCGGCAACTGGCACGGCCAGGTGCTCGGCTCGGGCTCGGACACCTGGAAATACTGGGACGAGAAGCGCGCAGGCAAAATCACCGAGGCGCAGTGGGAGGAGATCGAAGGCGGCATCGCGCGCTCCTTCGGCACCTGCATGACCATGGGCACCGCCGCCACCATGATGGCCGTCGCTGAGGCGCTCGGCTTTACGCTGCCCGGTGTGTCGTCGATTCCGGCGCCGGACGCGAACCACCCGCGCGCCGCCAAGGAAAGCGGCCGCCGCATCGTCGAGATGGTGTGGGACGACCTCAAGCCGTCCGACATCATCACCAAGCAGTCCGTCGACAACGCCATCAAGGTTCACATGGCGATGGCCGGTTCGACCAACTGCATCATCCATCTCATCGCCATCGCCCGTCGCGCCGGCATCCCGCTGGAAATGAGCCGCTTCGACGAGCTCTCGCGCGAAGTGCCGGTGATCGCCAATGTGCGCCCGTCCGGCGCCTACCTGATGGAGGACTTCTTCTATGCCGGCGGCCTGCGCGGCCTGATGAGCCAACTGCGCAGCGTGCTCGATCTGTCGGCCATGACGGTCACAGGAAAGACCGTTGGCGACAACATCGAAGGCGCCGAGGTCTACAAGCCGGACGTCATCAAGTCGCTGAACGATCCGGTGTCGCGCGACGGCGCCACGGCGGTGCTCACTGGCAATCTCGCGCCGCGCGGCTGCGTGATGAAGCCGTCGGCCGCCGAGAAGCGTCTGCACAAGCACCGCGGGAAGGTCATCGCTTTCGAAGACTATAACCACATGGCCCGCGAAGTGGAGCGTGACGATCTCGATGTCACCGCCGACCACATTCTCGTTTTGAAGAATTCCGGCCCGCAGGGCGGCCCCGGCATGCCGGAATGGGGCATGCTGCCGATCCCGAAGAAGCTGGTGAAGCAGGGTGTGCGCGACATGGTGCGTATTTCGGACGCGCGCATGAGCGGGACGAGCTACGGCGCCTGCATCCTGCACGTCGCGCCGGAGAGCTTCGTTGGTGGTCCCTTGGCGTTCGTCCAGACCGGCGACGAGATCGAGATCGACATCCCGGCGCGCAAGATCCACCTGCATGTGTCGGACGAGGAACTGGCCCGCCGCAAGGCGGCTTGGGCGAAGCCCGCGCCGAAATATCCGCGTGGCTACGGCGCCTTGTTCTCCGACCATATCGGTCAGGCCGACGATGGCTGCGACTTCGATTTCCTCAGCCGCCCCGGCCAAGTGCCGGAGCCGGAGATTCATTGACGCGCGGGTTTTGAAATCCGCCTCGGACGGCGAGGGAGACAATGCCGGTCGTCTTCCGGGAAGGTGCGCTCCGGTACTATTTCTACTCGAACGAGGGGACGCCGCGCGAACCACGCCATATTCATGTGCGGGGCAATGATAAGGACGCCAAAATCTGGCTTGAGCCCGGCATCAGTCTCGCCGACAGCTTCGGCTTTAATTCTGCCGAATTGGCGCGTATCCTGCGAACGGTCTCGGATCGGCGCGAACTTATACTGAGAGCCTGGAATGACCATTTCGGCGACAGCAGTTCACTTTGATGACGATTCGATGCGGGTCGACCTTAGCGACGGCCGGGTCATCAGCGTGCCGTTGGCGTGGTTTCCGCGTCTCCTGAATGCGTCCCAGGCTGAAAGGTCCAAAGTCGAGATTAGCCGCACAGGTCTGCACTGGGATGCGCTCGACGAGGACATTTCGGTGTCCGGATTGCTCGCCGGGCGTGGCGATGTGACCAGGCAGTCGGAAAAAGCGAACTGAGTTTCGGTCGCTGCTTGCTCGGGGCGCCACCAACCCTTCAACCATGGCCGGTCTGCCGTGCCGGCGCTGGCCTTGTCCGCACGATCGGGCTTCGCTAGGCATCGTGCG
>DATMEX010000040.1:0-28294 GCA_035556455.1 Pseudolabrys sp.
GACCACAGCGCGATAGCCGGCGAGGTTGGCCTGGGAGGACAGCACGTCCATCGACTGCGCGCGGGTGATGCGCGGCATCAATTCCATGGCGAAGGTGGTCAATCCGGCATCGGCCATCGCCTTGAGCGCGGCGTCGTTGCCGTACGGGTCCATGATCGCGATAACGATGGCGCCCTTTTTGTAGGACGCGATCTCGCCGGTCGAGGGCCGGCGCACCTTGAGGATCATATCGGCGTCGCCGCCGACCGCGTCGGCGATGGTCGCGCCGGCCGCTTCATACTCGCCATCGGGATAACCGGAGGCGTTGCCGGCGCCGCGCGCCACCACCACCTCGGCGCCCAGCGCCTTGAATTTCTTGACGGTCTCGGGGCTGGCCGCGACACGCGGCTCATTGGCCTCGGTTTCCCGTGCAACCGCAATACGCATCAGACAGCCTCCGCTCGCCCAGCCGAAGGCTTGGGGTCCCGAAACGGCCCCAACCCTACCCGGGCCAGATTATGCGCTAATGAGACAGGGCGGTGAAGCCGAAGATCAGGAAGCTGAGGATAAATGCCACGTAGCTCGGCGTCTTCGAGCCGGAGCCGAGCGCGACGACCAGACCGAGGATGGCGATCAGGAAGACCGGGATCGAGGTCAACCAGTGACCGAGCACGCCGCCCACGGTGAGGCCCAGCAGCAGGTTGATGACATGGATCGTCCCGTCAAACGAGTATTTGACGAAGCTTTCGTAGGTCTGCTCGTGCGCCGGATAGTCATTGCCGGTGGCGGTGGCGTATTCGACGGGCCCGTGATCGGCCATGGTGGACAGTCTCCGTTCGCTTTTCCCTAGCGCCACAGGGGTTAGCGCAATCGCGGCGGCAGGGCAACGGCCCGGAGGCCGCGGCCCCACGATCCCGCTCGTCCCCGCGAAGGCGGGGACCCAGGCGCCGAAACGGCAGGCATTTCGGGACGGCTTCTGGATTCCCGCTTGCGCGGGAATGAACGGAGTATGTGGGCAACGTCCGGGGATTATACCGCTAGGCCGCGGCGAGCCCGGCCTCGGCCAGGGCGGCGTCCTGCCGCGCCGCGACCTCCTCGACTGAAAACCGCTCGATGGCCTCATTGAACAGCCGGTAGAAGTTCAATTCCGCGTCGAGATGCAGGAAGACGGCGCCGAGGCCAATGGCGGCGCGGTCCATGAACACGAACTCGCGCGGCACCTGCACCGGGCCGAGCTTTTTCAGCGCCTGGTGGACCTGGAAAGCCTGTTTGCGGCCGTAGTCCGATGGCTTCACGCCGTCGGCGATGGAGCGGACGCGGTCGTCGAGCAAGGGGCCATAGATGAAGCCGGCCCAGATATTGAGCGTGTCGATCAGTTCCCGGGTCAGGCGACGGAAGCCCCAGGTTTCATAGGCCTGCACCACCCGCGCCTCATCGTTATGCAGCAGCCCCTGATAGAGATCGACCACGCCGGCGACGAAGCGCGGCGGGAAAATCCGGATGCAGCCGTAGTCCATGAGATTGATGCCGGCCGGTTCGCCGTTCTGAGCGAAGACCGAGTAATTGCCGAGATGCGGGTCGCCGTGGATGACGCCGAAGCGGCTGAAGGGAAACCACCAGGCCGTGAACATCGCCGTGGCGAGGCGGTTGCGGGTCTCGAGGCTGTCCTCCTTGTGCGACAGCATCTTGTCGCCCTCCATCCAGTCCATGGTCAGGAGGCGCTTGGTCGATAGCTCCGGCCAGACATTCGGCACGCGGATCAGCGGCTCGTCCTTGAGCATGTGCCGGTACAGCGCGGCGTGCCTGGCCTCGCGCGCGTAATCCAGTTCCTCACGCAGCCGCGCGCTGATCTCGACGGCGATCTGGTCCGTGTCGATGGCCGGCTCGAAGCGCTTGCGCAGCGAGAACAGAAGATTGAGCTGCTGCAGGTCGGCTTCGACCGCCGACTGCATATCCGGATACTGAAGCTTGCAGGCGAGCGGCGTGCCGTCCTGCGCCTGCGCGCGATGCACCTGGCCGAGCGAGGCCGCCGCCGCCGGCGTGTGCTCGAATGATTTGAACTTCGCCTGCCAGTCCGGGTCCAGTTCCGACGACATACGGCGCTTCACGAAGGCCCAGCCCATCGGCGGCGCCTGGCTCTGCAGCTTCATCAGTTCGCTGGCGTATTCCGGCGGCACGGCGTCGGGAATGGTGGCGAGCAACTGCGCCACCTTCATCAGCGGGCCCTTCAGGTTGCCGAGCGCCGAGGCCAAAGCCTCGGCATTGCCGGCACGATCGCCCTGCGCGCCAAGGAACCTCTGTCCTGCCATGCGGGCGGCGACGCCGCCGACGCGGGTACCGACCTTGGCGTAGCGCGCGGCGCGGGCGGAGAAACGGTTTTTCTCGGGGTCATCCATGTGCCCCGAGATATAGGTCTGCTTAGCCCGATGCGCCAGATTCGAGAGCGGAACCGCCCTGCGGCGAAGGGAGCCAGCCCTCGAAGGTTGTGTGGTCCTGCGGCCGGCAGGGATCGGGCTCACCGACCCGCGGGAAAAGCTGATCCAGCAGTTTCACTTCCTCGCGAATGCACGGATTTTCCGCGAGATTCGGACAGGCGAACTTGTCACGGCGCGAGAAGAAACGGTTGGTCGCGTGGAAGCCGAGAGCCCGATAAGCCTCGAATTGCTCCTCGGAAAACAACTGATCGATCGTGGTCTCGTGCGGAAACGCTTCATACCGTTTCTTGTAATGGAATATGTAATCGTTCTCGTCGCCGGTCAGTGACGATTTGATGTAGACGAGCACGCCCGTCCGGCCGCCCGGATAACATATTTGGCCCACGGCGACGTGCGGGCCCGGCGCCTTGTCGGTATCGCCCTCATCGTCGATGGCCTTTCCGGCCTCCTTTGTCCTGTCGGCGATCTGCTGCCACGGCAGTTCGATACGAATGCCCAGGTCGATGACCGCGTGCCGGACAAGGACGTTGAACGAACTGAAGGCCATTTCCGGGTCCGCCTCCGCGTCGACGACGACGATCACCCGGCAACGCCGCCGCAGCAGTTCGTAGATACCGAGATTCTCGATGTGCCCGCCATCGGTAACATAAACCGACTGGCGGTTCTCATTGAGCAGCCCCAGCATTTCGAGGAGAAAATAATAATTGGCGGCAAGGTCCCATGCGCAGCCTTTGAACACCTTCGCGGGGTTTCTCAACCAGTAGCCTAGGCGAACGTTCAGCAACGCAAGGGTCGGCGTCAGTGGCTTGATTGTCGCGCCGCCCATATTCGCGGACGCCGCCGCGCCGGAAGCGGCCATCGCGGTTCCGACATCGAGCCCCGGCATGACGCTTTCCATGTCCGTCGTTGCGACATAGCCGGTCGCCCGGCTGCCGACAAAGTTGCGGCTGAAGATGAAGAAGTCGGCATTGCGGCCGCGTTGATTGACGTAGCGCGAGCCCTGGATATTCAAGGCCGCGTTGATGAGATGATACGGACAGTCCTTTTCCGACAAGCCGCTCAGATTCATGCTCAACGGCAGCAGAGGCAAAGGCCGCCCCGTCTTCGGGTCGCGTCGGCCATATTTCTGCGGCTGAAATAAAAACGCCTTGCTGAGCCGGTCGCGATACAACGGGTGGAGCGAGTTGGCATTCGGCCGCAGGAAGCAAACCACAATCAGGCAAAGGAGCAGAACCATCACATAGAGCTGAGCGACAAGATGAGTGTCGCCACCGAAGATCGATCGCGAGATGGAAATCGGGACAAAGTGAGCGGCGGATACAAGCCAATCCGGCGCCAGCGAATAGATGCACTCCCGGTCGACGCAAATGCCCCAGTAGCTAAGGTAAAGGTAGAGAGTCCATATCAACAGCGGGACCACAGCCGACGCCGCATAGACGAGCAACTTCGCGGCAATGGCTTTCCTGAACCCGGAGGATTTGTTGGCTTCCGACGCCGTCTTGACAAGCTCGCCCAACTTTTGAGCGAAGAGCGCGACTGCCGCCGCCACAGGCGTCAACCAAAGAATCACACTTTGAATCCAGGCAACAAGGTCCTGCCAGAAAGTCGATGGGCCGGCGCCCAGCATCGATCTGAGAATATAGGGCTGAAATTCGCAGAAAGCCGTGAACAGAACGACCGACAGAAGAATGCCAACGGCTTTCGAGCGCCAACCGCTCGCTTCATTGTCTCTGCGCGAAAATGATTTCACGATCCCCCATCCGATCAGCAGCACGCCCAGCACGGTGACGAGATAGCTCGTGATGACGAAATGCTCGAAGGGGAATATGTTGGGAATCTCGAAACCGAATATATTGGCCTTGTGCGCTTGAGACACGAACGGCACGGCTTTTATCGTCACGAATGCCGCGAACAACAGAACCGGTAGCACGACAATCGCGTTGGCGACGAGACCACGCGCAACGATCGACAGATTGCGCAGCAGATCGAATGCGCCATCCGGAAACAGATAATTGGAATAATCGCGGATGTGCTGGACCGAAGGCGTCTCGTCCTCCGACAGATCCGCCTTGAACGGAAACCGTCCGCCCGTCGCCGTCATGCCCACCGAAAGCGAGGCGCCGATATAGCCGCCGCCGGAGACGGTCGAGAGATAGTCGACCTTTGAAAGGACGTTGGCTTCACGCAGCCCCTGCAGCGCACCGAGGCAAAACGCCGACGAACGCACGCCACCGCCTGACAGAGCCAGCCCAACAACCTGCGACTGCTCGGTCGGGCGCAGCGGCTTGATTTCTTCGCTGGTCTCGAACGGCTCCTGTTCGAGTTCAATCTGATGCCCGGCGGGGCGCCGCTTGTTGATGGAAGCGACCTCGCTTGTGAAGACCGCCGCGAAACTTTGAAGAGTCCCGAATCCCATATGCGCCCCCTGCCGACGTTAACAGGCAGGGGGAATCGTTGCAACTTTTGATTGTTACATGGTCTTGCTTCTACCTTAACCCAACCCCTCCAGCTCCTCGATCAGGCCGGCAATCACCGACAGGCCGCCATCCCAGAACTTCGGATCGGTCGCGTTGAGACCAAACGGCGCCAGCAGTTCGGAGTGATGCTTGGTGCCGCCGGCCGACAGCATGGCGAGGTAGCGCTCGGCAAAGCCGCTCTCCGACTTCTCGTAGACCGCGTAGAGCGAGTTCACGAGGCAATCGCCGAAGGCATAGGCGTAGACATAGAACGGCGAGTGGATGAAGTGCGGGATGTAGACCCAGAAGGTCTCGTAGCCAGGCTTCAAGTCGATCGCCGGTCCGAGGCTTTCCGACTGCACCGACATCCACAGTTCGCACAGCTTGTCGGCGGTGAGTTCGCCGTTGCGGCGTTCGAGATGGACCTTGCGCTCGAAGGTGTAGAACGCGATCTGCCGCACCACCGTGTTGATCATGTCCTCGACCTTGGCGGCGAGCATGGCCTTGCGCTGCTTCTTGTCGGTGGTGCCGGCGAGCAGCTTGCGGAAGGTCAGCATTTCGCCGAACACGCTGGCGGTCTCGGCCAGCGTCAGCGGCGTCGGCGCCATCAGCGCGCCGTTCGGCGCGGCCAGCACCTGATGCACGCCGTGGCCCAGTTCATGCGCCAACGTCATCACGTCGCGCGGTTTGCCCTGATAATTGATCAGCACATAAGGATGCGCCGAGGGCACGGTCGGATGCGAGAAGGCGCCGGGCTGCTTGCCGGGGCGCACGCCGGCGTCGATCCAGTTCTTCTGGAAGAACCGATCGGCCACTTCCGCCATTGACGGCGCGAACGCGCCGTAGGCGTCCAGCACCGTATTGCGCGCGTCCGTCCACGGAATGCTGCGCTGCTCGGCCTTGGGCAGCGGCGCGTTGCGGTCCCAATGCGCCAGCTTCTTCTTGCCGAACCACTTGGCCTTCAGCGCGTAATAGCGGTGCGACAGCTTGGGATAGGCGGCGCGCACGGCCGACACCAAAGCCTCGACCACTTCCGGCTCGACCCGGTTCGACAGATGCCGCGCATCGGCGACGTCCTTAAAGCCGCGCCAGCGGTCGGAGATTTCCTTGTCCTTGGCCAGTGTGTTGGTGATCAGCGTGAACGGCCGCAGATTGGCCTTGAAGGTCGCGGCCAAAGCCTCGGCGGCGTCCTTGCGCTTGGCGCCGTCGCTGTCCTGCATGAAGTTGAGCGTCGGCTCGATCGGCAATTCCTTGCCGCGCACCTTGAAGCGCAGCGCCGCGATGGTGTCGTCGAACAATCTGTTCCAGGCCGAATAGGCGGTCAGCGACTTCTCGTGGAACAGCTGCTCGATGCGATCCTCGAGCTGATACGGCTTCTCCTTGCGCACATCCTCGATCCACGGCCGGTAATGGCTGAGCGGAGCTTCCGCCATCGCCGCGTCGATGAGCTTGTCGTCGATGCGGTTGAGCTCGAGATCGAAGAACAGCAGATGCGAGTACGCGGTGGTGATGCGTTCGTTCATGTCGCCATAGAACTTGGCGATGGTCTGGTCGGTCGAATTGCCGGCATGCAGCAGCCCGGCATAGGAGCCGATGCGACCGAGCACGTCGGCGATCTTCTCGTAGCGCTTGACCGCTTCGCACAGGGCTTCGCTGGCGCCAGCCTGCGCCGCCAGCACGCCGAGCTTGCCCTTGTAGAGCTCCTCAAACGCCACGCACTCGCTGTCCATCCAGGACAGGTCCTGCTTGAGCGCCGTGCTCTCGATGCCCGGATAGAGGTCGTCGAGATTCCAGTCCGGCAGCGCGCCGAGCTTCATGGAGCCTGCGGCCTTCGGCCCGGCCTTGCCCACCTTCTTCGCGGCCACCTTACGGGCAGGCGTTTTGGCGGCTTTGCGGGCAGCGGGCTTCTTGCGGGTCGCGGATTTGGCCATGGCTGGATGTGCTTCTCGGATACGTTTCGTTAGGGACAAGAAATGGTGGAATCGGCTCAGGCGCTCACTTTACTCAAATCAGACTGACAAATAAGCGCCGGGCGATGGCGATGCGATGGCAGCCGGGGCGATTTTTCCGTCTTTTTCACCCTGTCCGAAGGGGCACCCCGGCCGCCCCAGGCATTTAAGAACCCCTTAAGGACGCCTCCCAATACTGCGCCAAATCGGCACAGCCTGAGTCGCGTTGGCGTGTGGGCGGCCGCGTCCTAAGGAAGAGTCATGTCGCAAGTCGTGTTGATCGTCGATGACGATCCGGTCCAGCGTCGCCTGCTCGAAGCCATGGTGCAGCGTTTCGGCTACCGCGCGATGACCGCCGAGGGCGGCGATGCGGCCCTGCGTGTCCTGACCGGCCCCGAAGCCGTCGCGGTCGACTGCGTCATTCTCGACCTCGTCATGCCCGACCTCGACGGCCTTGGCGTTCTGGCGCGCATGCGCCAGGCCGGCCTCGACATCCCCGTCATCGTGCAGACCGCCCATGGCGGCATCGACAATGTGGTCTCGGCGATGCGCGCCGGCGCCACCGATTTCGTCGTCAAGCCGGCCAGCCCCGAGCGGGTCGAGGTGTCGCTGCGCAACGCGCTGGCCGCCCGCGCGCTCGCCGGCGAGCTGCAGCGCGTCAAGCGCAGCCGCGACGGCACCTTGAGCCTCGCCGACGTCATCACACGTTCGCCGGCGATGGCGCCGGTGCTGAAAGCGGCCGAGAAGACCGCGGCTTCCGACATCCCGGTGTTGCTCGACGGTGAGAGCGGCGTCGGCAAGGAACTGATGGCGCGCGCCATCCACGGCTCCGGCGAGCGCCGCGCCAAGCCCTTCGTCGCCGTCAACTGCGGCGCCCTGCCCGAGCACCTGATCGAGTCGATCCTGTTCGGCCACGAGAAAGGCGCCTTCACCGGCGCTACCGAGAAGCACACCGGCAAGTTCGTCGAAGCCGATGGCGGCACGCTGTTCCTCGACGAAGTCGGCGAGCTGCCGCAAGCCGCGCAGGTCAAGCTGCTGCGCGCGCTGCAGGAGAGCGAAGTCGAACCCGTCGGCTCGCGCAAGGCCGTGAAGGTCGATGTCCGCATCATCTCCGCCACCAATCGCGATCTGATCGCCGAGGTGAAGGCCGGACGTTTCCGCGAGGACCTGTTCTATCGCCTGCACGTTTTCCCGATCACCATTCCGCCGCTGCGGCAGCGGCCGGAAGATATCGAGGCGCTGGCGCGTCATTTCGTGACGCGCATCGCGGCCGAACAGGGCAAGCGAATCCGCGGTTTCGATGCCGCGACACTTCATGCGCTCGCCGCCTATCGCTGGCCGGGCAATGTGCGCCAGCTCGAGAACGCCGTGTATCGCGCCGTCGTCATGACCGACGGCGACACGATCGGCATCGATGAATTTCCGCAGCTGGCGGCGGCACGCAACGATGCGATGGTAAACGTGAATGCGCCGGACACGGTACCGTTAATGGAGTCCGCCGTTTACGTTGACGGCAGCATCGGCTTGCAGGAGCGCATGCTGCGGCTTAATCCTTCGGCCATGACGCAGACCCAACCAGTGCTGTCGTTAACCGACGATCACAACGACGTGAAACCGCTCGAGGACATCGAGCGCGAAGTGATCCGCTTTGCCATCGAGCATTATCGCGGGCAGATGTCGGAAGTGGCGCGTCGTCTCAAAATCGGACGCTCGACTCTTTATCGCAAGCTCGAAACCCTGCAAATGCAGGATGAAACGAGCATCGCGCCGAGCGACGAAACGGTCGACGCCGGTTAATCATTAAAATTTTAGCGATCGCCTGCCGCGTTCACTTTGATGCAAGGTAAGCGGCGACCGCACGCTGATTTCACTTCGCGCCGCGTGCCGTTTGACCGCATAATGCGCCGATAAAACAAGCTCGGTTGCTTGTCTCGCCGAAATGGCGGCCAGCGTCGGTTAACGGGACGCATCGCATTCGATGCATCGTGGTAACGGCGCCGCGTAATGTGGAGTGAAAAGCGTGATGCGTAAAACCAGGCTCGAGCGCTTGATGGCCGGCACGATGCTGGCGCTCATGACGACGATGACGGCCGGTCCGTCTTTCGCCGCGCCCGACGGCATTCGTCAGGTCGCGCCGCTTCCGCCTTCTCTCAACGGCGCGCGCATCATTCAGCGCCGACCCGAACCGTTGCCGGAGCGCGCTGAGCCGGCGCCCGTCCCCATGCCCCCCGAGGCCGTGCGCCGCGAAGCGCCGCGGCCCGAGCCCGTTCGTGCCGAACCTGTCCGCGTCGAAGTTCCGCGACAGGAGCCGGTGGCGACCGAGCCCGTCCGCGCCGAAGCGCCGCGCGGCGACAACACTTTCGCCGCGGCGGCGCTCGACAAATCCTTTGGCGCATCGGACGCGCAGATCGCCGACAAGCTGCGCGCCGCGATGGCCGGCAAGAAGTCCGACAAGGCCGACGCCGAACGCCGCGCGGTCGAGAGCTTTTACGCCTCGCGCAACTACGCGCCGATGTGGATCCGCGATGGCCGTCTTACCGCCGGCGCCAAGTCGGCTGTCCTGCGCATGAAGAATGCGCAAGCCGACGCGCTGGAGCCGGCCGACTATGCCGTGCCGGATTTCTCCCAGGCTAATGGCGCCGACCAGCTCGCCGCCGCCGACTACAAGCTTACGCTCGCGGCGCTCGATTATGCGCGCCATCTCTCGCTCGGCCGCATCGCCCCGACGCGCGTCACCGTGGAAGTCGATTACGGCAAGCGCGACGTCGATAATAACGATCTCTTGCGTAAGCTGGCGGATGCCCGCGACGCCAATGCCGCCTTCGACAGTTTCGAGCCGTCGCATCAGGCCTACAAGGCGCTCAAGCGCAAGCTCGCCGAAATGCGCAATGCCGGCCCACGCGCCGATGCCGGCGAGCGCATCGCCGGCGGCCCGGCGATCAAGCCCGGCGACAAAGACGCGCGCGTGCCGATATTGCGCGAGCGCCTCAATGTACGGCTCGCCGTGCAGGGCCCGCGCACCATGCAGGTGCGCGACCAGCGCACCGGACGCACGAAGACCGTGAAGGTCGCCGGCGAGGACACCAAGGCCGCGGAACTCGTCTACGACAAGGCGCTGTTCAACGCGATCAAGAACGTGCAGGCCCGCGCCGACATCAAGCCGACCGGCGTCATCGACAACAAGACCATCGCCGCCATCAACGGCCCGACGCAAGGCCAGCAGATGCAGGCCGTCATGGCCAACATGGAACGCTGGCGCTGGCTGCCGCGCAGCCTCGGCGCCAACTACGTGATGGTCAATATCCCCGACTACACGCTCAAGGTCGTCAAGGACAACAGCAACGTCATCTGGCGCACCAAGATCGTGGTCGGCAAGCCGCAGACGCCGACGCCGCTGCTCACCGGCCAGTTCGACAACATCATCGTCAACCCGTCGTGGTACGTGCCGCAGTCGATCATCCAGAACGAGCTGCTGCCGGCCTACGCCTCGGACCCGAACGTCTTCGCCAAAATGGGTCTCGAAGTGAAACGCGGCGCCGACGGGCATATCAACGTCGTGCAGCCGCCGGGCGCCGCCAATGCGCTCGGCCGCATCAAGTTCAACTTCCAGAACAAGTATCATGTCTACCTGCATGATACGCCGGAGCGGCGCCTGTTTGCCGCCGACCGGCGCGCTTTCAGCCATGGCTGTATGCGCGTCGAGAACCCGACCAAGTTCGGCGAGATCATGCTGGCGATGGCCATTCCCGGTCCGACGCCATCGCAGTCGCAGATCGAGAAGCTCGTCGGCCAGGAGGAAAAGACCTTCAAGATGGTCGACCGGCCGATGGTGCATCTGACCTATCAGTCCGCCTTCGTCGATGACGACGGCCGCCTGCAGATGCGCGACGACATCTACGGCTTCGACAAGCGCATCAACGCCATCATGACGAGCGACGAACGCCGCGTTGCCGACGTCGCGCCGCCGCAGGACAAGTCGCGCGATCTGGCGACGCTCAAGAGCAACCAGGAAATCCTTAGCCGCGTCGAGCGCCGCGAAGCCGGCAATCCGTTCCAGTTCTTCGAACGGATTTTCAGGTAGGCGGCAGCCCGTCATTCCGGGACGCGCGTGCAACGCGCGGGCCCGGAATCCATACGCCGCAGCACCGGGGTTATGGAATTCCGGGCTCGCGTGCCATCCCGCTTAGAGAACCGGGGCAAGCGCGGTAATGCACGCGCCCCGGATTGACCGGTACGCGCGCCCCGAAGTTCCCTCCGTTACCGACCTTATTTCGACAATTTTTCCGCTTACCCACAGCAGCAACGGGGGATTTTGGCCCACGACAAGGGTTGATTAACCAATCCCGCCAACACTGACGGTCGTCAGCGCGGCCGCTTCAACCGGGCGTACGGAATGGCTGACGGACCAGCTTCGTGGAATGTGTCAGTGTCGGTACGCGGCGTGTCTCGCCCTAAAACTCTTTCTATTCGGCGCCTGAGCAGCAAGGTCGGCCTTGCGGCTACGCTCGCTGGTACCATGGTCCTCGGCGCGACCTATGCGCTGCAGCCGGCCGCCGCCGAAGGCGATGCCCGCACCCTCTCGTTCCTGCATCTGCATACCCGCGAGACCACCACCGTCACCTTCAAGCGCAACGGCCGTTACGACGACGCCGCGCTGAAGAAGCTGAACTGGTTCCTGCGCGACTGGCGCCGCGACGAGCCGACGACGATGGACCCCAGGCTGTTCGACATCCTGTGGGAGGTCTATCGCGAAGTCGGCGGCAAGCAGCCGATCGAAATCATCTCGGCCTATCGCTCCCCCGGCACCAACAAGATGCTGCGCGCGCGATCGAGCGGCGTCGCCGAGAACTCGAACCACACCACCGGCCACGCCATCGACTTTGAAATTCCCGGCGTGCCGCTCGCCAAAATCCGCGAAGTCGGCCTGCGGCTGCAGCGCGGCGGCGTCGGCTTCTATCCAACGTCGGGCTCGCCCTTCGTGCATCTCGACACCGGTTCCATCCGGCACTGGCCGCGCATGACGCGCGAACAACTGGTCAAGGTGTTCCCCGACGAGCGCACCGTCCACATCCCGTCGGACGGACGGCCGCTGGCCGGTTACGCGCTGGCGCTCGCCGACGTGCAGCGCCAGGGCAACGCGCCCTCGGGCGTGCTGATGGCGCAGGCACGCGAGGCAGGCATCACCGAAGCGCGCAACGATGGCGGCAAGCCGCGCAATCTGCTGGCGGCCTTGTTCACCCGCTCCGCCACGGCGGAAGAACGGCAAGATCAGGATGACGATGCGCCGGCGGCGACGCCAGCCAAGGTCACGCTCGCCAGCGCCAGCACCAGCGCCACTGTGAAGCCGAAGCCGGTCGAGACGACGCCGATCGTGCCGCTGCCCTCATCGCGGCCGAAACCGATCCAGGTCGCCCAAGCCGCTCCCGCGCAGCCGGCCCCGAACATGATCGCCCCGCCGCGCGCGCCGCAGTGGGCCAATGCGGCCGCGAGCGGCGAACTGGCGCCGGCCGTGGCGCTGTCGCCGTTCAGCTTTGCTGACACTATGACCACGGCCTCGACCGGAAGCGCGCTCGGCTATGCCGCCGAGCCGGCTTATGCCGCGGCGCGCCTGCCGCAACCGCGTCCGGCGCGGGCAGCGCCGATGGGCGGCAATATTCCGGCGGCGCCGCCAGTCGCCATGGCGGCGGCAACAGCCGGCGCCAGCGCCGCGACCTTCGTTGCGCCGGCCATCGCCGGCGGCGGCGGCCGCACCGACAGCCCGTGGCTGCGCGCGGCCATCCTGTCACCGGACCTGTCGAGCTTCATGACGGCAACGCATATGGGCGAGCGCGACATGAGCCAGTACGGCACCCTATTCCACAAGCCGGCGCAGGCGGTGATGATGGGATTCTCGGCCGACCCGAACCCGGGGCTGGTCGCCGGCCGCTTCACCGGCAGCGCGGTGACTTTCCTCGCCACGGCGACCTTCGTGTCGCAGACGACGGCGTCGCTAAGGTAGCTCACGCAAGAGTACACGCCGATATGTCGTCCCCGCGCATAGCCGTTCGAAGAACGGCGTTCTTTTAGAACGCCTATGGGCGGGGACCCATACGCTGTGCCCTATCGATCAATCGGTGGATATGGGTCCCGGGTCTCGCTGACGCTCGCCCGGGACGACATGAAGCCTACTGCAACATCCCCAGGGCGTGCATGTAGGTCTCGAGGATTTCCTCGGCCTCGCGGCGCTCGTTGGCGTCCTGCTTGCGCAGGCGTACGATGGTGCGCAGCGCCTTGGCGTCGAAGCCGTTCGACTTGGCCTCGGCATAGACGTCCTTGATATCGTCGGACGTCGCCTTCTTCTCTTCCTCCAGCCGCTCGATGCGCTCGATGATCGACTTGAGCTGATCCTTGGCAAAGCTGTGCGAAACTTCGTCCTTATCGGTCGCGGCGGGCATTGCCATAACCTGAAACTCCTTCAAATGCGTCAGGGAGGTTTCGGGTTTGCCGGCCTCAAGGTCAAGGAAAGGCGATGGCCCTCCCCCTTTTCCACAAGGCCGGCAGGTCCGGTCGCGACCCTACTTGACTGCGGCCTGCGCCTTTTCCGCGAAGGCGTTGGTGTAGGTCTTGGCGACGTCCACCTTGGCGGCGGCGATTTCCGGGTCGAATTTCACCATCGCCTTGAGCACATTGGTGGGCGCCTGCGCCGGCATCAGGCCGTCCGGCGTGTAGCTCGTCAGGTTGTTGAGCAGCGCCTGGCGGTAAACCGCCGGATTGGCCTTGTAGAAATCCTCCGGCACCTTGGCGATGATGTCCTCCGGCTTGGCGGTCGCCATCCACTTGAGCGTACGCACCATGGCGTTGGCGATGGCCTGCGCGGCCTCGGGATTCTTGGTCACGAATTCGGCCGGCGCGTAGAGGCTGCCCGAGGCGTAGTCGCCGCCATAGACCGCCTTGGTGCCCGCTTCGGTGCGGCTGTCGACGACCACCTGGATGTCGCCTGCCATCGACAACTCGGTGATGGCGAGATCGAGATTGGAGATGGCGTAGAGATCGCCGCGCTTCATGCCCGCGACCGCCGTCGAGCCGGCGCCGACGGTGATGGTCGTCACGTCGCTCGGCTGCAGGCCCGCGCTGGCGAGGATGAGGTTGAGGAAGGTCTGCGTCGCCGAGCCGGGGCCGGTGATGCCGACCTGCTTGCCCTTGAGATCGGCGGGCGACTTGTAGTTCGCGGCCTGCGCCTTGGAAATGCCGAGCACGTTCTGCGGATAGCGGCCGAACAGCACGAAGCTCTGCATGGTCTGGCCCTTGGCCTGCATGCGCACGGTGTTCTCATAGGCGCCGGCGACGATATCGGCGCTGCCGCCGACCACCGCCTGAAGCGCGCGCGAGCCGGAGTTGAAGTGCTGCAATTCGACGTCGATCCCGGCTTCGTCGAAGTAGCCGAGATATTTGGCGAGCACGACCGGCAGGAAGTAGATCTGCGCCGGCGGGCCCGACACGGCGATCGAGGCTTTCTTCTTCGCACCGTCCTGCGCCGAAGCCAGAGTGCTGACCATCATCAGCGCCGCGAAAGCGGCGGCGACGCGGGCGATTGATCCAAAACGCATAAAAATGTCTCCTGACGAAATTCCGGCTGGCGCCGTCTATAGAGCAACTAGAACGCCACTTCTATTCCGATGCCGCGTTCGCGCGCACGTTGCACCGCGAGTTCGGCAGCGGCGAGATCCTGCACGGCGACACCGAGCGACTTGTAGATCGTGATCTCTTCAACCGACGTGCGACCTTGATGACGGCCGAGCAGAACATCCCCGATCTCGGCGCGAATATGGTCGGGACCGATCGCGCCTTCCTTCAAGGCGAGAAGATAATCGCCCGACTCGTTAACCGTGGACTCGCGCCGATCGACGAACAGCGACCCTTTTGACATCGCCGCGCCGTCCAATTCGCGCGTGGTTGCAATGCTCGATCCCGCGGCGTTGACATGGCAGCCGTGCGGAATTGTCGCGGCTGTGAGCACCGGTTCCGGCGATGCCGTCACCGCGCAGATGACATCGGCGCCCTCGCAGGCGGCGCCGATCGTGTCGGCGACAACCGCGCCGGAACCGCCCGCCATCGCCTCGGCATTGGCGCGCGTGCGGCTCCAGATGCGGAACGTCGCATCGGGCAGAATGCAGCGCATGGCGTCGAGATGCGCGCGGCCCTGCACGCCGGTGCCGAGAATGGCGACGGTCTTGGCGTCCTTGCGCGCCAGCGCGCGTGTCGCCACCGCGCTCGCGGCTGCGGTGCGAATGGCGGTGATGGCGCCGGCATGCACCATGGCGATGAGTTCGCCAGTGTCGCCGTCATGCAGCAGCACGCCGCCCTGATGCGAGTCGAGGCCGCGCTTGCTGTTGCCGGGCGTGACGACGATCTGCTTGTTGCTCCACAGCTTGCGGCCGCTGGCGCGCAGCGCCGGCATGAACACCATGCGGTTCGGCGCATCCGGCGGCACCGCCTTCATGCGCAGCGGATTGAAGTAGTCGCCGCGCGACAGGCCGCGCATGGCCGCATCGACAGCCTCGATGCAGTCCGCCATCGGCAGCACGGCTTCGACATCGGCATGCGACAGGATCAACATTGCGATGCGCTCCGTCAGCTCGCCTGGAAGGCGCCGGCATGGGCGTCGCAGCAGGAGAAGAAATACTTGCGCTGCGGCGGCGGCGTCTGCCGGCTGCGGCCGCTGACGACGATCTCGCCGTCGATGATCACATAGGCGATGCCCGGCAGATCGCCATGCGCGATGGCGTCGGCGACGGTGGTGCCGGCCGAGCCTTCGACCGGGCCGCAGACGACGATATCGGCCGGCTTGCCCGGCGCGAGGATGCCGACATCGAGGCCGTGCGCCCGCGCCGTATTGCCGGTGGCGATCGCCACCGCTTCGGCCGGTGTCACGTCGCAGATCGAGCAGATGAAGCAGAGCTGGCGTAGCATGCCGCGCGGAATGACGCCGGTGCCGCCCGGCGTGTCGGTGCCGAGCGTGAGCCGCGACAGCGTGCCGCGATCCTTGAGGCGGCGCACGGCGCGCTGCGTCGAGCCGTAGTTGCCGGACGAGCAGATCTCGAGCGCGAAATCGGTGCGGTCGATCACCTTGTCGAGGTCATCGTCGCTCATCGGGATCGGGCCGCCGCTGATATGCGCGGCGATGTCGGGCTGAAGCCACGAGAGAATGTCGTAGCCGCACACCTGGCTCAGTCCGGAGCGCGATACGCCGCCGGTGTGAACCTTCATGCGGATGCCGCGCTCGCGCGCCCAGGCGTTGTAGCGCAGCGCCTCATCCTTGTTCTGCGCCAGCGGGAAGAACAGATATTTGGCGAGGATGGCGCCGGCATCCCTGAGCCGGTCGAAGTGGCTTTCGTTCATGCCGGGCACGAGGATCACCGTGCCGGCGTGAACCTTGGCGCCGCTCCAACGCACGCGGCCGGTAGTGGAGGCGGTGACCACCGCCAGCGACGTCACGAGATCGGGTGTGAGATTTCCATAATCGAGCCCCGGCACATGCAATTCGCTCGCCGAGATCATGGTGGTGGTGCCGCCATGAACGTAATTGCCGATCCAGCCGATCGCGTCCTGCGTCGGCGTCCATTCGCCGAACACCGGATGGACATGGCCATCGACAAGACCGGGCATCACCGCGCTGTTGCCGGCGTCGAGCACGGCGTCGGCTTTGGTGTCCGCCGGCGGGTCAAAGGCGGCGATGCGCTTGTCGGCGATGAGCAGCGACTTCACCGGCAGTTGCGGCCTAGCGAGATCGCCCGTGAAGAATTCACCGATGTTCTTGATGTGAAGCGTAGCCACCCGCGTCTCCTGTCATTGCAGGAGGATTCAGTGCCGGTGCGGGTTGCTCTTGTCAAACGCCGCCTTCTGCTCGGCGGTTGCTTCCTTCTGATGTTTCGCGCGCCACTGATCGTAGGGCTCGCCATAGACGATCTCGCGGGCCTCATCCTTCGACAGGGGCACGCCGCTCGCGTCGGCGGCGTCCTTCATCCAGTTGGACAGGCAGTTGCGGCAGAAGCCGGCGAGATTCATCAGGTCGATGTTCTGCACGTCGGTGCGGCCGCGCAGATGTTCGACCAGCCGGCGGTAAACCGCGGCTTCGAGTTCGGTGCGGGTCTTTTCGTCGAATTCGGCGCTCATGGAAAACGGCCTTTCCTCGGTTGTCTTGGAAGATAGGGTCGCCGGGCGGCGGATTCCATAAGAAAACCCGCCGCATTCCGGGAAGGAACGCGGCGGGTCGTCCAGGTCAGCGGCAATATCAGGCCTTCAATGCCGCTTTCACGGTATCGGGCGAAAACGGCATATCGCGCAGTTTCTTTCCCGTCAGCGCCAGGAAGGCATTGGCGACCGCCGGCGCGGTGCAGCCGATGGCCAGTTCGCCGACCGGCAGCGGAATGTCGCCGGAGCGCACCACCTCGACCTCAATCCGCGGAATGTCGGACTGCCGCAGCACCTCGTAATCGTGGAAGTTCGATTGCTCCACCGCGCCGTCCTTGATCGAGATCGCCTCCTTCAGCGCACCGCTGAGGCCATAGATCAAGGCGCCCTCGATCTGCGCGGCGACATTGTTCGGCTGCAACGGCAGGCCGACATCGGCGACGCTCCACATGTTGTGCACCTTGATCTTGCCGCTCGCCTGGTCGGCGGAAATCTCGGCGACCGTGGCGATCATCGAGAAGCCGACCGGCGGCAGGCCGAGCTTGGAGAAGGCCATGCCAAGCGCACGGCCATCGGTGCGCTTGCGCTTCCACTCCGCCATCTCGGCGACGCGCGAGACGATGGCCTTGGCGCGCGGATCCTTGAGCAGAGCGAGCCTGAACTCGAAGGGATCCTTGCCGGTGGCGAGCGCGATCTCGTCGATCATCGCTTCGTTGGCGAGGTTGGTGTAGCCCGCGCCGATACCGCGATAGGCCGCGACGCGCGCGCCGCGATCCTCATAAAGATGCTCGGTGAGGTGCGCCGGCACGTCGTAGAAGGGCACGTCGGCGCCGTAGATGACGATGAGATCGACGCCCTTGTCGGCGTCGAGACGCGCCTGGTTATAGACATAAGGCGCGACCGGCTCAGCGGCGAGACGATGGCGCCACGCGATCACCTTGCCGTCCGCGTCGAGACCGACATCGACCTTCTGCGCCGTCATCGGCCGGAAGCGGCCGACGCGGATGTCGTCCTCGCGGCTCTGCACCATCTTCACTGGCTTGCCGACCGCCTTCGACAGCATCACGGCGTCCGTGACGTATTCGACGAATGCGCGACGGCCATAGCCGCCGCCCATTTGCAGCGTGTGGAATTTGACCTTGTCCGGCGTCGTGCCCGCCGCCTTGGCCGCTTCTTCAACCGACTTGGTCGGCCACTGCGTGCCGGCCCAGACCTCGACGCCATCGGCCGTCACCGACGCAGTGCAGCTCAAGGGCTCCATCTGCGCGTGATAGACGTAAGGCGAGGTGAACTCGGCGGAGATGACCTTGGCCGCGCCGGCCAAAGCCTGCTCGGCCTCGCCGGTCTTGCGCACGACGACACCCTTCTTCGCGGTGTCGCGAACCGCGGCAAGATACTCCTTCAGGTCGCGGGCGGAATCCATCTTGGATGCCTTGGCGTCCTTCCAGGTCGCTTTCACCTTCTGGCGCGCGGCAAAAAGCTGCGGCACCGATTGCGCGACAATGCCGATGGCATGATCGAACGCCACCGCATCGACAACGCCCGGCTGCTTCTTGATCTCGTCCTGATTGAACGAGGACGGCCCCGAGCCACGCGCCGGCGCGCGCACGATGGTGCCGTAGAGCATGCCCGGCACCTGCACGTCGCTGGCGTAAACGAGCTTGCCGCTCGATTTGTCCGGCAGATCGTGGCGCGGCACGTCCTTGCCGAGCAGGCGGAATTGCGCCGCCGGCTTGAGCTGCTCCGGCTTGATTTCTGGCAGAGCGCCGGAAACCTGCGCGAGCGAAGCGGCCTCGCCGTAGCTCATCTTGCGGTTCGAGGCGGCATGCACGATCGTGCTCGGCTCGGTGGTGAGTTCGGTGACCGGCACATTCCACTTCGCCGCCGCCCCATCGAGCAGCACGCGGCGGGCCTGCGCGCCCGCGGTGCGCAGCGGCATCCAGTAGCCGCGCGTCGTCAGGCTCGCGACCTGATACTGCGCGCGGAAAACCGGATGGTTATAGGCCGGGTTCACCGGGGCCTGCTCCACCTTCACCTTGCTCCAGTCGGCATCGAGCTCTTCGGCGATGATCAGCGGCAGCGTGGTGTTGACGCCCTGGCCCATTTCCGGCGCCGGCATCAGGATGGTGATCGCCCCATCGGCGGCGATGGTGACATAGGCGTTGAGCTTGCCGGCGGCCCCTTGCGCCAAAGCGTCCATGGCGGGCGCGAAGGCAAAGGCGAAGGTGAGACCGGCGGAGCCGGCGAGCATCTGGCGGCGCGTCAGGCCGCTCTCGTTACGCATGGATTTGTCCATCACGTTCATGACCGGCCTCCCGCGGCGCGTTCGATGGCGCGCACGATGCGCGGATAGGTGCCGCAGCGGCAGATATTGCCGTCCATGTGTTCGACGATCTGCTCGCGCGTCGGCTGCTTGTTGGTGGCGAGCAAGGCCGCCGCCTGCATGATCTGGCCCGACTGGCAGTAGCCGCATTGCGGCACCTGCTCGGTCACCCAGGCCTTCTGCAGCGGATGCTGGCCGTCCGGCGACAAGCCCTCGATGGTCGTGACCTTGCGGCCTTCGACCTGCGAGATCGAGGTCTGGCAGGAGCGCACCGGCTGGCCGTCGACATGGACGGTACAGGCGCCGCACAGGCCCGAGCCGCAGCCGAATTTGGTGCCGGTCAGCTTGAGCTGTTCGCGCACCACCCAGAGCAGCGGCGTGTCCGCCTCTGCATCCACGCGCGCAGGTTTTTCATTGATCGTGAACGAAATAGACGCCATCAGTTCCCTCCCTCGAGGAATGTCTGTTGCCGGGCGCGGTTTTTCCGCGTTCGTTGCAGCCGGGGCTTTTCACCGACCCTGATTGAGCGCCACGCCTGGCGACCAAAGTCGGTGATGCGTCCGTACTGCCTTGTTAGAACTGGAAAAATTATAAACGCTATTTGGCGTCGGGACAGGTAGGAAAAAGTCTGATGGGTGACGGGCTGCGACCATTTCTCACAGGATTGTTCGAGACGGCGGTGGCCGCCGCCCACCCGTCGACGTTTCTGCCGCCGCTGCTGCCCACGCCGCCGAAAGGCCGCATCATCCTGCTCGCCGCCGGCAAGGCCGCCGGCTCCATGGTCGAAACCGCCGAACGGCACTATCTCGACACGCTCAAGCTGCCCGCCGACCGCCTCGCCGGCATTGCGGTGGCCCGGCATGGCTATGGCCGGCCCACCCGCGTCGTCACCATGATCGAGGCGGGCCATCCGGTGCCGGACGAAGCCGGGCTCAAGGGCGCGGCGCGCGCGCTGGAGCTCGCCGGCAGTGCCGGCGCCGACGACATTGTGCTGGTGCTGATGTCGGGCGGCGCCTCGGCCAACTGGATCGCGCCGGCGGACGGCATTTCGTTTGCCGACAAACAGGCGGTGACGCGGGCGCTGCTGCGCAGCGGCGCGCATATCGGCGAGATCAACACCGTGCGCAAGCATCTCTCGCGCATCAAGGGCGGACGCCTGGCCGCGCATGCGTTTCCGGCCAAGGTCATCACCGTCGCGATTTCCGACGTGCCGGGTGACGATCCCTCGGCGATCGGCTCGGGGCCGACGGTGCCCGATCCGACGACCTTGGCGGACGCGCGCGCCATTGTCGCCAAGTACAAGCTCGATCTGCCGGCCGCGGTGACGCAGGCGCTGAACGATCCGGCCAATGAATCGCCCAAGCCGGGCGATCCGAAGCTGGCGCATGCGTCCTTCGTGCTGGCGGCGCGTCCGATAGACGCACTCAAGGCGGCCGAGAAGGCCATTGTCGGGGCGGGTTATGAATGCATCTCGCTCGGCGCCGATGTCGAGGGCGAGGCCCGCGAGGTCGCCGCCGCGCATGCCGCCATGGCGCTCGATCTGCGGGCGCAGGGCCGGCGCGCCGTGATCGTGTCCGGCGGCGAATTGACCGTCACCATGCGCGGCAAGGGCCGCGGCGGTCCGAACCAGGAATATGCGCTGGCGCTGGTTGCGCCGCTGGCCGGGCTGCGCGGCGTGGCGGCGATCGCCGGCGATACTGACGGTACGGATGGCGGCGGCGGCGCCGCAACGGACCCAGCGGGCGCCTATGTCGACGGCGGCACAGCGGCTCGCGCCAAGGCCCTTGGCCTCGATCCCGCCGCGTTTCTGGCTGACAATAACTCCACCGAATTCTTCGCGCGCCTCGACGACCTGCTCGAGCCGGGCCCGACTTTCACCAACGTCAACGACTTTCGCGCGATCGTCGTCGACACGCCATGACGGCCTGCTTTACAACGTCCAATCGTTCGAACACGCTGGCACCGTGACCGCTTTGCTTTTTTCCCTCACCAGATGCCGCGTCCTTCGCCTCGCCGCTCTTATGCTGCCGGCGCTGATGATCTTTGCCTTCGCGGCCGCCGAACCGGCGCGCGCCGATTTTCGGCTCTGCAACAACACCGGCAGCCGCGTCGGCGTCGCGCTCGGCTACAAGGACGCCGAAGGCTGGATCACCGAAGGCTGGTGGAACATATCGGCACGCAGCTGCGACACACTTTTGCGCGGCACGCTGGTGGCGCGCTATTATTACATCTACGCGATCGACTACGATCGCGGCGGCGAGTGGTCGGGCCAGGCCTTCATGTGTTCGCGCGAGAAGGAGTTCACCATCCGCGGCACCGAAAATTGTCTGACGCGCGGCTATGACCGCACCGGCTATTTCGAAGTCGATACGCAGGAGCAGCGGTCGTGGACGGTGCAACTGACCGACACCGCCGAGCAACCTGTCGACCGGCCGCTGTTGCCACGCGGCGGACCGCCGCCGCGCACGCCGGGTCCGCCCCCGGGCGGTTCCGGACCGCCTATGCCGCCGCCAGATATGAATAAGGAAGGACTGCGCCGATGAGACGCCACCGACGCGCCAAGATCGTGGCCACGCTGGGACCGGCTTCGTCCAGCCGCGACATGATCGATGCGTTGTTCAAGGCCGGCGCCGACGTCTTCCGCATCAACATGAGCCATACGAGCCAGGAGCGCCTGCGCGAACTGGTGGCGGTGATCCGTCAGGTCGAGGAGGACAATGGCCGTCCGATCGGCATCCTCGCCGACTTGCAAGGCCCGAAGCTTCGGCTCGGCACGATCGAGGGGGGATCGATCGCGGTGAAGCAAGGCGACACCGTCGTGCTTGATTCCAATCCCGCCATCGGCGGCGCCGATCGCATTTATCTGCCGCATCCGGAAATCATTGCCGCCGTCCAGCCCGGCCACACGCTGTTGATCGATGACGGCAAGGTGAGGCTCACCGTGACCAAGGTGGAGCCCGGCCGCGTTACATCGCGCGTCGAAGTCGCCGGCAAGCTGTCGGACCGCAAGGGCGTCAGTGTGCCGGACACGACGATCCCGGTCTCGGCGCTCACCGCGAAGGATTTGTCCGATCTGGAAGCTGCGCTCGAAGCCGGCATCGACTGGCTCGCTCTGTCTTTCGTGCAACGCCCCGAGGACGTGGCCGAGGCCAAGAAACTGGCGCGCGGCCGCGCGCTGGTGATGGTCAAGATCGAGAAGCCGCAGGCCGTCGCGCGTCTCAACGAGATCATCGAAATCGCCGATGCTCTGATGGTGGCGCGCGGCGATCTCGGTGTCGAGATGCCGCTCGAGAAAGTGCCCGGCGTGCAGAAGCAGATGACGCGGCTCTGCCGTGCGACCGGCAAGCCGGTCGTGGTCGCGACACAGATGCTGGAGTCGATGATCTCCTCGCCGGTGCCCACCCGCGCCGAAGTCTCCGACGTCGCCACCGCGATCTACGAAGGCGCCGACGCAGTGATGCTGTCGGCGGAATCGGCTGCCGGCCAATATCCGCTCGAAGCGGTCTCGACCATGAGCCGCATCGCGGCGCAGGTCGAAAGCGACCCGCCCTATCGGGAAATCATCAATGCGCAGCGTACCAAGCCGGAAGCGACCGGCGCCGACGCCATCGCCGATGCCGCGCGTCATATCGCCGATACCCTCGACCTCGCCGCGGTGATCTGCTGGACATCGTCGGGCTCGACCGCGCTGCGGGTAGCACGCGAGCGCCCGCGCCCGCCGGTGGTAGCATTGTCTCCGAAGCTGGAAACCGGCCGCCGCCTTGCCGTGGCCTGGGGCGTGCATTGCGTCGTCGTCAACGAGGACGCGCAGGACCAGGACGATATGGTCGATCGCGCTTGCCGCATCGCCTTCCGGGAAGGCTTCGCCAAGACGGGTCAGCGCGTCATCATCGTCGCCGGCGTGCCGCTCGGCACGCCCGGCGCGACCAACATGCTGCGAATCGCGTATGTGGGAGCCGACGAAAACGAGGATTGATCGGCGACGCCGGTATCGGATGGCGTTTTCGCGTTGACGTTTACTGTTCGGCAATCACCGCAACGGTGAAACGACGCTGTAAAGCCGATGTTAAGCCCCGAGGTGTCTTTAGAGCCCGAAACGGGGACAGGGATGCAGAGCGACGTCAGGGTCTATAGCTTGCCAAGCTGGCGATGGACCCGCTGGTTGGCCGATGCAGGCCCGAACGTCCCCACGCAAATCCGGCAAGCGCTTATCGGCACCCTGTTTGGCAGCCTGCCTGTCTTCTTCGGCGGCGCTTTCAACACAATTCTGATTTCCGCGGTCATCGCGGTGCGTACTCAGCGCCCGGCCTTCGTCATCTGGTTCGCTTTTGAAATCGTCGTTTGCCTCGCCCGCCTTGCCGTTCTGCTGATCGCACGGCGCGCCGCGCTGGCGGGCCGCAAGACTCCGACCGACCTCTATGTCTTGCTGGGGCTCGCCTGGAGTTGCGGCGTCGGCTACGGCATCGTCGTCAGCATGGCGAGCGGCGACTGGCTTGTCGCCTGCGTCGCCTGTCTGTCGGGCGCGGCGATGGTCGGCGGCATCTGCATGCGCAATTTCGGCGCGCCGCGTTTCGCCACCGCCATGATGCTGACGAGCATCGGCCCGAGCCTGATCGGCGCGGCGCTGTCCGGCGAACTGCTGATGTCCCTCGTCTTCATCCAGGCGCCGATGTACGTGGTCGCGATGGCGGCGGCGGCATTCAAATTCAACAAAATGCTGGTGAGCAGCATGCTGGCCGAGCGCGAGAACGATCATCGCGCGCGGCACGACGCTCTCACCGGCCTGTCGAACCGGCATGGCCTCGTGAACGCGGCGAATGCCAGCCTCGCCGCGGCGCGCGACGGCGAGCGCTCCCTGTCATTGCTGTTCGTCGATCTCGACGGCTTCAAGGCGGTCAACGACACCTTCGGCCATGCGGCGGGCGACGCCCTGCTCAAGCTGGTCGCCGAACGGTTGCGGCGGATGTTGCGGGCGGACGATATCGCCGCGCGTATCGGCGGCGATGAATTCGTGACGCTGGTGAACGATCGCGACCCGGCGGCGACGCTCGCCTTCGCCGAGCAACTGATCGCAGAGGTGTCGTCCACTTACGACCTCGGCGGCGGCGCAACCGCCCATATCGGCCTCAGCATCGGCATCGCCATGGCGCCACACCACGGCGCGACATTCGAAGACCTGCTCGCAGCCGCCGACGCCGCGCTGTACGAGGCCAAATCGCAGGGCAAATGCCGTTGCTGCATGGCCTCGGTCACCGCCAATGTTGCCGCGCTGCAGCGCCTGAGCGGTCGCCCGTCATCGCAGGGGGCGCCGGTGGCAGCGGCCTGACGTGCGACTTCTCGTGCGTGCTGGTAACTAGAGCCGATCATTCCGCGACCAACGGACACGATGCCATGAGCGTCACGCTGCAATTCTGTGGAGCCGCGCGCACCGTCACCGGCTCCTGCTATCTCATTCAGAGCAAGGCGGGACGGCTGCTCGTCGACTGCGGCATGTATCAGGGCTCCAAGACGCTCAAGGAGCTCAACTACGGCGCCTTCCCCTTCAATCCGGTCGACATCGACGCGGTGCTGCTCACGCACGCCCACATCGATCACAGCGGCCTGCTGCCGAAGCTGGTGCGCGCCGGCTTCCGTGGCCACATCTTGGCGACACGCGGCACCATCGACCTGTGCTCCTACATGCTGCCGGATGCCGGCAGCATCCAGGAATCCGAAGTCGTGGCGCTGAACCGCCGTAACGCCTCGCGCGGCCGGCCCGAGGTCACGCCGATCTACACGGCGGCCGATGCCGCGGCGTCGCTGCATGCCTTTCAGCCGGTCGAATACGAGACCTGGACCACGCCAATGGCCGGCGTGCGTGTGCGCTACTGGAATGCCGGCCACCTCCTCGGCTCGGCCTCGATCGAAATCGAATTCGAGAGCGAAGGCAACGGCAGCAAGCCGCTGCGGCTCCTGTTCTCCGGCGATGTCGGGCCGGATGCCAAGCTGTTGCAGCCGGATCCGGCGGCGCCGGCCGGATTTGACTATGTGATATCGGAATCGACCTATGGCGGCACCGACCGACCGGCGATCACGCCGCCGGCCCGCCGCGCCAGGCTCGCCGAGATGGTGCGCGCCGCACACGCGGCCGGCGGACCGCTGCTCATCCCGGCCTTTGCCGTCGAGCGCACCCAGGAGCTGATCGTCGAATTGATCGACCTGATGGAAGAAGGCCTCGTGCCCACGGCGCCGATCTTTCTCGACTCGCCGCTGGCCATCCGCGCCACCGAGGTCTTTCGTCAGCACGCCGCCGAGCTGACCACCGACATCGACGTCCACCGCATGCTGGCGTCGCCGCACTTGCGCTTCACCGAGACGGTCGACGAGAGCAAGGCAATCGCCAAATTCACCGGCTTTCACGTCATCATTGCCGGCAGCGGCATGTGCGACGCCGGTCGCATCCGCCACCATCTCAAGCGCTGGCTGTGGCGCGCCAACGCCACCGTGATGCTGTCGGGCTTTCAGGCGCAGGGCACACTCGGCCGTTTTCTGGTGGATGGTGCAAAGGCCGTGCGCATCCAGGGCGAAGAGATCAAGGTCAAGGCGCGCATCGCCTCATTCGACGAGTATTCCGGTCACGCCGACGGGCCCGAACTCGCGCGCTGGATCGCCGGCCGGCGACCGATCGAACGCGCGGTGTTTCTGGTGCACGGCGAAGAGCCGGCGCTGGCCGCCCTGTCGGAGCGCATCGCCGAGCGCTTCGTGCCAGCCGCCAAAGTGCATGTGCCGGTCCTCGACGACATCTTTGAATTGACAACCGCGGCGCCGACCCCGATCGACGGCAAGCAGCGCCGGCGTCTGGCGCCGGAAGCCGTGATTTCGCTCGATTGGCACAACGACATGTCGAAATTGATCCTCGATATCAACGACCGCATCGAGGCTGCCGCCGACGACCGCGCCCGCGGCGTCATCGTGCGCCGGTTGCGGCGGGCTCTCGAAGAACAATAAACAACGAAGTTCCACGGAACCCGAGATGCGCACGCGCACCGCGCGATCACTTTTCGCAACATTTCCGTCGCGAAAGTCATAAACCGCCGGTTTCCCGCGAACAAAATGCCGCAATGTCCGCTTGTCCTTGAACGTCTCGCCAACAAGGGAGCCGAGCAATGGGACAATCGACACCGTTGAAGCCGACACCTTTCAAACCAATGGCGCTGGTGGTCGAGGATGACGAGAACCAACGCAACATGGTCGCGATGCTGCTCGAGGAATGCGAGATGGGCGTGGTCCAGTGCGACAGCACCGAAGTAGCGATGGAGGTGCTGGCGCGTATCGGTCCGATGCTGAGCATGCTCATTACCGATGCCAGCCCGGGCGGAAAGTTCGACGGGATCGAACTCGCGCGCGTCGCGCACGAGCATTATCCTGACCTCCGCGTCATTGTCTCGTCCGGTCAAGACATCGGGGAGCAACTGCCCGAGCAGGCCATGTTTATGCCCAAGCCGCTATTGCCGCTGAATGTCTTGCGTGAAGCCGAGCGTTCCCGGCACTGACGAAGTCATCCGCTAGATATCGCGGCCTTCGACTTCTTCCTGCAGCTTCTTCACAACGTCCGGAATGCGCTGCAGCCGCGGATAGACATCGATCGCGCGGCGGTAGGCATCGAGCGCGCGCTTGTCGTCGCCGAGGTCCTGGAGGATGAGGCCGAGGCCCGCCAGCGCGCCGAAGTGGCGCGGCTCCCGGCGCAGCACCTCGCGAATGTCGGCCAGCGAGCGGCCGTAATCCTTTTTCATATAATAGAGCGTGGCGCGGCGGTTCCAGCCTTCGACATAGTCAGGCCGGATCTTGACGATGCCATCGAGCAGCTTGATCGCGAGATCCATATCCTTGGCCTCGATGGCGGTGCGCACCCGGGTCATCAGCAGGTTGGTGGTGTCGCTCGTCGACACCATCCACTGCGCCCAGATGCGCTGCTCAATGGCCTTGGCGCTGGTGTCGTCCGGCGCCACTTTCAGCGCGCCGAACAGGAAATTGAGGTCTTCGCTGAACGGCTTGCGCTTGGGGGTGTTCGGCGGCGGCTCGACCCAGCTCCCCGGCTCGGCCAGGGCGGGCACGGGCGTAACCGCGCTCAGGCCAAGGGCCAGCGCGGCGGCGATCAAGGCGGCGGACGTGCGGAATCGATCCATGGGCAGAGACTAGCGTCTCCGCGCTTCATGGCAAATCAGCGGCTTTTGAGAAGGAAACCGGCCCGAGGCCGGTAAAGGGCCTGGCGGCGGTCGCCTTAGCCCTGGCGGGCCTTAAAGCGCGGATTGGTCTTGTTGATGATGAAAACGCGGCCTTTGCGCCGGACCAGCTTGTTGTTCCGGTGGCGCCCACGCAGCGATTTCAATGAGTTACGGATCTTCATTGCAATCTCACTAGGTCAGCTTTGGCCGGGTTTTTAGGGGTCCGGAGGCCCCCTGTCAACGAAAGGTGCAGGGGTGTGGTTCAGGGCTCCCCCGTGCTTTACAGTCCGGCGGGCCACAGCCCAAAAGGCCCGCCGAAAAGCCGCCAGCGAGGAACCGAGGAGCAGCCATGCAGCGCAGCCGCGACCGTTTTTTGACCACCCACACCGGCAGCCTGCCCCGCCCCGACGACCTCATCCGGATCATGTACGCCAAGGAAGAAGGCGTGCCGGTTGAGCCCCATGCGCTGGCCGAACACATCCGCGCCGCCGTCGCCGACGTGGTGAAGAAGCAGGCCGACGCCGGCGTCGACCTCATCAATGACGGCGAGATGTCGAAGCCAAGCTACGCCACCTACGTCAAGGACCGGCTGGGCGGCTTCGGCGGCACCGGCAACACCTTCATCTATCAGGACGTTCACGAATTCCCGGCGCTGGAAAAGAAAGTGTTCGGCGATCCCGGCCGCTCGCGCCGCAAGACGCCCGCCTGCAACGCCGATATCACCGTGCGCGACAAGCAGGCGCCGCTCGACGACATCGCCAACCTCAAGGACGCGCTC
>DATMEX010000041.1:0-36221 GCA_035556455.1 Pseudolabrys sp.
TGACCAAGCCCGCAGCCGCCAAGCCCGCACCTGCCAAGCCCGCGCCGGCTCGCAAAGCAGTCAATGCCGGCCCGGCGCGCAGTATGCAGACCGCGCTCGCCAAGGCCGTCAACGCCGACGACTGGAAGGAATTCTGAAGCCTGGTTGCGTAACGGATGAGCACGAACCTCCGGGCCGCAATTTAGCGGCCCGGACTCTAACGAAAGCAGGAATCGAGAAGTCTCATGAGGCGGTGGTTTGCAGACTGCGGTGACATTGCGGATGCCACGCGCCCGCCTGCGCCTGTTGCTGTCGCCGGACACGAGACCGTGCCGACGGCCTGCGCTGCGGCGTGGAAAGAGCACTGACGATGAAGGTTCTTCAATCAACCGCACCGAATTCGACCGGGAAATCGCGAAACGCGCCGTCTGCACCCTTCGCCTTGCCCGAAGCGGACGACTCCTCGCGCGAATTTCTGTTCTCGGACGCTGATTTCCGCGGGCTGGTCGATCTCGCCTATCAGTTCGCCGGCATTGCCCTGTCGGACAGCAAGCGAAACCTCGTCTACAGCCGCCTGTCGCGCCGTCTCCGCGTGCTCGGCATGAAGTCGTTCAGCGACTATCGGCAATATCTCGAAGCGACCGAAAGCGAGCGCGAGAACTTCATCAATGCGATTTCGACGAATCTGACCAAGTTCTTCCGCGAGTCGCATCACTTCGATCACTTCCGCGATGAGATCGCCATTCCGTTCAGCCGCAATCGCTCCACGAGCCGTTTGCGCGTCTGGTCGGCCGGTTGCTCAAGCGGTGAGGAGCCGCACACCATCGCCATGGTGCTCAAGCGTGAGATTCGAGACGTCGAGCGTCAGGATGTCCGCATCCTCGCTACTGACATCGACACCGAGATGGTCGCCCGCGGTACCCGTGGCGAATATCCGGAGAACTCGCTGGACGAGGTGCCGCGCGCCTACCAGGAATATTTCGAGCGGGCACCCGGCAAGGCCAACACGCTACTGGTGAACCGAAGCGTGCGGAGCCTGATCGCGTTCAAGCGGCTCAACCTGATGGAGACATGGCCTTTCAAAGGGCCATTCGATGCCATCTTTTGCCGCAACGTGATGATCTATTTCGATGCTCCAACCAAAGCGCAGCTGATCGAACGCTTCACCGAAAAGATCAGACCCGGCGGATTCCTCTACATCGGGCATTCGGAATCGCTCAACGGCGCGCATCCGGGCATCAGCCTGGTCGGCCGCACCATTTACCGGAGGGTTTGATGAGTATCGCCACGATTGCCCGGCCGAGCGATCCGGGATCGGACACCAGCGCGGCATTTGCCTCGCGCAAATTCTTCGATGCCGTGAGCCAGACCTGGATGGTCAAGGTGTTCCCGGGCGAATACTACGTCACCTCGAAGCCGGACGAAGTGCTTGTCACTATCCTTGGCTCTTGCGTCGCTGCCTGTATTCGCGATCCGAAGCTCGGCATCGGCGGTATGAACCACTTCATGCTGCCCCATTCGAAGGCCGGCAATTGGGCGGGCGACATGCAGTCGACGCGCTTCGGTAACTTCGCAATGGAAAAGCTCATCAACGAATTGCTGAAGGCCGGCTGCTCGCGCAGTTCGCTCGAAATCAAGGTGTTCGGTGGCGGTAACGTTACCGATACCCAAAACGCGATTGGCACCGACAACTCTGACTTTATCCTTCGTTATCTCGAGGCCGAAGGGTTGCGCTGCGTCGCGCAGGACCTTCGTGGCAACCTGCCGCGCCGCATCCATTACACGCCGTCGACCGGCAAGGTGATCCGACGCCTGCTCGGCTCCGGCGAGTCGCCGGCCGTGGCGCGCGAGGAAAAGGAATACGTCAGCCGCATCTCGAAACGCCAGACCGGTGGCGAAATCACGCTGTTCGACTGATTTCAGGAAACGCCAATGGACAAGAAAATCAAGGTTCTCATCGTCGACGATTCAGCAGTCATCCGGCAGCTCTTGTCCATGCTGTTGTCGGAGGATCCGGAGATCGAGGTCGTTGGTACGGCGGGCGATCCACTGATCGCGCGCGACCGCATCAAGGCGCTCAATCCCGATGTCGTGACGCTCGACGTCGAGATGCCGAACATGGACGGCGTTACGTTTCTGCGCAAGATCATGACGCTGCGTCCGATGCCGGTCGTGATGGTCTCGACGCTTACGCAAGCTGGCGCGGAAACCACACTCGAAGCTTTGGAAATTGGCGCCGTCGATTTCATCGCCAAGCCGGTTCAAGACGCGGCGCACGGATTGACGGAGATCGCCGGTGAATTGCGCGCCAAGGTCAAGCATGCGGCGCGCGCGCGGGTTGGACGTGGCGCGGCGCCGTCGACGGCGCGCAAGACAACGAGAATTTACAGTGCGGGCGGGGAAAAGCTTGTCGCCATTGGTGCTTCGACGGGCGGTGTTGAGGCCCTAAAGACGGTATTAATGGACCTTCCGGCACAATGCCCGCCAATTGTCGTCACCCAGCATATGCCGCCGCGATTTACTGCGGCTTTTGCCGAACGGCTCAACCGCGAATGTCCGATGAAGGTGTCCGAGGCCAAGCACAACGATCCGATTGAACCGGGGCACGTCTACATCGCGCCCGGCTCGCATCATCTCGAGGTCGTGCGCGTCTCGAACCAATATCGTTGTACCTTGAGCGAATCAGCGCCGGTCTCCGGCCACCGGCCGTCGGTCGATGTGCTGTTCCGATCGGTGGCGGACAGCGTTGGTCGCGGTGCCGTCGGCGCGATCCTCACCGGCATGGGTAAGGACGGCGCCGAAGGCCTGCTCGCGATGCGCAAGGCCGGCGCCTACACGCTCGGCCAGGACGAAAGCTCGGCGCTGATCTACGGCATGCCGCGCGTCGCCTTCGAGCGCGGCGCCGTGATGAAGCAGGCGTCACTCTCGCATATGGCTGATGCGATCATGGAGGCCTGCGAGTCCTCGACCAAATCCGCAGTGCGGGCATAGGCAAGCCGATTATGATCAACGCCGAACAGAATATGCTGAAGCTCCCGGGCGCCCTCGATCAGGCGGCCGCCGAATCGTTTCTCGAGCAGATGCGGCAGCGGACCAAGGGCGACGCGCCGCTGGCGCTCGACGCATCCGACGTCGAAGTGCTCACGTTGCCCTGCACGCAGATCATCCTGTCGGCCGTGCGCGGCAACGACAGTATCAGGATCAAGGATCCATCGGCGGCTTTCGTTGCCGCCTTCGAGGATTTCGGTTTGGATTGGACGACCTATCTCGACCGCAGCCAACCTGCCGCGGCAGAGGAATACACCGGCGAGGATATCGACGCCACGCCGGCCCAAATTACGGTGATTACCGAAGACGAACTTCCTCCAATTAGCGAGAAGGTCATGAGTAAGCGAATTCTCACCATCGACGATTCGAAGACGATACGCGACATGCTGATGCTCACGCTTGTCGAGGCGGGTTTCGACGTCATCCAGGCCGTTGACGGCCAGGATGGCCTTGATGTCCTGGCCAAGGAGAAGGCGGAGGTCGATGTCATCATCACCGACATCAACATGCCGCGCATGGACGGCTATGAGGTGATCCGGAACCTGCGCAAGGACCCGGCTTACAAATCAAAGCCGATCCTGGTGCTCACCACCGAGAGCGACGGCGACAAGAAAAACCTTGCACGCGATGCTGGCGCTACCGGCTGGATGGTCAAGCCGTTCGATCCGGACCGTCTTGTCGCCACCGTGCGTAAAGTGGCGCCCTGAACCGCTCGATGTACCAAGGCTGACTGACAAGGCTCAACGACATGGCAAGCTTGGACGATCTGAAGAAGACATTCTTCGACGAATGCGACGAAGCGATGCAGCAGATCGAAATTGGCCTCACCGACATCAGGTCGGGCGAGGGCAATGACGAGACGATCAATGCCGTGTTCCGCGGAGTCCACTCGGTCAAAGGTGGTGCCGGCATTTTCGGCTTCGAACAGCTCGTCGGGTTTGCCCACGTCTTCGAAACCGTGCTCGACGGCCTGCGCAATGGCAGCCTTACCGCGACGCCGGACAATCTCGATGTCCTCCTGTCGGCGAGCGACGTGCTCTCCGACCTGGTGCAGATGTCGCGCGGCGGTGAGACCATTGCCGAAGGTTTCGGCGCCGAGGTGCGCAGCGGGCTCGAACAGATCATCGAGCAAGGTGGCGGCGGTGGAGACGACGGGGATATCGCGCCGGCCGAATTCGACGGCCTCGATTTCATGCCGGTTGCCGTCAATCTCGACGACCTAGGCGCCGAAGACGCGCCGGTCGGCGGAGACGGCCGCGGTGTCTACAAGATCGTGTTCCGGCCGAAGCCGGAAATGCTGAAGAAAGCCAATGAGCCGCTCTATGTTCTGCGGGAATTGCGCAAGCTGGGCGAAGCGGAGATAGAAGCCAACTCCGACGATCTGCCGGCATTGACGGACATTGAAGTTGACGTTCCCTACCTGTGGTGGACGATCACCCTGCGAACGGAAGAGCCGCGCGCGAAGGTCGAAGAGGTCTTCGAATTCGTGATGGGCGACTGCGATTTGTCGATCGAGAACGACACGCCGCCGGCCGCAGTTGCCGCACCGCAGGTGGTGATCGCGGATACGGCGATGCCGGAAGCGGTTGCGGCCTTGCCGGTGATCGAGGCTCCGTCGGTTGCGCCGGCCATGCCGGCACCCCGGGCTGAGATCAAGCCGGCTATGGCAAAGCCCGAAGGCGAGCAGGGCGGTGGTGGCGGTCGTGGGAAGCCCGCGGCGACGACGACGCGTATCGAACTCGATCGTATCGACCGCGTCGTCAATATGGTCGGCGAACTCGTGATATCGCAGGCTATGCTCGGTCAGATTGTCCAGGATCTGCCGGAATCGACCAGCATGCGGTTGATCCAGATTCTCGACGAGGTCGCGCATCATACGCGCGAACTCAAGGACAGCGTCATGTCCATGCGCGCCCAGCCGGTCGGTTCAGTGTTCCAGCGCATGCCGCGGCTGGTGCGCGAGGTCGCGGCCAAGACGCACAAGAAAGTCCGGCTGGAAACGCACGGTGAGACCACCGAGGTTGATCGCTCGATTATCGAACGCCTCGGCGATCCGCTGACGCACATCATCCGCAATTCCGTCGATCACGGCGTAGAGTCGCCGTCGGCGCGCATTGCCGCGGGCAAGCCGGAGGAGGGCGTCATCCGTCTTTCCGCCGAGCACCGCGGCGGACGTATCGTCATCGAGATCAAGGACGACGGCGCGGGCGTCAATTCCGAGCGCGTGCTTAAGATCGCGCGTGAGAAGGGCCTGGTCGGGCCCGATGCGCAGCTCACCGAAGACGAAATCAACAATCTGATCATGATGCCGGGGTTCTCGACTGCCGAGGTAATATCCGACATCTCCGGTCGCGGCGTCGGAATGGACGTCGTGCGCAGCAACATCCAGGATCTCGGCGGCCGTATTACGTTGAAGTCGGTGCGCGGCCAGGGCATGACCATCCAGCTCGCACTGCCGCTGACGCTCGCGGTGATGGATGGCATGGTCATCAAGGTCGGCACCCAGACCTATGTCATGCCGCTGTCGGCGATCGTCGAGTGTCTGCGGCCGTCGCGCGGCGAGATCAGCGCGCTGATCGGCACGCACGGCATGCTACAATTGCGCGGCGAGTTCGTGCCCATCATCCTGCTGTCGGATCTGCTGGGTGTCGACTCGGCTTCAGGCAGCAACAGCGAGCGCGTCGTGATCGTGACCGATAATGGTGACGGCTCGCGCATTGGCCTCGTTGTCGACGAACTGCTCGGCCACCAGCAAGTCGTGATCAAGAGCATCGAGGAAAGCTACGGCGCGGTCCCGGGTATCGCTGCCGCCACCATTCTGGGCAATGGCCGGGTCGCCTTCATTCTCGACGTCGAGAAGCTCGCCGAGCTCGCCGCACAGACGCCTATCACCAACCACGCAACCAGCAGAGCGGCTCAACCCGCCTTGAACTAGAACAAACAAACGCGGTCCGCTTTAAGGAGTGTTAGAAGATGCCAGTACCCGGAGCAATCAAGGTTCTCGTCGTCGACGACCAGAACAGCGTGCGGCAGATGACCCGCATGGCGCTCGAAGAGATCGGATTCCGTCATATCCATGAGGCGGAGAATGGCGTGCAAGCCATGGAGACAGCAGCGGTCCAGCCGCTCGACCTGATCATTTCCGATTACAATATGCCGGAAATGGACGGGCTCGGCCTGTTGCGCGCGGTGCGCGGTCATCCAGTTGCCCGCAAGGTACCCTTCATCATGCTCACCGGCCGCGGCGATCGCGAACTGGTGGTCAAGGCCGCGCAGGCCGGCGTGAATAATTATCTGGTCAAGCCTTTCACGTCGGCGATTCTACGCGACAAGATCGAAGCGGTTATCGGCAAGCTGTCGTAACCGTACCGGACGGCGAATCGTTCAGGGGTAGATTTGTGGCAGCGGAAGACGCAGACAACGATGTGAGCGCGTTCCTGGCGGTCCTTGCTGCCATGATGCTCGACAATGTCTGGCGCCTTGACGAGACGGTCGGGCGCGTGACGGACTTTGTCATGAGCAACAAGCCGGACCGCGATACCGTTGTCGTTCTTCAGAGTTTCGACCGCCTGAAGCAGGAGTTTGAGGCGCTCGCCGAGACGCTGGCGCGCTATGCTCAGGCGCACCCGTCGACTCCTGAAAGCGGCGAAGCGCGCGCGCGGCTTGGTCACACCGTCATTGGCGACATTACGGTCGCGGACCTCAAGGAACGGTTGCTCAGCCGCCTGCAGCCGGAACTGGATGACGTGATGCTGCCCGACATTTCACCCGAGCAGGCGGCGGAGATCGGGCTTGACGTTGTTTACTGACGTCCAGGCCCCGGCATAGGAGACGCAAATGTCGAACAATGCCTTCCTCACCGAGTTGGAAGACGCTCTTGTCAACGGGCCGGCGGACAAGCGCGCCAAGACGTTGCGTCGGGTCACCGATCTGTTCGTGTTCGGCTCCAGCCATTTTTCGGAAGATCACGTCAAGATGTTCGATCAGGTGTTCCGGCATCTGATGTCGGACATCGAGACCTCGGCGCGCGCGGCGCTGGCAGAGCGGATTAAATCGGTTCCGAATGCACCGCTCGGTGTCATTCGTGACCTTGCGATGGACGACGATATCTCGGTGGCAGGACCGGTGCTCGCTGAATCCAGCCGTATCGATAACGCTTCGCTGGTCGAAACCGCCCGTACCAAGAGCCAACCCCATCTGATGGCGATTTCGAGCCGCAAGGAAATCGCGGAGACCGTCACCGACGTATTGGTGGAGCGTGGCAACCGCGACGTCGCCCTCAATGTCGCCCGCAACAAGGGTGCCAGGCTCTCGGAAACCGGATATCTGCGTCTGGTGCGACGCTCGCAGGGTGATGACGAACTAGCCAGAACGGTCGGTTCGCGACCGGAAATTCCGCGCCAGCACTTTTTGCGCCTCCTGTCGACGGCGTCGAACGCTGTACGCGAGGCGCTGCAGTCTGCACACCCGGAAATCGCTAGCCATGTTGAAAGCGTTGTCGACAAGGTTGCGTCCGACATACAGAAGCAGGCCGTGCTGTCGCATGATTACACCGCCGCGCGCGACCTTATCGAGAACATGAAGCGCGCGGATAACCTCACCGAGCGCGATGTCGATGCCTTCGCACGCGCGGGCAAGTTCGAAGAGACGGCGGTGGCGCTGTCGGCGATGGGCGATATGCCGCTGACGCTTGTCGAGCGCGCCATGATCTTTGATCGCGAGGAGACGATTCTGCTGGTCGCCAAGGCGATTGGCCTGTCCTGGGCGACGACGCGTGCGATCCTGATGCTGTGTGCCGGGCGCAGCGGGCTTGCCGCCGATACGGTCGACAACTGCCGCACGATCTATAACAAGCTCAAGCCAGAGACTGCGGCGCAGGTCATTGCGTTCCAGCGCAGCCGCCGACCGGCCTGACCGGTCGCAACGCCGATGCGGCGGTCTATTCCTTGCCGTCGCCGGCCGGTACGATGCTTGAAACCTCGACCACGCGGAGCAGGCCTTTTGCCAGCTCTGGCACTTCCTGCGGACGCATATGGCGGTATTCGTCGGTGCGGGCGAGCAGGAACGCATCCATGTGGCAGTCGGTGACGTTCTTGTCGAACGGCGCACCGGCAATATAAGCGTCGAGGATGTCGCACAAGGTTGAGGCGACAAAAGTCACCAGCGTATAGCCCATGGTGCCCCCGACATCGCGGAGGTAGGCGCTCTTCTGATGCGCCCGCTCCAGCGCCGCCTTGTCATTGGGGGCCTGAGCGAGGGCGTCGAGCGTGCTGCTCAGTTCGGCCAGTTGCTCGTCGATCCACGTGATAAAGTCGGTTTTAAGCTCCTGCACCGCGCTTTGCGCGCGCTCGATGGCCTCCTCGCGGCTGACGCCGCCGGGACGCCGGGCCAGCCGCTCGAACCGCGTATCGGCGTAGAAGATGTTGGCTTCCGTGTCGCCTGGCTTGGGCATCAGTCTTGTCCTGCGCGGGCATTCGAGAAGAGGCTATCGATGTCGTTCTGGTTAAGGCTCGGGCCTTCTTCGGCCGCGACCTCGATCGCCTTGTCGCCCTTGCGACGGCCGACACCGCCTGGATAGCCTTCAATTTTAAAGCGGCGGTCAGGGCCGAAGTAAGTCGCGCAATCGACGAAGGGCCGGGGATTGAAAACAATCCAGCCCAGCCGGTCGTAGAGGCCGCTGGGGGACATCGGTTTTGCTACGACAATGTTGGCGCCGGCATCGCGCGCGTTCTTCACCGTCGACTCGCTGGTGTCGCTCGACATCAGCAAGATCGGTATGGTGCGATTTTCGTTGTCGGCGTTGCGGCGGATGGTGCGCGTCAGCTTCAGGCCGCCATGCGGCGGCAGTCGCATGTCGCACAGCAGGATGTCGATCTTCTGGCTTGTCAGCGCCTGGAAGAGGCCAGTGGCGCTGTCGACTTCCATGACCTTGTTCGCGCCGAATCCGCGCAACATGCCGTTGATGACACGGCGTAGATATGAATTCGGATCGGCGACGAGAATGACCAGGTCGCGCAAATTGATGGTCGAGTTTTTCATTCCGGGCCTTGAGACCGAACGATCAATCGCGCGAGTGGAGATTTGGAAGACAGGCTGGCGTCGCTATTGTCGTATTTTGTGAATCTCGGCGGGTTCCCGCAATTTTGCCGATTCCGGATAATGAGCCGTTAAGAGGGCCGTGTTCCGCACATGACAATCCAGAATAATAAAGAAAGTGTTGATGGCAGGCTGCCCCCGCTCATTATACGATTCGGATTTGTGAAATCGTCAGGATGCTGGAAATTCGAAGTTTTTCTGCGCCGCCTACTGTATTGCGGTGCGTAGTTAGGGAGTTGCAATCTAGTTTAATGTCTTTTTTCTGTACTCCAAATGTAGAAGACTTATGTTAATTGGGAACTTGCGGTCATTGATTCGAGGAAATCTTTGTATTCTCGCCGCGATGCTCAGGATGCGGAACGTAGAAATTGCGATAACTTGGCAAATCTACCCGCGGTTGTAACGCGTTCGCGTGAACGATTTTCGTTATCGACAACCGGATTTCCATCCCTTGACAAACTTTGCGACCCGAAATTCCCCCAAGCCAGCAATTGAGGCCTCCTCATTCGGCGGCACCGGCGCTTTCGCCAATCAGATGGCCGACGCAATGATCGGTTCCACCGCGCCATTACAGGCCGACGATCCGAAGATGGCGGCCACGATGTGCGCCGTTTCTTGCGACAGAGCCTGCTCGCTTTGCCCGGTTCACAATCTCCTCTGCGGCGGCCTTGGCAAGGATGCCGCTTCCGAGTTGCATACGGTGCCGGTCGCTAGTTCGCTCCATACGATTCCCGCACGGCGACTGATTCTCCATCCGAAGGAATGGTCAGACTATGTGCCAATCGTTTGCAGCGGTTGGGCCATGTCGTCCATTGCTCTGCCCGACGGGCGGCGACAGATCATCTCCTTCTTGCTGCCGGGCGACATTGTTTCGATCGGCAGCTTGATTGCTCCGCTGTCGGGTCACGCCGTGGAAGCAATTACTGAGGTCACATACCGCAAGTTCAAGCGCGATGAGCTCAAGGAATACCTGTTCGGACGCAGCGACCTGCTTGAACGGCTGTTCAAGCTCTGGAACGAGGCCAAAACCCGCGCCGATCAGCTGGCGCTCGACCTTGGCCGGCGCCGTGCCGATGAGCGCATCGCCCGTCTTATTCTCAGGCTGTCGGAAAAGGTAGCCAGGCGCTCAACGGTACGAACACAGACGTTCGACTTCCCGCTGCGCCAGCGTCATATCGCCGACGCGACCGGGCTGACCCCGGTTCATGTCAGCAAGATTCTCGGCGAACTGCAGCGTGCCGGCATGGTCGAAATCGGTGGGCGCACGCTCACCATTCTCAATGCCGCGGAACTGCAGCGCGTCGCCGACTGGCGCTAGAGGGTTTCGAGCGAAGCGGATCCCGGTTCACGCGAGAAAGCCCGCCGGAACGAGATACTGACGCCCGATTGCCTCAGAGCCGGAAAGCTCCGGATCAGCTTGGCTTTGACCGATTAGAGCCCGCGCATCCCGTTAGCATTTGTCCTGGACGCTTGGTCTCGCAGGCTCGTGCGAGTCGCGGGTGTCTCATTGCTGTGGGCAATGAGCATCGTTGTGCGTTGCGTTAGGCGATCGCCCGCAAAACGCACCGATTTTCTGAACTGAAATTTAAAAAGCATGAGTTCGCGCGCCGAAGATGCCCTTTGACGCGGGAGATGGCGTCGTGGCCGAACTATCAATGTGAAAGTGATCTGTGATGGCGAAGTATTTGATGGGCTTTTTGCATTAAGCCGAGTGCGCCGCAGCGACGTTTGCTGCACTTGCACGTGAGGTTTTGCGCTTTTTCCGCTTGCGGACGGTCCGCGATTATATTGGTATAATGTATAATAAACGCCAAAACAAATAACCGGCGTTCAAGTCCACGGGGCGGCGGCAAGCGCTTGCTCCATGAACGATCTAACAGGGAGGATGCGATGTCCGTTGCCAAGACGATTCTGTCTATCGGTACCGCCACATTCGCGAGCGGCCTGCTCGCACTGTCAGTTGTTCCGGCCAAGGCATGGGAGCCGAGCCATCCTATCGAGATCATTGTCCCCGCCGGCACCGGCGGCGGCGCCGATCAGATGGCCCGCACCATGCAGGGCATTATCACCAAGCACAATCTGACGAAGCAGCCGGTTGTCGTCGTCAACAAGTCGGGTGGTGCGGGCGGCGAAGGCTTTCTCGACGTCAAGAATTCCAAAGGCAACGATCACAAGCTGATCATCACCTTGTCGAACCTGTTCACCACGCCGCTGGCCACCGGCATCCCCTTCTCCTGGAAGGACATGACTCCGGTCGCGATGATGGCGCTCGACGAGTTCATTCTTTGGGTCAATGCCGATAAGCCCTACAAAACGACGAAGGAATTCGTCGACGCGATCAAGGCGGCGCCGGACAACACCTTCAAGATGGGCGGCACTGGCTCGAAGCAGGAAGACCAGATCATCACCGTCGCGCTGCAGAAGGCGACCGGCAAGAAGATGATCTACATTCCGCAGTCCGGTGGCGGCGCCGTTGCCGTGCAGCTCGTTGGCGGCCACGTCGACTCGACCGTCAACAATCCGATCGAAGCTGTGGCTCACTGGCGTGCCGGCAAGCTCCGCCCGCTCTGCGTCTTCGACTCCAAGAAGCTCGACTACAACGAGAAGATTCAGGGCGACCTCACCTGGAATTCGATTCCGACCTGCAAATCCGAAGGTCTTGACGTCGAATACCTGATGCTGCGCGGCTACTTCATGCCGCCGGGCGTCAGCAAGGAAGCGGTCGCGTATTACGTGGAGATGTTCAAGAAGGTGCGCGAGACGCCCGAGTGGAAGAAGCTGATGAGCGACGGTGCTTTCAACACCACCTTCATGGTCGGAGACGAATACGCCAAGTGGGTCGCCGAAAATGAAAAAATCCACGAAAGCCTGATGAAGGAAGCGGGCTTCCTGGCCTCCAAGAGCAACTAAAAATCCAGAAGACTGAAGCCAAGAAAACCCATTGACCCTTGGGGGAATGCGATGAGCGATGCGGCACATGAAACCGGTGGGGCAGGCCCGTCCCACCGGGGCGTCGAAGCGGGTGTTGCCGTCGTCGTCGGTGCGTTCGGGATAATAACCGTTCTCGGCAGCCTCAAGGTCGGTATTGGCTGGGCCGATGACGGTCCGATGGCTGGCTTCTTCCCGTTCTATATCGGGCTGGCCATCATCATCTCCGCTGTGGTCAATCTCTACAATGTGCTCGCCGCCCCGAATGACGGCTCGGTGTTTGCGACCTGGGACCAGATATACAAGGTTCTCACGGTCGTCGTCCCAACCGCGGTTTATGTGACGATCATTCCCTTTGCCGGCATCTACGTCGCATCGGCGCTTCTGATCGGCCTCTTCATGCTGTGGTTGGGCAAGTACAAGCCGCAAGTCGCCATACCGGTCGCGATTGGCGTGCCGATTTTCTTCTTCATCACATTCGAGCGCTGGTTCTTGGTGCCTTTGCCGAAGGGGCCGCTCGAGCAGATGTTGGGCCTCGCCGTCGGCTGAGGCGCCAGGTTCTCGACGTCTTGAGAAAATCGGATCGCGGTAGGCAGAAGCCGCGGTCTTAAGGGACAGTCACGCTGCCAGCGCTCGCCGGCGGATCAGGGAATATGGAAATGTTCGAAGACATCGGCAATTTGATGCACGGCTTTGCGGTGGTGGTCCAGCCGCACAACCTGCTTCTCATGGTGGTCGGCATTGTGCTGGGCGTGATCGTCGGCGTGCTGCCGGGCCTCGGCGGCGCCAATGGCGTCGCCATCCTGCTGCCGCTCACTTTCAGCATGTCGCCGACTTCGGCGATCATCATGCTGTCCTGTATCTACTGGGGCGCGCTGTTCGGAGGCGCTATCACGTCGATTCTATTCAACATCCCCGGCGAGCCATGGTCGGTCGCGACCACATTCGACGGCTATCCCATGGCGCAGCAGGGCAAGGCGGGTGAAGCGCTCACTGCCGCTTTCACGTCATCCTTCGTCGGCGCGCTATTCGCCGTCATTATGATTACGCTCGTGGCGCCGCTGGTCGCCAGCTTCGCGCTCAGATTCGGTCCGGCCGAAATCTTCTCGGTCTACTTCCTCGCCTTCTGCAGTTTCGTCGGCCTGAGCAAGGAGCCGCCGTTCAAGACTATCGCGGCCATGATGATCGGCTTTGCTCTTGGTGCGGTCGGCCTCGACCAGATGACGGGGCAATTGCGTCTGACCTTCGGCTCGGAAACGTTGATCGGCGGCTTCGACTTTCTCATCGCCGTTATTGGCCTGTTCGGCATCGGCGAAATTCTGCTGACGATGGAAGAGGGGCTGTCGTTCCGCGGCAAGTCCGCCAAGATCGACCTCAAGGTCGTGCTCAAGACCTGGAAGGAACTGCCGAGATACTGGATGCTGTCGCTGCGCTCCTGCCTCATCGGCTGCTGGATGGGTATCTCGCCGGCCGGTGCGACGCCGGCGTCATTCATGAGCTATGGTATCGCCAAGCGCATCTCCAAGCGCGGCAAGAACTTCGGCAAGGGTGAAATCGAAGGCGTCATCGCGCCGGAAACCGCCGCCCATGCCGCCGGCACCGCCGCCTTGCTGCCGATGCTCGCGCTCGGCGTGCCCGGTTCGCCGACGGCGGCCGTGCTTCTCGGCGGCCTGTTGATCTGGGGTCTGCAGCCCGGTCCGCTGCTGTTCGTCGAACAGACCGACTTCGTCTGGGGCCTTATCGCCTCGATGTACATGGGCAACATCGTCGGCCTGATCGTGGTCCTCACTTGCGTGCCGCTGTTCGCCGCGATTCTGCGCATTCCGTTCAGCGTCATCGCGCCGATCATTCTCGTGCTCTGCGCCATCGGCGCCTACACCGTTCACAACAACACCTTCGATGTCGTGATGATGCTGGTGTTTGGCGTGGTCGGCTATTTCATGAAGAAGGCCAACTATCCGCTAGCGCCGCTGGTGCTTGCCATTGTGCTCGGTGACAAGGCGGAGGTGTCGCTGCGGCAGGCTTTGCTCGGATCGCAAGGTAATCTGGGCGTCTTCTTCTCGAACGCTCTGGTCGGCTCGGTCATGACGCTTGGCCTGATCGCGCTGTTCTGGCCGATCATCCAGGGGGCCTGGACCCGGCTGCGTGGCCAGGCCCCCGCACCGAGGGCGGCGGAATAAAACGACGCGGGAGGGAAGACAGTTGCGGCCCTCCCGCGCCTCTGGCATATTGTATACCAGATAGGCCATCGGTCGGACATGAGCACAAAAGGTATCAGTACCCGGAATGGTCTGCCGCGCGGTCGCGCCGGCCACGCCGTGCGCATGCCCGCTGGCGCGGTAAAACCGACTCTGGCGCCGATCGAGGAATCGCCCAGCTTCAAGCACAAGGCTTATACGGCGCTGAAAAACGCCATCGTGGCGATGGACATCTACCACAGCCGCGACGAAATCCGGCTCGACGAGCGCAAGCTGGCGCAGGACTTCGGCATATCCCGCACGCCGGTGCGCGAGGCGATGGCGCAGCTCGAAAGCGAAGGTTTCGTGCGCTCGGTGCCGCGCCGCGGCATTTATGTCGTACGCAAGACAAAGCAGGAAGTGATCGAAATGATCACGGCCTGGGCGGCGCTCGAGAGCATGGCGGCGCGCCTGATCACCCAGGCCGCGACCGACGAGGAAATCGAGGGCCTGCGCGAGATGTTCGCCGCCTTCATCGACGGCGAATTGCGCGCCCATCTCGACGAATATTCCGACGCCAACATCGAATTCCACCAGACGATCATCCGGCTCAGCAAGAACCAGGTGTTGATCGATCTGGCGGCGAATCTGTTCACGCATATGCGGATGATCCGCCGCACCACCATCGGCGAGAAGGATCGCGCCGACCGGTCGATTCAGGATCACATGGCGATCATCGAGGCGCTGGAGGCGCGCGACACCAAACGCGCTGAAAGCCTGGTGCGCGATCACGCGCTCGGACTGGCCGAGCACGTGGCGAAGTTCGCCGATTATCTGGACTGACATCGAACTTGAGCGGCCCGCGAGGCGCCCGGCGCGAGCGGCAGCCGCAGCATGAAAGAAGAGGGGAGCGAGTAAAATGGCAGAAGCAGCGGTGAAGCAGGGCGCCGGCGAAGAACGTGAGTTGACCGACGGTTTCAACCTCATCATCGACGCGCTCAAGCTCAATGGCGTCAAGACGCTCTACGCCGTGCCCGGCATTCCGATCACCGATTTCCTGCGCATGTCGCAGGCGGAAGGTCTTCGCGTTCTGTCGTTCCGCCACGAACAGGCGGCGGGTTACGCGGCCTCGATCGCCGGCTATCTCACCAAGCAGCCGGGCGTCTGCGTCACCGTGTCGGCGCCGGGTTTCCTCAACGGCCTCACCGCGCTCGCGCACGCGACGACAAACTGCTTCCCGATGATCCTGATTTCCGGTTCGTCCGAGCGCGAGATTGTCGACCTGCAGCAGGGCGATTACGAGGAAATGGATCAGCTCGCCATCGCCAAGCCGCTGTGCAAGGCGGCGTTCCGCGTGCTGCACGCGCAGGACATCGGCATCGCCTTCGCGCGCGCGATCCGCGCCGCGGTGTCGGGCCGCCCGGGCGGCGTCTATCTCGATCTGCCGGCCAAATTGTTCGGCCAGGTGATGGATGCCGAGGCCGGCAGGAAGTCGCTGGTCAAGGTCATCGATCCAGCCCCCGCTCAGCTCCCGGCGCCCGACTCGATCAAGCGCGCGCTCGATGTGCTCAAAAGCGCCAAGAAGCCGCTGATCATTCTCGGCAAGGGTGCGGCCTACGCCCAGGCCGACGACGCCGTGAAGGCTCTGGTCGAAAAGTCGGGCGTGCCGTTCCTGCCGATGTCGATGGCCAAGGGCCTGCTGCCCGACACGCATCCGCAATGCGCCGGCGCGGCGCGTTCGACCGTGCTGAAAGACTCCGACGTCGTCATGCTGATCGGCGCACGCCTGAACTGGCTCTTGTCGCACGGCAAGGGCAAGGCCTGGGGCGACGCGCCGAAGAAGTTCATCCAGATCGACATCGAGCCCAAGGAAATGGACTCCAACGTCGAGATCGTCGCGCCCGTCGTCGGCGATATCGGCTCCTGCGTCGATGCGCTGCTCAAAGGCATGGGCGACAAGTGGCCGGCGCCCGCCGCCGACTGGATCAAGACGGTGACGTCGAAGCGCGACGACAACATCGCCAAGATGGCGCCGCGCCTGATGAACAACAACTCGCCGATGGACTATCACGGCGCGCTCGGCGTGCTGCGCACCATCGTCAAGGAGCGGCCCGACGCCATCCTGGTCAACGAAGGCGCCAACACCCTCGACCTCGCGCGCGGCATCATCGACGTCTACAAACCGCGCAAGCGTATCGACGTCGGCACCTGGGGCATCATGGGCATCGGCATGGGCTATGCCGTCGCCGCCGCGGTCGAGACCGGCCAGCGCGTGCTGTGCGTCGAGGGCGACTCGGCGTTCGGTTTCAGCGGCATGGAGATCGAGACCATCTGCCGCTACAACCTGCCGGTCTGCATCGTCGTCTTCAATAATGACGGCATCTATCGCGGCACCGACGTCAACAAGACGAGCGACGATCCGGCGACCACCGTGTTCGTCAAGGGCGCGCGCTACGACAAGATGATGGAGGCCTTCGGCGGCGTCGGCGTCAACGCCACTTCGCCGGACGAGCTCAAGCGCGCCGTCAACGAGGCGATGGACTCCGGCAAGCCGACATTGATCAACGCCGTGCTCGATCCGGCCGCCGGTTCTGAGTCCGGCCGTATCGGCAATCTCAACCCGCAGAGCCAGTTGAAGAAGAAAGCATAATCGTCGTCCTCCGCGAATGCGGAGGACCCAGCGCTTAATTGTTTAGAGCTGGATCCCCGCCTTCGCGGGGATGACGGCAAGAGATAACGGAGAAATCAGATGGCCAAGAAGAAACAGAAGGCGAAAGCCAAATCCAGACCGGCTGCTAAAAAGCCAGCCAAAAAGGCCGCGAAAGCCGCCATGCGCAAGGCTGCGAAGCCAGCCGCCAAAAAGGCCGCGCCCAAGAAGGCTGCGCCGAAGAAGACCAATGGAAACGGCGCTTATCCGCGGCCGTCGTCCAAACCGTTCGGTCAGGATGGCAAGGCGCTGCAGGGCGTTCGCATCCTCGATTTCACGCATGTGCAGTCGGGCCCGACCTGTACCCAGTTGCTCGCCTGGTTCGGCGCCGACGTGATCAAGGTCGAGCGCCCCGGCGTCGGCGACATCACCCGCGGCCAGCTGGTCGATGTGAAGGGCGCGGACTCGCTCTACTTCACCATGCTCAATCACAACAAGCGGTCGATCACCATCGACTCCAAGCATCCGCAGGGCATGCGCGTCCTCAACGCGCTCATCAAATCCTGCGACGTGCTGGTCGAGAACTTCGCGCCCGGCGCGCTCGACCGCATGGGCCTGACCTGGGACTACATCCACAAGCTCAACCCGCGCATGATCGTCGCCTCGGTCAAGGGCTTCGGCCCCGGGCCCTACGAGGACTGCAAGGTCTATGAGAACGTCGCGCAGTGCGCCGGCGGTTCGGCGTCGACCACCGGCTTCCGTGACGGCCCGCCGCTCGTGACCGGCGCGCAGATCGGCGACTCCGGCACCGGTCTGCATCTGGCGCTCGGCATCGTGACCGCTCTCTTCCAGCGCAACCGCACCGGCCGCGGCCAGAAGGTGCTGTGCGCCATGCAGGACGGCGTGCTCAACCTGTCGCGCGTCAAGCTGCGCGATCAGCAGCGCCTCAAGCACGGCCCGCTCACCGAATACTCGCAGTACGGCGAAGGCATCCCGTTCGGCGATGCGACGCCGCGCGCCGGCAACGACTCCGGCGGCGGCCAGCCGGGCCGCATTCTCAAATGCAAGGGCTGGGAGACCGATCCGAACGCCTACATCTACTTCATCACCCAGGCGCCGGTGTGGGGCGAGATCTGCGACATCATCGGCGAGCCGACCTGGAAGACAGATCCGGAATTCGCCACGCCGAAGGCGCGCCTGCCGAAGCTCAACCAGATCTTCGAGCGCATCGAGCAGTGGACCACGACCCTGACCAAGTTCGAGGTCATGAACGCGTGCAACGCGGTCGATATCCCGGTCGGTCCGATCCTGTCGATGAAGGAAATCGCCGAAGAAAAGTCGCTGCGCGACACCGGGACCGTGGTCGAGGTCGATCATCCGACCCGCGGCAAGTATCTGACCGTCGGCAATCCGATCAAGATGTCGGACTCGATTTCTGAGGTGAAGCGCTCGCCGCTGCTCGGCGAACACACCGACGAAATCCTGTCCGACGTGCTCGGCTTCAAGGCGGCGGAGATCGCCGAGATCAAGAACTCGGGTGCTCTCAGCGCGCCGGAGAAGAAGGAAAAGGCGGCGTAGCGACAGACGCTGTCATCGTCCGCGAAGGCGGACGATCCAGCTCTCGCGGGTCAAGCGCTGGATACCCCGCTTTCGCGGGGTATGACGGCGGAGTGTTTGGGAGGTTTATGAATGCGTATCGTAGTTCACGGCCAGCAGGCCTTCGGCAAAGCGGTGTTGGAAGCGCTGCTCAAGCGCGGTGATGAAGTGATCGCCGTTTATGTCGCGCCGGAAAAGGAAGGCGCCAAGGCCGATCCGCTGAAGGAAGCCGCGCTCGCCGCCGGGCTGCCGGTGCATCAGCCGTCGTCCTACAAGGACCCCAAGGTGTGGGAAGAGTTCAAGGCGATGAAGCCGGACCTGCAGGTCATGGCTTTCGTCACGCTCTTCGTGCCCGAGGAATTCCTCAACATTCCGACCCACGGCTCGATCCAGTATCACCCCTCGCTGCTGCCGGCTTATCGCGGCGCCTCCGCCATCAACTGGCCGATCATCAAGGGCGAGAAGGAAACCGGGCTGTCGATTTTCTGGCCCGACAACGGCCTCGATACCGGCGATATTCTGATCCAGAAGAAGACGCCGATCTCCGACACCGACACGCTCGGCACCGTCTATTTCGATCGCCTGTTCCCGATGGGCGTCGATGCCATGCTCGAAGGCGTCGATCTGGTGAAGGCCGGCAAGGCGCCGAAGATCAAGCAGGATGAGTCGAAGGCCACCTATGAAGGCCTGTGCCGCGCCGACAACGCCAGGATCGACTGGGGCAAACCGTGGGAACAGATCGATCGCCTGATCCGCGGCTGCAATCCGGCGCCCGGCGCCTGGACGACGCTCAATGGCGCCAACGTCAAGGTTTTCGACGCCAAGCCGCTGCCGGCGCGCGATCCCAAGGGCATCGGCGGCAAGCTCGGCGAGGTCGTCGCCATGGATGACAACAGCATCACCGTCGTCTGCGCCGACGGCCGCTTCAACATCACCCGCGTGCAGGCCGAAGGCGGCAAGAAGATCAGCGCGGGCGAGTGGGCGAAAGGCGCGGGCGTCCAGTTGAAAGCTCGATTCTCATAACTCTCCGCTGTCATGCCCGCACTTGTTGTGGGCATCCACGTCTTGAGCCGCAAGCAAGACATGGATGGCCGGGACAAGCCCGGCCATGACGAAGAAGGAAAATAGCCGGTTCACCAGGTCACCAAACGGAAACGCACCATGCCCGCCTCGCAGCACCAGTCTCCGAAATCCGACATTGAAATCTCCCAGGCCGCGACCAAGCGTCGAATCCTCGACGTCGCCAAGGAAAAGCTCGGCATCGCCGCGGAAAACCTCGAGCCCTATGGCCACTACAAGGCCAAGGTGTCGATGGATTACGTCAAGTCGCTGTCGGGCAAGCCGAACGGCAAGCTGATCCTGGTGACGGCGATCTCGCCGACGCCCGCCGGCGAGGGCAAGACCACCACGACGGTCGGCCTCACCGACGCGCTCAACTACATCGGCAAGAAGGCGATGCTCTGCCTGCGTGAGCCCTCGCTCGGGCCGTCCTTCGGCGTCAAGGGCGGCGCGGCCGGCGGCGGCTATGCGCAGGTGATCCCGATGGAGGACATCAACCTCCACTTCACCGGTGACTTCCACGCTATCACCTCGGCGCACAATCTGCTCTCGGCGCTGATCGACAACCACATCTACTGGGGCAACGCGCTCGGCATCGACTCGCGCCGCGTCACCTGGCGTCGCGTCATGGACATGAACGACCGCGCGCTGCGCGAGATCGTCTGCTCGCTCGGCGGCGTCGCCAATGGCTATCCGCGCGAAGCCGGCTTCGACATCACGGTTGCCTCGGAAGTCATGGCGATCTTCTGTCTCGCCCGCGATCTCGAGGACCTCAAGGAGCGCCTTGGCAACATCATCGTGGGCTACACCCGCGACCGCAAGGCGATCCGGGCGCGCGAGCTCAATGCTCATGGCGCCATGGCCGCGCTGCTCAAGGACGCCATCGCGCCGAACCTTGTGCAGACGCTGGAAGGCACGCCGGCCTTCATCCACGGCGGCCCCTTCGCCAACATCGCGCACGGTTGTAACTCGGTGTCGGCGACCACCTCGGCGCTCAAGCTCGCCGACTATGTCGTGACCGAAGCCGGTTTCGGCGCCGATCTCGGCGCCGAGAAGTTCATCGACATCAAGTGCCGCAAGGCCGGCCTCAAGCCGGACTGCGTCGTCATCGTCGCCACCATCCGCGCGCTCAAGATGCATGGCGGCGTCAAGAAGGAAGACCTCAAGAAAGAGGATCTGAAGGCCCTCGAGGCCGGCATGTCGAACCTGCAGCGCCACATCGAGAACCTGAAAAAGTTCGGTCTGCCGGCAGTCGTGTCGATCAACCGCTTCTCGGCCGATACCGATGCGGAGATCAAGCTGGTCAAGGACAAGTGCAAGGCGCTCGGCGTCGAGGCTTTGATGGCCGATCACTGGGCCATGGGCGGTGAGGGCGCGGCCGACGTCGCCAAAGCGGTGGTCAAGACCATCGACGAAGGCAAGGCCAATCTCAAGTTCCTCTACCCGGACGAGATGCCGCTGTTCGAGAAGATCCGCACCATCGCCAAGGAAATCTACCGCGCCGATGACGCGACCGCCGACAAGTCGGTCAAGGATCAGCTCAAGCAATGGGAAGAGATGGGCTTCGGCAAGCTGCCGGTCTGCATCGCCAAGACGCAGTACTCGTTCTCGACCAACCCGGACGCCAAGGGCGCGCCGACCGGCTTCTCGATCCCAGTGCGCGAGGTTCGTCTCTCCGCAGGCGCCGAGTTCGTCGTCGCGGTCTGCGGCGAGATCATGACCATGCCCGGCCTGCCGAAGACGCCGTCGGCCGACGTCATCGACGTCAAGGACGGCAAGATCGTCGGGCTGTTCTAATCACATAAAATATGAAGTTATCGGGCCCCTCGCTGCAGTCGCCGCGAGGGGCTTTGCTTTGAGTCGCGTCGATTGTTGAAAAACACACTGTGCGGACACCATGCCGCATTGATGAGGGGCGCAATTGGGAGGGGTGGGGTTTACAGCGACACAACTTTTGATTTTATGGGTTCCGGAATGAACTACGGGTCTGGAATATGCTTGTCCCCGTCCTTACTGATGCCCGCACGGGTGCCCGGGTTCTCGTCCTCGCAGCGGGGCTGTTGATTGGGGACGCTGCGCTGGCAGCGGCGTGGTCTCAGCTCTCGTCGCAGCCCAAATGGGCGCCGTCGATCAGTTTCGAAGGTCGGCCCGGCACGAAGCGAAACCTTGGCGAGGTCGATCTGTTCGCGCCGCTCATACAGACTGATCGCTCTCTCCTGTTCGGCAATGTGCGCGGTCGCTTCGACGACGAGCATTATCTCGAGGGCAATGTCGGTCTCGGCCTTCGCCATATGATGGCAGGCTGGAACCTCGGCCTTTATGGCTATTACGACCGCAAGCGCAGTGGCCTTGGCAATACCTTCAATCAGGCGACCTTCGGGATCGAGGCGCTCGGGCATGATTTCGATGTCCGCGCCAATGCCTATGTGCCGTTCGGCGACCGCGTGAAGGATGCTGGCTCCACGGCGGCAGAGTCCTTCGCAAGCCTCATCGGCACTACCATCCAGGTCACCACGCTCGGTACCACCACGCGCGAAGAACGGGCGCTGCGCGGCTTCGATGCCGAAGTCGGCTGGCGCGTGCCGATCTGGTCGGCGGACGACGTCAAGACGCTGCGCCTTTATGCCGGCGTCTTCCATTTCGACGACGATGTCGTCAAGGCCGTCACCGGCCCGCGTTTGCGGGCGGAGCTCACCATGTACGACCTGCCGCAATTGTGGGACGGCTCGCGCCTGACGCTCGGCGCGGAATTCCAGCATGACGATGTGCGCGGCAGCCAGGGTTTCGGTCTGGTGCGGCTCACCGTGCCGCTTCAGGCGCCGGGCAAAGCCGTAAGATTGTCGGCGCAGGAACGGCGCATGACCGAGCGAGTGGTGCGCGACATCGATATCGTCACCCAGACCTCCACCAGTCAGGCGCCGACCATCGTCGAGACCGCGATCGCGACCGCCGGCGGCATGGCCATCGCCGTCATCGACAGCGGTTCGACCGCCGGCGACGATCTGCCGACGGCGGTGGCCAATGCCGGCGCCGACTCCACTGTCATCCTCACCGGGTCCTTCATCACCACCGCGCCGACCACGCTGCAGTCCGGACAGACGCTGATGGGAGCCGGATCGCTTTCGGTGCGCAGCGTATCCGGCCGTATCGCCACGCTCTCCACGCCCGGCGCGACCATCAGCAGTACGGCGTTCGGCAATACCGCCGCTGTCGAGATGGCCACCAACAGCACACTGACTGGGATGACCATCAATCAGACCGGCAACGGCATTGCGATCAATCCCTTCGGCGTTCAGGCCAGTGGCGCCAGCGGTGCGACGATCGTGAATAACACGATATCCGTCACCTCGACGAATTTGGGTACGGCCTTTGGCATCCGCGTGCTCGACGGTTCGTCCAACGTCACGGTCAGCGGCAACAAGGCGAGGGCTATCAATAACGGCGGCGGCGGCGCCATCGCGTTCCAAATGAGCAGCAACGGTGGCGCGGTGAGCGCACACGTCAGCGGCAATACCTTCGGCGCGACCGGCAACCCGGGCCGTGTCGTCGATCTGGTCGGCAGCGCCCCCCCGCTCACCGTGCTGTCCGGCTCGACGGGTAATGTCAGAGCAAATGGCGTTTGCAATGTACTCGGAACCGTCTTCGGCTCGATCGGCTTCACCGACGGCTCGACCTGTCCGTAAGCGCCGGCGGCTCGGCCTGCGGTCCGGGACCGGATTGCGGACCGCGCTGTTCGCACGGCGCTCTCCTGTCACCGCGCATTGCCATCGCGCAGATTTGCCGTTCGAACCCGCTTGCTTCGCCGCAGGCGGAATGATCGACTGCGCGCGGTTCACACCCTCAAGGGAAAACGTCCTATGCTCAAGTTCTACTATTCCGGTGCGCCGAACCCGATGAAGGTGGCGCTGTTCCTCGAGGAAGCCAATTTGCCCTACGAGGCGATTCCGGTCGATACCCGCAAGGGCGAGCAGCACAAGCCGGAATATCTGGCGATCAACCCGAACGCCAAGGTGCCGGCGATCGTCGATGGCGACGTCACGGTGTTCGATTCCAACGCCATCCTGCTTTATCTCGGCGAGAAGACCGGCAAGTTCATGCCGCCGCCGGGCGACAAGATGCGCGGCGAACTGTTGTCCTGGCTGATGTTCATCGCTTCCGGCGTCGGGCCGTATTCCGGCCAGTCGGTGCACTTCCGCAACTACGCGCCGGAAAAGATCGAATACGCGATCAATCGTTACATGTACGAGGCACAGCGCCACTACGGCATCATCGATGCGCGGCTCGGCAAGCAGAAATACATGGTCGGTGATACCTACACGATCATCGACATGGCGCTGTGGGGCTGGGCGCGGCTCATTCCGGTGGCGCTCGGCGAGCAGTACCTGGCGAAGTTCGCCAATCTCAAGCGCCTGATGGACGAGATCAATGCGCGCCCCGCCGCGGCGCGCGCCATCGCCATCAAGGACAAGCACACTTTCAAGGCCGAATTCGACGACGAGGCCAAGAAGGCCATGTTCCGTCACATGCACGAGAAGATCGCCTAAAGGCGGACGTTTCCGCTGATCACGCGGCCATGGCCGGGGCATAGACATTGGTCTAAGTCCCGGCCGTCGCATGTTAGGGCGCCGGTAACGGTGGAGGGCTATAGGGCGCGGGCCGGTCGTTTATCGGCACGCGCCGCCATCTTCTCACCTTGTTGGCCGCTCATGCGTGCCGTAACATTGATCAACAGAGATATTCCGATGGACCTCGCCAAAATACCCGCCGGCCTGAACCCGCCGCACGACATTTATGCCGTGATCGAGGTGCCGCTTGGCGGTGTGCCGGTGAAGTACGAGTTCGACAAAACGTCGAGCGCCTTGTTCGTCGACCGCTTCCTGCACACTGCGATGTTCTACCCCGGCAATTACGGCTTCATCCCGCACACATTGTCGAATGACGGCGATCCCTGCGACGTCATGGTGATCACGCAGGTGCCGGTGGTGCCCGGCGCGGTCATCCGCGTGCGCCCGGTCGGTGCGCTGCTGATGGAAGACGAAGCCGGCGGCGACGAGAAAATCCTCGCGGTGCCGGTGGACAAGCTGCACCCGTTCTACAAGGGCGTCACCAGCTATCGCGACCTGCCCGATGTGATGATCGAGCAGATCGCCCACTTCTTCCAGCACTACAAGGATCTGGAGAAGGGCAAGTGGGTCTCGATCGTGCGCTGGCTCGATGCGCGCGAGGCCGAGGGCCTGATCCTGGAAGGCATCGCCCGCGCCAAGGGCAAGAAAGTCGGCAAGAAAGTCGGCCAGCAAATCGGCGTGAAGGCCAAGCCGACAACGAAACCGAAAGCAAAGCCGGCGTCGGCAAAGAAGGCCAAGTCGGTCAAGCGCAAGAAGTAACTCAAGCCGTCGCGGCGTTCAGGAAACTCCGGCCGCGCCTAAGCCAGCGTCGGCGCGAGGCGTTTGGCCTCGGTCACCAGCGCCGCCGTGGTCGGCGTCATCGGCTCGCGCCGCGGCACCACGAGACCGATGGTCTGCACTGCGTCCGGCTCGACGATCGGAATGGCGCGGATGGTTTCGGTAAGCCCGAGCGTCTGCGCGATCTTTTCCGGCATCACGCTGGCCCACCGTCCGGTGCGCACATGGCTGTATAAAAGGATCATCGAATTTGATTCCAGCGTGGGCCGCGATTCCGCGCCCGCGCTCTTGAGCAGGCGGTCGATGATGCGTCGGTTCTGCATGTCGGGCGTCAGCAGGCACAGCGGCACCTGCGCCACTTCGGACCACGTCACGCTGTCGCGGTCGCCGAGCGGCGCGTCGGCGGAGGTCAGCAGCCGATAGTGCTCCTGATAAAGCGGCACGATATTCACGCGGCCGATCGGTTCGTTCTCGATATAGGAGATGCCGGCATCGACCTCGAGATTTTCCAGGAGATCGAGAATTTCGATCGAGGTCCGCGACAGCACGGTGAACTGCACATTGGGGTGGCGCTCGCGATAGGGCGTCGTCAGCGCGGCCACCATGGGCAGCGCCGTCGGGATCGCGGCAATGCGCAGTCGCCCGGTCAGGCCGTGGCGCAGCGCCTTGATGTCCTCGCGCATGGCGCGGCTGTCGCCGACGATGCGGCGCGCCCAGTCCAACACGCGCTCGCCCTCCGGCGTGAAGCCCTGGAATCGCGAACCGCGTTTGACCAGCAGCACGCCCATCTGCTCCTCGAGTTGCTTCACGCCGGCCGACAGGGTCGGCTGGGTCACGCCGAAGGCCTCGGCCGCCCGGCCAAAGTGCTTTTCCCGGGCCAGGGCCAGCAAGAACTCGAGTTTGTCGATCAAAGGAATAACCCTTCTGAATCAGTGCTTTAACCTAGCATGAGCCGCCGGATTATGCATCAGGCTTGTGTGGCCAAAATCACTCCGGCGATAGCTTTTGGCTATTAACCCATGCCGGGGACGGGCTTGTCCATACTCTGGAACGGCTTCAAAAAAGCGTTCTGGGAGAAGCAGATGAACATCCACAATCCGCCCAAAGCGGGCGGGAATGGTCCGGACCAGGGCTCGGGCAAGGGCGGCCGGCGCAAGGCGCGGCGCACCCCCAAAGGCCGTCAGGTCGATCCGCAGGCTCTGAGCGAAATCCAGGCGCTGCTCATCGACAAGCCGCGTCGCCGCGATCTCCTTATCGAGCATTTGCACCTCATCCAGGATCATTACGGCCACATCTCCGCGCCGCATCTGGCCGCGCTGGCGCAGGAAATGCGCATGGCGCAGGCCGAGGTTTATGAAGTCGCGACCTTCTATTCGCATTTCGACGTGGTGAAGGAAGGCGAAGCGCCGCCGGCGCCTGTCACGGTGCGGGTCTGCGATTCGTTATCGTGCTGCATGGCCGGCGCCGATAAGTTGCTTGAGGAATTGCCCGCCAGGCTCGGCAAGGATGTTCGTGTCGTGCGCGCACCGTGCATGGGCGCTTGCGATCATGCGCCCGCCGTCGCCGTCGGTCATATGCAGACCTTCAACGCCACCATCGACACGGTCGCGGCGGCGGTGCAGGCACGTCCGCACCCGCATTCCTGGAAGCCGCAAACCGATTTCGACGGCTACCAGAAGTCGGGCGGTTATTCGCTGGTGAAGGACTTGCTCGCCGGCAAGCGCACGCGCGAGGAACTGATCAAGACTGTCAGCGACGCCGGCCTGCGCGGCCTTGGCGGCGCCGGCTTCCCCACCGGCCGCAAATGGTCGCTGGTGTACGCGGAACCTGCGCCGCGCATGTTTGCCGTAAACTGCGACGAAGGCGAGCCGGGCACCTTCAAGGATCGCTATTATCTCGAACGCGATCCGCACCGCTTCATCGAAGGCATGCTGATTGCCGCCTTCGTCGTCGAAGCCGCCGACACGTATCTTTATGTCCGCGACGAATATCCCGAGATCCGGCTGATGCTGATCGAGGAGCTCGACAAGGTCGCCGCCGCCGGGCTGTCGCCACACACGAAGGTGCATGTGCGCCGCGGCGCCGGTGCTTACATCTGCGGCGAAGAGTCGGCGATGATCGAGTCGATCGAAGGCAAGCGCGGCCTGCCGCGTCATCGTCCGCCTTATGTCGCGCAGAAGGGCCTGTTCGGCCGTCCGACGCTCGAGCAGAACGTCGAGACCATGTACTGGATCCGCGATATTATCGAGAAGGGCCCGCAGTGGTTCGCCTCGCAGGGCAAGCCGGAACGCACCGGCTTCCGCAGCTTCTCGGTATCGGGCCGCGTCAAGAATCCCGGCGTCAAGGTGGCGCCGGCCGGCACCACCATTCGCGAACTCATCGACGTCTACTCGGGCGGCATGCAGGACGGTCACACGCTCAAGGGCTTCCTGCCCGGCGGCGCCTCGGGTGGCATCTTCCCGGCGTCGTTCGCCGACTATCCCCTCGACTTCGGCAGCCTTGAGAAGCATGGCGGCTTCGTTGGTTCGCACGCCGTGGTGATCCTCTCGGACAAGGATGACATGAAGGCGGTCGCGCTCAACCTCATGAGGTTTTTCGAGGATGAAAGCTGCGGCCAGTGTACGCCCTGCCGCGTCGGCACCGAAAAGGCCGTCAAGCTGATGGAACGCGGCCCCTGGAACGTCGGTCTGCTCACCGAATTGTCGACATTGATGCGCGACGCCTCGATCTGCGGCCTCGGCCAGGCGGCGCCCAATCCGCTGCTGTCGGTGCTCACCTATTTTCCCGAAGACCTCAAAACGCCGCTTCAGGATCTTGGCCATGACTGAGACACAGAAACCCCTCGGTTACGGGCATGACAACAAGGGCGCCGCCGTGGGTGACGCCATGCATCAGGGCAGGCCGGCGGTGAACCATAAGGGTCCGATGGACAAGACCGACGGTGCAGCCGGCGCGCCGACGCCGGCGACCTTCTTCATCGACGGCCACGAGATCGATATCCGCGAAGGCGAGTCGATCTTCCGCGCCGCGCGCCGCCTCGATATCAAGCTGCCGCATCTATGCTACTCGCCGCAGCCGGGCTACCGCGCCGACGGCAATTGCCGCGTCTGCATGGTCGAGATCGAAGGCGAGCGCGTTCTCGCTGCGTCCTGTATCCGCACGCCGTCGCCGGGCATGAAGGTGAAGACCGACACGCACCGTGCGCAGACCGCGCGCAAGATGGTTGCCGAGCTCCTGGTCACCGATCAACCTGCGATGGAGGTGGCGCACGATCGCGACAGCGAATTCTGGAAAACCGCCAAGCGACAGCAGGCCGAGGCGGGCCGCTTTCCCAGGCGCGAGGCGATTATCGTGCCGGAGCCTGACCGTAGCCATCCGGCGATGGCGGTCAATCTCGACGCCTGCATTCAATGCAATCTCTGCGTCCGCGCTTGTCGTGAAGTGCAGGTCAACGACGTCATCGGCATGGCCGGCCGCGGCCACACCGAAAAGATCGTGTTCGATTTCGACGATCCGATGGGCCAGTCGACCTGCGTCGCCTGCGGCGAATGCGTGCAGGCCTGCCCAACCGGCGCGCTCATGCCTTCGACCATGGTCGACGACAACAACATCTATCTCGGCGCGCCCGACCGCACGGTCGATAGCGTTTGCCCTTACTGCGGCGTCGGCTGCCAGCTCACTTACGAGATCAAGAACGACAAGATCGTCGCCGTCTCAGGCCGCAACGGTCCGGCCAACGAAAAGCGTCTCTGCGTCAAGGGCCGCTTCGGTTTCGACTACGTCAATAATCCGCAGCGCCTGACCAAGCCGCTCATCCGCAAGGAAGGCGTGCCGAAGGTCCCGCACGAATTCATCGACCCGTCCAATCCGTGGACGCATTTCCGTGAAGCGACGTGGGAAGAGGCGCTCGATCGCGCCGCGAACGGTCTCAAGACCATCCGCGATCGCGACGGCTCGGACGCGCTCGCCGGCTTCGGTTCGGCCAAGGGTTCGAACGAAGAGGCCTATCTGTTCCAGAAGCTGGTGCGCCAGGGCTTCGGCACCAACAATGTCGATCACTGCACGCGGCTGTGCCACGCCTCGTCGGTGTCGGCGCTATTGGAAGGCGTCGGTTCGGCGGCGGTGTCTGCGACCTTCAACGAAGTGAAGAACTCGGAAGTCATCATCGTCATCGGCGCCAACCCGACCGAGAACCATCCGGTGGCGGCGACCTACTTCAAGCAGGCGGCCAAGCGTGGCTCCAAGCTGGTCATCATGGACCCACGCGGCACGGCGATGAAGCGCCACGCCTGGAAGATGATGCAGTTCAAGAACGGCACCGACGTGGCGATGCTCAACGCCATGCTTAATGTCATCGTCACTGAGAAGCTCTACGACGAGCAGTATATCCAGACCTATGTCGAGGGCTTCGAGGCCTGGAAAGAAAACGTCAAGGACTTCACGCCGGAAGAGATGGCGCCGATCTGCGGCATCGAGGCCGAAACCTTGCGCGAGGTCGCGCGCGCCTATGCGCGGGCCGAGTCGTCGATCATCTTCTGGGGCATGGGCGTGTCGCAGCACACCCACGGCACCGATAATGCCCGCTGCCTGATCGCGCTGGCGCTGATCACCGGCCAGATCGGCCGTCCCGGCACCGGCCTGCATCCGCTGCGTGGCCAGAACAACGTGCAGGGCGCTTCCGACGCCGGCCTCATCCCGATGTTCTTCCCCGACTACAAGTCGGTCGAGAACCCGGAAATCCGCGGCCAGTACGAGAAGGTGTGGGGCGTGAAGCTGCCGCCCAAGCGCGGCAAGACCGTCGTCGAGATCATGGACGCGATCCACGCCAACGAGATCAAGGGCATGTATATCGAGGGCGAGAACCCCGCGATGTCGGATCCCGATCTCAACCACGCGCGTCAGGCGCTGGCGCATCTGGAGCATCTCGTGGTGCAGGACCTGTTCCTCACCGAGACCGCGGTTTATGCCGACGTCGTGCTTCCGGCCTCGGGCTGGCCGGAGAAGGATGGCACCGTCACCAACACCAACCGTCAGGTGCAGATGGGCCGCGCCGCGGTGCCGCTGCCGGGCGACGCGCGTCAGGATCTCTGGATCATCCAGGACATCGCCAACCGCCTCGGCTGCGGCTGGAATTACAATCATGTCGGCGAAGTGTTCACCGAAATGGCGTCGCTGATGCCGGCGCTCGCCAACATCACCTGGGACCGCGTCGAGCGCGAGCACGCCGTCACCTATCCGGTGGACGGACCGGACGTGCCGGGCCGCGACGTCGTGTTCGACGCCGGCTTCCCGCGTCCGGGCGGCTTCGCCAAGCTGGTGGCGACCAAGCTCACGCCGCCGGACGAGGTGCCGGATCACGACTACCCGTTCATCCTCTCCACCGGCCGCCAGCTCGAGCACTGGCACACCGGTTCGATGACGCGCCGCGCCAAGGTGCTCGATGCTTTGGAGCCGACCGCGATCGCGCAGCTCTCGCGCGGCACCATCGAAAAGCTCGGCATCGCGCCGGGCGACATGGTGCGGGTCTCGACGCGGCGCGGCGAGGTGGAGTTGCAGGCGCGGCAGGACGATGCGGTGCCGGACGGCGTGGTGTTCATCCCGTTCGCCTATGTCGAGGCGGCGGCGAACCTGTTGACCAATCCGAAGCTGGATCCGTTCGGCAAGATTCCGGAGTTCAAGTTCTGCGCCGCCAAGGTCGAGGCGGTGCGGCCGACCATGGAAGCCGCGGAGTAGGGGCGCTTCGCCTCGCGCCAATCTCAAAACCAAAAATGCCCCGCTCGGCGGGGCATTTTTTTTATCTCGGCGCCGGCCCTGGCCCGCGTGCGGTCTCAGCCCATGCGGCGTAAGCCGCGTCATCCCATGCGGCGCGAGCGCGCCAGAATGCTCTGATAGCTCGGCGCGCGCTTGGCCGGCTGCTGCACGGTCTCGTTATCCGCCTTCGGCGCGAAGAAGGCGGCAACCTGCTCTTCGAACTTCCGGTTCTGCTCGTCTTTGGCGACCTTGAGCTTGTCGAGCGCCGCGTCGATGTTGCCGTTTTTGATTGGAATCCGGATCACGCTTTAGTCTCCCACTTCTCGTCCACGCGCGGATATTGCAACGCGGCCGTTAAGTTTTTCGCGAGGCGATCCCGTCAATTTTATTGAAAGCTGTTAAGCAGCCGGCGACGCTACTGGAGTGTGCCGTGCGGCTCTTCAACCAGCCGTAGCCGCATGGAATCGATCAGCGCGCGGCGGCGGTCCTCGGCCTGCTGCAGCGCCGCCTCGGTTTGCTCGCGCGTCGTCTTGTTGGAGCCGGCGAGCACGAAGCCGCCGAGCAGGGCGGCCATGGCGCCGGCGAAGCCGGCCGGCGAAAACATCAGGATGGAGAGCAGCACCAGCGCGAACCACAGCGCGCTGCCGGCGATGGCGACCCTGGCCGCCCAGGCCAGCTTGTCGCAGCGATCGAGCGCCTGGCGGAGCTCCTCGATCCGCTCTTCCAGCCGGGTGATTTCTGAATGAGCGAGCTCGTTGTTCATCGGCGCGCTATTCATGACCGAAGGGCAGGTTTCAGGCCTTGTCGCGGAAGTACGGCTCGACCGCCCCGGTCAGCTTGATAGTCAGTGGCTGGCCGTAGCGGTCGAGCGCCTTGCCGGCCGCGACGCGGATCCAGCCTTCGCTGACGCAGTACTCTTCGACATTGGTCTTCTCGACGCCCTTGAAGCGGATCCCAATGTCGCGCGACAGGATGTCCGCGTTGAAATAGGGGCTGCGCGGATCGGTCGACAGGCGATCGGGCAGGGCGTCGGCCGCGGTGGGCGCGTTGTTTTCGGTCTCTGACATGCGCGCCTTCTCTCACAGGAGGAAGGGCCCATGCAAGCGCCGGTGGGCCGCCTGTGCGCGCCGCGATACTGCCGTTTTTGGCCTTTGACATGCTATGGTCCGGCCCGGTGTGAAGGGCCGAAACTGCCGGGAACGGATCAATGGCAATGCGCGCATTCATGGGCTTTGCGGCGGCACTGATGCTGACCGTGGCGGCGGTTCCGGCGGCCGCCAAGCCGGCTTATGTGCCGTCGACGGTCAATCTGCGGTCGGGCCCGGGCACGGACAAGGATATCCTCGGCAAGATCCCGAGTGGCAGCCTGATCGAGGTCGGCGAGTGCACTGGCGGCTGGTGCGCTGTGACGTGGCAGGACAAGAACGGCTACGCCATCCAGACCGCGATCGACTTTTCCGGCCGCGTACCGCCGCGCCGTGTCGTGCGGCAGCGCTATTATGTCGAGGAACCACCGATTTATTACGAGGTGCCGCCCCCGCCGTTCTATTACGGCCCCTATTATCGACGGCACTATTTCGGTCCCTGGGGCCCGCGCTATCGCTGGTAACGCATGATCCCGAAAAGTGTGTAGCGGTTTTCGGGGAAGATCATGCGCAAACAAGCATGATCCCGAAAAGTGTGTAGCGGTTTTCGGAGAAGATCATGCGCGATAAAAAGCATGATCCCGGCAAACAAAGCGCCGGTTATTTCTTCTTCGACGGCGTTTCGCCGCCGCGCATGTTGGACCACGGGTCGACCTGAACCGGCGCAGTGTCCTTGCGGGTCCGCTCCAGCGCGTTGCGATACTGGGCATCGACGGACTCGGCCGTTTTCACGTCCGACTTTTCGTCATTGGACATGGCGTGGAAGGGCTTGCGGCCTTGCGCTTCGGCCGGCGCAGACCAAAAGCTCGCGCTCAAACCGGCAACCATCAAACCAAGGACTGCAAACCTCAGCACTGCGTTTCTCCTGCGACAGCGTCGTTTTCCGACCGCATTTGGACGGTGTTTGTACCCAGTTTAAGGCGAAAATACTACTTTCGGCCCGCCGCCGCCCCGGCTTGCAATCAGGTCAAGCTGCGCATCAGCGCCAGGCCGCCGAATACCGCCACCAGCGACATCACCACCGAGGCGAGGATATAGGTCGCGGCGAGGCCTGTTTCGCCGCGCTCGTAGAGCAGGGCGACATCGAGCGAAAACGCCGAAAATGTCGTGAAACCGCCGAGAATTCCGGTGGTCAGGAACAGCCGCAAGTGCTGGCTGACATCGCCCTTGAAGGCGAAATAGCCGGTCAGCAGCCCCATCACCAGGCAGCCGAGAATGTTGATCGTCAGCGTGCCGTATGGGAACGACGTCCCGAACAGCCGGGCACTTCCGATATTGAAGCCGTGGCGCAACGCCGCACCGATGCCGCCGCCGATGAAGACCAACACATAGGTCATGTTCCGCTCAAGCCTTCCGCTGCACGTCGCCTTGCCGCAGAAAAGGCCGTTGCACCGATGCGGTCAATCGGCCCGCGCGGGTATCCGTTGACAAATGGGACCATAATAAATATTGAATGAACGTTCATTCTCGCTATGTTGCGGCGCACAATTGTGCCGTGCCTGACTACGAACGTCTCCGGAACAGTCATGCGCCATCCAAACCAGCAGCGGCAGGCCGACCGCCGTGCTGAAATTCTCGATGCGGCCGAGCGATGCTTCGCCCGCTCCGGATTTCATCGTGCGTCGATGCAGGACATCTGCGCCGAAGCGTCAATGAGCGCCGGCAACCTTTATCGTTACTTTCCCTCGAAAGAGGCGCTGATCGCCGGCATCTGCGAGCGCAACCGCGCCGATGCGGTCGAGAGTTTCAACCAGGTCAACGACGCCCCCGATTTCTTCGAGGCGCTTGCCGGACTGGCGCAGTATCACCTTGTCGATCGCACCGACGACGAAGTGTCGATCGGCGCCGAGATCATGGCGGAGAGCCGGCGTCATCCCGACATCTCCAAGCTCTACCAGACCATCGAGAACGACGTGCGCGATCGTCTTGCGGCGATGCTGGCGCGCGCCGCTGAACGTGGCGAAATTCGCGCCGACCTCGATGTTGACGCTATCGCCGGCCTGCTGCTTGCCATCGGCGACGGCATGTCGTGGCGCCGCTCGGTCGATGCGAAATTCAGCGCCGAAGCCTCGCTGCCTCTCGTTCTGAAAATGGTTCATGGACTGTTGGCGCCGTCCAGAGCCGAAAACAACGACGAAACCAGGGATGGTGACAAGTCATGATGAAAGCCAGTCGTATCACTGCCGTCGGCATTGTCGCCGCCGCAGTGCTCTGGATCGCATCGGGCCATCTCTTCCCGCACGAGAGCGCCAAGGGCGAGGCTGCCGTGCGTCCCGGCGAAGCCAAACAGCAGCCCCTGTTCCGCGTTTCGATTGCGCCGGTCAAGGTCGAGCAGCACGCGCCGAAGCTCACTTTGTCGGGCCGCACCGAGGCTGACCGCAAGGTCGCTATCACCGCGCGCACCGGCGGTACGCTGGTGGAATTGCGCGTCAAGCGCGGCCAGCATGTCGAGAAGGATGAGATCGTCGCCGTGTTGTCGGACGACGCCCGCAAGGCGCAGGTGGCGCAGGCCGAAGCGCTGGTCGAACAGCGCAAGGCCGAGCTCGACGCCAAGCGCACGCTGATCCAGAGCGGCGCGCTGCCGAAGCTCGACATGGTCAATCTGGAATCGCAGCACAAGGCCGCTGAGGCCTCTCTGAGCGCGGCGCGTGCCGAACTCGAGCGCAGCATCGTGCGCGCGCCTTGGGCTGGCGTCATTACCGACGTGCCGGCGGAGGTTGGCGGCGCCGCCTTCTCGATGGCGGGCAAGGAGATCGCGACCATCGTTGCGCTCGATCCGATGCTGGCGGTGGTCGAGGTCTCCGAGCGCAAGCTCGCCGGCGTCAAGGTCGGCGAGACGGCGCAAGTCAAACTGATCACCGGCCAAACAGTCAGCGGTCGCGTCCGCTATGTCGCCAAATCGGCCAGCGCCACCACGCGCACCTATCGCGTCGAGGTGGAGATGGAGAATGCGAAGGGCGCTGTCCCCGACGGCATCACCGCGGAAGTCGCGGTGTCGCTGCAGCCGGAGCCGGCGGCGCAGGTGCCGCGTTCGGCGCTGACCATCGCCTCGTCCGGCGATATCGGTGTGCGCATCGTCGATGCCGACAGCAAAGTGCAGTTCGTGCCGGTGAAGATCGTCGAGGATTTGCAGGACACCATGTGGCTGTCCGGCGTGCCTGACGGCGCGCGGGTGATCGTGCGCGGTCAGGATTTCGTACGCGAAGGCCAGAAGGTGGACACGATCGCAGCGCCGGCGGAAACGGCGGCGAAATGACGAAAACGAGGGGAGCAACAAACTCCGCTCGTCCCCGCGGAAGCGGGGACCCAGACTTTGCAACAGCACGTTGAGCGAGCCGCTTCTGGACCCCCGCTTTCGCGGGGGTGAGCGGAGGATGAGTTAAATGTCCACCTTTATCAATTACGCCATCTCGCATGCGCGCCTGACCTTGGCGACGCTCGCCTTTCTTCTGGTCGCGGGCCTCATCGCCTATCAGACCATCCCGAAAGAGGCCGAGCCCGACGTCAAGGTGCCGATCATCTATGTGCAGCTCACGCAGCGCGGCATCAGCCCCGAGGATGCCGAGCGCCTGCTGATCCGTCCGGTCGAGACGCAGCTCAAGTCGGTGACCAACGTCAAGGAAATGCGCGCCACCGGTTACGAAGGCGGCGGCTATGTGCTGCTCGAGTTCGAGGCCGGCTTCAATTCCGACGCCGCGCTCGCCGATGTGCGCGCCAAGGTCGATCAGGCCAAACGCGATCTGCCGCGCGATGCCGACGAACCGTCGGTGCAGGAAGTCAACCTGTCGCTGTATCCGGTCTTGGTGGTGACGCTCGCCGGCAGCGTCCCGGAGCGCACGCTGCTGCGTATCGCCCGCGAGGCCAAGAATCAGATCGAGCAGCAGCCGGGCGTGCTCAAGGCCGAGCTGCGCGGCGCCCGCGATGAGGCCGTCGAGGTCGTCGCCGAGCCGATGCTGATGAAGAGCTACGGAATTTCGATCGACCAGCTCATCCAGGTGACGCAGCAGTCCAACAGCCTCATCGCCGCGGGCGCGCTGGAAAGCGCAACCGGCCGCTTCGCCGTTAAGGTGCCGGGCCTGATCGAGCGGCCGCAGGACATGCTCAATATCCCGATTGCCTCGACAGCGGGCGCTTCGGTGTCGCTCGGCGACATCGCCACCGTGCGCCCAACCTTCAAGGACGCGACCTCGGTGACGCGGGTCAACGGCCAGCCGGCCATGGCCATCGAAGTGTCCAAGCGCACCGGCGCCAACCTGATCGAAACCGTCGATGCGGTGAAGAAGCAGGTCGCCGCGATGCAGAAGATCTGGCCGGAGGGCGTCGAGGTCGGCTTCACGCAGGACAAGTCCAAGGTCATCCGTCAGATGCTGGCCGACCTGCAGAACTCGGTCGC